>CAZSKN010000018.1:24624-54318 GCA_964607445.1 uncultured Caulobacterales bacterium
CCTAAATTCGCATAGTAAAACACCATATAAGTTTATGGTTAAGGAATTGTTTCTAAAGCTATCTTACAAGCTGTTAATTGGTGTTTGACCGACATATAGTTTTAAGAGTGAGATAGATTGATTCTGTTTGCCGTATCGACATAACTTCAAAGAAAGACCGTAATCCATGATGCTCGTAGATTTCATTTTTCAAGCCTCGACCTTGGCACCGGTAACAACCGGCGATTTTTCATTTTTATCATTATTTCTGCGTGCGGATTGGGTGGTTAAAGCCGTAATGATTATACTGGTTTTGGCATCTCTGTGGTCTTGGGCAATCGCCGTTGAAAAAACGATGTCTTTTCGAACTTTAAAAAAACGCGCTGAAAACTTTGAAGATACGTTTTGGTCAGGTCGGACTTTAGACGAGTTATCCACCGGCTTGGCCAATGATGCGAAAGACCCTATGGCGCGGGTTTTTGCGGCGGCTATGCGCGAATGGGATGAAAGTAAGAATAATCCGCGCAGTGATGCCACGATTTTATCCACGCGAGAGCGCATTGATCGCGTTATGACATTGGTTGTGAACCGCGAACTTGCCAAGGCTGAGGGCGGGCTGTCCGTTTTGGCGACCGTGGGTTCGGCCTCCGTTTTTATCGGGCTGTTTGGAACCGTTTGGGGGATTATGAATGCCTTTCGGGCTATCGCTGTTTCACAAAATACGAATTTATCGGTCGTCGCCCCCGGTATTGCCGAAGCTTTGTTCGCGACGGCTTTGGGGTTAATCGCAGCTATTCCGGCCGTGATTTTTTATAATAAGTTTTCAACAGATTTAGATAAATATGCGGGCCGTCTTGAAGGGTATGCGGATGAACTCTCTGCTATATTGTCGCGAAAAATTAGCAAAGGGGGGTAGTGATGGCTATGAGTATTGGTTCGACACGGTCTTCTGGAAATGGACGACGGCGCGCTCGCCGGAAGTTGAATTCTGAAATCAATGTCACGCCGCTTGTCGATGTTATGTTGGTTCTGCTGATTGTTTTTATGATCGCCGCACCGCTTTTGTCTGTTGGCGTACCTGTGGAACTGCCAAAGACGGACGCAAAATCTTTACCCTCGAAACAAGAACCGATTACGATTACGGTCAATCAAGGCGGCGATATTTTTCTTCAAGATACGGAAGTCGGTCTTGATGATCTCGCCTCACGTCTCATTGCAATAGCGGCGAATGGATATGATGAACGCATATATTTACGAGCCGATGAAGCCAGCGATTACGGGGCTGTTATGAAAGTTATGGCCCGGGTGAATCAGGCTGGATTTTCTAATTTGGGACTGGTCACTGACCCGATACAGCAATAGATTTATGAATCTTTCCTGGTTCATATCTATTGTCTTGCATGCAGCTATTATGTTCGGAGGGCTTTTATTGTTTTCGGGTGAAATTGCGCCGACACAAGAAGGGCGTGTTATACCCGTTGAAATTATCTCGGTCGCAGAAGACACAAATATCCGTGCGGCACTCAAGGCCAAAACACCGGATCAAATTACGGAAGCTGAGATGTCAAGAGCGTTGGAAACGCCTGATGAAACCGTATTGGAAACCGACCCTGACGGGGTAGATAGTGACGCTGAGGCCGGACAGCTTGAGAAAATAGCCGAGGTTTTGCCCCCGTCTACGCGTAAAGATATCCCTATTCCAGACAGGGAAGATGAGGTTGAAGACGGTTCAGCCGAGCCGGAAGTTCCGATTTTTGATTTGGATAATTTATCAGCCCTCATAGATAAATCTCGCAAAAATCAACCCGAAAGACATAAGCAAAAAACCTTAGAGTCAGAAAAAAATCAATATGAATTTGCCAAAGTCGCCCGCGCAAGCGCCGGGCTCGGGACGAAGTTAACGGTTAACGAAATTGATGCTTTACAATCGAAAATGTATCACTGCTGGCGGATTTCGGTCGATGCTAAAAACCCCGAAGATTTAATCGTGAGGGTGCGTGTCCAACTCGATCAAAACGGATATGTAAAAAGTGCGACATTGCTGGATAAGGCCCGCATTAATTCATCGGCGAACACATATCTGAAGATTGCTGCAGAACGCGCCTTGCGAGCCGTGTCTAAATGTGCACCCTATGATTTCTTACCTGTTGAAAAATATAGCGCTTGGAAAGATATGGAATTAAGTTTTCGGCCTGACGTTTAAGGTTTTCAAAGCAGGTGATTTGTTGTGAATAAGAGGGCTGCGAGATATGAGGGGCCTGATAATTTAGAGGGCAAAGGATAGGTATGATGACACGCTTTATCGCATGGATAGCTTATATAACGATTTGGCTTGGAGTCTTAATAGCCCCAAGCGCACAGGCTCAATTGCAAATTGATATTACCAAAGGAAACCTCGATCCGACCCCGATCGCGGTTCCAGACTTTATTACGTCAGATGCACGGGTCGCGCAGATAGGCAAAGATTTAGCCCAAGTCGTACGAGCAGATTTGGAACGCTCTGGCCTGTTTAAAGCGCTTGATCCGGCCTCTTTTATTGAACGCCAGACCGATATTAATTATCAACCGACCTTTGCCGATTGGCGAGTGATCAAAGCGGAGGCCTTGGTATCGGGTCGTATCGTTATGGAAACAGAATCACGCCTCCGGGTAGAGTTTCGTTTATGGGATATTTTTGACGGCAAACAATTGGCGGGATTACGGTTTGCCACAACGCCTGATAACTGGCGCCGCATAGCCCATAAAGTCTCGGATTCTATTTATGAAAAATTGACGGGTGAGAGTGGGTATTTCGATAGTCGTATCGTCTTTATTGATGAGAGCGGGCCAAAGACGGATCGCCGTAAACGTCTGGCCATTATGGATCAGGACGGCGCAAATCCGCAAATGTTATTGACGGGGTCGCGTACAGTCTTAACGCCGCGATTTTCACCTAATGCGCAAAAAATTACATTTATGTCTTATGAGAGCAATGTGCCTCAAATTTATTTACTGGATATTGAAACCGGGCGGCGTGAAATTTTAGGCAATTTTCCCGGTATGACCTTTGCTCCCCATTTTTCTCCACGTGGGGATAAGGTTATCATGACGCTTTCCCGACGCGGAAATAGCGATATATATGTAATGGATTTGGGCTCACGCTCGACAACGCGCCTGACCTCTGACCCGGCCATTGATGTATCAGCCAGTTTTGCCCCAACTGGGCGTGATATTGTGTTTAATTCGGATCGGGGCGGGTCGTCCCAAATTTACACTATGCGCGCTGATGGGAGTGATGTGAAGCGTATCAGTTTTGGTAAAGGGCGCTATTCGGCTCCGATTTGGTCGCCGCGAGGGGATTTGATTGCCTTTGTAAAAAGTCATAAAGGTCAATTTTCTATCGGTGTCATGAATTCGGATGGGTCAGGCGAACGCATTTTGACCACAAGCTATTTGGATGAAGGGCCAACATGGTCTCCGAATGGTCGTGTTATTTTATTTAGTCGCGAAACCCGAGGCCGAAATGCACGTAGTGAAATTTGGTCAGTTGATTTATCGGGCCGGAATTTGCGTAAAATGCCAATACCGGGGCAGGGGTCAGATCCGGCATGGTCGCCCATATTGCCATAATTTCGGCAAAATTGCCTCGTTAAAGTCGCACATATAATAAGCGGGATTCAAAATTTATTGGGAATTGTTATATTTACACTTGATTGAACACTCAGGGAGGAGTTTACTAATATTGGGTGTTCAATAAAAACCTAATAAGAATGATATAAAGAGGATAACTATGAGTATAAGAACGTTTCTAATGACGGGATCTATTATTGTTCTGTCTGCCTGTGCCTCAACACCAGAGCCTGCGCCTATTGTCGAAACACCTGTCGCAGAAGCGCCTGCTCCTGTATTTACACAGCCTGCACCTGTTGAAACGGTCACACAGGCTCCGATTGCGGCACCAGAGGTGAATTTGCCGACAGCGGGTTCTGTCGAAGATTTTATATATCAGTCTGGAGAAGACCGGATTTATTTCGGGTATAATCGTTTTGATCTATCACCGGATGCGCGCGAAGTTTTACGTCGCCAAGCCGAGTGGCTCAAAACATATGACAGGGTTACAGCGGTCGTGGCAGGAAATGCAGATGAACGCGGGACACGGGAATATAATCTTGCATTGGGCGAGCGCCGTGCCAGCACTGTGAAAGATTACCTTGTGAGTCTCGGGGTTCAACCCGGCCGCTTGACAACTGTTTCATATGGTAAAGAACGTCCTATTGATGGACGCTCTAATGATGAAGGTTGGGCACGTAACCGTAATGGGCATACCAATATTGTTTCAGGCGCCGTGGGTTAATGCTATTAATAAATCCTCGGAAACAGGCTTTTAACGCTGTATAATGTTTTTTAACGGGCTTTTAATGCTATTGGCCTTAATTTAGACTTTAAAGTCAGGCTATTTGGATCATAGGTCTACAGCCTGGCTTTTTTATTATGATGTCTTCGGAGGAATTATGCGCGCCCTTGCCCTAAGTTTATTGAGTGCTTCTGTTCTGATTGCCAATCCTGTTCAGGCTCAAAGCAAGAAAGAATTAGCGGCGCAAAATGCGGTGTTAGCCCAAAGACTAACTGTACTTGAAAACCGGTTGCTGACGGGAGACCCGGCGGCTGAACGCTTAATGCAACGTATGGATGGATTGGAAGCGTCGGTTCGAAATCTGACGGGCGAAGTCGAACGTTTGCGCTATGAACGCGATAGTCTTAGCTCAGAAGCCGCAGCATTAGCCGAAGATATTCGTGAGATGCAAGAACTATCAACTCGTATGCGTATCCATTTGGATGCTGTTGATCTGGTGAATTCGGAAACCCGTTCACCGTCGACTGCCCGAACATATGGCGGGGCTAACTCTGACGGGTCCTTGGGGACTATATCCTCCGGGAACGGATATTCAGATTATTCGACATCAGGGCTGGCTGGAGAGCCAACTACATCTCGTACATATGGTGACATCTCGCCTGGCACACAGTTGAGTCAGGTTCCCGCTGCGCCGGTTTATCGCGAAGCTACAATACCGGTACAACAAGATTATAACGATCTGTCTCAATTGCCTGAAACCGGGAAACGTAAGTTATCTGAGGGTGATTTTTTAGGCGCGCAAACGGCATTCAAACAATATTTAGAATTTAAACCGGAAGCGCCGGATGCGGGTGAAATAAATTTCTGGCTAGGAGAGACTTATTTCGTGCGCGGCGGTTATAATGATGCGGCCGATGCCTATATTGGATCTATGCGTAAAGCCCCCAATGGACCTAAAGCCCCTGATGCTATGATCCGTTTAGCCGCCACACTTAATCAATTGGGCAATCAAGCGGAAGCTTGTCAGACCTTGGCGAGTTTTCCGGGGCAATTTCCAAATGCAAACGCGTCTCTTCGTGAAAAAGCCCGGATTGAGACGACCCGCGCCGGATGCTAAAGTCGGAATTTCCGACAATTGTTTCACAACGGTTGGCTGCGCTTTGTCCTGACCCGGAAAACCGTTTTGCGATTGCTTATTCAGGTGGCGGTGATAGCACGGCCTTACTCCATAGCCTAAAAAAACACCCGCAATTAGCGCTTGTTCTTATTGTTGATCATGGCTTGCGTATCGGTTCCCGAGAAGAAGCGATTCAGGCCGCAGATTTCGCAAAAAAACTTGGTCTTAAGACGCAAATATTAACATGGCAGCCCAAAAAAATAACATCCGGTATTCAGGAAAAAGCCCGCCGGGCGCGTTATGGTTTATTGGGTCAAGCCTGTCGGGAAAACGGTATTGAAATCTTGCTGACCGCGCATAGCCGGGATGATCAGGCCGAAACAGTATTGATGCGATATGATCGAGGAACAGATTGGCGGGGGGCTGCGGGCATGCAAGCGTCCTTGTTAAATGCAGTCTGGCCAGAATTGGAAGGCATAAGCCTCATTCGCCCCTTACTGGGTGTATCCCGTAAGACACTTCGAGATTATAATGTGGCCCAATCCAGTAGATGGGTGGACGACCCTTCTAATGAAAATCGCAATTTCAGTCGTATTCGCGCACGAGATTATTTGAGGTCACGCCCGCCTTTGCGAGCGCATTTGCTTGAGACTGTAAAAATATTGCAAGACGGGCGTGATGAAGAATGTCGTATATTGCAAGGCTGGAAAGATAGGCATGTCACCCTGCATGACGAGGGCTATGTTACATTTGACGCTCTACCGCCGCCACAATTGCTTTACCATATCATACGATGTGTTAGCGGATTAGACGGGCATATCCCGCGTGTAAATCTACAAAATTTGCGAGACCGTATGGCGGCAGACGACTTTAAAGCGGCCACATTGGGGGGGGCTAAAATTGAACGCCTGCGTGAGGGGTATTTAGTGGCGCGGAATATGCGGTTTTCAACCCGAATTTTCCGCAAAAATTTGAACGGCGAGACGCAGATAAAAGATGTATTTAATCTAGTTTCTCTGTCTCCCAAAGCTCAGCGTATTTGGGATAGGCGTTATAAGTGCGAAGCAAATGACGGGAACTGGCAAACAATTGCCCTCTGCGCGTTTCCATATGTTCAACGACCGATGTTATCCATTGAGACACAACAGTCGAATTGGAAGTCCCGTATTGAAGAGATCACACGCACGATTCCACAGTCTGCGCGTGCGAGCCTGCCTTTACATGTGCATAAACCTTCCGGACGCCTAGACATTGGTCTTATGAATAACCCCGAATTTAGAGTAAAATCATGTGTTCAAGACCGTTTGAATGCATTTTTACAGAATTAAGAGTATTTATATAGAAAATGTGATAAATTTAACGTGAGTGGGGCTTATGTTTTGCAAGGGGAGCCCTATATGTATTAAGACTGATGGCTGAATGCCTTTTAGTTCTGTTCCTGTGCCTTTTATGGATTTAAGATTATGAAGATGTCGATGCGAAATTTGGCGATGTGGGCTTTAATAGTGACCATGTTTCTTGTGATGATTTCTGTGTCCCAAAATTCTTTGCAACCTGTGCAGAATAGTGAGATGAGCTATTCAGAACTTACGCAGCAAGTCAAGAACGGGACGATTGTTAAAGCTGAAATTGATAGTGATAGCGGTTTGATTGTCGGGACGCTATCAGACGGGAAAGCGTTTAAAGCCATTGGTGCGCGTTATAGTGATAAACCAGCAGAGCTTTTTGAAGAAAACGATGTACCCTATGCCTTTAAAGAGCTGAAGCGCGCGAGCCCTTTGGTAAATATTCTTGGGAGCCTCATCCCGATGATATTGATAATCGGGATCGCACTTATATTTATGCGCTCTATGCAAGGCGGGGGACGTGGCGGCGCCATGAGTTTTGGTAAGTCGCGCGCGAAACTCCTGACGGAAACACAGGGTAAGGTCACATTTGATGATGTGGCTGGCGTACAAAGTGCGAAAGAAGATCTCAAAGAAGTTGTAGAGTTTTTACAAGATCCGACGAAGTTCACCCGGTTAGGCGCTAAAATTCCGACAGGCGCTTTGCTCATTGGTCCTCCGGGGACTGGTAAGACGCTTTTGGCGCGTGCTGTTGCTGGTGAAGCCGGTGTTCCTTTCTTTACTATATCTGGTTCTGACTTTGTTGAAATGTTTGTCGGGGTTGGTGCCTCGCGTGTCAGGGATATGTTTGCAGATGCGCGCAAAAATGCGCCCTGTATTATCTTTATTGACGAGATTGATGCTGTAGGGCGTCATAGGGGCGTTGGAACATCTGGCGGTCATGAAGAACGTGAGCAGACCTTGAACCAATTACTCGTTGAAATGGACGGTTTTGATGGCAAGGAAGGTATTATTATTATCGCGGCGACTAACCGTCCTGATGTTCTGGATAAGGCGCTTTTACGTCCCGGACGTTTTGACCGTCAAATCGAAGTACCCTATCCTGATATAGCCGGACGTGAAAAAATTCTAGGCGTGCATATGCGTGGAAAACCGATCGCGGCCGATGTTGACGTGCAATATATCGCCCGTGGCACGCCGGGCTTTTCCGGTGCTGATCTGGCGAATCTCGTGAATGAAGCCGCACTATTATCTGCCCGTCGCAACAAATTGAAAGTAACATTGCGTGAATTTGAAGATGCGCGTGACAAGGTCATGATGGGAGCAGAGCGTCGGACTTTGGCGATGACGGATGAAGAAAAACAAATGACCGCATATCACGAGGCGGGTCATGCCATTGTTGGCTTGAATATGGAAGGCTCGCTGCCTATCCACAAAGCTACCATTATTCCGCGTGGACGGGCCTTGGGCATGGTACAATATATGCCCGAACGAGACCAAATTTCGCAAAGTCGTCAGGAAATGATAGCGCGCATGGCTATGGCGATGGGCGGACGGGCCGCGGAAGAGATAAAATTTGGCTATGACAAAGTGACCTCTGGGGCGAGTTCTGATATTGAACAAGTCACGCGTATAGCCACGGCTATGGTTACAGAGTGGGGCTTGTCTGATGAAATCGGACCTATTGCCTATAAAAATACGGATCAACAAAGCTTCCATCCCGGAATTGGGCGTGGCTCCTCAATCTCACCTGAAACCGCGAAATTAATTGAATCCGAGATTAAGCGCTTTGTCACCGAGGCGCATGAAACGGCTTTGAAAATTCTTAAGAAGAAGAAAAAGGATTGGGTGGCTTTATCTGAGGCCTTGTTGGAATATGAAACCCTCTCGGGTGACGAGATTACGGTTTTACTTTCCGACGGTATAAAACCCAAACGTGCTGATGGATCTAACAAGCCGTCTGTTGCGGCTGTGCCTACGACGAAAAAACCTAAAAATATGGGTGATGCGACAGAAGCATAATCTATTGATATGCGAGCCTCAGCACCGAATTCAGCGTTTCTGGCAAGATGTCGATCTGAGGGTGCATGTCAATATCATACGGATATAATGGGATTTGGCCTTATTGGGGAAACTGAGTTGGCCCTTGTTTCTAATATAGCAGCTGCGCAATTGTGTATTTCGAAAGTTAAAAATCTTATACCGTATCCTTTTACGGTGCTTGATTGGCCGATAAACGATATTCCAACCACGGTGGCGGCCTTGAAATTCATAGGGGATGAAAAGCTCGTCGACGATTTTATAGAGCCGGATGAAAACCATATTCGAACATTGCCGGAGCGCGAAAGACAAATGGCTGAGTTTAAAGACCTGGATGACAATATACTTTTTATCTCACAAGCTAGCTAGTTCAAATTATGACCTTTAAACGCCCTAAAATCATGGGTATATTAAATGTGACGCCCGATAGTTTTTCTGACGGCGGGCGTTATGACAATCTTGATCTTGCAATAAAGCAGGCGCTTGCGATGATAGATGCAGGCGCGGATATTATTGATATCGGCGGGGAAAGTACTCGCCCCGGCGCACAGGACGTTTCGATCAAAGACGAAATTATGCGCACAATCCCTATCATCGGCGCTCTTCGTGAAACTGTGCGTGATTTTGATATGGAACCACTGATCTCGATTGATACGCGCAAACCGGACGTCGCTGAGGCGGCTGTCTTGGCGGGGGCTGATATTTGGAATGATGTCACGGCTCTGAGTTTTGACCCCAGATCTGAACCCTTAGCCGCAGATTTAGCCTGCCCGGTTATTATAATGCATGCCCAAGGTTCACCTGAAACCATGCAGAATAATCCCTATTATGATGATACGGTGGTGGATGTGAAAACCTATCTTTCCAAGCGCATTGATGCTTTGGAATTTGCCGGTATTGAGCGTAAACATATTACCATTGATCCGGGTATCGGATTTGGAAAGCGCCAAGACGATAATCTAGCGCTTTTAAAACATCTACAGGATTTCATGGTCTTAGGGTGCCCGCTACTTATGGGGGTTTCCCGCAAGAGCTTTATTGGTAAAATTGATGGTAGCACGAGTGATGACCGTCTTGGCGGCTCTCTCGCAGCGGCACTCTGGTCAGCACAAGCTGGAGCCTCTATATTGCGCGTACATGACGTGGGTGAAACCGCGCAAGCCTTGAAAATTTGGGAAGCTATTGAGAATGGATGAGCACAGTCAAATAGGTCGCGTCCTTTGCATTGCCGGTTCAGATTCTTCAGGCGGGGCGGGTGTGCAGGCTGACATAAAGACATGTGCAGCATTTGGGGCTTATAGCGCAACCGTGATTACAGCCGTGACGGCGCAAAATACGCAGGGTGTGCGACAGGTTGAATTTATGCCAGCTGAGTTGGTGCGTGCGCAAATTAAGAGTGTGATGGACGATATAGGGGTCGACGTTATAAAAATTGGTATGTTGGGGACTGAAAGCATTGTAAAAGTTGTCGCAGAAGAGATTGCGCAAACAGAGGCTTTTGTGGTGCTAGACCCTGTGATGATTGCAACGTCAGGAGATAGGCTTCTTGAAAGCGCGGCGCTTGAAGCGCTCAAAACGCAGCTTATTCCTTTCGTAGATGTTTTGACACCCAATGTCCCTGAAGCGGTCTTGCTGAGTGATGAAGATATATCCGCGCCAGAGGACCTTAGTCGTGTCGGTGAGAAATTGTTAGATATGGGCCTATATGCGGTTTTGATGAAAGGCGGACATCTTAAGGGTAAAACTGTCGTGGATGTTCTTGTCTCTGATCAGGGGGCAAATATGATGACCGGCCCGCGACTGCAGTCTCGTCATACGCACGGGACAGGATGCACATTGGCAAGTGCTGTGGCGGCGGGGTTGGCGTTGGGAGTGCCTTTGGACGAAGCCGTACTGGCCGCGCGAGACTTTGTTTTTGAAGCTATCAAAATGGCACCGAAATTGGGTGCTGGACACGGACCACTTAATCATGGGTTGGTTTCTAAGGAGGCGGATATACACCCAAATCAAGATTCAGCGTCTAATCCGTTTGCGGTCTTGAAAGATTTATAGATAGAGGCATTGGCTTTGGTCTTAACGGAACCTTATCTGGGTTTTCGCGCGAACGTTATTTTGACCGATACGTGAAATCATCACGCCCCCCAGAATAATACCTAATGCGAGGGCGATTTTCCATGTAAAGATTTCGTCCATAAATAGGACTCCAAAAATTACAGAAGCAGCCGGTACAAAATAATTCACATTCGCTACATATGTCGGGCCCGTTTGATCTATCAGCCAAATGAAAAGTAAGGTGGCAATGCCTGTGCTGCCGATACCCAACGCAATTGCCGCAAATAGGGCCGAAGGCTTGGGAAGGGTTTCGGGTATGCCCGTTGCCAACCCAAAACACAGTGAGATAAAACACCCGACGAGAAGCATTATGGTGGACGCAATGCTGGCCGACGTTTTGGGCGCGCGCTTCGCCAATACTGTCGTGCTCGCATATGACGCGCCCGCCAATAAGATAATGAGTTGAGACTTCCACGCCGCCACTAGATTGAAGCTAAAATCATCAGGGAGGAACAATAAAATAATTCCAATAAAGCCAATGATAAATCCTGCTAATTTAATTAGTGTCAGGCGTTCGTTAGTTAGAAAATGTGCCAATATAATTGTAATAAGTGGGCTGGCGCCAACAATGATTGCTGTCAAACCACTATCGACCTCTAACTGTCCAACCGAGATCAAATAGAAGGGTAGGACGCTGCCTGTAATGCCGAGGCCTCCGTAGTAGCGCCATCTTTTATCTGAGAGTGGCGGTAAGGGGGCACCCTTTATATATGTCCATGTGGTCATGCAAATTGTCCCGACAATTAAGCGGTAAATGACAAGCCAGAGCGGAGAAATATAATCAACAGCATAGCCGACAAGCGTGAAAGCGCTGCCCCAAATTACAATCAATAATAAAGATACTGTCAAAAGCACGGGGCGATTTAACTGTGGAGAATCAGAAGGACTGAATGACATAGGCTCGCTTGACAGGACATATCGAGCAGGTCAACGCTAGATCAAGGGGTTAAATCCTCAATGGTCTAAACAAGACGGGGGTAAGCACTCCTATCTTGCGTATGACAGTTTAAGATTTAAACGGATCTCGCATTAAAATAACGTCTTCGCGCTCTGGTGATGTAGACACCATAGAAACCGGACATCCAATAAGTTCTTCTACGCGCCGGACATATTTAACGGCTTCAGCGGGCAGATTAGCCCAAGAGCGCGCTCCGCGTGTCGAGCCTTGCCAACCTGGCATGCTTTCATAAATAGGTTGTACGCCAGCTTGATTGGCCGCACCTGCGGGTAAGCGACGTAATAATTTGCCATTTAATTTATACCCTGTACATATTTTGAGTTCAGCCAAGCCATCGAGTACATCCAGTTTTGTCAACGCTATACCCGTAATTCCGCCAGTTATAATCGCCTGTTTGACCATAACGGAATCAAACCAGCCGCACCGTCTTTGTCGTCCGGTCACAGTTCCAAATTCATGGCCGCGCTCGCCGAGGCGGTGCCCGATATCATCAAATAATTCTGTGGGAAACGGACCCTCTCCGACGCGCGTTGTATAGGCTTTTGTAATGCCTAGAACGTAATTTAGAGCGCGTGGTCCTATCCCCGATCCGGCAGACGCTTGTCCTGCAATTGTATTTGAACTGGTAACGAATGGGTATGTGCCGTGGTCGATGTCGAGCATGGCGCCTTGAGCGCCTTCAAACAATATGCGTTTGTCAGAGCGTTGAGCTTCATCTAATGCATGCCATACAGGCGCCATAAAGGGGAGTATTTTAGGCGCGATTTCAACCAGTTTTTGATAGAGTGAATCGGCGTCGGTTTCTGGCTTGCCTAGACCTCGACGTAAGGCGTTGTGGTGGTGTAACAGATTCTTTAAACGCGCTAATAAATGGGCGTCGTCAGCCAGATCACAAACCCGAATGGCTCGACGCGCAACCTTGTCTTCATAAGCTGGCCCTATGCCGCGTTTGGTTGTGCCGATTTTAACACCGTCTTCGTGGTTCTCTCTTATGCCATCAAGTTCCGAGTGAATGGGTAAAATTAGAGCCGCCGATTCTGAGATCAGCAAGTTTTCAGGATTAACCTTCACGCCTTGATTTTTAATCCGCTCGACTTCGGATAAAAAAGCCCAAGGGTCAAGGACAACGCCATTACCAATCACGGAAAGTTTTCCGCCACGCACGACGCCAGACGGTAGTAAGCTAAGCTTATATGTCTCACCGTCAACAACAAGTGTATGGCCGGCATTGTGACCGCCTTGAAAGCGGACAACAACATCGGCGCGGCTAGAAAGCCAATCGACGATTTTGCCTTTTCCTTCATCGCCCCATTGCGACCCAACGACGACAACATTGGCCATAATTCACCTCATAAATAAGGCGCAAGGTATCGACCTTGCGCCTAAAGAATCTTAATCCCAGACTTTTTTAGTCTTTAACGAATTTTCTACGCTCTGGCGAGCTTTAATATATGCGACATGTTAGGCGTTTGTAAAAACCATGGGCTAAGCAAAATCTAGCCAGCGCGTTTTAGAAGCGCCGTGCCGCGCGAATGCCCAATGTATCAGCGCCTTCATTAATGGTGCCAAAGATTTGCCCGTTTGAGAGATGTTCGCCAAATATCTCTCCGGCCCAATTATCATTGATTCGGTAGCCAAATGTGAGTTGTTCGCGAAATAATATACGAGACCCGAAAGCTATTGTATCCTCGAATCGATCTAGAAAATCTAGAAAATTTTCTCCGGTATCGGGTTCAAGATCATCTGTTCCGTCATGTATGACGAGACCGAAAGCAAAATCTGCGTAAAATTTATCACCAAATGTTTGGCGCCATAATAGCCCGGCCCCGGCAAATGATGTTTCCCCGTCTAAATTAAGTGTAGCATTTATAAAGGGTTGAGGGGTGTATGCCCATTTCAACAACTCGGGTTCTGCAAAGATTATTTCACCATTCATCGCAGGGCTTTTTTCACTGGCGCGTCCGCTACTTATACCAATTCCGAAAATGCTGGCGTCAAATTGGCTAATGCCGACCCGAAGTTCTTCTAGTTGAGCATTGGCGGACGTCGCTATGTTCCCAAACAAAATTCCGCTCATGAACATTAGGCCTTTGAGCGGATTAAGTACCCAAAGCCTTAAATCTATGTGTAACTGCATTGAAAGACTATGAAGGGTGAGTATTAAAATGAAAGCAAAAATTGCAGTTCAATATGTCGTCGTCGTATTGACGCAGGACATAATATGCCCTGCATCTTTCATTTTTAAAACGAACACCCCGTGATCAGAGACATACGGCGTCAACGATTTTAACCTGCTCAATCGCTTCGATTTTGGCGCAAACTTCTTCTGGAGCGCAATCGTCAATAGACACAAGACAAACAGCTTCGCCGCCTCGTGCCATACGTCCCATAGAAAATGTTGCGATATTGATTTTAGCTTCACCTAAAAGATTGCCGAGTTTGCCAACAAATCCGGGTTTGTCATCATTGCGAATATAGAGCATATTTTCCGAAAACGCGGCGTCCATAGGGACTCCAAACAAACGCACAATACGGGGTTCGCCACGATAAATCGTCCCGACAATGGCGAATTTTCGTTCTGTCGTTTCAACAGTAAGCCGGATTAGGCTCTCTGCACGTTCGGCCTCGTCTATAAAGCTTTCCGTGACCGCGATACCCCGTTCTTTAGCAAGTACCGGGGCCGAGACCATATTGGCTTCGGGCATTGCATTTTTTAACAAACCCGCCAGAGCCGCTGCACTCATAGGCTTGGTGTTTAATGTTGTAATTCCACCTTTAAAGGTGAGTTCGACTGTTTGGACAGGGGAGCGTAAAAGTTGCCCCATTAAACGACCAAGCTTATCGGCTAAATCTACCCATGGCTTGAGGCGAGGGGCCTCTTCTGCAGAGATAGACGGCGTATTAAGGGCGTTAGATACAGCCCCCGTTAAGAGATAGTCCGACATTTGTTCAGCGACTTGCACGGCCACATTTTCTTGAGCCTCCAGCGTCGAGGCACCGAGATGCGGTGTTGCGATAAAGTTTGGCGTGCCAAAGAGTATATTTTCTTTTGCAGGTTCGACCTGAAAAACATCAAGGGCCGCCCCACGGACATGTCCACTTTCTAAAGCCTCTTTTAAGGCCTCTTCATCTACAAGACCGCCACGCGCACAGTTGACAATAATCATACCCTTTTTGGCCATAGCGAGGCGCTCGCGTGAGACAATACCTTTTGTGCTTTCGACTAAAGGGGTATGCAAAGTGATCGCATCTGAGCGCTTGAACAAGACGTCAAGTTCGACTTTTTCTACGCCTAGCTTAATCGCACGCTCATCTGTCAGGTAAGGATCAAAGGCAATAACCTTCATTTTCAGGCCTAAAGCGCGCTCTACGACTAAAGCGCCTATATTACCGCACCCGATTACGCCGAGTGTTTTGTTGAATAATTCTATGCCCTTAAAATCTGATTTAGGCCATTCGCCGTTTTGTGTACGGCTTGAGGCAGCCGGAATTTGACGCGCAGCTGAAAACAACATCGCAATAGCATGCTCAGCGGTGGTGATGGCATTCCCAAAGGGCGTATTCATGACGACAACCCCCTGATCCGTCGAGGCTTTTATATCAATATTATCAACACCAATACCGGCGCGGCCTATAACTTTCAAATTTTTGGCCGCAGCAATAATTTCTGCGTCGGGACGGGTAGAGGAGCGGACAGCCAAGCCGTCATAGTCTGGGATAATTTTAATGAGTTCATCTTTGGAAAGACCTGTAATGACATCAACATCAAGGCCGCGATTTTTAAAGACTTCCGTGGCTGAAACGGACATTTTATCAGCGATCAACACTTTTGGCATGTTGGACTCCATTATAAATTCTGAGAACAGGCGTAAGCCCATAAGGATTTGCGAAACTAAAAAGTCTCAGCCGCAATGACGTCAAACGCCCAATCCAACCATGGTGTTAAGGCTTCGAGGTCTGACTTTTCAATCAAGCCAGACGCCCACACCCGGAAGCCGGGCGGAGCCGTGCGATAAGCCCCGAAATCAAGCGCGACATTTTCTTTGGCTAATAGGCTTACGATTTTGGTCGCAAATTTCGCGCGTTCCCCAGCCTCTAAGGCCTCAAATCGAGGGTCAACGATCTTCATACAAACGCCCGTATTGGAGCGTTCATTGTCATTTTCTGCCAAATTGGCAATCCACGGCGTGCGGTCTATCCAATCCCATAAGACTTGCGCATTGGCATCAGCCCGGTCGTGCATAAATTGTAATCCACCATTTTCTTTAACCCATTTTAAGGCGTCTAAATGATCTTCGGCAGCGAGTAGAGAAGGCGTATTTATGGTTGCGCCTTCAAAAAGAGATTCGTTGAGCTTGCCATTTTTTGTCATAATGAAAATTTTGGGTAAGGGCCATGGCGGCGTGTAGGACTCTAGGCGTTCCACGGCACGCGGCGACAGGATAATCATACCATGTGCCGCTTCGCCGCCCATGTTTTTTTGCCATGAATAGGTCAGTACGTCTAATTTTGACCATTCAACTTGTTGCGCAAATACTGCCGATGTCGCATCGCAAATGGTTATACCCTCGCGGTCGGCAGGGATGAAATCGGCATTCGGGACTCTTACGCCCGCAGTTGTACCATTCCAGGTGAAGACTAGGTCACGATCACCTGTGTAATCATTGAGCGGCGGGAGTTGTCCGTAATCAGCTGTGAGTATACGCAAATCTTTAAGCGGGAGTTGTGTTTTTGCATCTGTAATCCACGCATTGCCAAAATTTTCCCAAGCGGCCACATCTACACCGCGCGGGCCGAGCATGGACCACATGGCCATTTCAACCGCGCCTGTGTCAGAGGCCGGTACAATTGCAATTTTATAATCGTCTGGGACTTCTAACACTTCGCGTGTCAGGTCGATAACTTCTTTTAACTTGGCTTTCCCCAAGGCCGAGCGGTGCGAACGTCCTAAAGCCGCATCGCTAAGAACATCAAGTGACCATCCGGGACGTTTTTTTGTAGGACCCGCAGAAAAACGGGGATCAACAGGTTTTTTAACCGGCTTGTTGGCCGGTGTGCTGGCTATTGCCATAATATATCTCCATCAACCGCGTTTTTGTACGGCGTCTAAAGTGCGTTCCAGTGGGGGAACGAGGCCCATCGGCGCTATAGAGGAGATCGGGTTGTGAGGTCAAGATAAAATCAATGTGCGAAAAGTTGTGATGGATCTTTGAAGCTTTTAAATTCGAGAGCATTTCCGGAAGGGTCTCGAAAAAACATGGTCGCCTGTTCGCCAATCTGTCCAGAGAATCGTATATAAGGGTCTATGATAAACACAGTATTGGCGGCGAGAAGTCGTGCTTTTAATTCATGCCAATCTTCCCAGCTTAAGACCGCACCAAAGTGTCGGACTGGAACGTCTTTTCCGTCAACGACATTGACCTGTTCGGGAGCGTCGAAGGCCTCGGGTTTGACGTGAAAGCTGAGTTGGTGCCCGAAAAAATTGAAGTCAATCCAAGTCTCGGCTTCCCGAGCTTGGCTGCATCCGATGATATCTCGGTAAAATAATCGGGTCGTTTCCTTGTCTTTTACTGGATAGGCAAGATGAAACGAAATGGCCTTCATATTCTTATTTAGGTCCGTAGGCATATTCTCCGCCGCGTTTTAACCCTCGCAGGTAAGCCGGACGTTTATGGATTTTCTCGACATATTCAATACAGGCCTCATAGCCCTTTAAACGGCCGCGCGCATAGGCGGCCTCGAGTGGAAAGATCATTTGGATATCTGCGCCTGTTAGCGTATCGCCCGCGAAATAATCTTTACTGATGAGCGTATATTCGCAGTAATCAAGAATGCTTTTTATTTCTTTTAAAATCATGGGCTGAATAGGGGCCGCTGCCTCGCCCAAATAACCGGTATAGAGTGCTAATAGCAATGGCAGCATCGCCGAGCCTTCGGCGAAATGCAGAAAATGTACATAATCGACATATTCAGCTGTGCCAAGTTCCGGGCGCAGGCGACCTTCGCCATATTTATTCAGAATATAGACGATAATAGCCCCGGTTTCCGCAATGACGTCATCTCCATCTGTGATGACGGGGGACTTACCAAGGGGATGAATAGCCTTTAATTCCGCCGGTGCGCGGGATGTATCCGGATCGCGCTGATAATGTTGAATGTCATATTCAATCTCAAGCTCTTCGAGAAGCCAGAGAATACGTTGCGATCGGGAGTTGTTGAGGTGGTGAAGCTTAAGCATTCTTATTTATCTGCTGCAAATCCGAATTAAGCAAGTACCTTTTTCGGGCCGTCATTACCGCGAAATTGTAATGATTTCAAGGTATGTGCGAAACGGACATCAACATTATTTATCTGTTCGGAAACGAGGTCGCGAAATAACCTGCAATCCACGATAAGGCCAGGCGGGGGTATTTTAAGACCAATCTGTTGATAGACAAATACAGAACGTCCTTCATTTTCGGCCCCAATCAACTCCAGTTTCAATTCTGAACCGTCGATATGACGAAGCGAGAAATTTTTTTCTGTGTAAAGTGCAAGCTGGGCCCGGGCTTTGAGACGGGAGAGATCGGGATAGGCGATCAAACCCGCTTGCGAGAGCGCTGTTTCGGTTTCGTGAATATGAAAACTATGTATGATATCCAGCGTGTCGGTTTTCGCATTCCAATGAATATCGGTTAGGGTGAGTTTTTGTTTATGAGCGAGCGCATGAGGGGCAATTAGGGTTATGGACGCCGAGAGGCCGCCGCCTATACCCCCTTTTATTATGTGTCGTCGATGCACCATGGGTCGCAGTCTCGTAGGTTTTCCGGATTTAATATGAACCTTACTCGCGTCCCATAAGCCGTTTAAGCGTGCGACGTAAGGCACTTTTATCAGCTGGGGATAATGGTTTTTTCTCGGAGCTTTTTGACGGGGTTGCGTGAGTGCCATCATTGGTATTTTGAGATCTATGCGCGGGCGCGTCATCCATTTTTTTCAGGCTTTTGGACTTTTTGCGTTCGCCCGTCATCTCTCCGGATTTAAGCGGTACATCTTTCCCCATGCTGTCTTCGTCTGTGTCTCCGCGTTTGAGTTCTACTAGCATATCAGCCATTAAATTTTTAGACTTACGGGAGGATTTATAAAGTTCTAGGCGTGAAGGCGTAATAACCGGTGGGAAATTATTATTCCCGTAATCGGCATCAGCCGTTTGATGGGCGGGGTCCAGAGCGATTGAGGCGATCCGTTTCTCGCGAACTAATAGTTTTGTCACAAAATTACTATTACGACGCCATATTTCTGCGGGGATCATCATGTCTTCTGTTTCCCCATTCGCATAGGTAAGGGTTAACGGGAGCGGGCTAATCAGTCCGCCGTGGTTTTCGAAATCAATGAAGTAAATATATTGTCCCTCTTCCAGAGCGCGATCATAAGATTTGCGTTCCCATGGTTCAAGTTCATCTAGGAAGTTACTGTATTTATTTAAATCTTTATTTGTAACTGTGAATTTATCTTTTTCATTATAGAGATCTTCCAGACCTTCGAAATTATCTATACGCAGGCTAATGCCTTCTTCGCGATTGCGTTTTTGCACAATGCTTTCGGGGTGGTCTTTCATGTTCTCACGCCGATCTTTGTCAAATTCCTCTTCAGGGTCTTGAGTTGAAATCGTATAGGCGCGGACATCTGAAATTCCCATGTCGACATGATCCGTATCAAAGAACCACCCACGCCAGAACCAATCGAGATCTACGGCTGAAGCATCTTCCATGGTTCGAAAAAAGTCAGCGGGCGTCGGGCGTTTAAACTTCCAGCGGCGCGAATATTCCCGAAATGCGAAATCAAATAATTCACGTCCCATCACAGTTTCCCGTAAGACCATAAGCGCAGCGGCGGGTTTGGAATAGGCATTGGGACCGAATTGCAAAACACTGTCGGATTGGGTCATAATTGGAACCTGGTTCGAGCTTTTCATATAACGCGAAATATCGTCTAACGGATTAGGTTCGCCCCAGCGGCTAATCGGGAAATTTTCTTCCCACTCATATTCAGCCAAATATTCCAAAAATGTATTCAGACCCTCATCCATCCATGTCCACCGGCGTTCGTCTGAATTTACAACCATTGGGAAATAGATATGTCCAATTTCATGAATGATCACACCTATGAGACCGTATTTGGTGGCGCGTGAATAAACGATTTCACCCGATTTTTCGTCTTCGGTGGGTCGATAACCGTTAAATGTAATCATCGGATATTCCATCCCGCCGCGCTCCCACGCATTGACGGATTGCGCCGTTGGGTATGGATAATTAAATGAAAACCTATTATAGACGTCCATTGTATGTGCGACGGCTTGTGTTGAATATTGCGACCAAATCGGGTCGGCCTCATTTGGGAAGAAAGACATAGCCGTTACAACCGGCACCTCATCGTCGTCTTGCTCGAACAACATGGCGTCCCAGATATATTTACGCGAACTTGACCATGCAAAATCCCGGACATTATCGGCCTTAAACCGCCATGTCTTTGTGCCTCTGGATTTTGATTTTTCATTCTCGCGGGCTTCTTCGGGTGTCACAATATAGACGGGTTTTTCTGTTCCAGCCTTATCCAATCTACGGCGTTGTTCTGCACTTAAGACTTGGCGCGGGTTTTGTAATACGCCTGTCGCGGAGACAATGTGGTCTTCCGGAACCGTAATATTAACTTCGTAATTGCCAAATTCTAGGGTAAACTCTCCACGTCCGAGAAACTGCTTGTTTTGCCAACCCGTGTAATCGGTATAAGCTGCCAGCCGTGGAAACCATTGTGCTAAAGCATAGATATAAGTGTCTGTATCGGGGAAATACTCATAGCCTCCACGTCCGCCCACTGTCTCTTCGTCAATAATATTGTGTTCCCATGTAATGGTAAATTCAAACGTGTCGTCTTGAACAATGGGTGTCGGTAGATCAATCCGCATCATAGTATCATTGATCACATAGGGTAAAGCACGACCTGTGCTGTCTTCTACGGCCTTAAATTCAAATCCGTATTCACGGTCTGCCATATGTTGGTGATAGCGTAAGGCGCTAAAACTATAGCGGTCCGCATTTCCCGATCCGTCCCCGCGCCGTGAACCTACGGCTGAGGCGACAGTACTTTCGCGCGCTAAAGATCCATCTTTAAACCGGTTTTGATCCAGGGCTAACCAAATATATTTCAATGCATCCGGAGAGGTATTGGTATAGGTAATTTTTTCGGACGCCGAGATGCGTTTTTTAGTCTCGTCAAGGGTTACGTCAATTACGAAATCCGCTTGTTGTTGCCAATAGGCGGGGCCGGGGGCACCTGATCCGGTGCGGTAGATATTGGGTGTAGGCAATTCCGATCCAAGCTGTCTAAACTTTGCAACTTGATCCTTGGGATTTCCAGCAGGCCCGTCTGCAAAGGCAATAGACCCGAGTAGCAGCACACAAAGGGTCGCCAATGTTGTAATACTCCCCAATTTCATGGCTCGTGTAATTGCGTTCATGATTGATCATACCTTAATAAAAATACGCCTTTATACCAATGTCCAGCGCAATTGATTAAGGTTTTCTTAATCTATTTTCGTGCCAAAATCATACTAAATTCACTTAAACGGAGAATAATTTTTTTGTTTTAGCCTATGGACGGTGTTTATAGCGATGTAAAATATCTCGACACGCGGCAAAAGGGTGGTGCCTACGAAAGCTATGGCGGCCATAAATAGCCGCGTTACGATTATGTCGAAGCGGTTGATGATGAGTTTGAACGATTTCGGCAATTCGGGTCATGAGGTTATAGGATGATAAGACTTTATCCCGAGCCTTGATTATAGCGGGTAGGCGGCGTTCATAAAGATTATCACGCACGGCTTGTCGTATTATCGACGCTGTTGTCTCCACGTCATTTATATCGATTTGTATAAGGCTGTCTTCAGGAAAATATTCAAATATATTTGACGGGCCATGATAGAAGGGTAGGCAAAAGGCCAGAAAACAATCCATGATTTTTTCAGTCCAATGATGGTCTTCAATGTGGTTTTCAATGGCGAGGTGAAAACGGTAGGAATCCATAGCTTCGGCCTTGTTCGAGATCGGACGGATGCCCCGTCCAAACCAATCAAAATCATCGCCAAGTTCGGCGTTTAGGCGGGCTGTAAAATCATATCTCTGTGCCAATGCTGGAGACATTTGCTTGTCGGAACAAACTGTTGATATATTTGAACTTTTAAGGATGGGGCGTTGAGATTTATAGCTATCTATATCTGTGTAATGGCCGTCATTTTCGTCAAGAGGGCGTCCATAATACCAGCGCAGAGGTGGGGGGCTAAATATATGTCCTTTATGGTCAATTACGGTGCGAGGTTGAGCACTTAAAACATGTCCGAACTGGCGTAAATACTGGCGTCCATAAATCTTGATGGAGCGAGGTTCTGTTGTGATAAAAAGTGTGTTTTCACGCGCGCAAGATAAGGTTTCTTTGCGAAAGGATTTCGATTCTCCGGGGCGGAACATAAGGTCTTCATAAACGACAAACCAGTCATAATCGCGCGCCTCTGGATCAAATATAAATTTACAGGGGCCGATCTCGGGTTTTCGCTCTTTAAAAAGGGATAGCCAGAGAGCCGGATTTTGGGTCGCCGCCGTCCGCGCTGAAAATTTTATCCGCAGTTTATCAGCCATGAGTTATCACTCGCTTAGACCGGAGCCTCACGCATTTATTGCGTGAAGCCGACGCTATATATTCAGGTGGTTTGTCTTTTAATTTCCAGTCTCTTATATTTCTATATTTCGCTGTTTTATTTGGAACCTGCTCGCATAGCATCACGTAGAGTTCGGAATTCCGTACCTTCATACCAATTTGGCCAGTCGGAACTGTTTGCAAGGTTATAGCCAAGCTCGAAGAGAATTTCCGTGGTATGCTCGATACCGGATAAATCCCAACTATTATCATATTCATCAGAAGGCTTGTGGTAGCGTTCTCTTGTATATTCATTCGCGAAATTTTCGCCGAATTCCAACCCATTAATAAGATGCTCATTACCACTGTCGGCATAGAGCATGGGCACGCCTTTTTTCGCAAGGCTGATGTGATCAGAGCGATAATAATAGCCGGCTTCGGGTTTGGGATCCGCTACGATATACATATCGCGCGGTTTTAAAACGTCGTTTAACCGGTCTTCAAGTTCCGAGGCCCCGTGGCCGACGACTATCATATCTTTGGTTCTTCCAAGCGGTAAAATAGCATCAATATTGATCCCGGCAACGGTGTTTTCTAGCGGAACTAGAGGGTCTTCAGCGTAATAAGCCGACCCTAACAGTCCGGATTCTTCTGCGGTTACAGCCACAATAATTGCCGAACGTTTGGGGGCGCCTTGCTGAACAAAGGCTTCACCAATTTCAATAATTGCGGCGGTACCTGTCGCATTATCAACCGCTCCATTCCAAATATTGTCACCCTCGATATTAGGATTAATGCCAATATGATCCCAATGCCCCATATAGAGAACATATTCATCGGGGTATTCTGTCCCGATAATACCGCCGGCGACATTGCGAGACTCTACTGTTTTTATCTTCTGATTTAAGGTGGCTGATAATTTTAAATTGCCCATGGGCACGGGCTTAAACCCTTGGGTGAGGGCGGCGGTTTTCATGGCATCATAATCAAGATTTGCCGCGGAAAAGACAGTTTGAGCGGCATCTTTATGCAGCCAGCCTTCAACCAATGTTCGTGACGCCCCGCCGTCAGGCCGCACCAGATCATATTGTGCCCCTGTCCACGAGCCAGAAACAACATCCCAACCGTAGCTGGCTGGCGCTGTTTCATGGATAACGATCGCGGCAGCCGCGCCCTGGCGTCCGGCTTCCTCATATTTATAGGTCCAACGCCCGTAATAGGTCATGGAATTACCTTTAAATAAACTGTCATCCTTTGTCGCAAAGCCGGGATCATTAACAAGCATCACCACGGTTTTTCCGCTGACATCAAGGTCAGCATAATCATCCCAGCCATATTCCGGTGCGACAACGCCATAGCCAACAAACACCAGCTCGCTATCCTCTATATTCAAGCTTTGGGCCAAGCGTTTTGTCCAGAACACGGCATTGGTTTTTTGATCGGCTGTGATGAGCGTTTCAAGGCCGTTGGTTATGGTAAGATCGGAAGACGGAAGTACGGTTGTTTCCGTGAGCTGCACGGGTTGGAAGTAACTCCCGTCTTTCCCCATGGGAACCAGACCTGCCATTTTCATTTCGTCGGCAATATATTGTGAAGCTTTTTGTCCACCCGGTGTGCCAGGCGCGCGGCCTTCAAATTCATCTGAGGCCAGCCTTTCTATACGGCGTCCAATATCAGCGGCGGAGGCAATGGGGGGAGTTTCAACCTGTGAAGGCTGTGATGTGGATCCACTACAGCCACCTAAGCCGACCAAAGTTAGGGTGCTTACACCGAGTGCAAGCTTAAGGGTGTTTTTTGAAAATTTATATTGCATGTCTATTCCCGAGGCCGTCATTGCGTGTGAATTTATATTTCGATTCTATATGTGAACTATCTTTGCCGGAATACCAAGAAAAAATACCGGGCGTTAGATATCAAGGCGTTAACACTGCGGCGTGGGGTGCCGTTGATATGTTTTTCTAAGATTAGGATGATTTTCCTTTATATTAGAAGGTCGTATGGTTATCTTGCAAGGCAAATCAGGACATATTATGCCAAATTTATTCTCAAAAAAACGTATCGGATACCTTTTGTATGGAGGTTTGGTACTGGCTAGCTGTAATGATGCGGGACAATATGGTGAGAGCGTGTTAACTGACGCTAGCTCTAAAAACGACACCGCTATATCTGCACCCATTCGCCACGGGGCGGATATGAAATTTCAAAACGCTGACATTGAAAAATTGGCGCGTTTAAGCCTGAATGGTACACAAGGCTATTTAATCACCGAGTCCTTAACCACTGAAATCGGTGCCCGATTGGCGGGGAGTGAGGCCGAGGCGCGCGCAAGAGACTGGGCTGTTGCAAAATTTAAAGAGATTGGATTGCAAAATGTACGCATCGAACCGTTCACTATAGAGGGCTGGGAACGCGGTGTCGAAACGGCTACTATAACAGCGCCCTTTCCCCAAGATATGTATATTACCTCGCTGGGTGCGGCTGTGGCGACACCGCCCGAGGGTATAGAGGCGAACCTTGTTTATTTTCCGACTTTTGAAGATTTAGAGACCGCCCCTATGGAGGGTTTAGAGGGGAAAATAGCTTTTATTTCAGGACGCATGAAAAAAGCGCCTGACGGGGCGGGGTATGGCCCCGCAAACCGGAAACGGCGGTCTGGCGCATCGGAAGCGGCCAAACGGGGGGCAAGGGCTGTTATTATCCGTTCTGTGGGTACAGACTCGCACCGGTTTCCGCATACAGGCGTGATGCGCTATGCTGAGGATGTTAAAAAAATCCCGATTGGCGCCATTTCGGCGCCTGATGCCGATCAGTTGGAGCGCATGTTTGAAGCCGGGCATGAGGTTCGGGTTAAATTGACTCTTACGCCTCAGTTTCCGGGCACATTACCGTCAGGGAATGTTATTGGGGAAATCATTGGGTCTGAACGTCCGCAGGAAATCGTCCTTATAGGTGGGCATTTAGACAGTTGGGACTTGGGTACAGGCGCGATTGATGACGGGGCCGGCATTGGTATTTCCGCAGGGGCAGCACAGGTCTTGCTACAGTCGGGATTAAAGCCGAAACGCACAATTCGAGTTGTCGCTTTTGGCGCTGAAGAGGTAGGTTTGCTGGGGGGGCATGCATATGTAAAGGCGCATAGAGATGAATTACATAATCATGTATTGGCCAGTGAGTCTGATTTTGGGGCCGGGCGTGTATATGAAGTTAAATCCGGTGTTAAAGGCGCTTCTGGCGCGCTTGCATTTGAAGATATAGCGCACGCTTTAGAGCCGCTAGGAATTGTGCGTAGTGACGCGCCTACAAATGGCGGCCCGGATATAGGCCCTATGTTTAACGAAGGTGTGCCGGCAATTCGGTTGCAGCAAGATGGGACGGATTATTTCGATCTACATCATACGCCGGATGATACATTTGATAAAATCGACAAAGACGCTTTGCAGCAAAACGTGGCTGCATTTGCTATTATGATCTGGAAAGCTGCTGAGGCTGAGACTGATTTTCGTGAATAAGGAATAGAAGGATTGAGCTTTACTTTTTCTTATATGAATATAATTGCATATATAAATATTCCAAGGATATAATTATGGCTCTACCGGACATCTTAAAAAATCTCGAAATTCCTGTTCTTGCGGCGCCCTTGTTTATCGTATCGGGCCCCGAATTGGTGATAGCGCAATGTAAGGCTGGCATTATCGGGTCCTTTCCAGCGCTAAATGCAAGACCTGCCGAGGTTTTGGAACAATGGATTGTTCGGATTAAATTGGAGCTTGCACAATACCAGAAAGAAAACCCGGATAAAAAGGTCGCTCCATTTGCGGTCAACCAGATTTGTCATTCTTCAAACAATCGCCTTGAGCATGACATGCAAGTATGTGTTAAGCATGAGGTTCCGATTATTATCACCAGCCTGCAAGCTAATAAGATGGTGTATGATGCCGCACATAGTTACGGAGGCATCATATTACATGACGTTACAAATTTAAGGCATTCGAAAAAAGCCTTATCAATGGGGGCTGACGGATTAATCGCTGTATGTGCAGGCGCGGGAGGGCATGCGGGTACATTGTCTCCCTTTGCCTTAGTGCCAGAATTGCGTGAATTACATGATGGTCCCCTACTTGTATCGGGGTCTATCGCCACGGGCGGCGCTGTCGCTGCGGCACAAGCTATGGGCGGTGATTTGGCTTATATCGGTACACGGTTTATTGCCTCTGTCGAAGCTAATGCCAGCGATAGCTATAAACAGGAAATCGTAGATTCATCGGGTGAAGATATTGTTTATTCAAATCTTTTCACTGGCGTCCACGGCAATTATCTAAAGGGATCAATAGAGAAAGCCGGCATGGATCCGGATAATCTTCCGACCTCGGATAAGCATGCTATGAATTTCGGGTCGGGTGGAAATACGGACGCGAAAGCTTGGAAAGATATTTGGGGGGCAGGCCAAGGTGTCGGGAGTGTTCATGGTGTTCCAACGGTTCAAGAAATAGTTGATTCGATGAAAGCAGAATATCAGACTGCCGTGTCGCGTTTTTCCACTTAATCTGTATGAATTTCGTATAATTATGTGGTAATGTTTGAGTTTACACTCTCGGGTATGAAAAAATTTCTTTAGAGGGTGTAAATGTTGCATTGCCAATGAAGTCAGTTTCCGTTAACACTTTTTCTGTTCCAAATATTGCAGAGGGAGGGACACTATGGGGAGTCGGAAATTTATAGGAATACTTATTATATTCCTCGTTGCGCTTTTGTTGACGTTTATCGGTCCATGGAATGCTGCCAAGCATACTAAGCTTATGGGCGATGCCGTTACGTCCGCACTTAAATCTCAGAATTTGGATTTTGCCAATGTAGACATGAGCGGCAATGTCGCCCGGTTAACAGGTACCGCTCCGAACCAAGCTATGGCTGACAGAGCTGTCGAAGTGGCACAGGGCGCGAAATGCGAAAAATGTAAAGACAAAAAGCGGTCTTGGCATGGTGTCAGGAATGATTTGGATGTCGTATCCTTGCCAACGGCTACACCTTATACCTTCAATGCGGTAAAAGATGAAAACGGCGCCGTCACGGTGAGTGGATATGTAGGGTCTGAAACCGCACGGTCAAATGTTCTAGCAAAAGCACAGGCTTTGTTCCCCGGTCGTGTTACAGATAGTAAAGTCAAGCTCGCATTGGGGGCTCCTAATGACTATTGGTCAAATACTGTCGAAAATAATTTGCAGGAACTGACGCGTTTGGACCGCGGACGTTTCGCCATGGAAAACCGTCAAATTGTTATTACAGGTTTGGCGGCTGATGAGGGCGTCCGTAACGGTATCAACACATATATTGCCAATCTTGGGAATGGATATGAGGGCGCGGCTAATATCAAGGTGCCAGATTTGGCGGCTGTAAATGTTGGTGAAATTAAATCCGAGTCCGTCTGTCAGACTTTGATTAATGATCTTAAAGACGGAAACAAAATCAACTTCGCCTATGGTAAAGCTGAAATTCGAGGCGCGAAGAGTTTTGACCTTCTAAACAACCTTGCGTCAGCGGCCGTACAATGTGCGGATTTCCGTATACAAATCGGTGGTCACACGGATGCGGATGGGAATGATAAATATAATCAGTTATTATCTGAAGCCCGCGCCAATAATGTTGTGGCCTATCTTGCTGACAATGGCGTTGAACTCACGCGAATGACTGCCACTGGCTATGGGGAAGTTCAACCTATTGCTAGTAATGATAACCCGGAGGGTATGGCGCGTAATCGTCGTATCGAATTCATCGTTACTCAATCTGAATAATCTGGCTTATAAACCAGAAGAAAAATCCGAATAAGGAGAACATAAAATGTTTAGCAATCCAATTATATACGCAATCTGTTTTTTACTGTTACCGCTTTTGCTTTTGGGTCTTTTAGGCCTGTTTTTAGGGTGGCTATTATGGGGACGTAAAACTCATGATGGTGATCTCACGGTTGAAGGCGAAGGCGCCTTACGTGCAGAAGCAGATGCATTACGTAGCCGGGTTCAGGAACTCGAAGGCCGCGTGTCAACACGGGATACAGAAGTTTCAGGCTTGAAAAGCAAGCTCGCGGCAGCGGCTGCGGGAGCGGCAGCGGCAAGTGCGGCATCTACAGTGGCCAAGGGCGATGATGATGACGAGAGCTATGCTTTGGAATGGCGTAACCGCTATCTGGCTGCACGGGTAAAATATCTCGAAGGTCGGTTAGCCGAAGCCCCGAAAGCCAAAAAGCCAGCGGCTAAAAAACCGACGGCAAAGAAAGCTGCGCCTAAGGCTAGCCTTGTTGCGAAAAAGCCAAAAGCCAAGCCAAAGCCGAAAGCCAAGCCAAAACCAAAAGCTGCGGCCAAGCCTAAAGTCAAAGTGCTTTACACTGATGGCCCTACGGATGGTGCGCCAGATGATTTGAAACTTATCAAAGGTATCGGACCCAAGTTCGAGAAAGATTTGCATTCAAAGGGTATTTACTATTTCCGTCAAATCGGTGCTTGGAAAGTTGCTGATGTGAAAATGGTGGAAGGGGTCATCGACTCAATTCCCGGGCGTATTCAGCGTGATGAATGGGTAAAGCAAGCCAAAGGGTTGGCGTCAGGTGGAAAACCACGTGCGATGAAAGCGGCTCCGAAGATTGCCAATAAAAAGACCGCGACAAAAGTTAAAGCAAAATCCTCTGCCGCATCTAAAAAATCTGACAAAGAGGCGGCGTTGGATAAATATCTCGCAAATGTGCAAAAGTTTGATGCCAAAGCCAGTCGTGATGTTGTGGCTAACATTGTTAAATATTGCGGCGTCGCGCTTCGCAGTCGTGATAGTTCACTTGTGGCCTGTTCAGATGAAGCTGAAATCAAAAGGGTTGCGTCCGGCTTTGCAACGAAAAAGCTGGGTATGAAAACAGGACAGCTTGATATGGTCAAAAGCGTTTGTCAGGATATGAAAAGTGAACGGTTTAAGAACCGTGTGACGTTCTATTATCTAGCCGCAAAGAAAACCGGTAAACTCAACTTGTTTGGCGGGTAATCCGGTATAAATTTTAGAATTCCCCTCACCGAATTCTTTAGAAAAAGCCTGCCTTTTGGCGGGTTTTTTAATATTTAATCCACGCGTTTTAAACGTCGCTTATTCTTGCGTGATGGAG
>CAZSKN010000019.1:0-9493 GCA_964607445.1 uncultured Caulobacterales bacterium
GTTTTGGCCCCGCCGAGTTCTTCTGCGGTGACAATTTCATTGGTTACAGTTTTCAAAACATCAGGCCCCGTCAGGAACATGTAAGAGCTATCGCGCACCATGAAGATAAAATCTGTAAGCGCAGGCGAATAAACCGCCCCACCCGCACTTGGCCCCATAATGACAGAAATTTGCGGAACCACCCCGCTGGCGAGGATATTATTCTGGAACACATCCGTATAACCCGCCAGCGCCTCAACGCCTTCTTGGATACGTGCGCCGCCGCTATCATTCAGACCGATAATCGGCGCGCCGTTTTTCATCGCCATTTCTTGAATTTTGCAAATTTTTTGGGCGTGAGTCTTGGAAAGCGAGCCGCCAAAAACGGTGAAATCTTGCGCATAAACAAAGGTTTTACGGCCATTAATCGTGCCCCATCCCGTCACAACCCCGTCTCCGGAATAATGAGTTTTATCCATACCGAAATCCGTACTGCGATGTTTGACAAACATATCAAACTCCTCAAAAGATTCCGGATCAAGTAATATTTCAAGACGTTCCCGCGCCGTTAATTTACCTTTTGCGTGTTGATTATCAATACGTCTCTGTCCGCCTCCCAGACGCGCCTCTGATCGTCGCGATTGAAGTTGCGTAAGAATAGTGTTCATTATACCCTCTTCCAACCCTGCCTCTCAAATCCCTATGCCAAGAAGAAGGTTAGTAAATCACTTAATCTGTTAACCTACTAATCCGAAGTGCAGGGTCAAGTCTGATTTTACGCAATCCCGTATACGATTTACGCTTCCAGACATCTGATTTGTCCTCCCAGATACCTAATTAGTCTTCAACGCACGGATCCTATGAGTGAATCAGACATGATTTACACGACAGCCATGCAAATATGTCGCCCAGAATTGCAAAATTGTCAGTTGCATGGACGCTCACACGCTGTAACATTGTAATGTTCGAAACCCGCCAACAAACGCAAATATCATTGTATCCGTTCGTTATATTACATCAGGTCAAAAAGACACAGCATGAAACTCAATAAGTCATATCTGTTTGCTGGTTTTGCCGTTCTTGCCATTACTGCGTGGTTTTGGATAAATTCCAATAATGAAAACACCTCCTCGCAAAATGCCACGCAAACTACAGCAGAGACCCGCACAGAGACACCAACAGTCATTGTGGAATCGCGCCGTGCCAGCCTACACCAGAACCAACTCGCCCTTTATGGTCGAACTGAAGCCAATCGCTATGTTGAAGTTAAAGCGAAGACTGCTGGCATTGTCAGTCACACACCCAGAACTGAAGGCCAGAAAGTCAATAAAGGCGATATACTTTGCAAACAAAACATTGATGCGCGGCAAGCGCTCGTGGATCAGGCAAAAGCTAATCTAAAAAGCGTAGAATTCGATCAAAAATCCACGCAAATCCTGGTCGACAAGGGATATAGATCAGAAATTCAGTTAACAAATATTGCCGCACGTATCGACGCGGCTATCGCAGGCGTTAAACAGGCCGAAATTGAACTTGATAATGTTAATATGTATGCACCATTTTCTGGCATTTTTGATTCTCAAATCGCAGAGGTTGGAGACTTTTTAAGTCCGGGACAAGCGTGCGGATCAATTTTGGAAATGCATCCCCTCATAGTCACGACAGAATTAACCGAAAAACAGGTCGGAGAGGTTAAACGCGGGCAAACCGCAAATATCAAACTGATTACGGGACAGACGGTGAGCGGAAAAATTCGTTTCATTGAATCAAGTGCCGATGCCGCAACCCGGACCTTTCGAACAGAAATAGCCGTCTCGAATAAGGATTATGCCTTAAAAGGCGGCGTAACAGCTGATATCGTCATTCCAACGGGCGTCATACTTGCCCAAAACGTGCCGTCAAAAATACTGACACTTAATAATCAAGGCACTGTCGGCATTCGCTATATCGATGATTATGACACGGTACAATTCGCCGCGACACAAACGATTGATGAAGACGAAACCGGCATATGGGTTACAGGTTTACCGGAAACCACACGCATTATCGTGCAAGGCCAAGACTATGTATCGGTGGGTACAAAAGTTGATGCTCGCTTAAACAATTTCAACACAGCCTCGCGCTAAGGTGATGTCTATGCATGCATTCACCAAATATCTGACCCCATGGTGGGCTGCTTAAATGGGTGGAATTGTAGGCATAGTCGGGTTTTCCATTCGCAATTGGCGGATGACGCTAAGTATTATGATGTTTGCTGTTATTGGCGGTTTTTTAGCGCTATCGCGCCTGCCATTAGACGCAGAACCAGACATTCCCGTGCCCTTTATTAATGTACGCGTCGTCTTGCCCGGTGTATCCCCGGAAGACGCGGAACGTCTGTTAATTCGCCCTCTAGAAACAGAACTCAAATCTATTGAAGGCATAAAACGTATAGACAGTGTCGCGGCCACCAATGTCGCTTATATTATATTAGAATTTCAACCCTCTCAGGACCTCGATCAAGCGATCGCCGATGTCTTAGAAAAAGTGGATAGAGCCCGGGCGGAATTCCCCCAAGAGGCCCAAGAACCGATTGTTGAAGAAGTCACAATTTCCGCCTTGCCTATCATTACTGTTAATTTATGGGGGGATGTGCCCGAACGTGAATTACAATTACGCGCCAAAGAATTGCAACGAAGATTAGAAAGCCTGCCACAAGTCCTAAACGCAAATATTTCCGGCGAACGCATTGACGTCTTGGAAGCCATTATAGATCCATCGAAAATGGACAGCCTCGGCATTACATTTGATGAAATTGCCGGAACCGTTTCCCGAAACAATGCCCTTATTGCTGCTGGCGCAGTTGAAACAGATACGGGAAAATTCAATGTCAAGCTTCCCGGATTAATCGAAAAGCCAATTGACCTTGCAGACCTTGTCGTTCGGCGCGGCGAAAACAATTCAATTGTACGCATGTTCGACATTTCAACCGTGCGGCGTGGCTATAAAGACATTGAAAACATCGCTCGTTTTAACGCACGGAGTTCGGTCTCACTCGAAGTATCTAAACGCCAAGGTGTCAATATTTTAGATACCGTTGCCCTGGTCGAAAAAACTGTTAATGAAATTGCAGCGAGTCCCAATTGGCCTGAAACCGTCAATATAACCTATAGCCAGTCGCGTGCGACCTATATCAATGATATGATGCGAGAGCTATCAGCCTCTATTGTTAATGCCGTGATTCTCGTCTTTATTGTCTGTATTGCCGCCTTGGGATGGCGCTCGGCACTATTTGTAGGCTGGGCAATACCGTCAAGTTTTCTCATCGCCTTTTTTCTTTTCTATGTTCAGGGCGAAACCATCAATATGATGATTTTATTTGGATTGATCTTATCTGTCGGGGTTCTGGTAGATAGCGCCATTGTAATTGTTGAATATGCGGATCGCAAAATGGATGAGGGTCTGGCACGGCAAGCGGCTTTCCAAATGGCTGGAGAACGTATGTTCTGGCCGATAATCTCATCTACGGCGACAACATTAGCTGCCTTTATTCCGCTCCTGTTTTGGGAGTCCATTACCGGGAAATTCATGGCCTATTTCCCGCGTACAATGATTTATGTGCTGACGGCGTCCATGTTGATGGCCCTTGTCTTCCTGCCGACCTTGGGGGCTAAAATCGGATTCAAACCCAAACGTAATGAAAATTCGAATGCGGCTTTATTATCGGCGGCTGAAGGCGACCCTTCAAAAGTCAGGGGGTTTACGGGTTTATATGTCAGGCTCATCCGTCAACTTATCCGGGTTCCTTTATTAGTTCTGGCAGGACTGGCAGTTCTAGGATTTGTAATCATAGCAAGTTTTGAGGCCAGCTTGAAAGGCTCACCGCCGAAACCTATTGAATTTTTCACCCAAACGCCCAGCGATCAACTTTTTGTTTTAGCCCGGACGCGTGGCAATACAACACCGCAACAAAGTCTGGAAATTGCGAAAGAACTCGAACAACGCATACTTAAAATCAATGGCGTGGCTTCAATTTATACAGTGGCTGGCCCCGGTGCCGCTGGCAGCGGGTCGGCGGGAGCGGCCTTTAACGGGCCCTCTAACGTCCCCATAGATTCAACAGTGCGTATATATACAGAACTCCACCCTTTCAATAAACGCCGAAGCGTGGCTGAAATTATCGAAGATCTTCATGAGGTCACGACAAATATCCCCGGTGTTACGACCCAGATAACCGCCATTGATCAAGGCCCACCAATTGACAAAGATATAGGCATTCAAATTTCCACTGAAGACCGTGATGCCCTCAAGCAGATTACGGTTAAAATACGAAATAAATTGGCCACAATAGACGGTGTCGTCGATATCGAAGATACACTCCCTTTGCCAGGCATTGATTGGGAAATTGTCGTTGATCGTTCCGAGGCTGGACGGCTAGGTCTTGATATTGGACGTATTGGCGCCGCCATTCAATTTATTACGGAAGGTGCGCTTGTTGGACAGTTTCGTCCATTGGATGTCGAAGAAGAAGTTGATATTCGGATACGATATCCCAAGGATGCCCGTGATTTAAACCAGTTAGACACACTCCGGATACAAACGCCCCAAGGCGCAATTCCATTATCGTCTGTAATTAAACGGGTTCCCCGCGCAAGACAGGATAAAATTGAACGTCGGGACTTACTGCCATTTTTTGTCGTACAGGGTAATACAAAAAAGGGATATGCAACCAATATACAAGTCGACGAGATGCAGGACTGGATTGAAAATGACCTTAAACTTTCGCAGGATGTAAAAATTAAGTTCTTGGGTCAGGCGGAAGAAAATGCTGAAGCAGCTCAATTTGGATATAATGCGGCTTTAGCAATATTATTTATGATGGGGGTTATCCTCTTATTGCAATTCAATAGTTTCTATCATGTCTTTTTGACTCTCTCCTCCGTCATAATGTCAGTTTTTGGCGTTATTCTCGGTCTAACTTTTTATCCTTATATCAGCATGATATTAATCCTGACCGGCGTCATCGCGCTGGCCGGAATTGTCGTCAATAATAACATCGTCCTGATTGATACCTACCAACGTTTAAAATCACTCGGCTTTAGCAGTGAAGAGGCGGCCCTGCGCACAGCCGCTCAAAGGCTTAGGCCCGTCATTTTAACAACTTTGACGACGGTCGTAGGTCTGATGCCGCTCGCATTGGGCTGGCAGGCTAATATTTTCACCGGAGAATTCTCAACACGGGGCTCGAGTACATCAGATATCTGGGCACCTATTTCCTATGCTGTCTCTTGCGGGCTTGGGTTTGCGACGCTTCTTACTCTCGTCATTACGCCGGTTATGCTGGCAATGCCCGCCGTCATGCTTACACGCTTTAAAAGATTAAAGCGGTTTATACTCAAACACCCCATGCGTGAGCTAAAAGCAGGAGTCGCCGAGGACGCTACATAGTCTAAATCTAAAGAGGGTTTGAACGGTCAGGGTTTGACTAGGGTCAGAACGGTCAGTTTTTAATCTGTGGAACAGGGAGTTGCGAAACCTCGTCAGGCGCAAATATTGTTGTATATTGGGCCCCTCCCCTTTTCAATCCACGTCGTAATTGCCATCGCAGAGGTTCAAATTTCACAAATGTTTCGTCCGCGGATTGGGATACATCCGGAGACAATCTTTCAAAAGCCTTTGAGATACGGATACTCTCTCCCGTGGGCGGTGTAAGCTCTACTGAAATATCATAAGTGCCAACCGCTAATGTATCCGCGCGAATATAAAACCATCGCCCGTCCGGGGCCACTCGTGTATCTCCGATGGCATTGCCATTAACATAAATCCGCACCCGACCCTGTAAACTGGCCCGACCCGAAAAAATAACTGCGCCTAAATCATCATAGTCAATGGGTCCCAACCTTAAGGGTTCCAAGGGTCCGGACGGGCTAAACGGAGATTGCAGGATACGAGAGGCCCCACCCGGCGAGGTGAGTAGAACCAAAGCTGGCACAAGAGTTCGAGTGATATTTTCAGGCGCATTATCCCCAAGAGGCACGGGAAATGGAACTCTAAACAAGATTTCATCCGACTGTATAATACGTTCAGAATCAAGTTTGAGCTGCAATGAAATCTCCATAATTTCATTCTCAATAACCTGAATATTTGCCGCCCATTTACCATCATCCGTAACCTGCACTTGGCGTAATATATCCGATAAATTAAGCACAAACACGGTGGCACCGGGTTCTGCGGTTCCCGCAATACGAATTTCTTTGCCAACTTGAGATATGGTTTGAAAATTGGCCGGTCTATACGCCTCATTCAAATTGCTTCCGGATATATTGGTCGAAGCAGTTGTATCAGGAACACGCTCTGGGGAGGATTGAATCCTCTGCAAGAAAAAGAAAGAAATTACGGCGAGCAGAAATCCCGTAATTAATAACCAAATTAAGCGTCTATTCATAGCTTTACCTAACGCTTCATGCCTGTAAGCGCAAAACTATTCTATTTTGCGAGATAATTTAACCTATACCCAAAAGTTAAATTTGCCGAGCTTATGTCCCCAAGAGCAAAGTTTTACAAATAGCTTCAAGACCATTTTTATCATCCTCATCAAAACTACCAAAATCGGTAGAATCAATATCCAAAACCGCGGCCAGAGCGCCGCTCTCGTCAAACACAGGTACAACAATTTCAGAATTCGTGTTTACATCGCAGGCAATATGCCCCGGAAATGCATGCACATCTTCCACTATAACAGTCTCACGCATGGCCGCGCACGTCCCGCAAACACCTTTATTAAAAGCAATACGTAAACACCCTAATGTGCCTTGATAAGGCCCAACGACAAGTTCATCTGGCTTATCGACGTCAACAATGTAAAATCCTGTCCAGAAAAAATTATCAAAAGCTTGCGATAACAAGCATGCAACTGTTGCGTAGCGCGCCACGCGCGAGGGTTCGCCTTCAATAACCCCCGCAATTTCAGACGCAATATCTATGTATTTTTGAGATTTCATCATGGACGCTAGCTAGGCCGTGCCTGAATGTTATTCAAGTCAAAAGTCAACATAATTTCCCTTGGTCTAAACCCGGACCTTACACATGTTTCGTACAAATCTGGGCGAGCGCCATCCCACTCTGAAAGGCCCCTTCGACCCGTCCGCCAAGACACCAATCCCCACATATGCCGAGCCCTGTCTGGCTATTATAAAAACACGGAACATCCGGGTTATCAGTTACGGACGCATATAACCACCGATGCAGTACTCGGTGCGGAGCCTGTTTAATTTCCCAATTCAAGAGCATAGACACTGAGTCCTCGATAATGCTTTGTACGTCTTCGCGGTTCGCATTTGCGTATCTATCCGACCATTCAGGGGCGGCGTGCACCATAAGCGTTGCAACGTTCTTTTTACGTCCAGGCTTGGCACTATTGATACTCAACCAGTCAATTGGCAACCCATTGACCCGCAATGTATCCCAGCCAAAATCAGGTAAGTTTTCCGCCCCGACCATAAGGGCAAAACACGCAACCATCCGCGTCTTTTCGATGACGGCACGGTTTGCATCGTCACTCGAAATCAAATCCAAGGCCTGCACAGAGGGTATAGCCAAAATAAGCTGATGAAACCCCGTGTGATGATCTTGGGTCTCAAATTTTAACGTCCAAATCCCGTCTGCCCCGCGTGATATTTTCTCAACCCGATGTGCCAAATGCACCTGAAACGGCGCTGCTAAAGCCTTACATAAACTGTTCATACGCGGGGTCGCCACAAATCGTATATCCCCTCGATCTGTTTCCATAATCCCGTTTTTCAAATAGAGCGCCCGCGCATCCCATCGTGCCACATCGCCCTGCCTAATATAGGGCTGTAAAAAATCAGAAAACTCCGGCGACGTCACCGTAAAATATTGCGCGCCATGGTCAAATTCATACGCGTCTGCATAGCGGGTTGACATACGGCCACCTACGCCGCGAGATTTATCAAAAATCGTAATTTCGCATCGCGCGCCCAAATTTTGCTTTAACCGAATAGCGGCGCTTAACCCTGCCAAACCGGCCCCTATAATTGCAATTTTATGCATATAACGTCCTAAAATCGGCTTCAGCTCAGTTTAATTCACATCGACCTTGTTTATGGTCAAAGCCGACTGCGCTGGCAATACAAGATACTTGTCATTTCTGTATAATCACGGCAGAAGATTAAAAGACGAGACGGGCCTTATGACTGATAATTTTCATTTTAATAAAATCGAACCTGCCATCGGTGAACTGGTCATTGCCAACCCAACAAAGCGCAATGCGCTTAATTCTGATATGTGGGCCGCCCTTCCCGGTCTCTTAGCCAAGATTAAAACGGATAGGCGATTAAAAGTTTTAATCCTGCGTGGACAAGGAGAGCATTTCGCAGCCGGTGCGGATATTTCCGAATTCAAAACATTATATGCGACACCCGAAAGTTCCGCGCATATTTCCGACGCCATTAATGCGGCCATGACAGCTCTGGCCAGATTTCCAACCCCGACAATAGCGATGATACGCGGGGCCTGTATCGGTGGGGGGTGCGGCTTGTCCCTGTCTTGTGATATTCGTATAGCCGACAATTCAGCTAAATTTGCCATTACCCCGGCTAAGCTCGGCCTCGTCTATCCCTATGGCGATGTGCAACGTCTCATCGAAACAGTTGGAATTCCCAACGCTAAAGATATTCTGTTTTCAGCACGCCTGATTACAGCCAAGGAAGCAAAAAAAATCGGCCTCATTAATTATCGCTATAAGCCACACAAATTACAAAGCGCGATCCTTGATTATGCGCGAAATATCAGTCAACTCTCGACCGCCTCGGCCAAAGTGACCAAAGCTATGTTCGCCGCCTATCAGTCGGGCCAATTTGGTGATAATGCGCAAAGTAAAAAATGGTTTCTGGAAAGCTTCTCGGGGCAAGATTTCGAAGAAGGCTACACAGCTTTTTTGGAAAAACGTAAACCCAATTTTGACGCCTGATCTCTCATCGGTTTCCGGCCAGCGCCGTGACCGCATGCAGCGAGCAGCAAGGTCAGGCCAAATGAAAACAAGACCCTCTATCTTTTAAACAGAGTTAACGAAACGCTAACGCTTGCGCGCGACACTGAATTATCGATTCGATTTCTTCATGCGAGGACTAATGCGCCGCTCAATCATACTCACAATTACCGTATTCGGGCTAGCCACCGCCTCACCCGTTTTTTCGGCAGATATTGGCACCTACCGTCCGGGTCAAGCCTATTCCAGCACACCTGTTGTCAATGCGGACTTATGTGAGAGCCAATGCCAAGGCGATGCACAATGTCGGGCTTGGAATTTCGTCAAAGTCAGCCCACGTCAAACCAGCGGTGTCTGTGAGATGAATGCTAATGACACGCCTCCGATTCCGAGTCCGGTCAGCATTAGCGGCACGACCCAAATTGCCTCCGATATCGCCCGTTCGAAACTCATTTCCGGTGGCACACGTACCGTAAGAGTGGGACAATCCGCATCCCGACCGGCATCACGCCCCTTTACGCCCCAAAG
>CAZSKN010000019.1:9593-49100 GCA_964607445.1 uncultured Caulobacterales bacterium
CCAAAGACGTCAACTTCAAAGACCTAAAATTCAACCCCAACACGCCCAAAGACCGCAAAACCGGCGCATTATACGCGAAAGCATACCTGAACAAATTCGTCCGCGCCAAAGTGCCTATAAAGCCCCGTCACAAAGCCTGACGGACCAGCAAAATGCGCAACGCGGTAAACTTGGGCGCCCAAGCGCCCCGCAACACATCCAATCTCGCAATCAATTCCAGCGTTTCAAACATAATCTTGACGCGACACCGCGCAGTTTCGCACGTCCTAACGTGACACTCCCGCCCGCCCCAAAGCCACACCGCCAGACGACGCCATATGCTGCACCTCCTCAAAATCATCACGCCTATCCGCAATATGGCGCGCAACACGCCTCAACCGATCCACGCCTTCTTGCATTGCAAAAACAACAACGCGCCCAAAGTCACGCCCAACAACAAGCCCAGTATAATCCGCAGCACCGCCCGCCTTTAACGCGTCCGGGGCCACATGCATATGCTCAACCCCAACGGCCTCAACCGAACGGAACACCGCATGCTCAACTTGGACAGGCTCCTGCGCCCAAACCTCCCATGGTCAAACTGCCTGCGGCGCGTGCCCAAGACAGTTTATTCGGGTCCTTATATGATGATGTTATTGCGCCTAAGCCGATTTCTGCAGACCAGATCACCCAGCAACCGAACGCGCCCATTGCCACGGTTACGTCCGTACCGACTAAACCCGTTCAGACTGAAACCCTATCAGGTCTGGCAGGCGGGATTCCGCAAAGATAAGTTTGCGCAACTATATTCTATATGTAAAGACGCAGTTGCAGAGGCTTACGACTAAGCCCTAACCGGCGCTATCTTGGAGATAATGGCAACCAAGCCTAATCATCACCATACTATTTCGAGGACGCCCGTTTTACACGGCGTAAAGTGGCAAATGATGCGACGCCGACCACGTGAAACCACCCAAAGACTACAAATACAACGAAAGCCGCGACTATAACGGTGGAAATCACTTGTGTTGCTACAATATATCCCGGAATACCCAAGAGCATCAATGTACTTCCACCACCGGCCAAACCTGAAATGAGAGCTAGAAATAACCATAAGCCGCTCCAATAAAAACTCGCAACTTTATTGGACGGATTATATAAAGTCATAGGTATGAAACATATGGCCGAAAAGCCTATCGTGATCAAAAACATTATCGCGGCTGGTAACAACGTATTTAGCATATTCAATTCCCCGTGTGACACATTAATGACCTACACCGAGCAATCTTTGCGCCAAGTGCGCAACGAATCAATTAAAAAAATGTTAACGTCTTTCTTTTACCCGTAAAAACCTGATTTTAGGATTTTTTTCTTGCGCATAGCCGACATCCCAGGCCGATTTTGCCAGAAACACAGGCGCGCCATCATTATCTTCACCCGTTGTCGACATATGTTTATCTAAAAATGACTTTACCTCTGCTGGATCGTCAGAAGCAATCCATCGCGCTGTTTGATATGGCGGCATTTCAAAAGTCACCTCTAGCCCATATTCCGTTTTAATACGTTCTGACATAACTTCGATCTGTAAGGCACCAACAGCGCCGACAATCATATCAGCCCCCATAGTGGGTTTGAACAATTGGGTTACGCCTTCTTCGGCAAGACTTTCCAAGGCTTTGCGTAAATGCTTGGCTTTGAGTGGGTCTTTCAACCGCGCGCGACGTAAAATTTCCGGCGCAAAATTAGGTATGCCCGCAAACCAGACTTTTCCTGTCTCCGATAAGCTGTCTCCAACCCGTAAAACACCATGATTGGGAATGCCGATCACATCCCCCGCATAAGCCGTGTCCGCCAGTTCACGGTCTTGGGCAAAAAACAAGATCGGATTATGAACAGAAATCGTTTTGTTTTCCGTGGTTTTTAATTTCATCCCGCGTTTGAATTCACCGGAAGAAAGCCTTAAAAAAGCAACACGGTCTCGGTGGTTTAAATCCATATTTGCCTGAACTTTAAAAACAAAGCCTGACACCTCTTTATCCGTCGGAGAAACGGTAATATCGACACCGTTTCTTTGCGCTTTTTCCGCTTGCGGCCCAGGCGCAAACTCGGCCAGTGCGTCGATTAACTCGCGTACGCCAAACCGCCGCAAAGCCGACCCGAAATAAACCGGCGTCATATGGCCCTCTCGAAAAGACTGTTCATTAAACTCGCCATATTCTTGGGCCAACATAGCTTCTTCTTGAAATTCTTCGAGTAAATCCGCATCGTCAAATTTAGCTTCAATCGCCATGCCTTCAAGCGCAACGCGTTCCGCGCCTTGAGAACTATCCCCTTCTTCGCCCGGTTTGACAAACTTCAAAAACTCTTCTGTTCGCAAATCAGCGACCCCCTGAAAGCGCCGACCCGATGCAGCTGGCCACTGCATAGGCACAACGTCAAGCGCCAGCTTATCTTCAATTTCGGACAAGGTTTCAAATGGGTCACGCGCTTCGCGATCCAATTTATTGATAAATGTGATAATCGGAATATCCCGCAAGCGGCAGACCTCAAATAATTTCAAAGTCTGGGGTTCAATACCTTTGGCGGCGTCCAATACCATAACCGCGCAATCGGCTGCTGTTAAAGTCCTGTATGTATCTTCACTAAAATCTTCATGACCCGGTGTATCCAGCAAATTAAAAACAAGGTCTTTATGCTCGAATGTCATTACAGATGAGGACACAGAAATACCGCGCTCCTGCTCAATTTTCATCCAATCCGATTGCGTACGGCGGGCTTCCCCGCGCGCCGCGACCTGCCCGGCCTTATGAATAGCGCCAGCTGAATAGAGCATGTTCTCCGTTAGCGTGGTTTTACCTGCATCAGGATGGGAGATAATCGCGAAAACGCGGCGCCGAGTAGCTTCTTGATTTGACATACTGCGCTATAAGCGCGCCTGCGAGATCGGGCAAGTAGGGATTTTTAAAAGCCACATTTCGTATTCACCGTTAAGCCAAAGCCGGCTTATTTAAACGAAAGCCAGCATAATCCCGAACTTATGTATTCGTCTTTAGCTTCCGGACTTGCCCTTCAAGGGTCTTGACCTTTTTTGTGAGAGCTTCGATCTCGCGATGCGAGGTAAGCAATCTTGCCTTGAGCACTTCAAATTCGTCACGTCCAACAAGGTCCATATCCGCAATTATACGTTCAGCTTGCGAACGTCCGACAGCCTTGACCTCATCTCCAACGCCTTTTACGGCTCCGAAAGCATTTGTCAGAAGGTTCGAGACATCATCCAGAGGACGGCTTTTAGACGACATTGGGTTCTCCCATCAAAATTTTACTTTCCTTAGATATAGTCGCGGTATAACACAATGCAAATTCAAATTTTGCAAACAGCTATGACATTCTTATGACAGAGTTTTTTTTCTCACTCAATCTGATCAGCCTTATACATTTGATAAAGGCTATACCGTTTCCGGATTGGATCAGCCCAAATGTGGTGAGCTTTGGAAAATTCAGTATAAAATGGTACGGGTTGAGCTATGTCGTGGGTGTCATGGGGGCTTATGCATGGGCCAAACATTTGACTACAATGGATGAAATTTGGCGCCCCGATGGGGTAACGCGTGGCAATGACATCATCCCGAATAAACGTATGCTTGAGGATTTTGTTTTTTTTGCTTTTCTCGGCATCATAATAGGCGGTAGATTAGGATCTGTTCTGCTCTATGATACGGAACAATATATCAATAATCCCATACGAATTTTACAAGTCTGGAAAGGTGGCATGGCATTCCACGGCGGTTTTCTGGGCGTGTGCGTCGCCTTAATCTATATGGCAAAAACCCGTAAAATGTCGCTTTGGCGTATCTCGGATGTGGTCGCCTGCGGGGCCCCTATCGGCATTGGCATGGTGCGTTTATTTGGGAATTTCGTAAATCAGGAACTTTACGGGCGTATTACAGATGTGCCTTGGGCCTTTATTTTTAAAACAGACCCAGGGTCTTACCCACGTCACCCCAGCCAACTTTACGAAGCCGCTTTAGAGGGCGTAGCAATATTTATCATCCTGATGATAGCGGTCAAAAAATTTAAAGCCCTAACTAAACCGGGGGTTTGCGCAGGCGGGTTTATTTTTCTCTATGGCATATTTCGTATATTTGTAGAGTTTTTCAGGGCACCTGACGCAGAGTTGTTCGGGCCGCTCACCCGCGGGATGACCTATTCGCTGCCTATGGTGATTATCGGAGCCGCCATTGTGTTATGGGCCTTAAAACGCGCGCCGGTAGCGCCTAAACGTGTTGCCGAGCCCGCGCCTAAATGACCCTGAAGGTCCGCGTGCAGGAATTGATTAAATCTACGGGACCGATCAGCGTTGCCGAATATATGACATTGTGCCTGCTGGACCCCGTGGATGGTTATTACCCGACACGCGACCCGTTAGGCTCAGAAGGTGATTTCATTACAGCTCCTGAAATTTCACAAATGTTCGGCGAAGTCCTCGGACTTTGGTGTATCCAAAGCTGGCAAGATATGGGCAAGCCTGAGACTGTAAATCTAATTGAACTGGGACCGGGGCGCGGTATCATGATGAGCGATATCTTGCGCGCGGCCAAATTGGATACAGCCTTTTTTAAGGCGGTGTCTGTCACCCTGATTGAAGCCAGCGCAGCCTTAGAATCCGTACAAGCTCAAACGCTCGCAGATTGCGGCGCCCTAGTAACATGGGTTGACCGTCTTGAGGCTGTCGCGCACGGGCCAAGCTTAATTTTAGGAAATGAATTCCTCGACTGCCTACCTATTCGGCAATTCGTTCAAAAAGACCGTTTTGCCGGAACGGCCGGCTGGCGTGAACGTAAAATCATGTTGGACAGCGACAACCGTCTCTGCTTCGGCCTGGCTCCAGAGGCTATATCCATACCATTACAAAACACACTACCACGCGCTCAGAGCGAAGCTAAAAATGACGACCTTATTGAAACCTGCCCTGCGAGTTCGCAAATTTTAGATATTCTTAAAACCCGTTTTAACGCCGCCCCCGGCCGGGCACTCTTCATAGATTACGGCCCGGAGTCCACGGAATTCGGCGATACGCTCCAAGCTTTAAAACGCCATCAAAAAGTAGGTGTATTTTCTAATCCCGGACATACAGACCTCACCGCCCGGGTTGACTTTGGCGCGCTCATGGACTTAGCACAAAAACTAGACATAAAAACGCTTGGCCCCGTTACGCAACGGGCTTTATTATCCAAGCTTGGAATTGAAATGCGTGCCGTAGCCCTCACGCGTGCCCAGCCCGACGCGAAACCCAAAATTTTAAGACAATTGCACAGATTAATGGATAATGACGAAATGGGCGCATTGTTTAAAGCTATATGTTTTGGGTCTGATGATATGAATACCAGCTTGGGGTTTTAAGAATCAAAATGGTACTGCAGAAATAAAGTTTGAATGATTGAATTTAAAACACATGACCTCATTGAACACCACACACTCTCTCACGGGTTTTTCGGCCGCAAGGGCGGTCTCTCGACAGGTGTATATGACAGTTTAAACGCAGGATATGGCTCAGCTGACAAAGTCGAGAATATAACCGAAAATCGCAAACGTATAGCGAGGGCCATAGGATGCAGCCCCCCTCACCTTTTGAGTCTCTGGCAACACCATAGCACGGATGTCGTGATCGTGGACGCCCCCTTTAAAGACATGCGACCCAAAGCAGACGGACTCGTGACGCAAACTCCGGGAATTGCCCTATCTGCACTCGCGGCCGATTGTGGTCCGGTTTTACTTCACGATCCGGAAAGCGGCACTATCGGAGCCTGCCATGCAGGGTGGCGGGGTGCACTGGACGGCATTACCGAAAGCACGATTGAGGCCATGGAACGATCTGGTGCAAAGAGAGAAAATATTCGCGCCGTTTTAGGGCCGTGTATTTCGCAAATTTCCTATGAAGTCGGCCCGGAATTTAAATCTCGATTTATATTAAAAGATAAAAACACCGAACGGTTTTTTCGCCCGGGCCCCGCCAAAGCTAACGGCGAACGCCGCGCTCATTTCGACCTTAAAGGATTTATTTTGGCGCGACTCGCCCAATCCGGTTTAATACATATAAGCGCTCTGACGGATTGCACTTATGCGAACCCTCACACCTATTACAGCTATCGTTACAATACGCATCATGGTTTAAACGATTATGGGCGCAATATTTCTACTATAATGCTCATAGAATGATTTACTTTCGAAGGCGTCCTGATTAAGACGCCTTATATATCTGAACTCCCCAGCGTGAGACGGCGACATGAAACTGATTAGCGGCACATCAAATGACAGATTAGCGCGGGACATAGCCGATGTTTTGGACGTTCCTTTAACCTCTATTGATATTGAGCGCTTCCGCGATCAGGAAATTTTTGTCAAAATAAATGAAAATGTACGCGGTGAAGATATTTTCCTTATTCAACCCACCTCTGCGCCCGCCAATGACCACCTCATGGAACTCTTGATTATTATAGATGCCTTGGTTCGCGCTTCGGCAAAACGTATTACCGCAGTCGTGCCTTATTTTGGCTATGCACGACAAGATAGAAAGGTTGGGGGCCGGACACCTATTACGGCTAAATTAGTTGCCAATCTCATCTCAAAAGCTGGGGCTGACCGCGTGCTCACGATTGATCTTCATGCAGGTCAAATCCAAGGCTTTTTTGACATTCCGACAGATAATCTGTTTGGGCAGCCTGTTTTTGTTGAAGATATTAAAGAATACCTCTCAAAAGCTGAACGCGATAACCTTATGTTCGTATCGCCTGATACTGGTGGCGTGGTGCGTACACGCTCGCTGGCTAAAGAGTTTAACGCCGATATCGCCATTGTTGATAAGCGCCGCCCCAAGGCGGGAGAGGCAGAAGTTATGAACATTATTGGCGACGTCGCAGGACGCAATTGCATTTTACTTGATGATATTATCGATTCTGGTGGAACCTTGTGCAATGCGGCCAGAGCCTTGAAAGATAAAGGCGCAAATACCGTCTCCGCCTATATTACACATGGCGTTCTCTCGGATCCTGCGGTGCAACGTATTACAGAGTCTGAATTAACCGAAGTCGTGATCACCGACACAATCGCACAGCCTGAAAACGTAAAAAATTGCAAAAAGATTCGCGAAGTACCGGTCTCTACCCTGCTCGGTGAAGCCATCCGCCGTATCGCCAATGATGAAAGTGTCTCAAAACTATTTGGCTAAACCCTCATTATTAGCTCTGTAATGACTTGCGTTTTCGGGCGGATTTGCTTATAGACCGCCGGAATTTAAAAGATTCCCGCGCTGCCGCCCGTATTTACCCTTTATTTTGAGGTTTGGGCGGCTGATTTTTTGGGTATCTGACCAAAAGGACGAAGAAAATGAGTGATATTTGTCTCGATGTTGTTGTACGTGATGGAACAGGCACAGGTAATGCCCGTGCAGCCCGCCGTGAAGGATTTGTTCCCGGTGTCATCTATGGCGGCGGTGATCAATCCGTATCTGTGGCTATCAAATTTAATGAAGTGATCAAGGCGATCAATTCGGGTCAGTTTTTATCTAATATGATCGAATTGTCCCATGATGGTAAAAAACAAAAAGTCATCACCAAAGATGTTCAATTCCACCCCGTCTCAGATATGCCTGTGCATGTTGATTTTTTCCGCGTAACAGCGAAATCAATCATTGAGGTAGAAGTTCCGGTTATCTTTGCAGGTGATGATGTTTCTCCCGGTATTAAACGCGGCGGCATTTTGAACGTCGTGCGATATACGGTTGAAGTCAAATGTCCTGCGGGGGAAATTCCTGATAATATCGAGGTAGATATTTCAGCCATGGACATTGGAGACAGCTTACATATTTCGGATGTTACGCTGCCCAACAATGTTAAGCCTACAATCGATGATCGGGACTTTACGCTCGCAACTATCGTGAGTTCACGTGCCTCCAAAGAAGGCGAAGGCAGCGAGAGTGAAGACGAAAGTGATGATGCTGGCGAAGGCGAAGTGGCGGCTCCGACCGGAGACGAATAATTCGTCCTCTGCTGGACTGGCTAGCGCGCCGAAAAGCGGACCCAATTATGCAATTATGGGTAGGATTAGGTAATCCCGGTGAAAAATATGCCGGGCACCGCCATAATATAGGATTTATGGCCATAGAGGCTATTGCGCAAAATCATAATTTCACGCCTTTTAGGGCCCGGTTCCAAGGTTTGAGCGCAGAGGGTACAATTATTACTAATGGGCGTCCGCAAAAAATACTCTTACTTAAACCCACAACCTTTATGAATGAATCAGGTCGGGCCGTACAAAAGGCCGCGCAATTTTATAAAATCCCCCTAGATAAAATCGTAGTTTTTCACGACGAACTTGATATCGCCCCCGGCAAGCTGCGCATGAAGACAGGTGGAGGCATTGCCGGGCATAATGGCCTACGATCTATTCGCCAAACCATGGGTGAAGCGTTTCACCGCGCCAGAATCGGCATTGGACATCCGGGACATAAAGATAAAGTTCACAGCTATGTGCTTTCTAATTTCGCCAAAGCCGAACAGCCTTGGGTCAATGATATGACAGACGCTCTGGCACGTGCAGCGGATATATTGGCCACCGGCGCACACGATAAATATCAAACTAAAGTTGACCTGCTGGCACCGCCCCCCGGGGCTAAAACGAGACGGAGTTAGACATGGGATTTAAATGCGGAATTGTAGGGCTACCCAATGTCGGAAAATCTACACTCTTTAATGCGCTTACCCAGACCGCAAATGCTCAGGCGGCAAATTATCCCTTTTGCACAATCGAACCCAATGTCGGAGATGTGGCTGTACCTGAGACCCGACTCGACACCATTGCCGAGATCGGCAAAAGCGCACAAAAAATTCCGGCACGGATGAATTTTGTTGATATTGCCGGCCTTGTCAAAGGCGCCTCCAAAGGCGAAGGCCTCGGAAACCAATTCCTCGGCAATATTCGTGAAACGGATGCCGTTATCTATGTCCTGCGGTGTTTCGAAGACGAAGATATAACCCATGTGGATGGCCGTATCGACCCTATGGCAGATTTTGAGACGGTTGAAACCGAGCTTATGCTGGCTGATCTCGAAAGTCTGGAAAAACGTAAAGGCGGACTTGAAAAAAAATTAAAACAAAATGATAAAGACGCGCTCCAGACCCTGCGCCTGATTGAAACCGCGATTGCGGCCCTTGAAGACGGCAAGCCCGCGCGTACAGCCGAAATTGATGAGGACGACAAAAAGGCGTGGAAAATGCTGCAACTTCTTACAGCCAAGCCCGTTTTATATGTCGCCAATGTCGACGAGGACAGCGCGGCCAACGGCAATGCTTTTTCCGAGAAAGTTGTCGCCCATGCCAAAGCGGAAGGCGCACAATCGGTTATTATTTCAGCACAAATCGAATCTGAAATGGCTTTACTCGATGGTGACGAACAGGCAGAATATCTAGACGCTATCGGCTTGAGCGAACCCGGTTTAAATCGCCTTATTCAAGCAGGGTATGCCTTACTGGGTCTACGCACCTACTTCACCGTCGGGCCTAAAGAAGCCCGTGCATGGACGTTTCAAGAGGGTTGGAGCGCTCCCAGATGTGCGGGTGTCATCCACGGCGATTTTGAAAAAGGATTTATCCGCGCTGAAACGACCGCTTATGATGATTATGTCGCCCATAATGGTGAACAAGGCGCAAAGGAAGCGGGTAAAACTCGCCAAGAAGGTAAAGACTATCTTGTCAAAGACGGCGATATCATGCTGTTTAAATTTAATGTCTAACCCAAAGCCGAGGGTTTGTGTCTAAAGCCGAGGGTGGTCACAAAGGCTCGAATATTAGACGACATTTGATTTAGGCTTTGCAATCGCCCAAGGATTCTGCGTTTCTAATATCTCAACCTTATCCTTATTATACAAGCGCCCCGTGGTCAGTGGTATTGCATTTATTCCGAACAATACGCCTTTGAGGCGCTTATCATTCGACTGGCGTAAATGCGTAAGTGCCTTGAGTGAGATATCTCCCTGGCTCTCGCCTGTCGCTGGGTCAAGCGTTGTCATGATACAGCGTGTGCAAGGCTTTACACACTCAAATGTCACATCTCCAATTTTGATGAATTTCCAACTATCCTCCTCCCAAGCCTGCGTGCCATCAATGACAATATTAGGTCGAAAACGTGACATAGATAAGCTATCTTGGCCCTGCACCCGTATATGCGCATTCAAAGCTTCTAGTGACATTGTCGTGGTTATCAAGACAGGATATCCGTCTGCAAAGCTAACATTAAATGCATCGTCGCGCACATCTGTCTCACGTCGTCGCCGGGTTCCCTCTGATAAAACAGCGAGTCGAAATCGCCCGCCTAATTGCTCCGAGAGCCAATCATTCACAGGGTCTTGATAGACATGCGCATCAAAATTATCCTTCCATACAGATATCGGTATGGACGTTTTAGCGGTTTTTAAATCCAAGCTATAGGCAGAACTATCATAGGATAAATGCAAAACACCCTGATCCGGGCGCGCGATGAGACGGGCCAGATGCGGGTGGCTGCGTTGTGAAATAAAGCGATTTGTACGTTGACCATCGACCGTAACGTCCGCCTTGACGATGACCCAACGCCGGTCATGTTGCAACCCTATCTGTTCAACAACAGCCGTTTCAAGGTTAATAACCCGACCAGATTTTACGGGGTAAATATGCAAGCTAGACAATTGCATAGATCAGACTCAAGCCTAATGCCCGTCAAAGGCAACCAAAGCCGTAACAGGCACGCCCATACCCGTAATCCGCGCCAAACCGCCAAGGTCGGGAAGGTCAATAACAAAAGCTGCGCCGACGACATCAGCCCCCGCCTTACGCAATAGGTGGACGGCAGCTTCCGCCGTACCGCCTGTGGCAATCAGATCATCAACCATCAAGACTTTTTCCTGCCCCCGTATCGTATCAGCATGAATTTCAAGTGTATCAGACCCGTATTCCAGCTCATAATCCTGCGAATAGGTTTTAAACGGAAGCTTGCCCTTCTTTCGGATAGGTACGAAGCCCGCCCCCAGAGCATGGGCGATAGCCGCGCCGAAAATAAAGCCCCGGGCCTCGATACCTGCCACATTATCCACGCCCTTATCGGAATAGGCAGCCGCAATCAATCTGACGGATTCAGCAAAGGCCCGCGGATTGGTCATCAAGGTCGTTATGTCTCTAAACATAATACCGGGTTTGGGAAAATCAGGTATAGTCCGAATAGTATCTTTAAGGTTCATCATAGGCTTTCAGATCAAGGTTTTGCTAAATGTCTTACTCATTGATTGACCTTATCCGTATCCGGCAGGATATGGGTTTCAGAAAAGGCCATAGCTTCCCAATCCAGATAATCGGGATCACTCATAAGTTCGGAAATATAGGTGTCTGAGCGCGCGGTGCGCGGCAAATCATAGCTGGCAAAACGTGTCGCAGCGGGCGTGTAAAACGCGTCTGCAATCGTCCATTCCCCAAACAGGAACGGCCCATCATGCTGGGATAGTAAATCATCCCATAAATTCACCATAGTCGTCGCATCCTCCAGACAGGATTGCGGGACAGTTTTGGAAGTTCGCCGCCTTAAATTCATCGGAGCCTCGTCGCGCAAGGCCTGAAACCCGGTATGCATAAGAGAGGTTACCTCGCGCGCACGGGCCTTTTGCGCTGCGTCTTTGGGCCATAAATTAGGCACAGCCTTGGCGCAAAATTCAGATATCGCCAAACTATCCGGTAAATATTCCTCATTAATTTTAAGTACAGGAACAGTGCCTGCATCTGACAAAGCGTATAATTTATCCTTAAACCCCGGAATATCGAGATCAATAACTTCGCTCGCAAAGGGTAGTTCGGCTTTACGTAAAACCAACCAAGGCCGCAATGACCATGACGAATAATTATAATTTCCGATATATAGTGTTAAATTCGACATGATTTATTTCTACACATATCTGCATCAAAGGCCAATCCCTGAATGGTCACATATCAAACAGAGTAAAATGTGATCTGCCAGATTTTGAAACCCTGTCATTTCGTGTTATGTTCATCTCGCTAAGGAGGCTATAATGCAGACATTCGCTCATAGATGTAGCTTAAGTGCCACAATGATGATCGCATTTTCAACCTCTATCACAGCAAGCGCACAAATTGTTATTCAAGGGGACGGAGCGCCGCGCGCCTGTTATCTTAGCGTCAAAGCCGGAGACCAAGGGCGCCCAGCGACAATTAAAAAATGTATAGATGCTCTCGAATCTTACGATCTTAGCCTAAAAAACCGCACAGCTTTGCATACAAATATCGGTATATTATATATGCGCGCTGGCAAGTATGAAAAAGCGACAGCATGGTTTGACACGTCTATTGCTCTGGCCCCCAAAACCGCAGAAACTTATATAAATTACGCCGCGGCACTTATTCACTCAAATGATTTCACAGGGGCCATTAAAATGGCCAATATCGCGCTTGAATATAATCCAACCCGAGAGAAAAACCCCGAAGCCTTATATAATCGCGCTATAGCCTATGACCGTCTGGAAAAACACGGTCACGCATATCGGAGTTTGAAACAGGCCTTGGAATTACGACCCGATTGGCCACCAGCCTTAAAGGCGATTGATAATTACGAAGTCTCCACCAAAACAAATGGCTAATAGCCATGTCAGGATGCGCCGAGAACGCGCCCTGCTACCGCATCAAGCTTGGCAAGCCTTTTAGCATCCCGCGCCTCAGGAGCCGTTATGAGCGCCACATCCAGATTAGTTTCAATCCCCAATGGAGACGGTGTGCGTGGCGTCTTGGCCATAGACGTAATCAAAGCCCGAACGGTGCCGGTAGCTGTGTTGGCATTTTGCATCAGAACCGCAATAACCGAGGCAACATCGACAGAGCCGTGGCTGTCATGCCAGCAATCATAATCTGTCACCATGGCAACAGTTGCATAAGGTAATTCAGCCTCTCGCGCGAGTTTGGCTTCTGGCATATTTGTCATACCGATAACATCGCACCCCCATGCGCGGTACATATGGCTTTCGGCTTTCGTAGAAAACTGCGGCCCCTCCATCGCCAGATATGTACCTCCGAAATGCACTTTCGCCCCCGCTGTAATTGCGGCTTGTCCTGCCATATCGGATAATCGGTCACATATCGGATCTGCCATGGACACATGCGCGACGCAACCAGCGCCAAAAAAGCTTTTCTCGCGCTTAAACGTCCGGTCAATAAATTGGTCAATCATGACAAAATCACCAGGCGCATAAAGCTCTTTAAGAGAACCGACCGCCGATAATGATAAAATATCCGTACACCCCGCCCGCTTCATGGCATCTATATTAGCACGGAAGTTCAGATCAGAGGGCGAGAGAGGGTGCCCCCGGCCGTGGCGGGGTAAAAACCGGAGTTTAACACCTTCAAGCTCGGCAAATAATATCTCGTCAGATGGCATCCCCCAAGGCGTTTCAATCCGCATCCACTCCGTATTTTCAAGGCCATCAATATTATAAAGGCCTGAGCCGCCGATAATACCTAAAACCCACTCAGATTGTGTCATAATAATCTCCTTGCCTAAGCCCTAAAGAAAAAGCCGCCTCTTTGAAAGAAGCGGCTTTTAAATTAATTGTGAGCAATCGGTTTAGTGCTTTACGTCTTTCCAGACGCGTTGATAGGAGAACCAAAGCAATATCGAAAATATCAACAAATAAAGCATTGTTGCAAGGCCGAGGCTTTTACGTTGTTCCATTTTCGGATCTGCCGTCCATGCGAGAAACTCCGTAACGTCCTTTGCCATTTGATCCACTGTAGCTTCAGGCGCAGGAATAGACACTACGTTACCGTGACCATCATCACCTTCAATTGCGGCATATTCAATTAATCCATCATCAAGAGGCGGCGCCATCGCAATCGCACCTCCCTCCATAACGGGATTATAATATTGCCCCGCCCCCAAAGAGAGATCAGCGGGCACGTCTTTACCGTAAGCGGTCAAAAGATTGTAAACATAATCGGCACCGCCCGTCCGCGCGGCGACCATAAGAGAGAGATCAGGCGGCAGAGACCCACCATTACTTGCACGCGCCGCCGCATCATTAGCAAAAATGTCCGGGAAATTATCGGCTGGAATTCCGGGCCGTTCAATCACATCACCGGTTTCACTATCTATATCGTTAATCGTCCAATCCGCCGCAAAGGCTTTAACATAAGGATTATCATTCGGGTTTTTATAAGCGTCATTGTAATATGGTCCGTTCTTGTCACCCAAATGCCGGAAAGCCACATGCTCTAGGGCATGACAGGCAGCACACACTTCACGGTAAACCTGAAATCCGCGTTGAACTGCCGCCCTGTCAAACTGTCCAAAGGGTCCGTTGAAATGCCAATGGACATGTTTCATCTTATAATCGCCCGTACCGCCGCCTGCCGCATAAGCCACACCGGCCAGGCTGAGAGCTGCAAAGCCGATACCGGCAACCAGTTTTTTCGTGAGTTTAAGCATAATAATCTCCTGCCTCCCGATTATTCGGCTGCGGTTGGAGAAGCAGAATGCGAGTCTCCAAGGACAGATTTGGTAATAGAGTCAGGTCGCGGTGTTGGTTTTTCCACCAAACCTAAAACGGCTAAAATACCGAAAAACCCAAAGTAATAGAGCGTGGCTATGCGAGACAGCCAGACAAAGGTCAGCCCCTTACCAATTGGAATAGCGACATCGTCCGGCGTACCAGCCCCACACCATCCCAACACGAAACACGCGATCACAAACAAAATAAAGAAGCCGCGCGCTACGGGCCGAAAGCGCATAGAACGTACTTTTGACGTATCAATCCACGGCAGCACAAATAACACAGCAATCGCGGCAAACATCAACAATATCCCCAAAAGCTTATCAGGAACCGCACGTAATATAGCATAAAATGGCAAATAATACCATTCCGGCACAATATGGGCCGGTGTTTTTAGCGGATCTGCGGGAATATAATTATCTGCGTGGCCGAGCGCGTCCGGTTGGTAGAAGATAAAAAAGGCAAATATCAGCATGAAAACAACGACAGCGAAGCCATCTTTCACGGTGTAATATGGGTGAAAAGATAATGTATCTTCTTTCGACTTGGGCGTGACGCCAATCGGATTGTTTTGTCCGACATGGTGCAAGGCCCAGACATGCAGGCCAACAAGGCCGACAATGACGAACGGCAGAAGATAATGCAGGGCAAAAAAGCGGTTAAGCGTAGCATTATCGACAGAGTAGCCCCCTAATAACCATTGCTGCAAGCTCTCACCCACAACAGGCACGGCTCCGAAAAAGCCTGTAATCACAGTCGCACCCCAGAAAGACATCTGCCCCCAAGGCAAAGTATAGCCTAGAAAACCTGTCGCCATCATTATCAGATAAATCAAACACCCTATAATCCATAAAAGCTCACGCGGAGCCTTGTAAGAGCCATAATATAGCCCCCGAAACATATGAATATAAACCGCTAGGAAAAACATAGAGGCGCCCACGGCATGCATGGGCTGTAATAACCACCCAAAGGGCACATCGCGACGAATACGCTGTACGCTGTCAAATGCCATATCAACATGCGGCACATAATGCATAGCCAGAATAATACCGGTAATAATTTGAGATACCAACAACAAGGCCAGAATTCCGCCAAATGTCCACCAGTAATTAAGATTGCGCGGAGACGGGAACGTCATGAAATCCGCACCCATACGAATTATGGGCAGACGTTGGTCTAACCATTTCGTCGCGGCGTATTTCGGCTCATATGTAGAAGGATGACCGCTCATATTAACCTACCTTGATTACTGTGTCTGAAATATATTCATAAGGGGGGATTTCCATATTCTTAGGCGCCGGCCCTTTGCGAATACGGCCAGACGTATCGTAATGCGATCCATGACACGGACAATACCACCCGTCAAAATCACCCTGCTCACCCAAAGGAATACAACCAAAATGCGTGCAGACACCGACCATAACCAGAAATTTAGGATTGAGTTTCCCATCAGGTCCGGCAACAAGACGCTCTGAGTCGGTCTCGGGGTCAGGGCAATCAGAAATATCCGCGTTTTCAGCCATTGTAATTTCGGCTTCTGTACGGTGGCGTACAAAAACAGGCTTACCACGCCATAATGTTTTCACCTGTCCACCTTCAGGTATATTACTCAGATTAATTTCTATAGATCCGGCGGCCAAAGTATCTGCAGCCTTGCCCATTTGCATAACCAGAGGCCACGCAATGGCCCCGGCGCCCACAGCCGCTGCTGCGCCTGTGGCTATAAAAATAAAATCACGTTTGCCTTCATCAACCGGATGGTCTTCAGCCTGTGCTGTTTCGGACATGTCTGTCCCTTTCGCTAGTGCATATTCTCTCGCGCGTGGTAATAGACAAAATAGGCGTAAAAAGCCACTCTTAATTCGCGGCACAACGCCGCAATCACGTAAAGCCTGCTCATGCCCAAAATTATCCTCTACCAACCCGATATTGCACAAAACCTAGGAACAGCTATGCGCCTTTGTGCCTGTTTTAATGTAAATCTTGAACTTATAGAGCCTTGTGGCTTCCCTTTGACTGCCAAAGCCTTACGCCGAACAGCTATGGATTATGGAACGCCAGACACTCTGACCCGTCATATTAATTGGGAGAAATATCAAAGTAGTCGGCTAAATTCGACAGACACACCCCAAAAGGCCGGTACAAATCCCGACATTATGCCCGATAAACCCAGACTGATTCTCTTTACGACCAAGGCCGCAACCCCCCTGCCCGATTTTACCTTTCGCGCGACAGATCATCTATTATTCGGACGTGAAAGCGCTGGTGTTCCCGATCATATCCACGATAGTGCAGATGCCCGCCTCATTATCCCGCTATCTCCAAACGCAAGGTCTTTTAATCTCGCCATAAGTGCCTCTATTGCGCTTTACGAAGCTCTACGACAAACAGGCGGGCTGCCACAACGCTAGCGCAAGGCTTACGCCCGCGCTATTTATCTTGCACCGCCTTTGCCACGGTCAGCTGTAAGCGCTTAATTTCGCGCGTGATCGTACGCCGGTTAAGCTGCATATTGTACCAGAGCTTGAGTGCGATTTGAGCGGAGTTCATCGAGAGAGCCAATGTCGCGAACAGGATTTGGTCCCGCGTTGTCTCGGCGTGAAAAAATTTCCAGATACAGAAAAACAATAGCGCGCATGTCACGGCCACCCCGATCCACGCCAGAATATTCATACCACTACCCTGCCCCTTGAAGCTTTGCAGCACAGAGCGGTAATACCCCGTCTCGTCTATGGCGTCGGTGATAAAGTTTTCATCCTCCTCGCTTAACAGATTTTTCAGTTTCTGGTCGAATTCATCCATAATGGTCTCCTATAATGTCTGTGTGTAAATTCTCTGCAATTTCGTGCGTACCGTAAACAGGCGCGATTTCACCGTCCCTAATGGAACACCTAAGGCAATAGCGATTTCAGCCCCGCTCATCCCGTCTATATAAAACAGCTTTAACAGCGTGCGTTCAGCCCCCTCGAGACGCTCTAACGCCTGTTTTAATGACACAGCTTGATCCATATCTTGCGACTCAGACTTGGGCGTGTAATCCGCGGCGCGGGATTGAAGCTTTCGACCTTTCACCGCCTTCGCTATGTGATCGGCAGCTCTGCGCCGCACAATCGTATACGCCCAAGCCGAAAACTTTGCAGGGTCATCAAGCTTACCCATATTTTTGGCAATTGTCATCGCCGCATCCTGCATCACATCTTGCGCCTCATCGCGATTTTGTGTCAAACGGTAAGCTAATCGCAGTAATTTGGGATGCCAGCGCTTATAAAGCAGGGCAAAGGCCCGCCGGTCGCCTTTTATCGCCAAAGCAACCTGATAGTCATCAAGGGCTTTCTCAACATCCATATGCGGGCTGGCATCGGCCATAACATCCTTTTCGTGGGCTGCCTCTTATCCTGTCTATAATATAGTCAGAAGTTTGGGCGAAAAGGTTCAGATATTTTCTGTCAAATAGGACTTATCCTCTGCAAGCCGGGGCCTAAAGCTTTGCTTTAAAAAATCATCGAAGCCGGACGAAGTCATCGAAGTCGGCGTTCTCTACAAATAGGCCTAGCCCTGCTCGCGCTCAGCCTGTAATATTTCAGCGCGCGCTTCAACTTTAGCCACAATATCGTCGATCATGTCTTTATTGTCTGTCTTGCCTATTTTTTGACCGGCCGCATACATCATACCATAGCCAGCCGCCCCGCCCGTAAACCCAAGGTCTGTATACATGGCCTCACCTGGTCCGTTAACCACGCAGCCAATGATTGACAAGCTTATAGGTTCTGTAACATGCGCCAATCGCTCTTCCAGAACTGCAACGGTCTTAATAACGTCAAAACCTTGGCGCGCACATGACGGGCATGAAATAATATTAACCCCGCGCGTGCGTAGGCCCAAGGATTTCAACATATCAAAACCAACACGGATTTCTTCTTCGGGTTCGGCTGACAGGCTCACCCGAATTGTATCGCCAATCCCCGCCCAGAGTAAATTTCCCATGCCGATAGAAGATTTCACCGTACCAATACGCGTACCGCCCGCCTCTGTTACGCCCAGATGGAGCGGGGCATCTGTGGCATCCGCCAATTGATGATAGGCTGCAACCGTAAGAAATACATCTGAAGCTTTGACAGAAATTTTATATTCGCCAAAATTTTCGTCTTCGAGCATACGGGCATGCATAAGGGCACTCTCGACCATAGCTTCAGGGCACGGTTCGCCATATTTCTCGAGAAGGTCTTTTTCCAAAGACCCGCCATTCACACCAATACGGATAGAACACCCATTGGCCCGCGCGGCGGCCACAACCTCTTTGACCCGGTGCTGTCCACCAATATTGCCGGGGTTAATCCTCAAGCAAGCGGCACCGTTTTCAGCAGCCTCAATACCGCGCTTATAATGAAAATGGATATCCGCGACTATCGGACATTCCACACTATCTGTGATCTCCCGCATTGCAGCCGAGCTGTCAGGGTCAGGGCAGGACACACGCACAATATCAGCCCCAGCCGCTTCAAGACGCATAATTTGATCAATAGTGGCTTGAACGTCATGGGTCAGCGTATTGGTCATGCTTTGCACAGCAATCGGGGCATCGCCGCCTACAGCAACACGCCCGACCTTAATCTGTCGAGATTTACGACGCGTAATTGTCCTCCAAGGACGGATAGATTCGAGTGTGTTAGACATAATGAGGGTGTGGCACGGCTTTATGTCAGTTTAAAGATGAAAATAGAGAATATGAGATCAATTTCACAGCCCTGACGTAAAATCAGCCCCCACCCCACTTACAGCCGCCACTTACGGCCCTGTTACCAAACCTTGTTACCACCCCCTGTTACAAGACCCGTAACTATGGCGTTTCGACCATATCAACCAGCGCCAATCCCACAGTTTGATTCGCCGCATCCGTAAGATTTACATTACTCAGGCTTTTCCCGTTAATGCCCAAAGCCCCGATAAGGTCATTTCCGCGATATAGTTGCACAACGCCTCCATCTCGCGCGGATAAGGTTATGCCCTGCCCCTGCTCGGTCTGCCATGTTTCACCGCTCACCATAATCCGCGACATAATAACATTGCCGGATTTATCTTTGGCCTGCACCCAAGAGGGGCCGACAGCCTTCACTGTCAAAACATTTGCCGAAAGCGTCGGTATGTCGATCACGTCCAGAGATGACAGAGATGCGGCTTGTGACACAAAACCGGCCTGCTCAATGGTTGGTTGCGCATTGGAGGATATTAAAGTCGTCGTCTGGGTGGGCGTAGATATTGACGCCTCAGAACGCGTGCCATACCAGAATGTTACCACAATCGCGCAGATAACAACAGAGACGGCACTCATCAGCCCGCGCGGTAGCATTATCTTTCGTTTCGGAATAAAAATTGCGCGTTCACGCCATCCAATATGTCGAGGGGCCGCAACTTCGGCCTTATACCGCATCACCGCCGCCTCACCGTCTAGCCCCAGATATCGGGCATAGGTTCGGATATAGCCTAAGACATATCCCAAACTTGGCAAGGCCTCGGTCTTCATGGCTTCGATTGCGCTCAAATAGGTCGCTTTTATACGGGTATGTTTCGCGACATCGGCGATCGAAAGTCCGAGCCGTTCTCGCTCAGATTTAAGGTCATCGCCAATAGCCGGCGCGCAAAGATCCATGTCCACCTCTACAATCGCATAATACGCTGACTATGCCATGTAATCACGCCCGATATAGAAAAGGTTAACAACATCAAGAAAGATTGTGCAAGTTTTTACCGGTTATAAACAGATATTTTTGCAGAATTGTTGCATTTTGAGAATTTTCAAGGCGCGAATATACATTTTAGCGGTTAAAGCTGAAAAATACGCCCGCTATTATTAACGCGCAAAGTCCCAAGATAACGCAAATACCAAGATTAACGCGCGAAATCCCAAGCAAAATAAACAATAGCAAAAAACACAAGATAGAGAACTGCATCAGCTTTAAAATTTCCATCAGAAAATATGGGGAATATTTTCGCCAAACCGCAGGCGCCCGCAAACGCAAATGGAATCATTTCTTTTATGGCATATTTGCCAGCTTTCTCTATCCATGCTTCCATACCGTAAACTAGGTTGCGCGTCCTAAGTTAGAACAAAGAAATACAGTTAAAACAGTCTTATCATCGTCGGCTTAGGCGCTTTTAGTCGCGCTCAAACTTGCCCTATTGCTTATCCCCCATCCTGTAATCGCCATTACCTTTTTGTTATTCCGGCTTCAACTCTATACAAAGCTAGGCAAAACCTTTATGTCGCTCCTATGGGTGAAGCCACAACATATCCGAATATAGAGCGTGTAATAACGCCGGGAAATTTTGCCATTTTTGCGTTCATACTATCTTTGGGACTATTATGCGGGGCTTGGTTTTTCCAATATATACTGGGCTACCTCCCTTGCCAGATGTGCTATTGGCAACGTCATGGCCATAAGGTCGTAATAATCATAGCTCTCGGCGCTTTAATGTATCGACGTTTTTCACCGCCCGATAAGACAGGTTACACCAGACACTTCGTAGCCGTGCTGTCACTGGCTTTATTTGCAAGCGCAGGACTTGCTCTTTGGCATATGGGGGTTGAATATACATGGTGGGAAGGCCCCAAAACCTGCTCAGGCGGCAGTGCGGATATTGGAGCCTTGCGAAGGACCGATCTCCTGGACTCTCTGAACGATAAAATTAAACCTCCCGCATGTAATACCGCTGTCTGGAGCCTATTTGGGTTGTCTATGGCGGGCTGGAATATGATTATCTCTGTAAGTGGTGGCCTCTTGGGCCTTCTTGCTCTAAGAACAAAAAATGTCTAAATCTTCAACGACTCGACAAAATAAGCTCGAAACACCCCGGCGTATTGCAGAAATGCTGCGCGTTGATCATGCGGGCGAGTATGCCGCTGTTGCGATTTACCGCGGGCAGCAAGCCGTATTTGGACGTCATCCCAAGACCCGGGATATATCCGATCAACTTAAGCAGATGGAAGCCGAAGAACAAAAACATCTTGAGGCTTTTGATCGATTATTAGTTGAACGTGATGTACGCCCAACCGCCATGGCCCCTATTTGGAATATTGCGGGATATGGTCTTGGTGTTGTGACCGCTCTCATGGGCGAAAAAGCAGCCCATGCATGCACCGAAGCTGTCGAAACCGTCATCGAACAACATTACGGAGATCAGGTCGAAGAACTCGCCCAGTCAGGAACGGAGCCAGAACTCGCAAATACTTTTGCTGAATTTCGGGAAGACGAATTACACCACCGCGACATTGCTGTCGAAGGCGGCGCCAAAGACGCACCCGCTTACGGCCTTTTATCTACGGTGATCAAAACAGGATGTCGGGCTGCGATTAAAATTACCGAAAAGATATAACACGTCAAAGACGCCCTTTACGCCAAAATCTAGTTAGCCAAAATCTAGCTGCGCTTATATCCAGCGCGCTGATAGTTTAATCCCGTATCTTAAAATAAAAGCCGCCCCAAAGGACGGCTTTCTTACTCGTAATCGTTAAATTTAGAAACTATAGCGACCCGTAATACCATAGGTTCGGGGTTGATTTGGATATCCCGCGAATAAGCCGCCTAGTCCCGGTATGCCAAAAGAACTCTGTAAGAACTGATCATTCGTCAGATTACGTACAAAGCCTTGCAAGGCAAAACCATTGTCAAAGTCCAGACCAATCCCGCCATTTACAAGCAATTGTTCACGTTCTAAATTCGCAAATCCAGTCAAGGAGGAAATAGGCACTGTACCGCCACCGGCAGCCACTGTACTTGCCGATTGGTTGATAGATTCAAACGCGTCCAGAATAGCGGTATTACTATCATAGGCGAAATCGCCTCGAATAAAGCCTTCCCAACCATTTTGGAAACCGTGGGTATATGTGGCCGAGCCTGTCAGACTTAACGGATGGATACCAGAGGGTGTTTGCCCTGTAATATCCGCCGAAGCGCCAAACAGATCGGTTGAGCCTTGGAAGTCATCAAAATTAGCATCCAAATAAATACCCCCGAACGTCAAATCAAGCGCTTCGGTCGGCGACCAGATAATATCCCATTCAATACCGCGCGATGACTGTTCACCCGCATTGAGAAGAGAGAAACCGGAACCGGTAAAGGCATTGGATTGAAACCCATCAACGGTAAGATCAAATGCGGTTAAATTGATCGCCCATGTCTCGAACTTAGCTTTAAGGCCGATTTCAATATTCCTGGTCTCTTCAGGCGCGGCAAAACGCGTACCAAAGCCTCTAAGTAATGCGGGTACCAATTGGGCATTCGCGGCAATATCAGCATCTTGCGTTTCATTATCAATCAACTGCCCTGTTGTCGTTCGGGCCGTAATATTATTAGGAAGCGTTTGGAAAGCCGCCGCGATAGGACGCCCATTACTATCCACAAAATTTTGGATATTAGGAGAAGAATCACGACTTAAGTTCACTGAAGAGGCCTTAAAGCCTGTAGAATAACTCGCATAAACATTGATATTATCGCTTACATCATAAGCCCCGCGCACGGTGAATGTCACTTCATCATCAGACAGGGTGTTCTCTTCAAATGCATTTGGTAATCCGAAGGATTGTCCGACGACCTGTAAAGCTTGCAATCCCAAAAACGGGTTCGCCGCCGCACTTGTCAAATCGGACCCTAGAACCGCATTGGTTACGCCCTGTGTGACAGCGGCTGTCGTGCCATCAATAACCGCCTGTTGGAAAGCCGCAAACGCCGCCGCCCCTTGCGGTGTAGCGGTAATCAAAGCCACATTTTCAGGCGTAAACGGCAAGGGCACAGGAGATCCGGCAAGTGTTGTAAATCCGGGAAACCCTCCGGCAAGCTGGGCTTGAATAGCTCCGGGAAGTGTCGCTTGAAGTCCGCCTCCGATTAAAGCCGGGCCGACGACTGAAAAGTCTGTAAAATCAAGTTGCGAGAATATGTTGGTGTTCTGCTGATTTATAGAAAAATCTTTATCATCTTTTGTATAAGCGGCCCCGAGCGTCAAAGTGAACCGGTCTGTAACGTCAAAATCTGCACTTCCGAAAATCGAGAACGCTTGGTTGTCTAAATTCCCAACTTCGTCCGTAAACGTATCTGCGGCAAAGAAAGTCGATCCTGGCGTCAAACCATTTGTCGCCTCCAAGGCTATCAAAGTCTGCTGGGCTCCGGGAATATCAATGGGCGTCGCTGATGCGGCGGCGAGACCCGCAGCGCCCAAAAATTCAAAGGCAGCACGTGTATCAACGCCAAAAAGCAATCCATCATTCGTGTTTACGGTTTCATCAAAATAATACCCCCCCAAAGTCCAATTCAAACGCTCGTCAAAAGCCGTGGAATTCAAGCGGAGTTCAGCCGTGAAGGTGCCGATATCTGCGGATGTCCGTGAACTTCCCAGAAAATCAATATTTGAAAAATCCGCATCAATATTAGCAAAGTTTTCATTTTCCCGATAAGACACAATAGCTGTGACATCTAAATTTTCAATTTGCTTATCAAGCTGCGCCGAAAATCCAAAATCCGTAATTTCATTAACAGGTTCAGTATTAATATTATTGGTAAAAGAAAATGGATCATTAGGATCATTAAACGCCAGAGGCTGAGATAAGGTTAAGCCCGCCGCCGCTGGATTACCCAAAGCCCCTAATAAGGCTTGACCGTTAAGAGGCCCACCTGCCGGAATACCGTTCACCACCGGCGGCGCCCCGGTAATCGCATCTGTCAGAACAGCCACACAACAAAGCTCGTCAATTTCACTATAGTCGGCAATTAATCGCAATTCCGTCGTGTCATCAAATTGGAACAGCGCATCGCCACGCAAATTAAACCGGTTCCGGTCATTAAGGTCGTCTATATCCGGGTTTAAGCTCTCCGAGAAACCATCTCGCTTGTTAAATCCACCCGAAATCGCATAGGCAAATCGATCTCCAACGCCTTGGCTATAATATCCCTTTGCGCGCACTTGATTGAAATTACCATATGTCACTTCAAAATTGCCTGTCGGATCGAAACTAGGCTTTTTCGTCACAACACTAATAACACCCACAGAGGCATTTTTACCAAATAATGAGGATTGCGGCCCACGTAGAACCTCGACGCGTTCTGTTACGGGTAGGTCCCCGATTTGCGCCCCCGAGCGTGACCGGTAAACACCATCAATAAAAACACCAACAGACGGTTCAATACCCGCATTGTTAGCACCGTTACCAAAACCTCGAATGCTGAAATTGGTCGCACCAGCATTTTGAAGCTGTGAAATACGCAGCGACGGCACGACTGTTTGAAGGTCATTAATGTCAAGAATGGTCGCTTGCTCAAGCGTCAATGCGCTTGTAACGGTCACAGCAATCGGCACTTCTTGTAAGGTTTGTTCGCGCTTAGTGGCTGTAACGATCACTTCGTCGTCATCGACTTGCGCTAAAACAGGTGTTGCAATACTGGCAGACAAAACTGCGGTTGCACTAATAAGTAGAGATTTTTTGAGCATAACTTCCCCGGCTATGGTTGTGGGCAGGACCACTTTTTGTGGTTTCTACTTAATCGCTACTATGCAATTATGCGCATATCAAGTCTTAGACTCCGTTTTTACTTAGCTATATTTATTTTGTGTCTTTTAAGCCACATCGCGCTCAAATCCCTCAAAATGTCCTCCTTCTGACCTATTGCTAAACCTCATAAGACAACTTAAAGCGCCATCATGACCCAAAAAGATGAAAATCAAGCTGCAAAGGCCAGTTGGCAAACCCAAATAGCCGATCTTGACGCCACAGATATGCGTCTTGACAAATGGCTAGCCAGTTGGAGCCAGCTATCGCGGGTTCGCCTGCGCGGACTTATTGAAAATGGGGAGGTACGGGCCGACGGTGTGATTATTAAACGTCCCACGACAAAGGTAAGAACCGGCGTTGAATATGCTATTCACGTCCCCCCACCGATTGATGACACACCACAAGCTGAAAACATTCCATTAGATATCATCTATGAAGACGAGGCCTTAATTGTCGTGAACAAACCCGCAGGCATGACCGTACACCCCGCCCCCGGTTCACGCTCTGGTACATTGGTTCACGCCCTTTTATACCATTGCAAAGATAGCCTGTCAGGCATTGGCGGTGTTATGCGACCCGGCATTGTGCATCGTATTGACAAAGATACATCCGGCGTTCTTGTCGTCGCTAAATCAGATCAAGCCCATCAATATCTTTCTCGTCAATTTGCAAAACATACGGTTGAACGCGTCTATATCTGTTTAGCCCGCAGTGCTCCGAAGCCCCGGTCTGGACGCATTGAAAGTCGCATAGCCCGATCGCCGCATGACCGTAAAAAACAGGCTGTCATACGCGGCACCTATATGGATATGGAAGCCAGCGAACACGGACGTCACGCCATCACAAATTATGCCTTTATCAAAGGCTATGGCCAAATGCCCAATGCGGCTGTGGGCATGCCGCGAGTCTCGCGTTTAGAATGCCGGCTGGAAACTGGCCGCACGCACCAAATCCGAGTCCATATGGCGCATTTGGGATGTCCTTTATTGGGAGATCCACTTTACGGCAAACAACGTGCCTTTAACACAACCAAGTCAGATGAAGAAATTGCCGTTCGAGATGCGATTGCGGCGTTTAAACGCCAAGCATTGCATGCGGCCAGCCTCGGGTTCAAACATCCCACCACGAAAACCGTCATGCGATTTGAAACGCCTTTACCCTCAGATATGGCCGCTTTGGTTGAAACGCTTGAAGCGCTTAACCCTTAAATTATGAGCCCGAGTTTTTTTAATCCGCCACTCGCCCATAATATCAAAGCGATCAAAGGGAATTGTAATGCCACACGTATCCAGAGCTGGGTCGGCGTGAGCGCAACACCGTCAAAACCTATGCCGGCTAGGGCCATATAAATATTAGCGGGTAGCACGGCTAAGAGATAAGGCGCAAATAACTGGCCAGACACACGTCGCCACTTGGGCAAGATCAATCCGATCGCCAAAATAATTTCCATTACGCCCGTGACCCAGACAATGACAAAGGGAAAGGGTAAAAACGGCGGCACAATCGCCGCGTAAACATGATCTTTTGTAAAATGTGTTATACCCGCATAGATAAAAAGAGCGGCAATTCCGTAACATAAAAATGTTTTGAACACAGACATATAAACCTATTGGAGCAAAAAAACCTATAGGTAAACCTCTCCAATTATTCATCTAGCCCCCCTTTAAATTCGGTTTTGAACTCCCTACATTCAGATTTCGAATATTGATGGAGGGTTTATGTCTGAGACCAAAACCAAATTACCCGTAAAAAAAAGCGCGAGCGTCGCTAAAAAAGACGCCAGCTATAACGGCAATATGAGCCTGACTGTAAGCCTGTCGCCGGAACAGGGTCTAAACCGCTATCTCTCCGAAATTCGTAAATTTCCGATGTTAGAAAAAGACGAAGAGTTCCGGCTTGCCAAACGCTGGGTCGAGGACGGCGACACCAAGGCCGCCGAACGCATGGTAACATCTCATTTACGCCTCGTTGCCAAAATCGCTATGGGGTACCGGGGGTACGGCTTGCCCATTGGTGAAGTCATCTCGGAGGGGAATGTCGGTTTAATGCAGGCTGTCAAAAAATTTGACCCTGATAAAGGATTTCGCCTGTCAACTTATGCCATGTGGTGGATACGCGCAGCTATTCAGGAATATGTGCTACGCTCATGGTCACTCGTTAAAATGGGAACAACGGCTGCGCAAAAAAAGCTATTTTTCAATTTACGCCGCTTAAAAGGTGAAATGAAAGCTATTGAAGACGGTGACTTATCTCCGGACAAAATCAAAAAAATCGCGACCACATTAGGTGTCAAAGAAGAAGAGGTTACGTCCATGAACCGACGTATGTCTCATGGTGGCGACGCTTCGCTCAACGTCACAATAGGTGGCGAAGACGGATCTGCTGAATGGCAGGAGTGGCTAGAAGACGATACAGCCTCTCAGGAAGTCACCTTAGGCGAAAGCCAAGAACACGACGCCCGCATGGCACTTTTACAAGATGCTATGGAAGATTTAAACGCGCGTGAACGTGATATCATTCTCAAACGCCGCTTGTCTGACGAACCGATGACATTAGAAGACCTTGCCGGTATCTATAAAGTCAGCCGTGAACGCATAAGACAAATCGAAGCTCGTGCCTTTGAAAAGTTACAAGAAGCCATGCTCAAAGCATCTGGAGCTGCCGGCTATATCGAAGCATAAAATCATTCCAATGAAAAAGGGCCTATAAATAGGCCCTTTTTTTGAACATTAATATACGCTTACCCCGTAATTCTAACCTGTCGGAATGTCCTACTTACATCTGCAAAAACATCCGTAATCGTATCGGTATCAGCGGAATAAAACCTTCCGTCCCCCGCAACACAACTTGACAAAGCATTATCGAGTTCCGAGTCGTTCCTTCCAACGTCCGAATAGCTAATCGAAAATAAATGCGTTGGTAGATTACGATTATTCCGGTTCGCAATAAAGTTACACTGAAAATTAAATAAATTTACCGCATGAGCTTTATAAAACCCTATTTGTCGACGCGAGACGCCTTCACTCCTCCGTCTATCGCGGATTCCATTTTGATCACCATCCGCTAGAAAGATTTGTCCATCTGTCAGAAGGATAACATAGCTTTCTACGTCACCGTTCATAGGCCTCGGTAAAGATGATGTGTTTTCAAACTCGGGACGCGTTGAAGGTTCTAACAGAAATCTTGCCCAGCGCATTCCTCTTTGTGTGCCCGTTCCAAATGCCAATTCCAGGCCTTCAATTCTGTTTAATATTTCTTCTTGGTCCGTACTAAACAGAAGAGCTTCTGACTCTTCAGGCGGACATAAATCGGCAGGTCTTTCATTCCGTCGCCCTACAGTATTTTGCTGAATCGAATGTATAGCCTGAAAATTGCCAGGAACCCAAGGCGTTGTATTAGACCGCAGGCGACTAGGTGTACCGACCGCGCCCCGCCCTTGCACACATCCTTCATAGTCATCTGTAAACTCATATCCGTCATCTGGGTGAAGCCAATTCTCGGCAGGTTGTCCCATATTCACATATTCCGCGAACGGGACTAAAGACACAGAAATATATGAACTTTCATCAGAATAAGGCTGAATATTTTCAATAAACTTTCTCGCAGCCGATTTCATATTAGCAAGGCGCGTGCCTTGCATAGATCTTGAAACGTCTAAAACTAAAACCACTTCGATATTCGGAAACTCAATTTTAGTTTCCGCAGACGTTGTCCATTCCGTGTTTTTGCGTCCGAAAATACCGAGGAAACTATGCTCTGTTTCACCTGTAATTTGTGATGTTAGTGTATATATGTTTTGATTTCTTTCGATTTCAGTATCAATCGACGTCATTCTCGTATCAAAATTGACATTTAATATATCTTGCGCGACTTGTTTACTTTTGTCGGGATCAAAACGATTGGCCTTAAGTTGACGGGTAGCCGCCAACACAGCTGAGTCAGCAACAAGTTGGGCTTTTCCTTGATCTTCAAGCAGCAGTCCCACATCTATTGCCGTACCCACAGCCAGAATAATCCCCAGCATTGACGTCGCCGCCATGGTCCCAAAGGACCCTTTTTCATCACGTTTAAAACGACCTAATTTATTAAAAATTTTACGCATAATACCAACGCCATATTTGGCGCATCCCTGATATGAATTTCTCCTGTCATACAAAAAAAGAAATACTATTTTGCTAAAACCTATTCTTAATTTTATATTAAAAAATCGACTTTTTTGGCCTAAATCCGCCATTTTTATATTTTTTTTATATTTTTCGAGGAAAAATGCGTTGATATGAATGTTTCGCACACCAATTTTCGGAAACATTCACTCACCTAAATCTAGGGGACGTTCAATTCTCCATAGACTCTACAGAAACTATCGATTTTGAGGATGCGTGTTTGAATTAAAATTATCCCGTTTATCGATTGGGCATGAACTCTATTTACTGGCTTAAAACTTAATTAGCGCGCGGTCTGCAATTATACCGTCGCGCACCACGTCGGGATCGGGCTTGATAATCAGCAAGATCAGATCATCGATTAAAACAGGATTATGGCCGAAACTTGCAGATTTAGTCACAGTCTTGTCCTAATATATGCAAACCGCCACGGTCTTACCTTTCTTACGTCTTAGCCCAGCCGCAATCCCGTCCTACGCAGTGTGAACCCCAACCTAAAGGAGGCTCTATGCACGACTACACATCACTCTCAACGCCGCCAAGGCGGTCCCAGCCTCGTAAACCCCTGTTCATAATCGCTCTAACCAGCTTCATATTTTACAGCGTCAGCACATCGCCGGCATGGGCAAACCCCTCGTCCCTCATCCTTGACAACGCGCCCTCAACACCGCGTGAGGCGCCCATAGGTGCCAAAGGAGCCAGCTTGGTAAAATTACAAAACGTTCAAAATGGCCAACTTTTGTTTAAAACCGAAACACCGTCACATTATCTTCAAGCCCCGACAATTGATACAGATGTCAAAATGCATATTGCGGGCCCGGTTATCCGCACGACACTTTCACAAAGCTTTAAAAACCCGATGTCTGACTGGGTAGAGGGCGTGTATGTTTTCCCTTTACCCGAAAATGCCGCTGTTGATCGCTTGCGTATTATTGTGGGCGGACGGCTTATTGAAGGTCAGGTCAAAGAAAAACAGCACGCCAAGAAAATATACAATGCAGCTAAAGCCGCTGGTCATAAAACCGGTCTGGTCGAGCAAGAACGCCCAAATATGTTTACAGCCTCTGTCGCCAATATCGGCCCGAACGAGACCGTGGTTATTCAAATTGAATATCAGGACAAAACCCGTATTCGAAATGGTCAGGCCTCACTCATATTCCCAATGACCGTCGCGCCCCGCTATTCACCCGCACCGCAGGCTGTGCATGTCGCCGACAGTGAGGGGCAAACTGTCATGGCTTTACTTGACCCTGTTCTGGACCGTGACCGAATATCGCCACCGCTTATGCCGCCGCGCGGGGAACCCGAAAATCACCTTCGTTTACCCGTACGAATCTCCATCAGCCTTGATGCCGGTTTCGAACTCTCAGACATTAACAGCGCTTATCATGACATCACCGTCTCACGTCTTGACGCTGATAGCGCGCATATCACACTCAAGGACGGTGACATTGCGGCTAATCGGGACTTTAAACTCTCGTGGCGAGCCGCACCTCACGCCAGTTCGCAAAAGTCGGTTTTTAAAGAAACGATTGACCAAGACACATATTTTCTAACCTTGCTCACGCCGCCGACCACTCTAAAACCACCGCTATCAGAACCAGCCCCAAAGGCCCATAAACGTGAAAGCCTCTTTATAATTGACACCTCTGGGTCTATGGGCGGAACGTCAATCGAACACGCACGCTCGGCCTTACTTATGGGATTAGAGACCTTGGAAGAGGGAGATAGTTTCAATATCATCCGGTTTTCCAATAATTTCACAAGTGTGTTCCCGACCCCCCAGATAGCTTCAGAACAAAATCTCCGTCAGGCCCGCAAATTCATTGCTGGATTAAAAGCGAATGGCGGAACCGAAATGGCCCCCGCACTTGATTTCGCACTTTCGACACCAAAGGATGCTGAAAGATTGCGTCAGGTCATTTTCATGACCGATGGCTCTATTGGCAATGAAAAACACCTTTTTGCCCTAATTAAAGATAAATTAGGAGAGGGTCGACTCTTTCCTGTGGGTATTGGGTCCGCACCCAATCATTTCTTTCTCTCTCGTGCGGCCAAATTTGGACGCGGCACCTCCGTCACAATCGGTTCGCCGCAGGATGTTGAACACGAAATGGGCGTTTTATTTACGGCTCTCGACACCCCGGTTCTTACCCATATAAACCTTTCTCTTTCCGAGCTTGGAAAGTCTTATCCTCAACGCTTGCCTGATCTCTATAAAGGCGAACCGATTGTCAGTATTACAAAGATAGCCAATGCAAACATTCCAAAGTCGATTTCCCTTTCCGGGCGACGTGCTGAAGACAGATGGTCGACCCATGTCGACATGACCGACGCCGCGCCAGCCAAAGGCTTATCTGTCCTATGGGCGCGCCGTAAAATTCAAGACCTTGAGGAAAACCGGTTTCATCGTGATAGCGCCGCTAAAATTGACGCTCAAATCCTGAAAACTGCGCTCGATCATCACCTCGTCAGCCGCCTGACATCACTTGTGGCCGTCGATATCACTCCCGCAAGAAATTCATCAAAACCGCTGACACGCCGTGATGTTCCGACCATGCTGCCCGAGGGGTGGGATTTCAGCACGCTCACCGGACTTGACCATGCCGCTCTAGCACGCCCTCAAAACGGACACACAAAGTCCACAACCACTCCCGCTCAAGCGAGCGCACCCCAGCATATCCCCCTACCCGGAACGGCAAGTCCCCATATATTCCTCATTTGGCTCGGCGGAATTATAATCGCGCTGGGACGGATTTTATTCTTACAGCGTCCATTATTAACGAATTTTTACAAGCGCTTGATAAAGGTATTTGGAACAATATGGCGACAGAATATGCGCAAGATATGATGTCGAATTCACATATTACACCGCAACACCTTTCCGTGCTCAAGTCCACATTGTTAGCCCTAAACACGTTAAAGCTAAGGATGAGCCTGGGCCTCATAATGACCGCATTAGGCGTAGGGATATGCGGGCACGGCGTCTATCTGGGCGCCAAAGCGCAACTTGCGCAAGCTCTATTACAGAAAGCTTGGACACAAACGGTAAAAACCGGCACTCCACATAAACCTTGGTCATGGCTTGACGCCTATCCCATCGCCAAACTTACCATGCCCAGACACAACCAAAGCGCCATTGTCCTGAATACGGACAGTGGGCAAGCTTTGGCATTTGGCCCCGCCCTTATATCGGGAACGGCACGGCCAGGTCAGGCGGGATTAATCGCTATTGCCGCGCATAAAAATACACATTTCAAAACCCTGCAATATTTACGACCTGGCGATAAGCTGGTTTTACAAACGCAAAGCGGTCACACTAAATATTTTAGTGTCTCCCATAGCGATATTATAGATACACGCCGCGCGGGTTTGCCCCTCCCACCTACAGAAAACAGCCTTGATTTTACAGCGCGTCAAACTCTGGTATTGGTCACGTGTTATCCTTTTGATTCCATCAGTTTCAACGGTCCTCTGCGGTATATAATTTATGCCAAATCTGTCACGCCTTCGTGACCAATTTTGGCAGAGATGTGAGGCTGTGAGCCCGCATAATGCGGTAAGAATTGGCCTCCCATTACTTATTATTCGAGGTTTTATGCGTCGTTCTGTTTTACTTACCGCTCTTATTTTTAGTCTCGGCACTGGACTTTCAGCCTGCGCGCAAGCCGAAAGCTCGGCGTCAAATTCTGCGCAAAATATTAAGCCCCCAGCCTTATCACAAACTGAGAACACGCTAAGTGAACTTGACCAAAGCTTACTTTTATCTTTTTTACGTCCCACGCCCGATAGCTTGATTAAGGATCAAGTCGAGGCTTTAAACGCTGCTTGGAAACCCGCCTATATCCCACCGACACTGGAAATTTTTAACTTTGTCGCAGAATCGAAAATCCGCCGCGCTTTGCTTAAAAACCTAGCGTCTACAACGGGTCAGGATTTTGGAACCAATATAAATGATTGGTATAAATGGCTATGGAATGAACCCGAACTTAAAATAGCCGGATATGATAATTTCAAGGCCGATTTCTACGAACAAATAGACCCAAAATTTGGAAAATATTTCCGGGGTCGCGCTGATAGCGCAAAATTGCGATTGGATGAAATTCGCTGGGGCGGTGTCCGACAAGACGGCATTCCTCCCTTACGTCAACCCAAAATGATTGACGCCAAAGATGCAACTTATCTGGAAGATGACAATATTATCTTTGGCATTGAAGTTAACGGCGATGTCCGGGCCTACCCTAAACGTATCTTAGCGTGGCATGAAATGTTCGTGGACTCTGTCGGCGGTACAAATTTCGCGGGCGTGTATTGTACGCTGTGTGGCACCGTGATTTTATACGAGACCGATACGCCGACATTGTCACATGATATGGGAACAAGCGGGTTTTTATATCGATCGAACAAATTAATGTATGACCAAGCGACTCAATCCCTTTGGAACACAATTAAAGGTGAACCCGTTTTGGGCCCCTTAACTGGAAAAGACATTCGACTGACACATCAAAGTGTCGTCACCACGACATGGGGAAAATGGAAAAAACGTCATCCCCAAACCCAAGTCCTGTCTCTTGATACAGGACATCGCCGTGATTACGGCGAAGGGGTAGCCTATCATCAATATTTCTCGACCGACCGTTTAATGTTCAACACACCCTTTTCTGACCAGCGGTTGAAAAACAAACAAGAAGTTCTAGCTTTAAGATTTAAAAATCATCCACGCGAGCAGCTCGCCATTTCTACTGATTTTCTCAAGAAAAACCCGGTGTATTCAGGTCAATTAGGGACACAAAAATTTGTAGTCCTGACCGATGAAACCGGGGCCAATCGTGTCTATGATCCAAAATCCGTCACATTCACACAATTTGACGGGGAGCAGAATGCGACAGATCTGTCCGGGAAGGTCTGGACCGTCACAGAAAGCAAATTAATTGCCCCGGACCAGACCATTTTGAAACGTCTGCCTTATCACCGCGCCTTCTGGTTCGGATGGCATGCCACCTACCCAAATTCGAAATTGATAAATTAACGCCGCAGCAACTTGCGAAAGGCTTTACATCTTTACTCAGCTTGGTTAGGCACAGCACCATCAATCATAAGCAATCAAGATGGAGTCCTTATGAAACTTTCTATACTCAGCGCGCTTGCGGCCCTTAGCTTTCTCACGGCCTGTCAACCCGGGGGGGCTACAGGGGGTGTATCCCAAGCCGAATTTGAAAAAGTCAAACAAGACGTGGACGCTTTAAAACTTCAAGTATTCGGAGATCCGAAAGCCAAATGCCCGAATGATAAAATTGTTGATCTCGCGACCTATGGCGAAAATGATGCCCCAGCTGTCCAAGATGACCTTGCCGAATGGCATATTGAAAATGGCAAGCGTAGCGATGTAGTCACGACAGAATCCGGTCTGCAATATAAAATCGTGCAAAGCGGTCCGAAAGACGGGCCAGTACCGGAAGCCGGGCAAATTGTCGAAGTCAATTATCACGGATTTTTCCCTGATGGGAAAGTTTTCGATAGTTCTTATCAACGCGGTCAACCCATAGAGTTTCCGTCAAACGGCGTCATCTCGGGGTGGGTTGAGGCTCTGGCAGGAATGAAACCCTGTGATGCGTGGACAATCTATGTGCCAAGTGATCTGGCCTACGGCCCCGATGGCCGCGGATCCATCCCGCCCAATTCGACATTGATTTTTAATGTTCAGCTTTTGGGCGTCAATTAAATAGCTCAAAGGCCCAAAGGCCCAAAGGCAAAACGACCCTCATTTGAGGGTCGTTTTCATTTAAAGCTTACCGCCAGATCTATTCTGTTAATCTTAGATTACTAAGGCTTCCCGCAATTTGTCTAAAGACTGGGGTAAGTTGGTTCGCCGAGGACACATCAAAATAGTTCGTGGGCGAAGTGGCGCAATCGCGCATTATATCTTGTGTCGGACCATCGCTTAACTGGAACGTAATCGTATAAACTGCAATGCCTTTAGCTTTAGCCGCTTCACAGGTTTCAGTAAGTTTTCTATCCAAAGCCTCCTTCACGGACCGACCTTCTAGACGTTCTTTTCCGCGACGCAGCGGCGTCTCACCAAAATAACCAAAAGGTGAATAGGCGAAATTGGAAATAGTTGAGCGTTCACGGCGCATTGTCTGATCTCCATCCGTTAAAATAACCATCGCCTTAAGCACATCGGGGTCATCATATGCGCGCGCCTGTGTGAACGGAGCGTTTGGAGATACAAGACGAAATCCCCATGTGGCGCCATTGGCAATATTTGTAAATCCAGCGGCCGTCATATTCCGTATCCCCCGTTTAATACGGGAAACATTATTGGTGAGCGGTGTAATTTTACGGTTTTCATCACACGAAGTATCGGCCCGGTCGGCTGGATTTGCTGACTTCGGGTTATAGGCGGGTTGAAAAAGCGTTTCCGGGCGCGCGGGGTTTGGTGCCGTATCGTCAACATCATAAGGCGGCAACCGGTTTTCTAAACATCCATTCCAATCCACGCCCAGTGCGTCGTAACGGTCGAGGCGACCTGTATTATCTGTAAAATACAATGCATTTTGCGGACTTGTCCCGCGTAAATCCAATGACGCCAATTCAATCTGGTCTGTACCTACATTCACCCAAGATGCAAATGGCACAAGACCTAATTGCGTTCCGCTAGCGGTAGTTGGATCCGCATATAATATATCAACGAGATTATTTGAGGCCTCTTTTAATGCCGTTAACTTACCCCGTTCGCGCATTGACCCTGTATTGTCAAGAACAAGCGCTATATCGAGATCTCGCCGTCCCAGTGTTGCAACCGAAACAGTTCGCACATCAAGGGTATCCATACCAAACACCTGAGAAAAGAAACCGTCAATATTATTAGACGTATCAACGACAACAGAGTCACCATTGCGATTAATGGAATTCACAACAATACGATCACCTGCGGATCCTGGATAGGTTAAGCTATAATAATCCTGAGCGATAACTTGAAGCTCACCTGCATCAAGCGTCGTATCCTTAGCCGCGATAAGCGAAATCGCATCTGTTGTAGCGCTGAGGCGTTGTTTCGCTGCAAATCCGTTTGCACCGTCTATGGCCACAGCAACGCTGGCCAATACAGCAAACATGCTCATGATAGCCAAAATACTGAATTGGCCTGATGTATCTGTCTGGAATTTCGCTGCGCTTGCCGTTAATCTTGTTTTAAAAGTCGTCATCATTCTACTGTTCCTATCCCAAAGTGGGCATGTGATTAAATTTGACTGGAACTATGCAGAGGGTCTGCCATTTGAGGCGATCTGTCCGAAAATGAACAAAAAGACCGAGCTTAAGGTTAATACTCTTTTAAAATGAGAGATTTAAGCCTGTTTTGGGTGAATTTGACCTCGATTTATCACGCTTTGACGAAAATTTGATCCCTTACATCTGACTTTATAACGGCTGATGAGACGTAAACTTTAAAATTGCCCCATAACGACACGCATCTTGTTTTAGTGTCTTTATTTCGAGTGTAAATCCGGTGTAGATTTCATGTAATTCCGACCCGAACGCGCTGATTCTATAGGGTGGCAATCATTCGCCGGAATTTCTCCTCTAAAGCGAATATATTTTCAACAAAACACGCCAGAGCCTATATTTTTTTCCCCAAAGCACCTTGATTTTGTTGGAACAGAGGTATTCATCTTGCGTTCATTCTCTATCCGCCAACACCGCGTTAATATTGAATCACCCTTGCTCTTGTCACTTTGAGAAAACTCCCACATAAAATGCAATTAACAAACGACGAGCAAAAAACAGGATTTTTCATGCCAAGAACATCAAATGCAGATCCTCATGAGATTATTGTATTTGATTTTGACGGCACAATTACAACTAAAGATACATTTGCCCTGTTTTTACGTTATTATGCAGGAACGCCTATGTGGGCCCTGAAAATTTTGAGCCTTTTACCTGTATTTTCAGCTTATGGCTTACGGATAATCGACCGTAACCGCGTTAAGCATCACGTCATCCGGCGGTTTTTCCAGAATCAAAAGGTTGTAGACGTTGAAACCAGCGCCAAAGCTTTTGCTAACGACGTGATTCCCGACCTGATTCGCCCTCAAGCTTTAGAAACTCTATTGCAAAAACGCCTAGCCGAAAAAAATGGCGCTGAGTCATTATATATATGCAGCGCATCTATTACGCCCTATTTGACGGCGTTTTTCGAGACACTAGACATACATAAAATCCTCGCAACGGAGCTCGAATCAAAGGACGGCGTCTACACAGGGGCATTAAGAGGTTGGAACATTTGGGGAGAGGGAAAAATACGCCGGATTTTGGCTGAATTTTCTCCTCACCCTGTCAAAATTATTGAAGCATATGGTGATAGTAGAGGAGACAAAGAAATGTTACACGCCGCTCAGGCGTCTTTTTGGCGTCCTTTTCGCCTATGACCTGTTTTAATATTGAATTTCCTTTTTTACACAGTAAAGAAGGAATTAACGCCTAGCCAAAGCATTAGCTTTTGGTTAAGGTATAGGAAGCCTGTTCTGATGACAGGTATTAGTTACTGGAGAGTCTGGGGGTTTTTGAAATGAAACATACTCTATTATTAGCCGCAAGTGTGGCCGCTATTGCAATTCCGACGATAGCTCAAGAATTACCGCCGGGTACACCATTACCGGGCGAATGTTTTGCGCGTGTAATTGTGCCTGCGCAATATCAGGAATCAACCGAGCGCATCGTCCTGCGTCAAGCCGGCGAAGAAATTCGGAAAATTCCGGGTAAGTTTGAAACAGTAACGGAACGTGTTCTGGTTCAAGAAGAAAGCTATGAGCTTGTACCTGTTGGAACAGGCACACGTCTTGTACCCGGAAACGGACGTCTTCAGGTCACAATCAATGACACGACATATACAATCAATTCGTCACGTAATGTTACGAATGCCTCAGGGTCACAGATCGGCACAGTCGATGCTCAAGGTAATATTGTCGCAAACAATGGCTCAATCCTTGTCCAAGGCGCAGTTGACCCGGTAACACTCGTCGGCACAAGCGCAGCATCGCGCACACGTTTAACCCTCGGATCTAGCACATATAGTGTCGCATCTGACGGCAGCGTTTCTAACGCCTCCGGCTCACGAATTGGCGCTCTGGACCGCGGCGGCAATATTGTCCGTTCAAATGGTTCGGTCATTGCCCGTAATGCCGTAAACTCCTATGCGTCGACCGGTTCGTCCCGTTCAGCGTCGGCAAGCTCGTCTTTCCGTACAGTTACAGAAACCGTCGTGGTTCAAGAAGCCTCAACAGAACTTGTGTCTATTCCGCCCGTTTACGGAAACGTCACTGAAACTGTTGTAGTGCAACCACAGACCGTGGAATATCAGTCCATTCCTGCTGAATATGAAACTGTTTCTGAAACCGTTGTCGTTCAAGAAGCCTCAACAGAACTTGTATCCATTCCCCCTGTATACGAGACTGTATCCGAGACTATTGTTGTTAAAGAAGCTACAACAGAATTGGTCACAATACCGGCTGAATATGAATCGGTTACAGAAACCGTTGTAGTCACACCGCAATCAGTAACCTACGAAACCATTCCGGCTACTTACGAGACCGTATCTGATACGGTTGTCGTTCAGGAAGCTTCAACAGAACTCGTAACAGTTCCTGCAAAATTCGGTACCGTTACTGAAACAGTCGTTGTTCAAGATGCTTCAACGGAGCTTGTAACAATTCCGCCTGTGTTTGAGAACATTTCAGAAACAGTTGTTGTGCAAGAAGCGTCAACAGAATTGGTGACAATCCCGCCTGTGTTTGAGACTATCTCAGAAACAGTCGTGGTCACACCGCAATCTGTAGATTATGTAGCCGTTCCTGCGACATATGAAACTGTGTCAGACACAGTTGTTGTTCAAGAAGCCTCAACAGAGCTAGTAACGATACCGCCTGTGTTTGAAACCGTATCTGAAACGGTTGTCGTGCAGCCTGCCAGCACAGAATTGGTAACAATTCCGGCTGAATTCGGTACAGTGACAGAAACAATTGTCGTGCAAGATGCAACGACAGAGCTCGTGACAATTCCAGCAACCTATGAAACTGTGACAGACACAGTTGTGGTCACACCACAATCCGTTGACTATGTCTCTGTTCCAGCCAAATATGGCACCTATACCGAAACAGTCGTCGTTCAAGAAGCCTCGACAGAGCTTGTCTCTATTCCGGCCACTTACGAAACTGTGACAGATACAGTTGTGGTCACACCGCAATCCGTTGACTATG
>CAZSKN010000020.1:0-29474 GCA_964607445.1 uncultured Caulobacterales bacterium
TGACCGTCCTTATTATCTGAACCGTAAGCACCTTTGACTTTAGGTTGATGGGTCACTTTTTCAGAAGCGCCTTCAACTTTGCCGGATCCATAAGATTCAGTTTTCTTGGCCGCATCTGTCATGACGTCTTTAGCGCTTTGTTTTGCTTTTTTAACGGCTTGCGTTTTCACTTTCTCAGTGGCCTTGTCTTTTACACCGCTTCCATAAGATTGTGCCATTACCGGGGCTGCGGCAAATAGGGCGAGTGTTGTCGTTAAAATGAGAGCTGATTTTATATGAGGCATTGGCTTTCTCCTTATGTATGTCTCTTTGAATAATAAGGCAGAAAAAAAGGCAATCTCAAGGCACATTATCTCAATTTTTTTTAACAAAACGGACACATCTACGTGAGAACACCCTTAAATCTTTCCGGAGGATTACAGATAGGTTATTTAAAGACAAAACGCTGTCCCTCATCGGCTTATTCCCGCCGTAAAATAAATTCCGTTATCGCATTTCCGGTCCAATGGCTCATGAAACGAGCCTTCACATCTTGTGGATCATAAACCGTTTCAACCCATGTCATAAAATCAATATCGGTCTGTTCAGAATATGTTAAATAGTCTTGGAAAAAGAAATCCAGCATACCTGTCTTACCTTGCCGCACATGTAAATATTTGAAATCCAATTGTGCCACTGCTTGTGCAATGGGTATATTCATTTTGAAATGCTGGTAAAGTACGCCCATAATTCCGGTTCTGTCCGCCCCGGATTTACAGTGCATCACAGCGGGATATGTCAGCGTTTCGAATAAATCCCGCGCCCCTTTAATCGCCTCTACACTATGTACGTCGCGTGAATACATACGATGGTTTATCAAAGTCAGACCATGCGCTGCACAGGCTTCTTGTTCTAACAGATAGAACCCTTTGGGACTTGCACCACGCAAATTGATAACGGTTTTAATCCCCATCTCTGCCCACTCTGCTATCCGTTTAGGGGACGGTTGGTTTTCACGGTACATCTGCCCACCAATATGGTGATGATTATGAAACCACAGACGTAAAAACCCGTGGTCCCCCCAATAAAGGTCTCGGAAAGCCTGTTTTCTATCAGTCGGGTTATTGAGGTCTAGGCCCATCTATCATATGCCTTTAAAAGAGATGTAAATTTAAGGCTTAACAGGGAGGCCGCGCGTGTTCAAACGCTTCATGCGCTCACGCGCCTTACAAATCACATTAGGATATCTTGTTGCCAGCTATATGGTCTTGATTAAGTACAGCACGCGCTGGACATTTGAACGCGCTGATATTGCAGCCCCGGTAATCGGCAATGGCCAAGGCGTCATCGCCTTAACATGGCATTCCCGGTTCTTATTGTTAAATTCAGCTTGGAAAAAAAAATGGCAACTCCCACATGTCTTGATATCGCGCTCTCGGGATGGGGCTATTGTCGCCCATACATCTCACTTTTTAGGTCTTAAAACCATTCGTGGATCTTCCCAAAAACTGGGAACGTCAAAATCGTCTAAGGCCTTTAAATCCAAAGGCGGTACGCAAGCCTCACATGAGATCGTCTCTGCATTAGAAACAGGAGGATGTATCGTTATCACGCCGGACGGGCCACGCGGACCGCGTCAAAGGTTAGGTGACGGGCCATTACGGCTGGCGAGACTCACCGGCGCCCCGATATTACCATGTAGTTTTGCAATTAAAAACCGGATCCAGCTTTCATCTTGGGACAAATTCATATGGCCCCTGCCCTTTGGACGTGGTAAAATTATATGGGGAACACCTGTTTTCATCCCTTCTGATGCAGATAGCACGACGCTTGAAACCTATCGTGTCCAGATCGAAAATGAAATGAATATCCTGCTCGCAGATGCCGACCACGCATTAGGGCATACCCCGGTTAGCCCTGCGCCTTTATAATGGTCACCTTTTCACATCCTGCAAATAGAGTTAAAAACACCCACCTTATTCGGGCCTATTCTGTTGTCACTCGGGTTTTAGCCCCGCTTTTGCCCCTCTGGTTACAACGCCGCGCGCGTCGCGGCAAAGAAGACCCCCTTCGACTAGGAGAAAGATTGGGTGTCACACATTTAAATAGGCCGGAAGGGCCAATTGTGTGGATGCACGGGGCCAGTGTGGGCGAATGTCTTATGTTACTACCCGTTATCGAAAGGTTTCTAGCCTATAACCCGGCTTTGCATGTTTTAGTCACCAGCGGCACAACCAGCTCTGCCGCGATTTTATCCGAACGATTACCTCCTCGTACCTTTCACCAATATGTGCCGCTTGATACGCCCAAAGCCGTAAACGTTTTTTTGACCCATTGGCATCCTGACGTGGCAATCTGGGCCGAGTCAGAAATTTGGCCCAATTTGATTATTCAAACGCATAAACGCGCGATCCCAATGGCCCTAATCAATGCGCGGATGAGCGAAAAATCGTTTGAAGGCTGGCGAAAACGGCCAAAATCAGCCAAAGCCCTATTCGCCTGCTTTGACAAAATTTTAGCCGCAGATGAACATACTGCCCATAATTTAACGTCTCTCCTTGGGACGACTATTGAGGCGAGCGGAAATTTAAAAGACGCCGCCCCGCCCCTGCCTGTGAACCCAGCGGAACTCACGGCGTTTCATACCCTTTTAAACAACCGACCCATATGGTGTGCCGCCAGCACACATACCGGCGAAGACATGTTCATAATTGAGGCCCATCAACATATTCGGCAGACACATGAAACGGCCTTGCTCATTCTAGCCCCACGTCATCCTGAGCGCCGAGACGCCGTCATAAATCTGTTAAAATCCGCCGACATTTCCTACTGTCTGCGCTCTGAAGGGCTACGCCCGAAACCGTCTACTTCAGTCTATCTTTTCGATAGCCTGGGCGAAATGGGGCTCGCCTATAGCCTTTCTGACATCAGCTTTATTGGCGGTTCGCTCATCGCGGGCATGTCCGGTCATAACCCCTTAGAACCGGCCCGATTACGAAGTGCCGTCTTGACAGGGCCGCATATTTCAAGTTTTGCTGATACCTATATGTCTATGTTTGCTTTTAACGCTGCGAAACGTATCTTCGATCCGGCCCTAATAGGTTCGCAAATCGCTGAGTTGTTCGATAAGACTTCACACCGCGACGCCTTGATTGAGGCCGGATATCAATATGCCGGCGGACGTGATGCAGTACTGGACTATGTCTGGACGGCGCTCACCCCCTTATTCGAGGCCCGGTTTTAATGCGTCCCCCAGAATTTTGGCTCTATAAAGAAGGCCGCGACAGCGCGCCTATGATCCGCCTCTTACTGACCCCAATCTCATGGCTTTATGGCTGGGCAACCGCACGCCGGATTAAGACAACGCAGAGCTTTGATCCCGGCATTCCCGTTATATGTGTAGGAAATGCTACATTGGGCGGCACCGGAAAAACACCTGTTGCGATTTATCTTTTAAAAAGCCTGCGCCGTCTTGGCATTAATGCTGTTGGCTTAACCCGCGGGTATGGCGGGCAAGAAAAAGGCCCTATCATTGTAAATGACAAACACACATCCACAGATGTCGGGGACGAACCATTATTATTATCCGAACACGGGCCTGTATGGGTAGCTGCAGGACGGGATGAAGGCGCGCGCGCCGCACGGGCTTTTGGCGCCGATGTAATTATTATGGATGATGGTCACCAAAATCCACAATTAGAGAAAACGCTCTCGCTACTGATCGTGGATGCCGAGACCGGGTTTGGCAATGGCTGTGTCTTTCCAGCAGGCCCTTTGCGTGAACCCTTAAGTGCCGCATTAGCGCGTACAGATGCCGTTGTCTTAATGAAACCGGCATCAGACTATGAAATCGACGATGATTTGAAAATGCAGTTAAAAGGACATGTCATTATTCCCGCCTACTTGTCCCCCCAGACCCCACCGCCAAGCGGAAAACTTTATGCCTTTGCCGGCATTGGGCGCCCGAATAAGTTTTTTGCAGCTTTAAAACGTCACGGAGGGGATTTGGTTGAAGCTATCCCCTATGCAGATCATTACAAATATAAAGAAAGTGATATTGAAAACTTATTTATGCTCGCAGCTGAATATGGTGCGGCGCTTATAACCACGGAAAAAGATCATATACGTCTGCCGAGCGGATATAAGCGCGGCATTCATAGCTGGCCTGTTTCTGTTGTGTTCGAGGATGAACTGACCTTAAGACGATTGCTACATAGCATTATCGAACGCACACGCCTGACCTTATGAGCACCACGTCACAACACTTGATCTGGCGATTGGAAACTATCGCTTTTGATGGGCTTCGCCTGTTTTTACGTCTATTTCCATTCGCCATGGTTTCGGCCTTTGGGGGGTGGCTCTTGCGCATTATCGGCCCGCTCACCTCTAAACACCATATTGCCAAAACCGGGATTAAAATCGCTTTTCCAGATATATCCGAAGCCGAGTTAAAGACGCTCTTAAAAGCACAATGGGATAATACTGGGCGCACATTTTCCGAATTCCCTCTCACCCATCGTCTAAAGCCGTTTTCACCGAAGTCGCGTGTAGAGGTTATTGGAATAGACCATCTAAAAAACAATAGCCCCGCAGTTATTGTCACAGGTCATTTCGCCAATTGGGAGGTTATGGCGACAGTTTTAAGCCAGTCCGGACTACCCGTCCGGATTACATACCGAAAACTCAACAATCCCTATATGGATATTCGTATACGTCAACAACGGCAAAAATACGGTACAAAATTTTTAATCCCAAAGTCGACCCATAAAGGGGGGCGGGAATTATTTACAGCCCTTAAATCTGGTGAAAGTGTTGCCTTATTAGCGGATCAGAAATTTAATGAAGGCTTATCCTTACCATTTTTTGGCGTCAATGCTATGACCGCCCCGGGGGCTGTACGTCTGGCTTTAAAAACAGGGCAGCCCTTATTACCTTTATCTGTAACCCGGAATAAATCACGGTTTCGAGTCACATTTCATGCTCCGATAGAATTGGAAAATACTGGCCAGAGGGACATGGATGTCAAGGCGGGCGTAACGCAAGTTTTGCAGTTTACCGAAACCTATATTCGCGCCCATCCTTCACAATGGTTTTGGGTACATAGGCGGTGGCCCAAAGATCATTATCGTAAATCATAAGAAGTTATAATGCCCCCTTTTAATTCCGCGCAGAAATTACATCTAAACCGTCGAACACTCGCATTATTATTCGGCTTAACGGCCTGTTCTGACTCTGTGTGGCCACACAGGTCTAACCCTACACCTATAGCCGCGCCGCAAGCTATTTATGTAAACCAATTGGGCTTTTCCCCACACTCACCAAAAATTGCGACCGCACATATCGACGGTATGACACCCCAAAAGTGGAGCTTGATTCAAAACGGCACCTCTGTTTTTACGGGGCAAACGACACCCCTCGGCATATCCCCCCAGGCCGCACAGAATTTACACCATATTGATTTTTCTGATTTCAAAACGCGCGGCACACATTATCATATCAGAATTGGCGATCTCCAAAGTCCGGAATTTGCTATAAAAAAAGGCCTTTACCGAAAACTAAAATATGACGCCTTGTCCTTTTTTTATCAAGCCCGCTCAGATGTCCCGATAGAAGCCAGATATGTTGGAAAATCATATGCCCGCAAAGCCGGACACGCTGCAAAGACTGTAACCTGTTTTTCAGGTGAAGACCTATGGGGAACTCAATGGCCGTCCTGCGATTATACCCTTAAGGTTAATCGGGGGTGGTATGATGCTGGCGATTACGGCAAATATGTCACCAATACAGGTATTGCAACATGGACATTACTCAACGCTTTTGAAAGATATTCGCGAGCCTTTGCTGATAGGAAAGTCAAAATCCCCGAGGCTGGAAATCGCGTTAATGATCTCTTGGATGAGGCGCGCCAAGGCATAGAGTTCATGCTCTCCATGCAGGTCCCGATTGATACATATATGTTTCTGCCCAAAGGCCACCAGAGAGACGGAAGACCTCTTAAGTTAAGCCAGCAGCCCGCAGGAGGCATGGTCCACCATAAAGTCAGCGGACGCTTCTGGCCAGGCAGCACGACCATGGCACATGAAGATACACAAACCCGCTACCTATTCCCGCCATCAAGCGCTGCAACTTTACATTTAGCTGCTATTGGCGCGCAATGTGCCCGAATATGGAGGCGGTTAGACCCACGGTTTGCGCGCCGATGCCTCACCGCGGCAAATGCGGCTTATGCCGCGGCCCGAAACAATCCCGATATTTTTGCCTATGATAATTTTGACGGCAGTGGCGGCTATACCGATGATAATCTCGCTGATGAATTTTACTGGGCCGAAACTGAATTAAAGATACAAAACGTTAAAACCGGCGCGGCCCATAAGAGTAACCTTGAAAGGCGCGCACCTCTCGATCAACACAAGCTATATGGTCTTTCGGGGTCTCAAACATACTTATTACCGGCTTTATCATTTGCATCTAGTTTCAAGACCAAAGGGTCGCAAGCCGGTTATCCGGCGCAGCATGTGATAGAGGCTGCAACACGCTTTCTAAATGAAATTCCGTTAGAACCCTTTCACATCCCTTATTACAGCGATACTTATTATTGGGGCTCTAATGGTACATTGGCAAATCGCGCGATCATTCTTGGGACGGCTTATGAAATTACCGGAGATAAAAAATATCGTAACGGCGTCGTCCACATCATGGATTATTTCTTAGGGCGTAACCCTCTCGCACAAAGTTACATTTCAGGTTACGGCGCGACCCCCTTTAAACATCCCCATCACAGGTTTTGGACACCGCAATTAGATCCAAGTCGCCCGCCCGCTCCAGCCGGTGTTTTATCTGGAGGCCCCAATAATGATTATATGGACGACCCCATAGCCAAAACCATGGCCGGAACGTGCGCCCCGCAGACCTGTTGGTCAGATCATGTAAATGCTTGGACGCAAAACGAAGTTACGATTGATTGGAACGCACCCTTGTTTTGGATGGCGGCCTTTTTAGATAGTACGGAATAAGCTCCCGAAACTACCCAGCAGGCCATGCCGTTAAAAGCTCGGGGTCTAGATTGCGGTTACGCCATTTCAAACGCCAACATAAATGCGGCCCCGTCGAACGACCTTTTGATCCGATTGTGGCAATTTGCTCACCCTGTTTGACCCTTTGTCCCGGCGTGACCAAAATTTCGTCCGTATGTAGATACATGGAAATCAGGCCTTGGCCATGATCAAGTAAAACCATGGCGCCTTCAAAATAAAGATCGTCATCAGCCAAGCTCACTACGCCATCGGCAGGTGCATAAATCGGAGTACCTGTCGGGGCCGCCATATCGACCCCGTAATGCGGGCGTTTTTTTTCCCCGTTTAAAATACGTTGCGCTCCAAAATTTGTCGTCTTGCGATATTCTTTTACGGGGTGGATAAAGCCATTTGAAAATCCCATTTCCTGGGCTCGCGATGCAAATCCGACCTTTTTACGGGCAGATGACGCCCGGATATGTTTAAGCTGCGCGTCTGTAAACGTCGAGACTTGCGACGGCGGCAGACCATTAATGCGAGAAATATCATATTCCCGCATTGTAAGATCAAAGGTGACACGCTGACCCGCGACCTCGATAAAGTTTTGTTTTTCATCACGGTCAAAACCCACCAGCAGGCGGCCTTGTGCATCGGCCTTTTCGAAATAGAAATCTTTGTCTGACCGGGCGATCTTTACCTTGGCATGTGGCGCCGTTTGGCACAATACGGCCCCGCCTTGTTGCATGACCCCATGGCACTGAACTGTCCCGACATGGGCAGAGGTGATATCCGTGGCTATACTTTGCTTTTTCTCTATAGCGGACGGGGCTTCCTGTAAGGTTACATCCCCGCCAGTAGACTTTACATCAACAGGTTTTATATCATTATTTTGCGCGCACGCGACCAATGGCGAAACGAATATTCCACAAAGCAAAGCCGCAAACCGCATTATCCATTCGCCTTTTGCCATGCCGCCAAACTGGCATTCGCATCCTTATAGGCCTCTTGGCGATCGGCATTCCAATAGCGAAGACGCTCTATCGGAATAGGGTCGCCAGTAACGGCGCATATCACAAACTTCCCCATTTCCAATATCGTGAAATCACTATCCCCATAATGGATTTTAGCTTCACCGTTTAAAAAACTATTCATGACCTTAACCCTATTATGATCGATTTTCGTAAGACGTTCTACCGCGCGACAGGGTAAATCAAAAGAGCTCTCGCTGTGTTTTTTTGGTTTCAGAAGTTTGATTGGGCGTCTTTGGCGACTTTGGTACAGCTTTTTTAGACTTACTTTGTCTAGAGGAGGTTAGCTCAGTCTCCACATTTTCGTCAATAACGGCATTACGGACACCATCTTGGAATGTCAAAGTCACATCTTGTCCCGCACACACACTTTCTTTTGAACGTATTACCTGACCTTGCGAGTCCCGCACCAAAGCGTAACCCCGCGCCAAGACACCCTGATAGCTATACGCCTCCAATAAGCCTGCGGCTTTGGCAAGACGATCCGATTTTGATTTTAAATACGCCGCGACCGCACGATCAGCTCCCCCGCCCAAGACGTTGATCTGCGTATGAGAACGGGTCATTCGCGCCTTGAGTGGCTCGGCGCGAAGACGGGCTGAGGCAAGGTTCAAACGATTTTTTGGCCCGTCCATAATCCGGCCGAAGCTGGGAAGGCGTGCGCCAATCACGAGTAGTTTTTGTCGCATCATATCTAATAAGCTTGCCGCACGCGGTAATCTCGCTAAATCCAAGCGTTGGCGCGGACGACCTAATAAAACGTCCATGCGGGGTAATTTAGAGGCAGACAAGGCTGTCTTTTTTTCATTCACATTACGTCTCAAACCACGTGTCAAACGTACCCCATAATCCTGCACTGTTAAAAGATAATCGGCCAAGACAGGCACAGCCACTTCAGCCGCCCCCGTAGGCGTAGGCGCACGATAATCGGCAACAAAGTCTATCAACGTCCAATCTGTTTCATGACCTATGGCCGAAATAATTGGAATCTCTGAGGTGGCTACGGCACGCGCGACAATCTCTTCATTAAAACACCATAAATCTTCCATAGATCCCCCCCCGCGCGCGACAATTAATACATCAGGTTTGGGAAAAGTCCTTCCGTCCTCGTCATGAGCATGATTGAAACCTGTAATAGCTCCGGCGATTTGCTCAGAGGCCTTATCGCCCTGTACGAGGACCGGCCACACCAATACATGCGATGGAAAGCGGTCTGAGATGCGATGAAGTATATCTCGAATAACAGAGCCTGTCGGCGAAGTCACAACACCAATAGTCTGGGGTAAAAACGGCAATTCAACTTTACGATCATCGTCAAACAAGCCTTCTGCGGCCAGCATTTTCTTGCGCTTTTCAAACAAAGCCATCAGCGCGCCTGCGCCTGCCAATTCCATTTTTTCTATAATAAGTTGATAATTGGATCGTCCCGGATAAGTCGAAAGTTTACCCTCGACAATGACCTCCATACCCTCTTCCGGGCGCATGGACAGACGCCCCATGACGCCTTTCCAAACAATTGAATTTATGACCGCCTTATCGTCTTTAACATCAAGATAACAATGGCCGGATTTCGCTATCGTTACCCGTCCTAATTCGCCGCGGACCCGCACATGCCCATAGGTTTCTTCAACCGTACGCTTCAGAGAATTTGCCAGTTCGGACACGGTAAATTCATAGGCATTGCTATTCTCGTCAGACCCGCTCATTCTCGCGTTTTCCTCTGGCTATTACAAGGACGGCATAAAGACCGTATTCATCATAGATTCGATATCGCTTATAGACTAAAAGACGGCTCAGGGAATCACTGATTAGGACAAATTATGAAAGTCTTGTTGATAGGCTCAGGCGGGCGCGAGCATGCTTTGGCATGGAAAATACGGCAAAGTGACAAGGTCACAGAGTTGATGTGCGCCCCCGGCAATGCAGGAATAGCCGAAGTTGCCGATTGCGTCCCCGTCGCCGCCGACGATATTATCGGCCTCTTGGCCTTGGTCCAGCGCGAAAACTTCGATCTGGTTATCGTGGGTCCCGAACAACCCTTGGCACTGGGTCTTGTCGATGCGCTCGACGAAATAGGTGTAAAAACATTTGGCCCCACCCAAGCGGCGGCGCAACTCGAAAGCTCTAAAGCCTTCACTAAAGCCTTTTGTACGCGATTTGACATACCTACAGCCGCCTATGGTGTTTTCACAGACCTTAAATCCGCCAAAGCCTTTTTGAAAACCATGTCCGCGCCCTATGTCATCAAGGCAGACGGACTGGCCGCAGGCAAAGGCGTGGTCATTGCTGAGACCCTTAAACACGCCAATGCCGAGTTAAAAGATTTCTTCTCGGGTAAATTCGGAGATGCCAGCACAACCGTAGTGATTGAAGAGTTCATGCAAGGCCAAGAGGTGAGCTTTTTTGCGATATCCGATGGTAAAAACGCCCTTCCACTCATCGGAGCGCAAGATCACAAACGTGCCTTTGACGGCGATAAAGGCCCTAATACAGGCGGAATGGGCGCTTATTCTCCAGCGCCTGTTTTTACTCAAAAAGACATGCAAATTGTTTTGGAAACCATCATTCAACCCACAATTGATGGCATGGCCAATGAAGGGCACCCCTTTGTCGGCGTTCTCTTTGCCGGATTGATGATGACGAAAAAAGGGCCGAAACTGATTGAATATAATTGTCGGTTCGGAGATCCGGAATGCCAAGTTTTAATGCGACGATTGCAATCTGACATACTGGAGATTTTCCTCGCAGCGATTGAGGGTACACTTGATAAAATTACGCCACCAGCTTGGTTTGACGATCCCGTCGTGAACGTTGTTATGGCCAGTAAGGGCTATCCTGGGCCTTATAAAAAAGGCACAATTATTAAAGGCCTTGAGACCGCCAATGCAAAAGACGGCATTGTTGTCTTTCATGCCGGTACAAAACGTAACGCTAAAAACAGCTTATGCTCTGCAGGTGGACGGGTGTTAAATATCACCTCACAGGCGAAAACTCTCGAAAGTGCTGTCCAAAATGCATATGCTGTTATTGATGAAAATATAAAGTGGTCAGGCGGGTTTTGTCGTCGTGATATTGCGCACCACGCCTTAAAAAGTTAATTTTAAAGTTATAAAAATTTACACCTTAATAAAAAGGGTCCGACATGTTTAAGAAAATGCTTTATCTAGCCGCATGCCTAAGTGCTTTCGCCTTGAACAGTTCGGCCCACGATGCCAGTCACGATACCCATAAAGACTTTACACTTATACATGCTGGAAAATTATTGGCGGTTCCCGGGCAAGCTCCGCATTCACAACAAACGGTTATTATCCATGAGGGTAAAATCGTTGGAATTGAAAACGGTTATATTGACGACGACGAAGCCACTATTCTGGATATGAAAGACAAATTTGTCTTACCCGGTCTGATAGATAGTCATGTTCATATTACCCATGAGTGGAATCCCAATGCCCGTCTTGACGGTGTTACACGCGAAGCCGGCGATGTGGCCTTTGATGCCGCTCTTTACGCCCGCAGAACCCTTATGGCCGGCTTCACAGCCGTACAGGATGTTGGGGCGCCAAAAGAAATATTTGCTCTACGCCGCGCGGTCAGCGCGGGTAAAATTCCGGGGCCACATATCCGCGCTGCCGGGCGAGCTGTTTCTGCCACAGGTGGGCACGGCGATAGGCATGGCTATCGTGAAGATATTCTTGACCTTATGCATTCCCCGACCATATGCGACGGCGCGGATGATTGTCGGCGCGCCACGCGTGCTGCGGTAAAAGCCGGCGCCGACGTCATAAAGATCACCGCAACAGGCGGGGTATTGTCCAATACAAATGCGGGTACCGGTCAACAGTTTTTCAATGACGAATTAAAAGCTATTGTCGAGACTGCCGCAAAAATGGGTCGTAAAGTCACGGCACATGCCCATGGCAAAGGCGGCGTTGAATCGGCTTTGAAAGCGGGTGTAAAATCAATCGAACATGGTACATATCTGGATAAGAACACGGCGCATTTGTTTAAAAAATACGATGCGACCTTAGTTCCAACCGTTTTAGCCGGGATGACGGTTGTAGATTGGGCGAAAAATACTAATTGGTTGCCGCCAAACTCGGCTCAAAAAGCTTTATCAATTGGCCCGCAAATGCAGGATATGTTGCGTATAGCTTATGAGAACGGTGTCAAGATAGCCTTCGGCACCGATACAGGCGTGTCAAAGCATGGTGACAATGCGCAAGAATTCGTCTTTATGATCGAGGCCGGTATGAGCGAGATGGAAGCGATTACAGCGGCCACAGTTACAGCCGCAAAACATATCGAAATGTTTGATAAAATCGGCTCGCTCGAAGCGGGTAAACAGGCTGATATTATTGCCGTCGACGGTAATCCTCTTGATGACATTGAAGAATTACTAGATGTCGATTTCGTCATGAAAGGCGGTGTGGTTTATAAGGGTAAATCATAAAGCCAGGCGATTGGATCTAGAAACTTATGTGTCCAAAATTCCAAAAATAGCCCGCGCTCCGTCTGCATCACGCGTGATTTGTAACTTCAAGGCTTCAAAATTATCAAACTTTTTTTCGTCTCTGATGAAGCTTCGGAAATGGACGTGGATGTATTGCCCGTAAATATCGGCGTCAAAATCAAATATATGGACTTCCAGACGCGCGGCGTCCCCACCCACAGTTGGACGGGTGCCTGTATTGGCAACACCATATTTTACCTCGCCTGAGGGCAAGGTAATCTCGACGGCGTAAACGCCAAATTTTGGCCGTACAAGATCAGCAAACTCAAGATTAGCCGTCGGAAAATTAATCGTGCGTCCCCGTTGTGCGCCCATTTGCACAATCCCGTCGACACACCATGGCCGCGATAACATATGGGCGGCATGAAAAACATCACCCTGCTGGAGAGCTTTGCGAATATCTGTACTGCCATATTTGCCGTAAAACCTATGTAATCCTACAAGTTCCAAAGCACTCACCCCGATACCCCGCTCTTCACAAAGGCGTTTCATGCTATCGACATTTCCACATCTATCTTTGCCAAAGCCGTAGTCCTGACCAATAACCACATGACGTATGGCTAAGCCTTGATGCAAGACCGTTTCGACAAATTCCGTGTCATCCATATCCCGTAAATCATCGTCAAACGGAATTTCGTAAAGAAAATCAACACCGAGTCCCGGCATGATTTTAGCCCGCACAGCTGCACTCATAAGGCGAAATGGTGGTGCTTCGGGTTTAAAAAACCGGAAGGGGTGAGGTCTGAAGAGACCAATACCCAAGGGCGCCCCAAAATCGTCCGCTATTTTGCGCGCCTTGGCAATCACGGCTTGATGTCCACGGTGTAAGCCGTCAAAATTTCCAAGAGCCAAGACAGCACCCGTGTCCGGTTTTGATAATGATTTATAGGTTTGGAAAGTTTTCACTGAAGTTGAATTTTATATTATTGCTATTTTATATAATGTCAGGCCGTAGGTCGTTTCTTAACGACGACACCCGCATCACCGCGGCAAATCTGCTTGCCGCCAACTTCGCAATAACATTTCATTTTTACCCGACCGTTACGTGTGTTTATTTCCGCCACTTCAGCTACTGCAATGACCGTATCCCCGATAAAGGCCGGACGGCGAAATCGTAAATTAAGCTCGACAAATACCGCGCCCGGCCCAGGCAGATCATTACCCAAGACCGCAGAAATCATGGATGCGGATAAAGCGCCATGCGCTATGCGTTGACCAAATTGCGTCGTTTTAGCAAATTCTGCATCCACATGAATGGGGTTATGATCGCCAATAATATCTGCAAATGCGTCAATCTTCTCACCTGTGATCTTCATCTCGGTTGTGGCTTTCATGCCAACTTCCAAATCTTCAAGATAATATTTAACGCTTTCAGTCATTACGACAATTCCCCTAGGATGTGAATATCTACCATGTAAGCATAGGTGACATATAGCGCGCCGTGATATTATGCTCAACCAATAATGCCTTTAGCTGGGTCGCTTTATCCGAATGAATACCCCCAGATACAAATAAGCAATCAATATCTTCCTGCTGTGCTCCTAAAAGATCTGTGAAAATATTATCACCAATCGCTAATATCCGATCATCCGTTAATGTATATCCCAATATTTCATCCAACCAAGCCCGACACAAACGGTATATTGGGGGGTGCGGCTTACCGGCATAAACAACCTCTCCGCCAAGTTTTTCATAAAGTTGCGCAACAGCGCCGCCGCAATAAATCACTTTGTTACCACGTTTGACTTGAATATCAGGATTAGCGCAAACCAAAGGCAGACCCAGATCCCGCGCTTCCATTAAAAGATCACGGTAGTTTTCTGGTGTTTCTTCATCATCATTAAACAAGCCTGTACAGGAAAGAAAATGCGCCTCGCCAATGTCACTAAAATGCAAGTCCAAATTTTCGTATAAGACATCATCGCGTTCCGGCCCAAGCTTAAAGGCTGGCCCGGGCGCCCGGCGCGCCAATTCGTCAATCGTAGCATCCCCTGATGTAACAATAGCATCCCACGGTTCGCTCAATATCCCGATTTGACGAAATTGTTCCGGTATTGCGACCGCAGGGCGCGGAGAGTTAGATATAAGGATTACAGGCCCGCGTTCAGACCGAAACCGTTCCAATGCATCCACAGCTTCTGAAAACGGAATACGTCCATTATGTATAACCCCCCATATATCGCAAAACAGGGCTTCGTAATTATCTGCAATTTGCCCAAGGCCGGAAAGTGATTTAAAATTCGTCATAACTGGGCCTAGTGCGCTACGCTTCAAATAGCAATATGAGATCGTGACAACACCTCAGATCCATGATTACCCCCAGCAAACATTTAATTACAGGCTAGAAGTTTGATAGCTTGCCAAAACTCAAATAATGGACCAAATATTTACCAAGGATATCGATTTATTGGAGAGGGTTTTGGGATTAGAACTTGTTAGTCAAACATATTTACGCGACCGAGGCGCCTTAGACCCCGTTCACACACCTATATTTCCACTGACCCCGCCGGTAGATTTATCCCGCAGTAACAATTTTATACTTGGACAACCTTTTGATGCATTTAAAAAAATGCGCAAACAGGCGCCTGTCATGTGGCACCCGATGGAAGCCGGAAAGATGGAAGGGTTCTGGGCTCTAACCACTTATGAAGATGTCCGCGCAGCCAGTTTGGATACTAAAAATTTTTCTTCCCAAGCTGGCGGTATTATGATGGCATATCCTAATCTAGGTGACATGCGCCATCACCCTAAACTTCACAGCGCTTCGCTAGATACCATGATTTGCCTCGACCCGCCGCACCATATGCAGCTCCGGCGCGAACATATGGCATATTTCACACCCAATTACATGCGCGAGCTTAAAGTTAAGGTCGATAATAAAGTCACCTACCTGCTTGATAAGATCGAGAAAAACGGACCCGTCATCGACTTTGTCCACGATTTTGCCTCTCAACTCCCCCTGTTTACCTTATGCGAAATGCTGGGCATTCCCGAAGCTGATAGAGAGAAAATAAGGGGATGGATGGATATGTTGGAATTGGCGCAATATGTCATGGAAGATGGCGATATGAGTTCGGTAGACCCGGCTATGGTCATACAATTCATGACAGGCGTGCAAGAAATGTTCGATTATGGCCAGTATATTCTCAAAGCCCGACGCGAAAACCCGCAACAGGATCTTCTTTCTGCCATTGCCAATGTCGAGATTGCCGGGGCTAAACTTCCTGACGCTTATCTAGACGGGTCATGGCTACTCATCATAATTGCTGGAAATGATACCACTCGAAACTCTCTCTCGGGTACAATGCGTCTATTGCAAGAATTTCCAAAACAAAAAACCCAACTTTTAGACAATCCCGATCTCATCCCCAATATGGTGCATGAAGCTGTGCGCATGGTATCACCCGTCATCTATATGCGCCGGACAGCGGTTCACGATACGGAAATACGTGGACAAAAGATCGCGGTAGGCGAAAAAGTTTTACTATATTATGGTGCGGCCAATCGCGATCCGGAAATATTTGAAACCCCGGATATATTTGATATTCACCGGGTCAATGCCAAAGATCACATCGCCTTTGGTACCGGCACACATGTCTGTCTGGGTCAGCGCGTTGCAAATATGCAAATTGAAGCGGCGTATCGTCAAATATTTGCGCGCTTCCCCAAAGCCGAGTGGACAGGTGAACAAGATATTTTACCTAATGGATTCACGCATTCCATTGGCCGACTCATGGTAGATCTGGGTCGAGGTTAAACCAAAGTCCGCTTCCTGCCCATTATCTTGGATCTTAACCCGCACTATTCTGGCCATCACTGACAGGCCTTATATTGTCATAAGCTATATCGTAATGACTTATATTGATATGACCTATGCAGAAACAGCTTGTGCGGAAATCGCTTGATAGGGGTCAATCCCGACGGCTTCGCACTGGGCATGAACCGTTTCATAATATGTGGGGTCTGCAATCCCCAAACGCGCACGTGCAGCGTCTAACGGTTCTTCCATAAGACTTATGATATCTTGCCTCGCAATCTTACGAGCCGTATTTCCAATATGAAATCCTTGACGAACAGCCTTTAAAACAGGGGCCCCATTAGGGACAGATTTTCGTACTTCTCTGCCCGCCATATAAGCAATAAATATAATTCCTAATCCCCGGTTTTGCCCATGTGAAAATCCTAATACGCAGGCTTCGCCCAAAGCATCGCGCCCATATCCTGTTAAGACATGACAAAGATCATGTGTATCCCGGCGTCGATAGACATACCATAATACATCAGGGTGATAATATTCAGCTGCTTGATCTTTAAAGCTATCATATTCGTCAACAAGCCCTTGTGCGGTTAATCCCTCACGTCTCATAAAATCCACATAGGCGCGCCCAACGGTTCCCTTTGGCAAAGCCTCCCAGCGTGCATGGTCATCTAATAAAGCCGGGAGTTCGCGACGCTCGGAAAATCTTTTTTGCCCACCTTCCGATTTCATAAAAGCTTTGAAATCTTTGAAAACGGATTTGCCGTTTAAGGCTTGAATAATGTGAAAAACCTGTTCCGTATCTTCTTTATTTTGCATCAGCTTTCGAAAATGTCGCCACGCCTTTAACGGACGTCTTCGAAAATATTGCCTATCTTCTCGTGTCATTTGAAACCGTTTATCTGTTATGAGTGACGAGGTCATTATGTTTTCCATTTATTTATAAAAAGCCTACCAAATGAAATATCTATTTTCAAGCTGAAGCCCAGTATATGCTTTATAAAGAGATTTTACACAAAGCCTCTAAACCGCCCGAAATAGTTAACAAATATTAACCAGATTTCCAAAAGCCTTCAAGTTCTGTTCATCTTACTCTGTCTAATCCCACGCTGTAGTCTGGGTTTAAACGTGAACGCTTAATGTGGGAGTGTCTTCATAACCTAGACTACATTGTCCCTAAAATATCTGATGATCCAGTTGATATAATCCTACGCTCAAGAGCGTTAATGGGGCCAAATATATTTGTCTATGGCGCTACGTCCATAAAATTACATATTTTGTAAGTGGCCCAGGCTCGCAAGCTATAGCCTATATCGCTATGGGCAGCGGCACGCCCCAGTTTTGACAAGCTTGCCTTATAATATCGTTTTCTTTTCGATGTTGATGCCCATCAGATATAGACACTTTCATAAATGCAGAGGCAATATCTGCGCATTCGACCCTATCTCGCAAATTATTGGTAAGTTGTCGGACTTTAAATCCATACTCAGGCCTATCCATCAAATCAGTAAGCTCATCCCGGTTTAACAAAAACCAATCCTTAAGCATATGGTGGGTCAACATAACGTCTGGGTTATACTTATCCTTTAAAGATATGGCCGCGGTCTGGAATGCTTCAACTTCTTCTTGATAAACTTTTTTATCTGCAAGAACTACCATGCACAACAGTGTGAGTATATCTTGCCATTGCCCAGAATGCACGACTTATCTCCAAATCAAATACACACACCCGCCAAACGTAATTGCACTTAAAAAATTGATAAGAGATTAATAGCCAACCCTATTAGAACCGGTTGTCCCCCTCATAGAAATTTCTGTTTCTACAAAGGCTTGCCCTGTGAATCGAACCTTCGCCCAACGACAGTCTCGCACCTCGCGTACCCGTTTCGCACGGCCGCGTTTCCACTATAAGACAGTAACGAAAGATGATTGTTTCACAGTCGTTTAGGTCTTAAAAAACAACAACGCTACGAATAGACTCACCAGCATGCATCAAATCAAAGCCTTTATTGATCTCGTCTAATGTGAGCGTATGCGTGATCATAGGGTCAATCTGGATTTTCCCGTTCATATACCAATCAACGATTTTTGGAACATCCGTACGGCCTTTTGCACCGCCAAAGGCAGTCCCCTTCCAGACCCGTCCCGTGACCAATTGAAAGGGCCGGGTCGCAATCTCTTTACCCGCCTCCGCGACCCCGATAACAACGGATACGCCCCATCCCCGATGACAAGCCTCCAAAGCCTGGCGCATGACAATCGTATTCCCTGTCGCATCAAAGGTAAAATCCGCACCGCCATCTGTAAGTGCGACTAAATGTTCAACAATATCACCCTCTAGATCACGTGGGTTGACGAAATGGGTCATCCCGAATTTTCGACCCCATTCCTCTTTGTCACTATTTATATCTACGCCAATAATTTTATTCGCTCCAACCATTTGGGCGGCTTGCAGCACATTTAAACCAATCCCGCCAAGACCAAATACAATAACATTGTCCCCGGCCTGAACCTTTGCTGTATTCGTGACCGCGCCAATGCCTGTGGTCACACCGCATCCAATATAACAGCTCTTGTCAAAGGGGGCATCTTCGCGAATTTTCGCCACGGCAATCTCTGGCAAAACCGTGAAATTAGAAAAGGTAGAACAGCCCATATAATGATAGATAGTCTGGCCCTTATAGGACAGCCGCGACGTACCGTCTGGCATCAATCCTTTCCCTTGAGTCGCACGAATAGCCGTACAAAGATTTGTTTTGCCTGACAGGCACGATTTACACTGGCGGCATTCTGGCGTGTAAAGCGGGATAACGTGATCACCCGCCCTTACACTTGAAACACCGGCCCCCACTTCGCGCACAATACCTGCGCCCTCATGGCCTAATACACTTGGAAATAATCCCTCACTATCAAATCCATCCAGCGTATAGGCATCTGTATGACAAATGCCAGTCGCCATAATTTCGACCAAAACCTCTCCGGTCTTCGGGCCTTCTAGATCAAGTTCAACAATTTCCAATGGTTTCTTGGCTTCAAAAGCAACAGCCGCGCGTGTTTTCATAACATCCTCATTAAACTGTTTGTAAGGTCTCACACCAAACGCCATCCGGTATCAAAACGACACGTTATGGCGTCCCATAAATACCGAGTTTGTATAAAAGTCAAAGACTGTCTTAATAGCATTCGGGGAAATTATAATTAACTTCGCACACTCAGTATCAAGAGAATTAAACATTGCCCTCGTAACCGTCGACACCTCCACTACGGCTAGCCTAAAATCGAGTGTTGACATGTAAGGCTTTATGCGTATGTTCCGCGCTTCGAATTTGACTCAGAAAGGCGTATAGCCATGGCGAAACCAACTACTATTAAAATCCGCCTGAATTCCACAGCCGGAACGGGTTACTTCTATGTGACCAAGAAAAATGCCCGGACAATGACCGAAAAAATGGTCAAGCGTAAATATGATCCGGTCGTGCGTAAACATGTCGACTTTAAAGAGGGTAAGATTAAGTAATATCTTTACTCAACTATCAAAAGTCGCTCTTAGGCGGCTTTTTTTATGCTTGCAAGCTGAGCTTGATTACGCCCCTCCAGTTTAGCTTTATACAAAGCGCTGTCAGCGCGTTTGAACACATCTCGAAGTTTTTCCCCCGGTATTACCTGAGCTACGCCAACACTGGTCGTAATATGAAAGGCCTGCCCCTTGACGTAAATCGGGGTTCCGCCAATGAGAGACCGTATACGGTCAGCCGCCTGCAAAGCCGCGGTTTCAGAGGTACGCGGCATCGCAATCATGAATTCTTCGCCACCATATCGACCCACAATATCTTGAGTGCGGACATTTGAGGCTAACCGCGTTGAAATTTCCCGTAACACCTGATCGCCCATATCATGACCCAAAATATCATTCACGCGCTTAAAGTGATCAATATCAAAAACCATTATAGAAAAATCTTCACCTCTTTCTTCTAACCCTTCAAACAGAGGTCCTATAGATTTATCAAAATAGCGTCTATTGCCTAACCCGGTGAGCGGGTCAGTTAAAACCATTTCGAGATTTTGGTTGAAATTTTCCCGCAAATTATCCGCGTAGAATTTGCGGCGCAATTGTGTATTTGTCCGCGCCATTAACTCCTGCGTCTCTATCGGGCGCATAAGCGTGTCATTAACACCTAAATCATAGGCCCGAATTAAGCGTTGCTCATCTTCAGGGTCTCCGATAACCAGCATAGGAATATCACGACTTTTCTCACGCGACCGCAAAGTCGCACAGAGGCGTAACCCGTCAAATTTTTTGGATACAAGACTTACAATGATAAGATCAACACCATCACCAATAGCTTGCATGGCGGCATCGGCGTCAGACATTGTCACGATCGTATGAAGCTTTTGTAGCGGTTCTATAATCTTTCGCGCGCGAGTCTCTTGGTCTTCCACCAAAACAATACGCGCATTTTGACATTCTATATTTTCAAAAACAGGGCGTGCATCTGCAACGGTTTGCTGTGAATGTATTAAAATCTGGTCAGTGACCATTTTTAAGCGCAATAAAGACCTAACCCGCGCCATTAAATTAAAATCGTCAATGGGCTTGCTGATAAAATCGTCGGCGCCAGCTTCTAAACCACGAACCCGGTCTTTAATCTCTTCTAAGGCCGTTACAATAACAACTGGAATATGCCATGTTTTGGAATCCGCCTTAAGAAGTTTACAGGTATCAAACCCGTTCAACCCCGGCATCATCGCATCCATTAAAATCAGGTCAAGGTTTTCACGTTGGGCAATATCCAAAGCTTCTTGCCCCCCCGAAGCCGTCAATACATCGTAATATTCCGCAGCCAGTTTCACCTCTAAGAGATTGCGATTTGGCGCAAGATCATCTACAATTAATATACGGGCGCTCATAAGGCTTATACCGTTTCAGAGAATTTTCTAACTGTTGCCAGAAAAGAAGATACGGTGATCGGTTTCGCTATATAAGCTTCGCATCCGCCTTCCCTTATGCGTTTTTCATCGCCCCTCATCGCAAAAGCCGTAACGGCTACAACAGGAATATTGGCTAAAGCTTTGTCATCTTTAATCCATTTGGTAACTTCGAGACCGGAAACCTCTGGAAGTTGAATATCCATAATAATCAAATCAGGTTTGAACTTACGCGCGAGTCCTATAGCCTTTAATCCCTCCCGTGTTTGCTGTGTTTCATATCCATGCGCCTGAAGAAGGTCGGCGAACAATTTCATGTTCAACTCGTTATCTTCAACAATGAGGACTTTTTTGGGCATGATTTTTAACATATTTCTGGTTTCACCTGTGGTAGATCTTTGTCTACACCTCTTATTTATACCGCTTCATAACACGAATATCCTTAATCAACCGTGTGCGGCGTGTTAGGAGTGGATTAACCACAATTTTTAATGAGATTAAGTCAATCAAGAGATCGTTCATAAAGGCCCGCTGTGTCTCCTTCTTCACGTCCGATAGACAATTGCTATTGCCGGTCATGCGCGGCTATCGCTGAAATAGAAAAACCATGCCCTAATTGCGGTGGTCATCAACATGTCAATCACAGCGAGCTTGGCACGCTCTCTATTGCTCATGTTGATTGTGACGCATTTTATTGTTCGATCGAAAAACGTGACAACCCTGATTTAGCCGACAAACCCGTTATTGTCGGAGGTGGCGCACGCGGTGTCGTCTCTGCTGCCTGCTATCATGCGCGCATTTACGGCGTACATTCGGCTATGCCCATGTTTAAAGCCTTAAAAGCCTGCCCTCAAGCCGTCGTCGTGCGCGGCGATATGAATAAATACGCCTATGAAGGCGAGCGCATTCGGAACATGATGTCTGAGCTTACGCCCCTTGTTGAACCTTTATCCATCGACGAAGCCTTTCTGGATTTAACAGGCACGCAACGCCTAACCGGTAAAACACCGGCTCAACAGCTTATAGACTTACAAAACAAAATTATTGAAACTGTGGGTGTAACAGTTTCCGTAGGCTTAAGTTATAATAAATTTCTGGCGAAGACAGCCTCTGATTTAGACAAACCGCACGGATTTGCACTCATCGGGCGTGCTGAAGCTCTCGACTTTCTTGCCACGAAACCCGTAGGGTTTATCTATGGTGTCGGGCCGTCCTTTACACGCAATCTTAACAAAGCCGGTATTCATACGGTTTTGGATGTGCGTAAACGGACGGATAAAGACATGGCTCGAAAATTCGGGGATATGGGCCTACATCTGGCCCGCCTGGCACGGGCGGAAGACACGCGCCCGGTTAATCCTGGCAGTGAACGTAAAAGTGTTTCAGCCGAAACGACATTTAACGATGATATATCCGACCTTGAAACCTTAAAAGACAGGCTATGGGTGATTTGCGTAAAAACCGCGGACCGCTCGAAAGCAAAAAACATTGCCGGACGCGTCGTAACATTAAAACTCAAAACAAACTATTTCGAAACTATTACCCGCCGCCGCACATTAGCACAGCCCGTACAGCTTGCCGATACCATCTTCAAAGCATGTGAACCCTTATTAGAAAAAGAAGCAAATGGTCGTCGCTTCCGTCTTATCGGCGCCGGAATCTCTGATCTCTCCGCCCCTATAGGCGATAGTGGGGATCTCTTGGACCCGCAAGCCCTTAAACGCGGCATCGCTGAACGTGCCACAGATAAAGCCCGTGAAAAATTTGGCAAAAACGCAATCATGACAGGACGCGGCTACCGTCTATTAAAGTCCCGGGCCTCAAAACCCCATGACGCAACACGCGAACCTTCAGCGACATCCCTGCCGGCTAAAATTAAACCCGATCAAATAGATTAAGTTCAATCCGCACGAGCTGAAGGAAAGAAGGATAAAACCTCTCTAAAGGTTTTGGTCTTCGGTAAGCTATGGCCCAGATTAGGCACATCTATAAATTTCAACCCCTTTACCCCCGCAGCTTTATATTGCTTATAGACAGACCGCATTTCCTTTCGGGCTTGATCACGTCGCCCTGTCACAAAAACATAAGTCCCACTTTGCAAAACCGGTTTAATGTGAGTGGTATCGCCCTGCCATTTAAGCGCTCCCCCCATCAAAAGAGCCCCTTTAAAAACTTTCGGCAGGGTCTCTATAACAAGGGTAGATATACGCGCCCCACCCGAAAACCCCGACACCACAACACGGTTAGGATCAATGTGATATTTCGAATTTACATATTGAACTGCCAATGAAGCATTCAACATACGGCGATTGGCAGGTACTTTATTACCGGCACCATTTGCACTGATATATATGTAGTTCTCATCGGATAAAATATCCCGCCATTGGCGCGGAAGTTTGCCTGTCGTTGAAGGGCTAATATAAACGAGAACACCAGGCGGGTTTCGGGGTGAGTAATGCAGTGGCACAAAAAGACTCCATGATAGACTCTCATCTTCTGGATATATATGCGCAATATTTCGTACCTCATCAGGTTTGAGAACATCTCTTAAAGAAACATCTTTATTAAATGCCCCAGTTTGCACGCCTGTCTTCGCAAGCCCAGTAGAGGTTTTTATTGGGCTTAAGGCATATCCCTGACTCGGTAATTGCGCGTAGCCGACACATCCCAAAAGCGCGATCCCCATGGCGCATAAAAATGCGCTATGACGCAAATACGACATAGCGAAATCTGTCAAAGCTAATCTCGTTTTGTATATTTTGAAGGCCTTCCGCTTTCGATCCAAGCAATTATCCCCGTCAAAATGCCAAATGTCAAAAGAAACAACACACCTGCAATCGGGCCTTGAGGGCCGTGTGCAGGATCAAAATTACCCTCCTGCACCGCCAATCCGGGTAGGAGGACAAACATGACCTGCAACATGCCCATAAACAAAAACGCAGCCCAAAGCCCGATTGTATAGGCTTTGGATTTCGCCACTGTGACAGATTGCCAAAAGGCTAAACCTGCTCCTAGTAAAGCCATTTCCAGACCGAAAGCTATTATTGGTAAATCCCACAAACCGAAACCCATCATGATATCGCTGCCCGGATAAAGCGCCAGATCTGGCCGGTGGACGATAAGATCTAAAATCCAATGGGAAAAGACAAGCCCGGCGACAACGCAAAATCCGCGAAGACCCACAGAGGGTTTAAACGCCCGAAACGCAGTGCCAACACAGACGGCCAATATTACTGAGGTCAACAATGAATGCGACCATGGGATATTAAACAAGGGTACGCCGTCTACCAAGGTCGGATTTCCTTCAATGCCAAAAATTATAAGAATGCCGCAGAGAATATCCATCGCTTGCACTGCCAGAAATCCTTGCCATACCGTAACCAAGGGCTCGCTTTTTCCACGTTGCGTGTCCCAGACGGCTGGCCCGTAATGTCCTACAAACATAATCTCTTCCTTTACTTTAACCCTTAACGTTTTTTCGACGTTCGTATTTTCACGCAGTTTAAATTACCCCGACCTTGCGTAAATGTGCAATGGTGTCCTTATCCCCAAATTCTGATAATACAGCCTCCGTATGTTCTCCCAACAAAGGCGACGGGCCAAGCGGCGTTTGAGCCTGACTACCAAATAGAACCGGCGCGGCCGCCATTTGCACCTCCCCCAAATGCGGATGAATTTGTGTTTCAACGGCCTTTATGGCCTTTATCTGGTCGTGTGCAGCAAGTTGATCAAGAGAATGACACGGCGCACAGGCCACATCGGCATCTAGTAGTGCGCGCAATGCCTCCGAATTTGTCATTTCAAATCGCGTGGTTTCAAACTCAACCAGTAATTCAGTGATATTCTGCGCACGTCCCGGCAAGGTATTAAATTTCGGATTAGCCGCAAGATCAGGACGGTTGACAATTTCAAAGATGAATTGCCAGTCTTCGTCCCCGAAAGGCGCGGCGGCGATATAACCGTCCGAAGTTTTGAATGTCTGGTAATATTCCGATATCGGCGCCAGTGGCACGACATCATCTGCAAGTAGGGTTTTGTGCATCATGCCGTCCGGCCACATAAAGGCAAGGCTCGCGGCCAGCATAGAAATATCAATGTGCTGGCCTTCACCTGTACGCAAGCGGTGCACCAGCGCGCTCGTCACGGCTTGGGCTGCCGTATAGGCAGTGATTTTATCACATACCAACATACGCATAAATTCAAAATCATCTTCTTTGCCCTGTACAGAAGTAAGCCCCGCCAGAGCCTGAATGACATGGTCAAAAGCGGGCGCGTTTTTAAGCGGTCCGGCGCGACCAAACCCCGTCAGCGAGCATACAATAAGTGATGGGTTTTGCGCTCGCACATCTGCACTTCCTAAACCCAGTTTAGTCATAATGCCCGGCCGGTAATTATGGACGAGAATATCAGCGCTGAGTATAAGCTTACGCACTACTTCTTGTCCGCGCGCATGTTTAAGATTAATCGCCACGCTTTTTTTGCCACGATTACAATTATTAAATACCCCGGATATACCGTTTTTTTGAGAACCAAGATGGCGCATCTTATCGCCAATTCCCAAGGGTTCGACCTTTACGACATCCGCGCCCTGCTGGGCGAGTGTCATCGTCGCCAGAGAGGCTGTAACCATATTGGACAGCTCGACGACTTTGAAACCTTCCAGCGGTAGAATTTTTACCATGGCCTAGCTAAGCTCTAAAATCCCCGCCTATCAAGCAAAAAACCCAAATAGGGCTTATGTACACCTTTTGTGACAGGCTTATCAGATGTAGCCCATTAGGTATGGTTTTGGCATATTTTTGCGGATGTTTTCAAAATATCTAGAATGCTGGCTTCGGCGACCGCATCACTCACGGGCTTTTTAAGCGTCGTCACCCGCCATTTCATGACCCAATTTTGACCTACTGCCTCCCGATCAAGACGTAAGGCGATATCTTCCTCGCCTGCTGTGATTAGCATGCGGATAAGACGACCTTCCGTGGCACCGAGCGCTTTAGCCGTCGCAAAAGCCTCATAATCGATCGCGAGCATAACTGGGACATCACCATGCCCAAAATCCAGCGAAAACTTACAAATACGGCCTTCGTGACCGGGAAATTGTGTGCGCCAAAACACGCGCTCTTTTATATCCGCAGGTTCAACCGCGTCCATGTCAGACAGAGTTGAAAAAGCCTTATCGGCCAATTTATTAAGCCCACCTTGACGGGTGGTTTCTATTTCAAGCCGGGACATAATATCTGTACCGCCTTGTTTAATCTTGTTAGTTCCGCGTTTCACCGTATCACCTACAGCCCCCGCAGCACTCCCGACGGCCTTGGCTGGAGCCGATATCACTTTATAAGTTCCGTAAATTCCGCCTGCAAATGTCAAAGTCACGACAGCAATAGCAACCCATTTTACAGCCTGAAAGACTGTGCTCGCGCTCTCAGCCGCGCTAGATGCCCGCTCTGTCAAATCCGCGATTTTCTTACCCTGATCTATCAGGGTTGGTTTTTCGGATAAATTTTCACCCTCTTGGGTCATCGCGACGTCCTCATATTATACTGAGGTATATCGACAAACCAGAGCCTCTTCCATACCTTAAGCATCCTCGGTCGGTTTGGGCGCGGGTAGGCCTTTGCCACCTTTGCGGCCCTCGATTTTAAGTTTGGCCGGCGGGATGATTTTAAAGGTCAGATTTTCTTTCTTACGATCAACCCCGACTTTGACCAAACCACCAGATTTAAGCTTACCAAATAATATCTCGTCGGCCAGAGGCTTTTTAACATACTCTTGAATAGTGCGTCCTAATGGCCGCGCGCCGTAGCGTTTGTCATAGCCCTTATTGGCCAGCCAAAGATTAGCGCCTTTGGAGACTTCAAATTCGATCTTGCGATCTGCGAGTTGAGCTTCAAGCTGTATAACGAATTTATCCACGACCTTGGCAATATCTTCTGGTACAAGGGCTGCAAATGAGACCACGGCATCAAGACGGTTACGAAATTCCGGTGTGAAACGACGTTTAATTGCGGCGTCTTGCTCATCGTCTTTTAATCCGCGACCAAATCCGATCTCAGCCTTGGCGGCATCAGAGGCCCCCGCATTTGTTGTCATAATGATAATGACGTTTCGGAAATCGACCTTGCGACCATTGGCATCCGTCAAAAAGCCGTTATCCATAACTTGCAATAGAATATTATAAATATCTGGATGCGCTTTCTCAATTTCGTCAAGCAGTAAGACCGAGTGCGGGTTTTGATTGACCGCATCCGTGAGTAACCCGCCTTGATCATAGCCAACATATCCCGGAGGCGCACCGATGAGGCGTGAAACCGTATGGCGTTCCATATATTCGGACATATCAAAACGTAGAAGCTCTAGGCCTTGCGTACTGGCGAGTTGCTTTGCGACCTCGGTTTTACCCACACCCGTCGGCCCGGCAAACAAATAAGAGCCAATCGGCTTGTCGGGTTCACGCAAACCGGCCCGCGCGAGCTTGACCGCAGAGGCCACTTGTTCAATCGCTTTGTCTTGGCCAAATACCATACGCTTGAGATCAAGCGGTAAGGATTTCAAAGCCTTTTCATCATCGCGCGAGATAGATTTTGGCGGAATACGGGCGATTTTGGAAATGACATATTCGATCTCCTTTATCCCAATAGTTTTCTTACGCTTTTTCTCTGTCACCAGTTTTTGCCGCGCCCCGGCCTCGTCAATCACGTCAATGGCTTTGTCTGGTAATTTACGGTCTGTGACATGACGCACAGATAAATCAACAGCGCCCTGTATAGCTTCCGCCGTAAATTTGACCTTATGAAACTCTTCGAAATAAGGCTTTAGTCCCATGAGGATTTTGACGCTGTCTTCTGCGGAAGGTTCCGAGACATCAATTTTTAAAAACCGCCGTGATAAGGCCCGGTCTTTTTCAAAGTGTTGGCGGTATTCCTTATAGGTCGTCGACCCCATACAGCGCAATTTACCGCTTTGCAGGGCAGGTTTAAGCAGATTAGAGGCATCCATGGCGCCGCCACTCGTTGCGCCAGCTCCGATAATCGTATGTATTTCGTCAATAAATAAGATCGCCCCATCAGTCTCTTGGAGCTTGGTCATGACAGCTTTCAGCCGTTCTTCAAAATCCCCGCGATAGCGCGTGCCAGCCAAAAGCGCGCCCATATCCAGAGAATATATTGTATTATCTTGCAAGACTTCGGGCACATCATCATTGACAATACGGCGCGCCAGACCTTCGGCAATCGCTGTTTTACCGACGCCGGGGTCTCCTACAAGCAGAGGGTTATTTTTACGTCGACGCGACAATACCATGATACAGCGTTCAACCTCGTCTGCGCGTCCAATCAACGGATCAATATCGCCATCGCGCGCTTTCTGGTTTAGGTTAACCGTATATTCTTCCAACGGGTCTTTTTGCTTGGCAGCTTCATCGCCACCCTGTCCGTCTTGGCCAGCGCCTTGTGGGGATTTCGAAACAGAGCTTTCACCGGATTTAGCAATCCCATGGCTGATATAATTTACCGCATCATAACGCGTCATATCGCGTTCTTGCAGGAAGTAGACCGCATGGCTCTCACGTTCGGCAAACAATGCGACCAAGGCATTGGCACCTGTGACTTCTTCGCGACCCGAGCTTTGCACATGGATAACTGCCCGTTGAATAACCCGGTGAAATCCAGCCGTGGGGCGGGCTTCTTCAAATTCTTCAACAACGAGGCTTGAAAGATCATCGTCCAGATATAGCACCACATCCGCCTTCAGGGCTTCAAGGTCGAGATCACATGCCGTCATAACAGCGCTGGCATCACGGTCATCGATAAGCGCCAGAAGTAAATGTTCTAACGTCGCCAATTCATGTTTGCGATCAGAGGCATAGGTCAGGGCACGATGTATAGTCTCTTCTAATATTGGAGAAAATGAGGCCATAATAAATCCTTTCCTACCCTATTAACTAGGTATGCTTTTATGCCTTTTCAAGCGTACACTGTAATGGATGCTGCCGTCTTTTAGCCGCGTCCATAACTTGTGCAACCTTCGTTTCAGCAATTTCAAACGTGTAAACACCACACACACCCACACCGCTTTGATGCACATTTAACATGACTTGTGTCGCTTCTTCCTTTGTCTTGTTAAATATTGACATCAAAATAGTCACAACAAACTCCATAGGCGTATAATCATCATTCATTAAAATCACACGGTACATTGAAGGTTTCTTGGTTTTCGGGCGTATCTTCGTCGCAACGCCGCGTTCCGTACCTGACCCATCT
>CAZSKN010000020.1:29574-34841 GCA_964607445.1 uncultured Caulobacterales bacterium
CCTGCCTGTAGATATGGCCGATATTTCATAGTCGATTCTTTCATCTGATGTAATGTAAGAGCTATTAGGCCGTATGAAAAGAGCGCGAAGCGAGCATTTTTAAATCTTCGATCAAAAGACTGTGAATAGGACGACATAGACGAGCCCCGCATAAAACAAGATACGGATCCCCGTAAATATCCGTCATAATATCACCTATAAAATTTAATTGTCTTTGACTTTTTATATACACTCAGACATGTTCTTGTTATGTTTTCATTCCCTATCCTCTATGCGCTTATCGGCGGTTATTTACTCGGAGCTATTCCATTTGGGTTCATAATAGCCAAAATCATGGGGCAAGGTGATATTCGAAATATCGGCTCCGGCAATATCGGCGCCACAAATGTCTTACGAACAGGTCGTAAAGATCTGGCTTTCATCACATTATTACTCGATGCTGGCAAAGCAGGACTCGCGGCGCTGATATTTCAACACGTTTTCGGTATGCCTGCAGGATTAATCGCGGGAACCGCGGCGCTGATTGGTCATTGTTTTCCAGTCTGGTTAAAGTTTAAAGGCGGCAAAGGTGTTGCAACCTTTTTTGGAATACTCTTTGCCGTGGCATGGCCTGTCGGTTTAGGCGCAGCTGCTGTGTGGCTGGCGTCGGCTTTTATCACGCGCATGTCATCGCTCTCGGCCTTATTAGCCGCAACACTCAGCCCGGGCATAGCTCTGGCTTTAGGTATGACCCACATAGCAATTATGGCCTTAGGTCTCGCCGTTATTATAATCATACGTCACCACGAAAACATCCGGCGTATCCTCAACGGTACAGAAACAAGGATCGGTCAAAAAGGATAGGCCAATATAGACGAGAACAAACAATAATTGGGGCTTAAAATGATTAAGACGCGCGAACTTTCTTTTGCAGAACGTCGAGACTGGCTGCGCCTTATTCGTACGCCTACGGTAGGTCCGGTTGCCTTTCGAGATTTACTTCGTCGTTATAAAACTGCGGAGGCCGCCCTTGACGCCCTGCCCCAGATCATAAAACGTAAATCTATAATCCAACCTACGCGCGAAGACATAGAAGCCGAGATGGAGGCGTCAGACACACTTGGTATTCGCATCCTGGCCGCTTGCGAGCCGGATTATCCGGCGTATTTACGCGCCGTTGACCCACCGCCGCCTATATTATCAATTTGGGGGCGAATTGATCTCATGCACAAACCCTGTGTGGCAATTATCGGGTCTCGTAATGCGTCGGCTATCGGACAACGCTTTGCCCGACATATTGGGGCCGAATTGGGTGAAGCCGGTTTTACGATTGTTTCAGGTTTAGCGCGAGGCATAGATGCGAGTGCGCATGCTGCCGCGCTGGAGACAGGGACGGTCGGCGTATTAGGCGGTGGTATCGACCATATTTACCCCCGGCAAAACACAGATCTTTATCAGGCTATGCGAGAGCGCGGCACATTAGTGTCCGAAAGTCCGCTGGGCTATAAAGCTACTGCACGAGATTTTCCTCGCCGCAACCGCATTATATCGGGGCTATGTGCTGGCGTTGTTGTTATAGAAGCGGCAGAAAGGTCTGGAACCCTAATCACAACGCGGTACGCTCTGGAACAGAACCGCGAAGTCATGGCTGCACCCGGCTCTCCGCTTGACCCGCGGACGAAGGGCTGCAACCGCTTGATACAACAAGGTGCGGCCTTGGTTGAAAACACGGAAGACATTATTGCTGTTCTCGAAAATTTACCCCCTCCATTTGTCAGAGAACCGGAAAGCTCATATATCTCGATTGAGTTTGATTGGCAGAGTGCAACACAAGATATTGACGCCGCAAAAATAATACTCCTTCAACTGCTCTCACCAACCCCAACGCCGCGCGACGAGGTTATCCGGCTCAGCACCATCAGTATTCCTATAGCCAGTGCTGCGCTTTTAGAAATGGAATTAAACGGCGAAATAAATGTCGAAGCCGACGGGCGTATTGGACTTAAATTCTAAGCTTTAATCACAAGCTTATAAAAGCAATCCCAAACGCCCATTGGTTTCAATAGCTGTCAGCGTAAGTTTTAAAATATTCGAGACCTCGTCCAGATCAGCGCCGTCCGCTATACCTTGCATTTCTCTGATCATATCTCCTATATAGGCTTGAGTTGACTGTTTAGGGATACCCCCCAAGCTCTCAAGCTTGGATTCTGACAAAGGCTTATGCTCTATTTTCATATTAACCTCTATAACAGAATTGCATAAAATTACATTTAACCTTTTAAGTTGCACTTTGGTTAACATACACTAAATTCAATGTCAAGTTCTCTCCGGACACCCCATTTTACATATAGTTAGAGCCCAAACTTTAATGACAAAACAGCCGCTCACCTTAGGAAACTCAGGCTTTAAGTTGACAATCTAAATGGCTTGCCCCATGTGTGCGCGCAATTTGACGCCGGAAATTTTTGATTTGCAAAGGCGCTGGGACTAATTTGGATTATCATGAGCAAAAATCTTGTTATCGTAGAATCGCCCGCAAAAGCCAAAACCATAGAAAAATATCTAGGTACAGGATATAAGGTTTTAGCCAGTTTCGGGCACTTGCGAGACCTGCCTTCAAAAAACGGCTCCGTGGACCCGGAAGCCGACTTCGCTATGACATGGGCCGTAGATACAAAATCCAAAACCCGTATCAAAGATATTGAGACAGCCTTAAAAGCGGCGGACAAGCTTATACTCGCAACCGACCCGGATCGGGAAGGCGAGGCTATTTCATGGCATTTACTCGAAGTCTTGAATAAGAAAAAAACGTTAAAAGACAAATCTATTGAGCGTGTAGTCTTTAATGCGATCACAAAAAAATCTGTTACCGAAGCCATCGCAAATCCGCGCGAATTGGATATGGAGCTTGTTGAAGCTTACTTAGCAAGACGCGCTTTGGATTACCTCGTCGGCTTTACCTTATCACCCGTTTTATGGCGTAAATTACCGGGGGCACGCTCGGCAGGGCGCGTACAATCTGTCGCCCTGCGTTTAATCTGTGAACGTGAAACAGAGATAGAAAAATTTATCCCGCGCGAATATTGGACAGTTGATACACAGATAGCCAATGATAAAGGCGCCGACTTCCCGGCCAAACTTGTCGCCTTGAACGGCGAGAAACTCGATAAGTTTTCACTGGATAATGAAATCAAGGCCATGGCTGCCAAGACGGCGGTTGAAATGGCCCAAATCTCCATTACCTCGGTCGAAGCCAAACCCCTTAAACGCAACCCTTACGCGCCGTTCCAAACCTCGACCTTGCAACAAGATGCCTCTCGCAAATTAGGCTTTTCGGCCACACGCACCATGCAGACCGCGCAGAAACTTTATGAAGGCGTCAATATAGGCGGCGAGACGGTCGGCCTGATCACCTATATGCGGACAGATGGCATTTCAATGGTCGGCGAAGCTATCGCCGAATGCCGCGGCACAATTGAAGATAATTACGGGGCCAATTACCTACCCAAATCGCCGCGCATGTACAAAACCAAAGCCAAGAATGCCCAGGAGGCGCATGAGGCCATACGCCCGACAAGTTTTCGTCGCCACCCGGCCAAACTTAAACTCTCCGGTGATATGGCCAAACTTTATGAACTGATTTGGAAACGTGCCATGGCCAGCCAAATGGCTGCGGCCCAACTCGAACGGACGACTATTACCATATCTGACCCCGCCAATACGGTGACATTGCGTGCCTCCGGCCAAGTCGTCAAATTTGACGGCTTCCTTAAACTTTATCAAGTCGCCAAGTCGGCTGAAGATAAAGAAGAAGACAATGCGCTACTTCCGGCTGTAAGCACAGGTGATAAAGCCACCGCTAAAGATATTAACGCCGAGCAGCATTTCACCCAGCCCCCGCCGCGCTTTTCTGAAGCCAGCCTTGTCAAGCGTATGGAGGAGCTTGGCATTGGCCGCCCATCGACTTACGCCTCTATTTTGAAAGTCCTGCAAGATCGTGGCTATGTCAATCTTGATAAGCGCCGCTTTACGCCTGATGATAAAGGCCGACTTGTCACGGCTTTCCTCGAAAATTTCTTCTCAAAATATGTACAATATGATTATACCGCAGATCTTGAAGAGCGCCTTGATATGGTGTCATCCGGTGATCTCGCTTGGAAAAAATTGCTACGCGATTTTTGGAACCAGTTTTCTGCCCATGTGGCGGAAACCAAAGACCTCCGAGTCACACATGTGCTCGACGCGCTGAATGATGCCCTGCGCCCACTTGTTTTCCCCGACAAGGAAGACGGCACAGACCCGCGCAAATGCACAAGCTGCGTCGACGGACAACTCAGTTTGAAACTTGGCAAATACGGCGCTTTCGTCGGCTGTTCCAACTATTCGGACTGTAAATTTACCCGCCCCTTTGGCCAAGCCGACGGCGCACCCGATGCGGGCGAAGACAAAATGCTCGGCCTACATCCTGATACAGGCAAGGACGTCATGCTTAAAAACGGACGTTTCGGGCCATATGTCGAAATGGAAACCGAGAAGAAACCCAAACGAACATCCCTGCCAAAAAACTGGCCCTATGACAGCATAGACCTTGAAAAGGCCCTGCGCTTGCTCTCCCTGCCCCGCGATGTCGGTGCCCACCCGGATGATGGTAAGAAAATTTCGGGGGCGATTGGCCGTTTCGGGCCTTACATTCTCCATGACGGGACATATGTAAACTTACCAACCGCTGATGAAATGTTTGAAATCGGGCTTAACCGCGCTGTGGTTATGCTAGCGGAAAAACGCGCCAATCCGGGACGCGGGCGCAGTGCCGGTAAAGTCCTTAAAGACCTTGGCAAACATCCCTCAACGGAAAAACCGATCAAGATCATGGATGGACGCTATGGTGCTTATGTCAAATATGAAAAAATCAATGCCACTATTCCCAAAGGCACTAAACCCGAAGATGTCAATATTGATATGGCGCTAGAATATATCGCGGAAAAAGAAGCCAAAGGCGGCAAGAAGAAAAAAGCCCCTGCCAAAAAAAAGACGGTAGCTAAGAAGAAACCAGCGGCTAAAAAGAAGGCGACAAAGAAAAAGCCATAACCCGGGGACATATTCTAACTCGCCTTAGCTCTAACATATCTTGGGCACCTCCTTACGCGGCTAAACCAGACTCCTTAACACAGGTAATATGTTTTCGCGTATATAAGCAAAAGCCGCCGTATTGGCGATCGACATCAGGCCCCATGAGGTAAGCGGTAGGATGAAATAAACCAGAATACGTTTACACCGTTATTGCCAAT
>CAZSKN010000020.1:34941-44526 GCA_964607445.1 uncultured Caulobacterales bacterium
TATCCCCATATTGTCTTCATTCTGTTCAATTGAGAGAAAACCCGAGTCAATAGCCAAGCGAAATGCCCTACCCCTTGCTTATAGTGGTGAAAAACAGCATAGCTGCGCCATGGGTCTTACACGCGACATATTACTTACAACGATAAGGGAATTCCCCGACCGGCTTGACCGTAAGTCTTTGGCGCGACGCCTTGATATTAAAGGCGAGGCGCGCCGTAAATTGCGCGTACTTTTGCGTGACATGGTCGAGGACGGCGTGCTGATAATATCGCCTAAAAAAACCTATCGCGAGGCGGGCGCCCTTCCCTCTGTCATGGTCATCCGTGTCACAGGACTGGATACGCACGGAGACCTTATTGGTATTCCCGACCCGTATAAAGGGGAAGGCGAACCACCCCAGCTTATCGTCCGCGATGGCCCGCCGCACAAAGGCTCGAAATCGAGAAAACCCGCCGGCGTCGGCGTGGGTGCGCGAGCGCTGTGCCGGATTAAGGAAAAAGACGGTTTTTTAATGGCTTCGGTGATGAAAAAACTTGGCGATGGACCCAGCAGCCATATGGGTATTTTGTTTAAAGACGGACGAGGGTGGGCGATTAAATCTGTTGATAAAAAAGCCCGTAATGCCTACCGCCCCGCCCGACTTCCGGTTGATATGCCGGACGACAAAAATACACAAATTTTAGTCATGTTCCGCGCCACAAACCGTAATAAAAACCGTTATGATCGCGTGGCCGAAATTATCGAAGTTTTAGGCCCTGCCGACGGGCCAAAAGCCGCCAGCCTGATCGCGCTAAAAAGCCATAATATTCCAATAGGATTTTCAGATGCCGTTATATCTGAAGCCAAAAGCCTTCACCTGCCCGAGCTTACCGGCGCGCGCGAAGATTTACGCAGATTGCCCCTCATCACAATAGATCCTGTTGACGCCAAAGATTTTGACGATGCGGTCTATGCTTGCCCTGATGATGATCCTAAAAATAAGGGCGGCTGGATTATCTGGGTGGCTATTGCCGATGTTGCCGCCTTTGTCACACCCGATAGTGCTCTGGACCGTGCTGCTGAGACTCGCGGTAATTCTGTTTATCTACCTGACCGTGTTGAACCCATGCTGCCCCATGAACTCTCATCGGATTTATGCTCACTGCGGCCAGAAGAAGACCGCGCTTGCATGGCGGTAAAAATGGTATTTGATGCACGCGGCCTTAAGCGCCGCCATATATTTACACGCGGTATTATGCGCTCACATGCGCGCCTGACCTATAGTCAGGCCCAAGAAGGGTTTGACGGACAGCCAGGGCACGCCGCCTTGCCAGTGCAACATATTCTGGAAGATATATACGGCGCTTATAAAACCCTAAGACAGGCCCGGAATGAGCGCGCCCCGCTTGATATCGAACTGCCAGAACGACGCGTCCACGTCAATTCAGACGGGGAAGTGACAAAAGTCACATTGCGCGAACGGTTTGACGCCCATAAGCTGGTTGAAGAATTTATGATACAAGCCAATGTCGCCGCCGCAGAAGCTCTTACGGAAAAAAACGTCACTACAATTATACGCGTGCATGAACCTCCCAAGCGCGAAAAACTACAAAGCCTATCAGAATTTTTACCCGCTATCGGGTTGAAATGGAGTTTAGGCGAGCGTGCCAGCGCACGACGCTTTAATAAATTATTGGCTAAAGCCCGCGAGATGGATATGGCCGATGTCGTCAGCATGTCTGTGCTTCGCTCCCAGAGCCAAGCCTATTACGGGCCAGACGCGAAAGGGCACTTTGGTTTAAACCTGACACATTATGCGCATTTCACCTCCCCTATTCGGCGCTATGCCGACCTTATTGTGCATCGGGCGTTGATATCGGCATTTGACCTTGGCGATGACGGGACGTCTGCGCGCGAAGCCTCACGCCTTAAAGAAATTTCAGAACATATTTCAGATACGGAACGCCGCGCTGCCAGCGCAGAACGCGATGCCAAAGACCGGTATATTGCACGCTATCTGGAAGCACGTGTCGGCGCTGTTTTTGAAGCCCGAATTACGGGCGTCACAAAATTCGGTCTGTTTATCACACTTGACGAAACCGGGGCTGACGGCCTTATAATCGCGCGGGATCTCGGTGATGAGTATTATGTCTTTGATGAGAAAACTCGCTCTCTGATCGGGGCGAATACGGGCAACACCTATCGGTTTGGTCGACAAGTGAAAGTCAAGCTCAAGGAAGCTGACGGCATGACAGGTAGTCTAATTTTCGACATGCTTACCAAGCCGGAAAAAGGTAACAAGCCTAAAGACAGGGCCGGCATGAAAGGCGGTTATGCCAGAGGCAGACGTCCGCACGGCGTTAAAAAAGGCGGACATAAGCGCCGCTCTGGAAAACACCGGAATTAAACAATTAAGACCCAGTATATGACCCCAAAATCTCCGACGTCCCGCCCCATTTCCATGCCCGGCAAAATCATAATGAATGAGACAGAAATAGCTCTACGAGCCGAGCTAAAACGCGCAGTACGTCCGCGCATAGCGTCTACAATTGTACTTTTACAAGGCCCGAAGGCGAATCCCCGTATTCTCATGGGCCAACGCAGCTCGCGCCATGATTTTATGCCTAGCGTCTATGTTTTTCCGGGCGGGCGGGTTGACCGGGCCGATAGCTACGCGCCTGCCTCGGGCGAGTTGTCCGCGCGAACCAAGACCATTTTAGAAGCAGCCTATGCTCCGCGCAAAGCCAAAGCCGTGGCTTTGGCAGCTATTCGCGAAACCTTTGAAGAAACCAACCTCGTATTAGGAACACCACACGCCAATATCCGCAATATGAAACATAAAGGTTGGCAAGGCCTACATGACACCGGACGGATCGCAGATCTTTCAGGTATAGAAGTTTTTGGACGGGCCGTGACCCCGCCACACCGGCATAAACGGTTTGATACATGGTTTTTCCTCAAACATATTGAGGGCGAGCTTCCCGCTATCGCTGATAGTACCGAGCTTTTAAATGTCGGTTGGTTTACATTTGACCAAATTGACACGCTTGAGCTTCAACGCGCCACCACAATGATGCTTCAAGTCCTGAAACAATATTTGTCACACGACACCGCACCGCGTCGGATTTTTTATTCACATATGGTCCGAGGGACTTACACCTATAGTAAATTTCCATCTCTTAACGCGCCTTAGACAAAGCGAAATCATCCACGTAACTTTGCAGGTTACGCAGAATGTCATTGTCGGGGATAAAATCGTATAGTGGCTTAAATTACGCCACGGTCTTTTAGCTTGGCGATAACCGACATTTGACGGGATTTATAAAAATCTTTACCCGGAGCCGTCTCGCCAGCGCCCAGACTGCCACCCGGATGTATATCGAATTTCGCATATTGGCGCGCATAAAGCGACATCGGTTGACGTGCAAGCATATTATCCATACTCACTCGTGCCCGACGATATCGAAGCGCGGCGATATCAATATCGGCACACGCCGTCATACTTTCACCGCTGGGGGTTTGAGCCAGAATTAAACCACGATCATCAACGATCTGACTCCGCCCGTCCGTACTTTGTACCGCCAGCCCCGTTCCCGTAATTCCCGCTGAATTTGCCGAGATAATATAGCATTGATTTTCCTGCGCCCGCGCCAGTTTGGCGACATTTTTATATGTCATAAGCGTACTCGCAGCCTCAGACGTTGGATGCAATATCACCTCAGCACCGCGTAACGCAAGCAGGCGCGAAATTTCAGGATAGCGGATTTCCTCAGACGCTAAAGCTGCCAAACGTCCCAGCGGGGTCTCTATAACAGGAAACAAGCTCTCTTCACTATAATGTTCTAAATAGGCTTCCCAAACATCGAAAGGCGATGGTGCGTACATAGAGATTAAACGGCGGTATCGCAAAACAACATCTCCACTGGGAGCAATAATAAAACTGGTCTGAAAATAAAGTTCAGAAAAATGAGGATCTATTTCATAAGCATTTCCGCCAATATAACAGGCCGTATCCACGGCAAGTTTCCCAAGCGCGTTATAGACAGCCCCGTCCATTTCAATCGCGGCTTTGCTTTGCCAATCTTTTGCGTTTTCACCCGCTGGAAATCCGGTTAAAAAATACTCGGGTAGGCAAACCAGTTTCAAGTCCTCCCCGTAAAAGGCTTTCGCGGAAAATATGTGTCCCCGGATGCGTGCAATAGAGCCGTGTATAATAGGCAAGGCCTCTTGGCGCGAGGCACAACGGTTCACGGCCTTACACTCTGTTTGCAAGGCTAACGCTTTATATATTGATGGATTTTCAGACATAAGAGGCTCTATCCCTTTATAGGCACGCGGGCTTGATGTAAGTCATATTTATGACGACCCATGAGGTTAAGAGCAAGTGGGATAGTCCCGTCAATTAAGTTCCGTATACAAAAGGATCACCTTATGAGCCGAGAGATAACTGTCATGAATCCGCGTACCGGAACCGATGATTATGTCATCTCGCCCCCTAATGCTGTTGCGATAGCAAAAAAAGCGCAGCACATGCGCGCAAAAAACACCATCTGGAGAGGTTTATCCTGTGAAGCGCGTGGCAAACATATCTTAGCATTGGCGAATGCAATAGAGACTGACGTGGCTAAAATCTCACATGCACTGGAAATAGACACAGGTCGGCGCGCCATAGCAAATATGGAGGTCCAAGGCGTAATCAGTTCTTTACGCGGCTGGGCCCATCTCGCTCCGACTCTCATGCCCGACACTGACTGGGTGCAAGGGCGCGCAAAGCCACAATTTAAACATCAAAACGAGTATATAGCTTATGGCCTCGTCGGGGTTATAAGTCCGTGGAATTTCCCTCTGACCTTATCCTTTATAGATGCCATACCTGCATTAATGGCAGGGGCCAGCGTCATAATTAAACCCTCTGAGATCACACCGCGCTTTGCCGACAGCTTGAACGCGGCCATTCAAACGGCTGGCCTGAATGAATATCTCGGCTTTGTGCAGGGCGACGGCGAGACAGGCGCGACCCTGATTGACACTGTCGATTGCATTTGTTTCACAGGCTCTGTGGCTACGGGCCGTAAAGTGGCTTTACGCGCTGCGCAAAATCTTATCCCTGCCCATCTTGAACTCGGCGGTAAAGACCCCTTAATCATCACAGAAGATGCCGATATTAAGACCGCTATTGATCTGGCTCTACGCGCCTCTGTGCTGGCCACAGGACAAGCTTGTCAATCAATTGAGCGCATTTATGTTCCGCGTCTGCATTACAAAAGCTTTACAGATGGTTTGGCCCGTAAAGCCAAAGCCGTAACACTTAATTACCCGGAAATTTCCAAAGGTCATCTCGGCCCCTTTATATTTGGAAAACAAGCCGATATCGTCTTAAAACAAATCGACGACGCGGTAAAATCAGGGGCACGCATTTTATCAGGCGGACAGATATTAACCCATGGTGGGGGACGTTGGTTGGAACCGACAGTTCTCATCAATGTCACTCATGATATGCTAATCATGCGCGAGGAAACCTTTGGCCCCGTCATGCCTGTGATGGCCTATGATAATATAGATGAGGCTATTGCATTGGCCAATGATACGGAATTTGGTCTTTCAGCAGCAGTCTTTGCAAAAGATATCGACGCAGCCCGCACTATTGCTACGCGGATTGACGCGGGGGCTGTCAGCTTGCAAGATGGTGCATTGACTGGTCAATATTTCGAGGCTGGCAAACAGAGTTTCAAAAACTCTGGTCTCGGAGCCTCCCGTATGGGCGTGAACGGATTTCTACGTTTCTTCCGCCAAAAAGCCTATATCGCAAACACAAAGACCGTACTGACATTGGATGCATTTGGAGCCGGGTAACACCCATATCGACGCCAACAGGTATAAAGCCTCATAACTGTATGTAAGCCTTATAATTTAACATTCCCTAGTTTTAATTTTTTAAAATTATTTAAGAGATCACATAAAAGACGCAGATTGATTACCAATCAAACCTTCATGTTAAGAACCTCTGTCCTATTATATATTGAGTGACTGTAAGGTTGCAACAAGATCGGCTTCACGTCCGCGCGGGCCGATAAGTTGCGCGGATATCGGCAGACCATCTGCGTTTTTCCCAATAGGAAATGCAATCGCGGGACGATCAGCCAAATTGGCGAAGGCCGTAAAATCGGCTTGGTCAATTGGAACGGTTTCGCCAAACCTAAACGCCGTTTGCGGGGTCGTTGGCATGAGAATGAATTTAGGGAATTTTGCCTGCCTTAATATTTTTACATGCATATAAGCAGCCTCAATTTTATCCAGCGGTAGATCTCGGCCATATTCGAGCATGGCGCGAAAAAAATCTGAAAATCCTTTCGGGGCTGTCTCCAACATCGGGGCGTGATAAGCAAAACCTTCGACTTCTGACAAGATAAGCCCCGCACGGCGAGAGTTCCCATATCTATAAGGTCCTAAATCTGTTGTCGGAAGCTTACCCAGCATGGATACAAATTGATCAAATATGGCTTTTACGTCAGGTTCACACTCAACCTTATCACCCCAATCCAGTACAGCAATATCGCCCACTTTGCCGCCGCTAAAATCTCTTTCACAGATCACAGCCGTAGCTTTAACGACGTCATCCAATGTGCGGCCATGCACACCGACAGTATCCAATGTTGGCGAGAGCGGCATAACGCCAGTCAACATGTCAGGGTCATATGAAGGTTTAAACCCCCAAAGCCCACAATAGGCTGACGGGATACGGACTGAGCCCATTGTATCTGTACCTAGCGCGATATCAACTTGCCCCGCCCCAACCGCCGCGGCTGATCCACCCGAAGATCCCCCTGGCGTATACCCCGCTTTTAACGGATTAAAGGTTTTACCAAACCACGGATTATCGGTCTGGGCGCCTAAAGCTCCTTCTTCCATATTCACTATAGCGGCGATGTTATAACCCGCCTGCTTCAAGCGCGTGATCACCCGCGCATCGGTAAGAGCAAGCGATTGATTATAGGCCTTAATACCACCGTGACAGATATAATTTTTAACAGAAATATTGGCTTTTATGCCGACAGTACATCCGGTCCCATGATAAGGGATTTTTTCCAAAATAGCATTAACAGCGTCCACGCCTAGAACCGCGTATCGACTAAACGTATAGGCTTTTGACGACTATCAACTTGCGTGGTTTCACCCGTGGTTCCAACGGGCACCAATTTAACGGTCATACCAAGTCCGAGCTTTTCTTTGAGCAAAGCTTCATATTTCGATGTTAGGTTTTCGTGACCAGCCGTCTTGCATTCTGCGATAACTGTCATTTCATCGCGTCCCGCATCATCCCGGTCAACCCGGCAATAGAACTCTCCGCCAAAACTTTCCAATTCTTCCATAAGTGGTCCAATGGCTTGGGGAAAAATATTTATACCACGTAATTTCACCATATTATCAGAACGTCCTAAAAACCCTTCAATCCGTTGGAAGTTTAAATCCAAGCTCGAAACGCCAGTACGCACGGCCGAAACATCATGCGTATTAAACCGGATGATCGGATATACATCATCTTTGAACAGGCAGGTGCAAACCATATCTCCGCTCTGACCATGCGGTACAATTACACCCGTTTCAATATCACAAATTTCTAGATATTGTGCGTCTTCCATCACATAGAGGCCATCTTGATCCGGACCTTCACCCGCAATCGCACCGGTATCTCCAACGCCGTACCAATCGTAACAGTCAGCCCCGCCCCACATTTCGGCAACCGAGGCTTTATCTTCACGCCCCATATGGCCGGAAATTGTGCGCACAGGGATATCCACACCGGGTTCAATCCCAGCTTCGCGAGCGACCTTGGCCAGTTTTTTAATATAATCAGCAAAACCGACCACCGCAGTCGCGCCAAAGTCGCGCATCATTTCAACCTGTTTAACAGAGCGGGTTTCCACGCCCGTACCTGCAGAGACAAAGATTGCCTGTGTCCAATGCGTCACAGCTTCGCGTACGTAATGTCCGCCATTAATCGGTCCGTGCCCATAAACGCTGTGGACAACATCCCCGCGCCCGATCCCTTGCAAGGTATAAAGACGTGCTAAAAGCAGGTTCTGAACTTCCCGGGTTTTCGGGCCAAAAATCAACACTTGCGGCTTACCCGTCGTCCCTGATGTTGTATGAAATTTGACGGGGGGTTGAGCCTCTGCGGCATAGCTGTCAAGGCCGCTAAAATCCCCAAAAGGCGGACACCGTTCAATCGACGCCATAATATCGGATTTATCAAACATTGGTAATTTATGGATATCTTTCAACCCGTCAATATCACCGGGTTCTATGCCTTTTTCTCCCCAAAGTTTTTGATAAAAAGGAACCTGCCACGCCCTGACTAGCATTTTGCGAAACAATCTGTCTTGATGGGCGTGCAACGCATCGCGGCTCGTATTTTTAGCAAAAGCTAAAAACGCGTCTCCAATCGGGTGGTCAGCGCGCAACTCACCAGGTTTCACAAAATCAAAATAAGTTGCGTGCATATATCTAAAGGCCTGCGGCGCGTGAAAATAATTCACAGCAATTCTCTGACCTCTCCAAGTTGTCAACCAAAGCAATGAGCCTGTCCGCGACCTGCTTGGCTTTGACGTCGCTCAAACGCCCAGCTGAAAAGCCGAACTTGATACAGTTTTTAAACTTTTTGATATGCTGATCGTAAGATAGCGGGTCTGCCGGTGAGCCAAATAATGATTGAATCCTAGCCGTTTTGATTTTGTCATTTTTAAGGTGTGCTGTAACGCTTTGGGGGACAAATTCAGCGGGGTCAGAAATGTGATTAACATCCACCTTCACCGCCAAAGACGCCCTTCGAATAACAGGGTTTTCCAAGTCAGTTGTCGTAAAATCATCTAATCCAACGGTGCCCCGCATCAGCACGATGGATGCTAAATAAGGAAAACACAAACGGGCATAATTAGCACTCATAGCCTCGATCATGGGCCGATCAACAAGGCGCTGAATAATCGGCGGAGCCGAAAGCGTAAGTGCATCAAGATTATCGAGCGTGACGCCCTGCTGCCGCAATTTTTGTAACAGAACGATTCCACCTTGTGCCGCGCGCCCCGTCGGGAAAGGTTTCCAGCTAACTTCGGTAATCCGGTGTATTTTGCCCAGATTATCCGCAGCCATTTGCGCATTGGTCACCTCTTCGAACATATTAAAATATCCGAAAGGTCCTTCGAGAGCGCTTTCAGGGCCATGAAGTCCGGCCTCAGCCAAATCACAGGCAACAACCGCGGCCCGTGCGGCCCCAGCAATTTGGACAGGCAGTGTCGGTTTACCCTCGACATGTGCTTGCATTACGCCGGCACATTGCGCCAACGCACACCCCATAGCTGATAGGGCCGTCGTTATATCAAAGCCGCGTAGGCGCGCTATCCCGAGGGTTGCGCCAAACAAACCAGCCGTCGCCGGGCGGAAAAACTTTAAGGGTGATGTGACCGCCGTGCCCAGTTCTACAGCTACATCAACCGCGACGATAATCGCCCGTAAAAAATCAATACCCGTCACGCTGTCTTGACATTCTGCTTCCGCTGAAATCGCCGCAAATATCGTCGCCATGGGATGCACGACCGCAGGTTCATGCAC
>CAZSKN010000021.1:0-44431 GCA_964607445.1 uncultured Caulobacterales bacterium
CACGACTATAGGCATATCAGGATAGAATATGGCAAACGCTTTAAATTTCATCAAACGTGCGACCCTTATGGGAGGCCTGATCATGCTGTCAGCGTGTAGTGGGACAAAAGAATCCCCGAGTCCGGACGCTATTGTTCAGACCGCATTTGGAAAAATTCAAGGGGTTACAACTGAAACCGACGGCATTTTTAATTTCAAGGGCCTGCCCTATGCCCAACCTCCAACTGGGGATCTGCGTTGGCGCGCCCCCAAAGCGCCATTGCCTTGGTCCGGAATACATGTTGCCGATAGTTACGCCCCGATATGTATGCAACCCCGCGATACGGAAGACGGATTTTTTGACCGCATTATCGACGGGCACGGTCTGGGAGTTATCAAACGTTTTTTGATTAAACGCGTTGTGGCCGCACTCCCTTTACAAGAGATGTCAGAGGCATGTCTGGCGCTTAATATTCGCACAGCGCACATTGGTAAGTCGGAAAAAGCCCCCGTTATGGTCTGGATACATGGTGGAGGCCATCAATTTGGTTCCAGCGATTATAATTATTATCAGTCCAATGGTTTGGTTGAAAAAGGGGTTGTGCTTGTCACCATAAATTACCGTCTTGGCGTGATGGGCTATATGGCCCACCCTGCCCTATCGGCAGATGACCCGAACGGCGTGTCGGGTAATTACGGCACACTTGACCAGATCGCTGCGCTTAAATGGATTCGCGATAATATTCAGGCCTTTGGTGGCGACCCCGAAAATGTAACGATATTCGGGGAAAGCGCGGGCGGCTGGTCGATCACAGAATTAATGGCCAGCCCGAAAGCAAAAGGCCTGTTTCACAAAGCCATCGGGCAGAGCGGCGCCTCGACATACCATCTTGGGCAAATGCAGGGTAATCCGCTGGGATGGGTGAGCGGCTATGAGGTCGGGCAACAGGTCACAGAGGCCTTGGGTCTGCAAAATCCGACGGCGCAAGATATGCGCGCTTTATCCGCCGAAAACATACAAGCCGTGATCACAGAAAAAATGGGAGACGGTTTTCATCACAATCGCGATGGATATGTATTTCCGCAAAATGTTGGCCATAGTTTTCAAGATGGGCACTATAATGCCGTGCCCACCTTATTTGGATATAATACGGATGAAGGTACATTGTTTTTTGAAGATGACCCGCAACCGAGTGTCTGGATTGAAGACTTTCCACCTCAAGGGAAATCCGAACAATTATTGGCGCTGTCCGAACATTATCCAACACAGGCCAAAACCCTGACCGAGCTTTATAATTTGGAGGGCGACTTTTTAAATGCCGGTACGCAATTTATGGGAGATGAAATTTTCGGCGTGAATGTTCGTTATGTCACCCAGATAAATGAAGATCAGGGTCAACCGGCCTATATTTACACATTTGGTCGCGTTCCCCCCAGCGCCAAACAAACGCTCGGAGCCTTTCACGCGGCCGAAATTCCATTTGTGTTTCGTTCGCATGAAAAAGTGTTGGGGTCTTCTGAGGATGATATAAAACTTACAGAGCTTATGACATCCTATTGGACGAATTTTGCAAAATATGGAAATCCCAATGCAGAAAACCTGCCGAACTGGCCGCTTTATAATGGGGAAAACTGGATGCAATTTGGTGGCAATAATGATGTAAAAACACAGGTCGTGACACAGTTTCGCAAAGACAAATTAGATGCTTTACAAGACGGGTTATTGAAAAAACTCGATGACCTAAGAGCCGCTAGCTCTCTTCAAAACTCACCAGAGACTGGCGCGTCCGGTTTACAATAAGGCGGGTTACATCAGGGCGGGAATAATGCCCGCTCGGGTCAAAGTTTTGTCGTTCACGCCGCACAAAGGCCGGGTCCAATGTGCAGTAGCGTATCTCCTCTTGTGCTATGATCGGCGGCAATAGCCATGTCCCGTCGGGATTAGAGACACAAGAGCCGCCATTGGCGGGCATGTCTCCGAGATTATCACGGATATACTGTGCAAATGGTGTCCCATCACCGACGTCTTCAGGGCGCATGATCGCCGATATAGAGACGCAATAGCTTCGCCCTTCTTTGGCTAGAACGCGTGTCAAATCTTCTGTATTGCGCGCATTGCCGGGCCAGCAGGCAATGTGTAAATCTTCGCCTTGGGCGTAAAGTGCCGCGCGAGACAGCGGCATCCAGTTTTCCCAGCAATTTAATCCACCCACAGTAAAGTCACCTAATTTATGAGTTACCAAACCCGCCCCGTCACCCGATGACCAAACAAGTCGTTCTTCATATGTCGGTTGTAATTTTCGGTGAACCGACCCTATCGTCCCCGTCTTGTCAATATACACATATGAACAATAAAGCGAATGTCCACTCCGATCACCGGCCCGTTCTACGATCCCGATATAGGCAGCCATATTCGCCGCCCTCAACGCCGCACATACGCCGTCCAAATGTCCGGCCTCAATCGTAATCGCTTGGTCAGAATAATGAGCAAAAATCTGTTTTTGCATTTCCGAATTAAACATTGCGCCACCCGTACCCTCAAGCCAGAACGGATATCCCGGCACAAACCCTTCGCTAAAGACGATCAAATCCGCATCTTGTTTCGCGGCCGCTTTAATGGTCTGGATAATTTTTTCTAACCCGCCAACGCGCGATAACCATACCGGGCTTAATTGCGGCAGAGCAAGTTTTAACGACATATCGGCTTCCTGTTATAAACGGTCAATCCCGATTAAACCTTATAATGCTCCCGATACCAAGCCACAAATTCCGCAATCCCCTGCGCCGGAGCTATACGGGGTTGAAACCCTGTCAGTGTTTTTAAAAGGTCAGCATTAGCCCAGGTGGTCGGGACATCCCCCATCTGCATATCCATATAATTACGTTTAGCTTTTATCCCAAGCGCATCTTCTAGTGCAGAAATAAAATCCAGTAATTGCATCGGCTCAGAACGACCAATATTGACAATTCTATGCGGCGCCACAGGACTAAGCGTATCTTGCGTTGACACCGGGGCTCCCCGTTCGGGAACGTTCTCGATAAGTTTACAAACCGCCCTTACAAGGTCGTCAATATAAGTAAAATCTCGCGACATGTTCCCATTATTATAAATATCGATCGCACGTCCCTCCAGGATCGATTTGGTGAATTTAAAATAAGCCATATCAGGGCGTCCCCACGGGCCGTAAACTGTAAAAAACCGAAATATCGTCGTCGGAATATTCCAAAGGTGGGCGTAGCTATGGGCCAGTAATTCCCCCGATTTTTTTGTCGCAGCATAGACCGTTAAGGGCGCATCTGTTCTATCCGTTTCTTGGAAAGGAATTTTTTCATTGGCGCCGTATATGCTGGATGTCGAGCCTAATAATAAATGCGATATACCTTGTTTCTTTGCCGCTTCGAGGACATTAAAAGTCCCGACAATATTACCATCAATATAGACTCGCGGATTTTCCAAACTATAACGCACACCGGCCTGTGCCGCGAGATGAATAATGATATCCGGCTTAAACTCTGTCACGGACTTTTCAAACACCTGCGCGTCTTCTAATAATCCGATAGTGGTCGAAAACCTTGGTGCCTGTAACAAAATATCATGTCGGGCCTGTTTCAAAGCCACATCATAATAATCTGTCAAGCCGTCATACCCTCGGACATACGCCCCTGTGTCGAGCAAATGCTTTGCTAGGTGAAAGCCAATAAAACCGGCTGTCCCCGTGATAAAAATACGAGGCCTTGGCATATCGTCTGACATGTTTTATCCTTAATTCCTAACATCGCCGCCCGATCATAGACCCTAACATGGATTGATCCCTAAATGAATGGGCTTCCTGATACATTGGCCCCGTGATCATTGACACGGCACAATAGTCACCCCGAAGACAAGGCCGCACCATGGCGCAAATTTCACACCTCCATACCGGACAAAAGCGGAAAATCCTATTAAAAGCGACACGCTAATCTGTTTAAAATTGTTCGGCCCAATGACGAATATATTCAGGTGAATATAAGGAGCTTTCATAGCTGGCTTCAAGCTCCGGCACTAAGGCAGTCCAGAGTTCAAATGCAGTATCCAGAGATGATGACCGACGAGGGTCTGCATCACTATCGAGTAATAATCCCAAAGATTTCAAACCTTGCATAAGTTTTGGAGATTGCGGAAACCGGTCATATAGCTCCCCGAGTTCATGGCGTAAGCCTGCAATCATAAAATTATGTTCAGACAGGCTATAATCGGCCGCTCGCAAAGCGTTGAACCCATCTGAGATTAGAGACAGGCTATAGGCCAAAAGCGCTTCATTCTTAAGGGTCATGACATCAGATTGAGGGCCGCTACACTTTTGATTATCCAAGGCCCGCAAATAAGACTGTAATCCGGCGAAGACCCCGCTATCGGGGGTCGCGCCTGTAAACTCTTTGGTGATTAAACGTAGAACAAAATCATCCAGATCGGGAAGCGCGGGATCATAATTTACGCCCCTTAGATCATCTGACAATGACGGAATAGGCGTCGGGTTGAATACCTCATCACCGAGGACATCGCTAAAATGAAAATTTGTAACATCTGCCGTTCCCGGTTCAGACGAAAGCCCTATAATAAAAAAATGGGGGTTCTTCTGCCCTTGGCTGTGGCACGCATTACACGTTAACCCCCGTCTCGTGGCTTGCCCACCCAGTAAAAAGGGTGAACGAAACGCTGTCCGTCCCAATATAATTTGCGGATTTTTCAGATCTTCGGGCGATAGGCATTCCGCCGGAGCCTGAGCAAGAACCGCTACAGGATCAATATCGGGCTTAATCCACTTGAGAAATTTAGGGGGAGATACATCTTGTACCCTGTCCGCGCGGGGCGAACAGGCTACAAGAGACGGAAGCCATAAGCTAAAAAAGAAGACGACTAGGGTAAGGCGTTTACAATCCATCCGCGAAGCTCATCTTCTTCAATACATCCAAAACTACAAATCGTTTCAAGTTTGGCCAGCTGGGTTTTCGCCAGATCCATTTCGCCTGTTTCAACATATAGCTCACCTAGATATTCATTGGCCCCTTTATGATTGGGATCAACATTTAAAGCCATAGCATAATATGTTTTTGCCACATCATAATTTCCCAATTTACGCTGGGTATAGCCCATATATGTCGTGATATCTGGGTGCGGCCCTGCCGCGGCCTGTGTTAAAGCCAGATCATTAAAGGCCGTCTGATATTCCCCGCGATTAATCAGGCTCACGGCTGCATAATATTGACGGTCAAGCGTTTCCGCACCAAAGGGTGATAAATATGATGTCTTGGTCACACCGCCATTTAGGGCGGTCTGGATATTGGTAATTGCGGTTTGAATACGGCCTGAATTGGCACATCCATTACACGCCTGAGCCTCTGCGTTTAGCTTGGCCATGACCTCTTGTGCTTTCTCCGTCTTACCGATCTTGGCATAAGCTGCGCCAAGCTGCCCATGCGCTTCAAACAGATCGGGCATGTAACGTGCTGCGTTTTTAAAATAGCGCACAGAACTTTTATTTTTGCCTTGTCCGCTTTTTGCAAGACCCATGTAATAATTGGCACTGGCATTACGTTTCGTCGCTTTTAAAACCCGACCAAACATACGATCGGCTTTCTTAAATTCATTACTGCGTAAAAAATCAAGTCCGGATTGATAGTCTTGCACCGGATTATAAATTTTTTGCGGAACGCCATTACCCGATGATAAGCCGGCCCCGGCACCGCCGCCACTTCCACTGGCCAAAGCAGAAGACGCAGACATCACGCCAATTGTCGCCATTAGAATAGTTACAGATTTTATTGAGTGTGATAGATGCATTATTCTCTCCTGAGTTATTTATCCCTCCATTAACCCTAAGGCGCATGTTGGCCGCCTTCAAAACAAGCGATTTCACATTGTTGTTACCCCAAAACCTGTTAGTGTCAGATAGGAAAATAATACCGGGTAAAAAACTATAAGGCAATGTTGATGAGTTTTTATGAGCGTCATATTTTACCCCGCCTGCTCGACAAAGCCTGCAGCGTATCTCCGATTTCCAAACAACGCGAAAAAATTGTGCCATTTGCGCAGGGCGTGGTTTTAGAAATCGGGATCGGGTCGGGATTAAATTTACCCTTTTATAATCCGGATAGGGTCCATAAAATCATCGGTGTCGACCCGGATGAACATATTTGGAAACGCAGTGCAAAGCGCCGAAAAGCGTGTCCCATCGATATAGAGCGTATTGGCTTGTCAGGAGAAGACATACCCCTTGCAACCAACACAGCCGACAGTGTCGTTGTCACCTATTCGCTTTGCACAATTCCTGATCCCGTCAAAGCCTTGAAAGAAATGACGCGCATTCTTAAACCGGGTGGCGAAATTTTATTCTCGGAACACGGTAAAGCCCCTGATACCCCTATCCAATACTGGCAAAACAAAATAGACCCATATTGGAAAAAGATCGCGGGCGGCTGTCATAGTGGACGCGACATCCCCGATCTGTTTAGACGTGCTGGGCTGAAATTTGAGCATTTGGACGCCATGTATATTCCGGGTCCAAAAATATTAGGGTATAATTACTGGGGCGCAGCCACAGCCAATTAGACACCGGTTCCGGACGCATCAACCGATCACAATCCTAAATCAGGCAAAATGTTTCATGCCTTAACCGCGTCTGCCACCTGAGGATGGAATGCCAGAAATAGGGATGCCGAAAAATGCGCGTTTGGTCATGCGGATCAAACGGCCCTTATCCTACCCCCTTCTGCCCTATTTATCGGATAGCGGCTTACCCTTGGGGTCACTGTAGAAATTTTATCCCGCAAAGGCGAAAAGGTCGGTTATTGCACGTTCAAGACCCGGAGTTTATTTTTGGCAAATCCGCAAATTTTCCAAGCCGTTTCTCACGCGCGGCTTGCATAGCTTCCTGCATTTCAGACGGGATCAACATTGACATATTCCAAACCGCAATATTATCCAGCGCGTCGGCTGTGCTATGATCTCGTCCATAGGTAATCGCACGCTTACAGCCATAGACCGCCAATGGAGGTTTTTGCGAGATCTCCCCGGCCACTGCCATAACAGCCTCCATCATGGTTGTGTGATCCGTATAAACATCATTGTAAAGCCCGCGCATTTTACATTCGTCCGCGTGCATTTTACGGCCTGTAAAGGCGAGTTCTCGTACGACACCTTCGGGCATCAGGTTCAATATGCGCGGAAACGTGCCGACATCTGCCGTCATGCCAACATTGATTTCATATATGGTGATAAAACTATCTTGCGTCCCATACCGCATGTCGCAGGCCGTCATTAAATCAACAGCACCGCCATAGGCTCCGCCTTGAACAGCGCAAAGCACAGGGATACGACAGGTTTCTAACGCGGTGAAACTCTCTTGCAATCGCTTGGCGGTATGCAAAAATTCGACCCCGTATTGCGGGTTGTTTTTATCGCCACTGCCAGCGACATCCGACCCAAACATAGAAATATCAATCCCGGCAGAAAACACGGGCCCCGTAGAAGACATGACAATCACACGGGCTTTGGCATTTTCGTCAATATCGCGAATAATCTCGGGGAGTTCAGCCCAGAACGCCCGACTCATCGCATTTCTTTTTTCGGGTCTTGATAAAACAATATGGGCGATATTGTTTTCAATCGTCACGTCGAAACATGTGTAAGCCATACAAATTCTCTCGTTTACACTTTAAATAAATAACCTTGTGACGGATTGGCCGCCCCATCTAAAAAAGCTTTATAGCTTTCTAGAAATCCCTCCACGCGCTTGGGCTCTGTCACGGTCAGCCAATGCGCGGCGCTATCACAAAACGGGCGCCACCGCGCCGCCAACTTTTGGGCAAATCCAGCAGCCCCCCAATCCTTATAACGCTGCTTGGCCCGGTCGGGCGCAAAGAACATAATAGGCGGCGCCCCTAATTTTGCTTTTTGTAGCGGACGGCCTTGCCAATGGGATTTTCCGACCATGCAATTATAAACAATATTATTGTCAAAGTGGTCGTAAACGCTGGCGGTCACATGACCGTTTCCCGCCATATCTACAATCACGGTTTTTATATCCGGATTGAAATGCGTGAAGCTATCATAAGATTGCAGATCATCGTAAAATCCGGTCGCCCTGACAAATTCCAAATTCGGCTCGGATGTCATCCCCGCCACACGAATACGGCCCGTTTGCTTTAGGCAAAATGCCGTTCCCAAGGCCGTTTTTGACGAGGCTGATAATAATAAAACCTGTTCCGCGCCAAAGAAATCTTCATCCGATAGAAAATCGTCAATTAAAAAACTCGTCGTAAAAAGAGGACGTAAAACGGGGTGTAAATTCCGGTGGGTCGCAAATGAAGGATCGCGGTCTATAAAACTATATCCATTATAAACAGGATGTAAGGCAAGCCGGTGAGCCGTCCCGTCCTGAAATCCGTGCTCCCCGACTTTGACAGGTTTCATATCCAAACGATCCGCCACAGGGAAAAATCCGTAAATCTCGGCCCCCACATCCACGCCATCACAATTTGAAGCCAAGACATGCGCATAGCCCCAAACCGGCATGCGCCCAAACCCTGCCATATCTATACCATAATGTTGCGGCTCAAAATATTGCCAATAGCCAATGTGATCACCCGTGACCATATAGGTAATATTATTGGCTGTGAGCGCCCAAGGCCCGATTTCCACTCGAATATAGCCGTCAGCAAGCGACCCGTCCTCAATATTCACAAGGGCGACATCTGCAAAATCCTGCCGGTTTACAAGTAGAGTTTTCGCCATATCGATCTCTAGAATACGCCCCCACCACTACAGGACACTAAAAGCTGTCCGTCTAGGCCCGCCCGGCGGTGTTTATGAATTTCACGATAGGCTTCAGATGAAACCATATTTAACATCGTCTGCGCATCCGGATATTTGACAATCGCAACCGCATCCCACGCGCCCTCACCCTGACCAATCATAAAACAATTTGCGGCCCCACCAAAAATTGTCTCGGTTTCGACACCGGCCTCGCGCAACATTTTACCAAAGGCTTTAGCATAGCGGCCATAGGCTTCTTTGCCACTGATATCTTCACCACTCTTATATGTCGCCTTGGCTTTAAACTTTAAAAGGTTGAGCATATAGACAGGCTCTCCGGCCTTGTCTTGACCCAGAAAATTTTTAATTTGTTCCGGGCTTGGATCCATTGCGTTAAGTATTGCCATAATATGTCTTTCTATTTACGCGATCTGACCTGTGACCGAAGGTGGCAACGATCCGGACCCTGAATTTGCATGATATAAATTTTCTGGGTTCCCAACCGCATTTTAACTTGCAAATTCACGCAAAATCCAGTGATCTGTCTTTGACAAAAGTTTATGCATTTTGTTGCATAACTACAAGGGGAATATAAAGGATTTATCAATGGCACTAGGTGAAGCCATACTAGTTTGTCTGACAGAACGCCCTATGAGCGGATATGATTTGGCGAAAAACTTCGATGCCTCAATCGGGTTTTTCTGGAAATCATCGCATCAGCAAATATATCGGGAGTTAGGCAAACTCCGCGAAAAAGGCCTCGTCAATAGCAAAGAGCTTAAACAATCCGGCAAACCTAATCGTATTGTCCACACCATAACCGAACCCGGACGACATGCCTTAATGGCATGGTCATCAAAACCCTGTCGTCAACCCTCGATTAAGGACGACCTCTTGGTCAAACTCTACGCTCTGGAAGATATCGATATTTCGGCTCTCCTTGAACAGATCGCCCTTCGCATAGAACAACACCAGTCCAAACTTGTGACCTTTAAACGTATCAAAGAACGGTATTATGACGACAAGACCCTCTCGGTAAATCAAAAGGGCAAACTCATTGCCCTAGAAATGGGTATCAAAGAAGAAACAAATCGCATTCAATTGCTGCAAACCATTTCTGAAAAAATCAGAGCGTTCTAGGCGCATATCACTGTCGCTGTCGCGTTAATCCAAGATTAAACCTCTTTCCTTGTAGATAATTAACAACGTTCCCTGCCAGATTTTTAAGCAATTTCCCCTATGAGTGCGCCAAATTGGGTGAAAGGGAAAATTATGCGTATCGCCATTTTAGCTCTCGCGGGCACTGTCTTATCGGGTTGTTCACTGTTTAACGGACCCGGTGGAAATTTCGGATCAAGCGGATCACAGGGAGGCTGTTTCGGATGTGATGGACAGTTTAATATTCAACAGGCACAATCAATTGTGCGCCCCGTCCAAACGACACCGATCATAACACCACAATGTGGGTCCATAGCACAAATGCAACATCATACCCTCGCATTGCGAGGTGGGTGTCATGCTGGAACCGGTTATAATGTCGCCTCAAGCGCACAAAACATGTCTGGAACACATGGTTTGACACATCATGTCGATCAAGGTTTTGGCGGATATGGACACAATATTGGCGCAGGCGCTTTGGGTTTGGGAACACTGGGCGCTGTGCCGGCTCTACGCGGACGGTTCACCCCTGGGCGTTCGGCAGTGCCGCATTTTTATACCAATCTAGGCTTGAACGCCTATGATGTCGAAACTGAAGGTCTGGGCGGGCAATTACGCGCAGGGTATCAGGCTACAAAATATTTTGGCGGCGAACTTGAAGGATCGTTAAAAATCAATGATGATGACGAACTCGGCGGCGGACTAGATTACACAGCAGGTGCTTTCCTCGTCAGTCGCGCCCCCCTTTCCAAACGCCTCGCCCTTATCAGCCGCGTTGGATATTACTATGCCAATCTGGATGGGGGTTTGGAAGAAGATAATATTGCTTATGGCGGCGGTGCAGAATTTGCCTTGACCCCTAAAGACGGTATTCGCGTAGATTACACACGTTATGAAGGCCTCAATGCCGACAGCGTGGCCTTATCATATGCACGTAAGTTTTAATCAGAGCTTAGGCGTCTGAATTCTCAGGCGTCTTTTTCACGGCTTCTTGTTGAGCCCAAAGCGAGGCATAAAGTCCGTTTTGGGCTTTTAGCACATTATGGGTACCTGTCTCTATTATGCGCCCTTTATCCATGACAATAATATTATCGGCTTTCACAATTGTAGAGAGCCGGTGGGCGATGACTAAAGTTGTGCGGGATTGACTGACCTTGTCGAGCGCGGATTGAATACCCTTTTCTGTCACACTATCGAGCGCCGATGTCGCCTCGTCTAATATTAATATTGCCGGGTCTTTTAGCAGGGTGCGCGCAATCGCGACCCTTTGTTTTTCACCCCCGGAAAGCTTAAGCCCGCGTTCGCCCACAATTGTATCATAACCCAATGGCAATCCTGATATAAAGTCATGAATTTGTGCCGTTTTAGCCGCCTCTATAATATCAGAGCGCGATGCCTCTGGCCGTGCATAGCCGATATTATACGCGATGGTATCATTAAATAAAACAGTGTCTTGCGGGACAATTCCAATCGCGCGACGCAAACTCTCCTGTGTCATATCCCGCATATCAAGACCGTCTATCTTCACCGATCCTGACTCTATGTCGTAAAATCGAAACAGTATGCGTGATAAGGTTGATTTCCCGGCCCCTGTAGGCCCCACCACAGCCACGGTTTGTCCCGGAGATATAGAAAAAGACACATTTTCAAGAATGGGCCTATCGGCCTCATAGCGAAAAGATACATTCTCAAAGCCAATATGTCCGTCCACGGTTTCGACAGTTTGCGCACCAGCCCGGTCTTGAACTTCCGGGGCGATGTCCAATAAGGCAAACATTTTTTCCATATCCGTCAGGGCTTGTTTAATTTCGCGATAGGCAAAACCAAGAATATTCAGAGGGCGATAAATTTGCATCATCACCAAGGTTATTGTCGTCATCGCGCCCAAGGTCATTTGGTCTTGCAAGATTTGCGATGCCGCTAAAATCATCATCGCGACAATACCGCCGCTCATGAGGATATTCTGCCCTATGTTAACGGCTGCCAGCGAGGTTCGCGACAGAATAGCCGCATTTTGATAGCCCTCCATAGCGCCGTCATAACGCTCGATCTCGAAACGTTCAGCGTTAAAATATTTTACCGTCTCATAGTTCAAGAGACTATCAATCGCCTTTGCATTGGCCTCGGTATCCTTCTTGTTCATATCCCGACGAAATTTAAGCCGCCAATCCGTGGTCTTCACCGTAAAGACAGAATATGTGATCACAACAATCACGGCGATAAGCGCAAAGTGCCATGAAAAAGCCACCCAGAAGGCTAGGCCCGCAATGGTCAATTGCAAAAAGGTCGGGCCGATATTGAATAATAAAAAGCGAAAGAGAAAATCGATCGAACGTATACCGCGTTCGATTTTACGCGAGAGACCGCCTGTACGCTTTTCCAGATGATAACGCAGCGATAAATTATGCATATGAGCAAATGTGGCGGTCGCAACGCTGCGTTGGGCAAATTGCCCTACAGGCGCAAAAATATATTCGCGGCCCTCGCTAAACAGGGAAGAGAGTAATCGCAACCCCCCATATCCAAATATAATCGCGGTTATGCCCAGCCAGGCTTGTGACCATGTTTGGGACAACTCGGCGGCTTCTTTCACTACATCAACAGCTCGGCCTAAAAAAAATGGCGCGCCAACAACAACAAACTGTCCGGCAATGGTCAGAATAAGAGCCGCAAGAGTTCTGAATTTATAGCCAGGTTTGTCTGCGGGCCAAAGATAAGGCCAGAGGCGAAAAAAACTCTTGATCTGATAGGTGAGTTTTTCTTCGGGCAAAAGCGCCGTCTGTATTGGTGCATCCATATGAGAGGAGGGTTTCATCATCGCCATGTGGTGCTTATGCACGCAAAAGTCCAGAGGCCAAAGTCACGCAACAGCCAATAAAGCCGTTTCTATGATTTTATCTTGAACAGGTTTTTCCAAATAGGCATGCATAGGCAAAGATACCACAACATGGCGCGCACTCTCCGTATTGGGCAAGCCAGCACTAACTACGGGATAGTCCATATAGGCCGCTTGCATATGTATCGGTAGCGGGTAATAGCGCGCCGTCGGTATCCCCCTGTCGCGCATAAAATCGCTAAAACCTGCCGGATCCGGCACTTCGATAGTATATTGCGCCCATGACGATTTTACGTCAGACAATATATGAGGGACTGAAATCCGGTTGCTTTTTAAGCCCTCGTGATAGCGTGCAGCAATGACTTGCCGCGTGTCCAGCTCGTCCGAAAATATGGAGAGTTTCTGCAATAATATCGCCGCTTGGAGCGTATCAAGGCGTGAATTCATGCCAATATCATCCGTATCAAATGGACGGGCGCTACGTCCGTGAAACCTTAAGCTTTCGATCTTATCTGCCAATGACTTATCATCGGTCATCACGGCGCCCCCGTCCCCATAACACCCTAACGGTTTGGCCGGAAAGAAACTCGTCGTGACAACGTCCGCCCAATGCGCCGGAGTTTGCCCGTTCAACCTTGTACCAAACCCCTGTGCATTATCGGAAATAAGTTTTAAACCATCCGCACGGGCAATTGCCTGTAACTCCGGATAATTTGCAGATTGCCCGAATAAATCGACAATAATAACCGCATCGGCGCGCAAGACCCCCTGCCTTTTCACATCCAGAACGGCTTGTTTCAGACTTTGCGCGTCCATATTATAGCTCTCACGCTCAATATCGACAAAGACAGGTGTCGCCCCGAGAAAGGCAATGGCTTCCGCTGTGGCGCTATAGGTAAAAGACGGACAAAACACTGCACTTCCGGGGCCGATGTTCCACGCCATCATGGGTAAAATCAATGCATCCGTACCATTGGCACAACTCATCGCATGCGCCGCCCCCCCAAAATCCGCAAAAGCCTTTTCAAACGCGGCCACTTCCGGGCCTAGAATATACTGACCATGCGCCAAAACTTTGGCGATCGCCGCGTCAATTTGCGGTTTCAACCGGTCCTGCTGACTTTGCAGATCAATAAATTTAATAGTCATAAGCTCAGTCGCATAAACAGGATTGGTGCGTGTAATAATACAATGGGTGATCTCATATATTTTCAAACAAGACCATATTGAATCTGTGTCTTTAAAATGTTTTCACAACTCAAGCCACACACTTTTCCATGCAAAATATTCCAGTGAAATTGATTCAAAAAGTCATGCCCGTTCAAATTGCCGCCCCCATATTAAAATCCGGAGTGTCCAAACCCTGATGCGTTCAGCCCTCTGAAATGGCATTATCGCGTTCAAGTCTATGATAGCCTTCCACCCATGTTTCTATGATATGACGGGCTGCACTTTCATCCTGCGTATCCACTGCACGCTGAATAGAACCGATCACCGTTTTGAGGTCTGCGGGGGATAAAAAACTTTCTTTCGCCCGTAAGATCTTTGGGTGCGGCGTGCTTAATAAATCCTGCGAGATCAAAAGTTCTTCATATAGTTTTTCGCCGGGTCGCAAACCCGTCGTCATGATTTCAATATCCCCGTCCGGATTGTTTTCATCGCGCAGGGTTAACCCGCTCAATTCTATCATGCGTAAGGCGAGATTTTTTATTTTAACAGGTGCGCCCATATCTAACACAAAAACATCCCCGCCCGACGCAAAGCTACCGGCTACAAATACCAAATATACGGCTTCTGAATTGGCCATAAAAAACCGCGTAACATCTTCATGCGTAAGTGTTATCGGCCCCCCTTTTGATATTTGATTGCGAAATAACGGGATAACCGATCCGGACGATCCTAAAACATTGCCGAACCTGACCATTGAAAAAAGCGTCTTTGGATTTTGTTTGGCACAATCTTGAATGATATGTTCAGCCAATCGTTTGGTCGCCCCCATTATATTTGTCGGTCGCACGGCTTTATCCGTAGAAATCAACACAAACCGTTCTACCCCGGCCTTTACCGCTTCACGGGCTAAAACATGTGTGCCTAAGACGTTGTTTTTAAGCCCCATCACGACATTGGTTTCAACCAGCGGGACATGTTTATAAGCCGCAGCATGAAAAACAACATCTGTGCTGTGGACCTGCATAACATGGCGCACCATATCTGCATCACAGACCGATCCCAAAACGGCAATAATCTCAACACCTTCTCGTTTTGCGGCTTTAGACAATTCGCGTTTAGCCAGATATAGAGCGTATTCGGAATGTTCAAACAAAACCATTTTGCGCGGCCTAAACCCCAAGACTTGCCGACATAATTCCAAACCGATCGACCCCCCAGCCCCGGGAATTAAAATTGATTTTCCGGTATAGGGTTCTGCCAGATTCGGAATTTTGAATTTATGTTCTGAACGGCCCAGCAAATCTTCAGGCTCTATCGTGCGAAAGTTTTTCAAGGCCTTACTGTTTTTAATAATATCAAGGCGTTGGGGTAAAATCTGGATTTTACATGGTAAAGGCTCTAGTTTTTTTAAAATCTCGGCGCGCTTGAGCTTGGATAGGGACGGAATTGCGACGATAATCGTTTCGATGTTTTTACGGTTTACCAATCTGGGTAGATCAGAGGGGTCTCTTACGGGCAATCCAAAAATAGTCATCTTCTGGCGTAATTTACTGTCATCCACAAACATCACAGGCTTAACCGTTAAGGAGTCCCGTAACGCCACAACAAGCTGGAGTCCGGCTTCACCCGCCCCGTAAATAGCCACGCGGGCCCGCGCTTTTTCACGCCCTGAAACGAAAGCCCGAAGACCCGTCTTGCCTAAGCCCTTCCATCCCAGGCCTAGGCACACAATAGCCAGCGCTGATAAAATCACGAGCACTCGGCTATGATCCGCCCATATAGAAATAGTCATCATAAGCGCTTACTCTGACATCTTGAATATACATGTCGTGATAAAGAATAGCTGGGTCAGAAGAAGGCTGCCTTTATTGGTCTAAATCCACCTTGATTTTAAGAAATAAAGGCACATGTTTTTGGAGAATACTAAGCGCTCTGCCTATCATTTTGCAAGCCGTCGGCTTAAAAAATCTAACAATAAATATCGACGCCTTGATCTCTATTTCCAGCCTGCGCGATATCCCGGCCCGCGTAAAAGCCGAAATTGAAATAGATGTTTAAGAGGTTAAAAACTCGACGATTTCATCTTGCAAAAACACAGCGCTTAAAACCTGATCATTATAGGCCCCGGTATCCACCGCAATTCGATTGCCAAAATCTTGCGCCTGCTCGACAATTGTATGCCCATGAACAACTTTATAAGGATGCGGTTTTGAATATTTTAAAAAGTCACCGCGTATCCACCGCATATCCTGTGACTTTTGATCTTCTAATTTTTTCTTGGGCCGTATGCCCGCGTGCACACATAAATAGTCACCAAAAACAAAATAATCCTGAAACCCCCGGATAAATTCGACATGTGATTTCGGGATTTTCGATTGCGCCCGATAAAGCAAGTTCTCTATATCCAAATTGATTTCGCCAAGGTTATCGACCCCATAACTGCGCAAACAACTCCGTCCACCAAAGCCAAACCAGGATTTCAAGGCTTCAACCTGCCCCTCTACAACCCGTAAATAAACTTCTTCATGATTTCCCATGAGATAAATAGGCTCTACATTTTCGGGCGAAAAATCCTTAAGAAATTCCACGACTTTTTGAGAGTCAGGCCCCCGGTCAATCAAATCCCCTAGAAAAACAAGCTTATACCCATCAGGCGCATGGTGTTTTGCATGATCGGCAATCGTCTTTAAAAGCGCACGCAACTCGACATAACAGCCATGCACATCGCCCACAATATAAGCGCTCTGACCGGCGGGCGTTGCATAGACACGCGCCCCTTGCGGCTTTCTCTTAAAAATTTGCCCTAACATATAGCCTCTCTCTTAGCTATAATGGCGCTATGCACGCCCATATATTTATGATTTTACTCTACTTTGCACGTTAGAGCCCCCCAATTTACAGTAATAATGCTAATGAGACATCTTTGGTCGCAAACTCTATCTGCTCAATATTTACTCTATCGCAAACCCAGATATAGGCTAGCTATCAAGAGTTAAATATTGACGCTTAAACGCTGGTTTATCGCCGTATGGCCAGAAGCGTCGCCGTATTCAAGAGCGGTACGGTACGGAGAAATTCACGAAACACAATGCGTCCAGCACTGTCTTGAACGAAGACAACATCATCCGGGATAAGTTGCGGATCATCGGCCCCTAATCTGCGAATATTTCTTAAATCCACTTCCCTGACTTTACGATCCCCATTCACATTACGGATAATATAAACGCTGGATCCATTTGTATCTTCTCCGTTCAACCCCTCCGCCAAGGCTATGGCTTCCGAGAGTTTGATAATATCGTTGACTTCAAAAACACCGGGTTTATTCACCGCCCCGTCAACAACGATACGCCCTAATTCTGTGGCTTCTCTTTTGACATTAATGCCCGGATTACGAAGATAACGCGCGCCGTATTTTTCAACCAGCTTGGCTTGCAAATCCACGGTAGACAGTCCCGCAACGCGAACTTCACCGATCAAAGGAAATACAATATTTCCATTGCGATCGACAATATAAGTATTGGTTAACGACTCGACATTGTAAACGCTGATGTCGGCAGTATCCCCAATATTGAAGATATCTTTAGAGACATTGCGAGAAACCTGATCAATGCCGACATCAGGAAATTCGGAAACGTAACCCTCTACATCCTGTATATTCGTTTTGCTCTGACCCAAAAAATTCGTACCGTCATCGGATCCCACGACCCCTGAATTGGCGGTCGCGCACGCTGTAAGGACGATCAAAGCGGCAAGACACATAATATATGATTTCATGTTGTCTAAAATACGAATTAAAGGACCCAAGATAACCTCACGATAAAAGCGGCACCAAAACCGATAATAGGTATTAGGCCGTCAAAAGCAATATAGATATTGGCGTTCTCTACACCGTAGAATAAGAAAATATCAAGTTATAGAAACAGTGTCTATCATTTGAACATGAATACGAAATTAAACCGATTACAGCCGATTATGACATATTCACATCTCGAACCTTCTCATATATTTCGCCCTCATCATTTTAAATTTGACTGCAAATTCAATGCCAATTTTGAAAAACCTGCAATAGATTAAACCGCCCAGAGCATACTCAGAGAATATCCAGAGAATACTCGGACAATATATAGACCGGCCCCGATAAATCCATCGTCTGTATAGCTCCCGTCCCAATAGGCCGCTTACCCATACCCCCGCGAGGGGGTTAAGCCGTCCTATTCACAACTGTAAGCCGACTCATGCTGACTATTGACTCACGCCAGACTACGCTTGATACGCCCTAGAAAAGGGATAACACTTAACATAGGGATGGCTCCGCGGTGAGCCTGTAAATCATGCGGCACAAGCAGTCGATATATGGTCACGGCCCACACCACGGCTTTCAGGCATTGGTCAGGAGATTTATGGCTGGGGATGGTATATCGGCCCGAAAAAGCTTAAATGCGATCAAAAGCCGTAAAACCAGCCTTGTAGACGTGAATATAAATGTTATTATAATGCGGAGCGGGCGCAAAACCATGACACTAAATTTTATGAACACTCTCACAGAGAGAGCATGGCGACGCTATCCTATGGCCGTCTTCCCATTAAAATACCAAAGCAAATTTATGGAGTTACGTCGTGAATACAGACCGTCCTTTTAACCTGATAAGCATGATTGGCTTAGGCTATATTGGTTTACCAACGGCCGCTGTCATTTCCGACAGCGGCAATAAAGTCCTCGGCGTTGATGTCGATAGCCAGACCGTAGAGACGATTAACCGTGGTGAGATTCACATTGTCGAACCCAAGCTCGACGACATTGTCCGTAAAGCGGTAGCCGCCGGTAACTTACGCGCAACCACGCAACCCGAAACCGCAGACGCCTATCTTATTGCCGTGCCGACGCCGATAACGGCTGAAAAAAATGCCGACCTGACCTATGTATTAAGTGCCGGCAAGGCGATTGCGACAGTCTTGAAACGCGGAGATCTTGTGGTGCTGGAATCCACCTCTCCTATCGGGGCGACAGAAACACTGATAGATGCCCTTAGCAATCTGCGGCCCGACCTTAAATTTCCTAAATGGAATGACCCGGCGAGTGCCAATGACATTGATATTAATGTCGCCTATTGCCCCGAGAGAGTTTTACCCGGAAAGGTCGTTGAAGAATTAATCTCTAATGATCGGGCGATTGGAGGCATGACCCCTGCCTGCACACAGCGCGCGATTGCGCTTTATAGCCTATTTGTCAAAGGCGAACTCTTTGCTACGGACACACGCTCGGCAGAACTTTGCAAACTCGCGGAGAATGCCTTTCGTGATGTTAATATCGCCTATGCCAATGAATTGGCCAATGTCTGCGAAGCCATAGATATGAATGTCTGGGAAGTCATTCGATTGGCGAACCGCCACCCCCGGGTCAACATTTTACAACCGGGCCCCGGTGTGGGGGGGCATTGCATTGCCGTTGACCCCTGGTTCATTGCCGAAACCGCTCCGGACGATACCCCTTTAATACAAGCCGCCCGTAACATTAATGACGGCAGACCTTCGCGTGTTTTGAAACGTGTCGATCAAGCCGTAGCTGAGTTTTTAATGACACATAGCGCACGCAGTAAAGACAGTCTTAAAATCGCCTGTTACGGAATTGCCTTCAAGCCCAATATTGACGATCTGCGCGAAAGTCCGGCTCTGCAAATTGCGAAACAGCTGGCGCAAAACTATCCCGGCAATGTGTGGGCTGTGGAGCCCAATGTTGAGGACTTACCAGACCACCTCAGTCACATCGGGCTTCAACCTCTGGAACGCGCGATAAAAGACGCTGACATTCATGTTATGCTTGTCGATCATAGCCCGTTCAAAGCCCAGACACCTGAGTCCGACTACATTGTGGATACAAAGGGTATCTGGAAAGAATAACCCGTTATATTTAAGCCGTCAGGGCAGTCCGCCATTACACTGTTAGAAGCCCCCGTGACGGGCTTCAGCCATGACACATGGGACATGACACGGGTCATCAGCCATTGACATAAGGGTGATCAAATTGGCGGCGCCATACCACCAAATAAGTGTCCTTAGGCCCTCTCAAATCTCCATAAGCTTAGAAGAGACTATAGATTACTGTGCTGTGAGACATCGTGAGGGTTACAAAAGCGGCGATTAAATAATTTCCATCTTACGCTTGGCCGCGGCCGCTTTGGTCTTTTTCTTTTTACTCTCCGGCCCATAATTTCCAAAATTACTACCATAGCTATATTGATAATAATTCATATAGCCTTTGGACGGCACATTATATTTCGACAAGATAACACCCAGAATTTTTGTACCGCTATTTACAAGACGTTCAAATGTTGTCCGGACAGTTTGTGTTCTTAACTTTCCAGCTTCAACGACGACAAGCGTCGCATCGACTGTCGCACCAATGATCGGAGAATCAGCCAGTCCTAATACGGGCGGAGAGTCGATGATAACATAATCATGTGTCTCTCTGACAAATGACAAAATTTGCTCAAACCTCGGCGAACTTAAAATTTCAGACGGGTTAGGCACTTTACGTCCGGCTGGAATTAATTGCAGGTTTTCAAAACGTGTTTGATGAATATTGCGTTTGATATCTGCATTACTTGTCAACAATCCGGACAGTCCAATAGAATCGCTGTCTTTTTCCAAAAAGGTCGGAAGCCGCATATCCGCATCTACAAGCAAAACGGAATGGCCGACACCGGCAAACCTTAGCGCCAATGCCAGAGACGTAACTGACTTGCCCTCGCCGCTCCGCGTACTTGTTACCTGTATAACTTTCGGCCCGCCATCCGGCCCCGAGAAATTGATATTGGTCCGTACCGAGGCATAAGCTTCAGATAAAACAGTCTGCGGATCCTCCAAATGCTCAACAATTTCGGACTGAACCGGATCAATCGGAATCACGCCCATAATCGTTTGGTTTAGGTTTTGTTTCACATCGTCAGGCGTTTTCACCCGATCATCAATTATTTCAATAAGGTAGCATAGCCCAAACCCTAAAACTCCACTCAGCAAAAAGGCTAAAATCAATGATCGCAATTTATTGGGCTTAAACGGGTTTAACGGCGCCCGGGCCGGGTCAATAATTTGCACGAGTGTTGACCCGATCTCATCCACCACGCTGACTTCTTTTAAGCGTTGTAACAAACCTTCATATTGCGTCCGGCTGGTTTCAACTTCGCGCTTTAAAATATTATAATCAACACGACTTTCCCGTCCGTCAAACACAGACGATTTAAGACGGTTAACACGGGCTGCAAGATCGTTTTCTCTGGCTTTGGCAATTTCAAACTGGGCACTACTCTCGGACAATTTTGCCGAAATAATCGCTGATTCTTGTGACTGTATTTCCTTATCAAAGAGTTCTATTCTATTTTTGAGTTCCAACATATCCGGAAACTCCGGTTTGAAAATGGCAAGCTTTTCCCGGTATTCGGAGGTCAGTTTAATCCGCTCCTCCTTTAATCCGTTAAGCGCCAAATTGTTCAATATATCAGACCCAAAACCCGCTTCCTGGGCCTGTAGATAGGTCAGTTCAGCCGATGTGCGGTCCAGACGCGCCTGTGTAAGTTCCGCGTTCAAGGTAACGAGGGCCGTCGTTTCCAAGCCTCCCGAGGCCTCATCATTCACATCTTCGCGAATGATTATGATCCCGTTATCTGATGCATATTTCACCAATTTGCGTTCCGCCTGCTCCAACTCCCCTTTAATCAGCACCAGACGGTCTTCCAGAAACTCCCGCGCATACGCCGTGGTATTAAATTTATTCGACAAAGAATTATTGATGAAGGTTTCCGTAAGGGAATTTGTTATCAGGGCCGCTTTTTTCGGGTCTGGATGCTCAAAACTTACATTTATCAACCGGGTACGCCCGACAGGCTGAACCGTTAAACGGCTTTGAAAGCCACGCGCAATCAGGCTTAATTTCTGATCGCGGCTTAAGACACTCCACCCTTCATCATCAGGGTCAATAAATGACGTATCATTTAACAAATTAAGATCAAGAATAACATCTTCGATCAATTGTCGCCCTTTTAGCAATTCAACCTGAGTCGTTAAAAACTCCTTATCGGCAATCACATTTTCGACTTGCGAGATGTCCAGAATAGTACGCTCTTCCTGCTTGACCTCAAGCGTGGTCGACGCTTTGTAAATCGGGGTAATGCGAAACAGGACCAAAACCGTCAGCGCCACGAAAAATGTGACGATCAATGCGATTAACCACCACCATTTTTGCAGAACATGTAAAATCTTCCAAAAGTTAATCAGGGAACTACCAGAGCCTTCACCAAGGGGCACGCCGGCCTCATTCACTTGATTGGCATTAAGCATATTTGCACTATACGACATATTGACGTTAGTCTTTCTTTAAATCGAAACTATGGGAGAACACAAACAGTCGATTTCGACACCGCGCTGTTGACCTCAAATCCAGTTATTTTTAATTCTGTCTATGTTCCCTATCAATATAGATCAACTCAATAATACATTAATTCTTAACCCAAGATAGGTTTACCTAGTCTGAAAATGCAGCGCCTATGTTCACACTCAAACCACTCATATTCAATAAGTGTAAACTAAGAGCTGAATTCATAGCTATTTACAAGTCAACTCACTAATTAAAGGTAAAATTCATAACCATTTCCCTTAGCAAGGTAGTGTCTATTTTCGAGACAGTAATCGCCTATGGACGCCTTAGGCTTTGGCGCCGAGCTGACGATCAACCCTTATCGCAAAAAACGCCAATACGGCACTGATCGCTATGGTACGCAATGGGTAATCTACGCTGGAATGTAAAACCGGCATCAATATGCACAGCGTGTATATTTTGGCGCGAGTGGTTGACGTTGCGGGCTTGAAAAAGGCCAAAAACGCGACCCGAACCCACCACGCTACACCGGCCAGCAGCCATAAAAGTCCAAATAGGCCAAATTCCATCCATATTTGTAAAAAGTCATTATGGGCTTGATTGACATAAACCGCGATCAACTCGTTTTGATTTTCGTAAACTTTATAAATGGTTTCAAATGCGCCGGGGCCTATCCCGAAAATACCAAAATCACCCCTAGCCTTGAGACTGGTTTCAAAAATTTGATTTCTAGAGGTTTGTAAATCCGAACTATATTTTTGCATCAATTGCAAAAGATAGGTATTAAAAAACAGCATATCGACGATAAATGCCACCAAGAAAATCAACATAATTCCCAAGATGCCTATCCTAAATTTCGCCTTTTTTTGTAATATAAACCCAACGAGGCCGACGCCGATAAACAGCATGAAATATCCGGCAATCGATTGCGTCAGAATAAGGCCGGCGACAAAGAACATAGAGGCCACCGAGGATAAGACAAAGGGACCGCGACTTTCCCTGCGAGAGGTTTGAAAATATTTATAGGCCCAGTAAAATCCCAAAGGCAAGCACGCCGCCAAAAGCGTGGCTTGGTGATTGACATTGGTGAAGACCCCCCGGGGCACACCGTCATTTATAACCGTATAAGAGGTAAAGAGCGTCACCCCGAATAAAATTTGCGCCAAACCTAAAGCCAAGCTGAAACTTGCTGCTGCTAATAAAGACAATTCGGCTTTGTTAATTTCTTTCCGCGATGCAGACAGCGTCATAATCAAAGCGATGGCAATAACCGGTAAAAAATCGAACAAAGACAAATAGGTTTTTTCAGGTTCCAAAGTTATCGGGAACCAAGGTGTTTGGCTCTGCGTCAAGGTAAAACTGTTCTCTACCACATCCCGTCCCTCAAATTGAGTCCAGATTGATGGCGGCAAGGGAATAAGATAAAGCAAGAACAGGCCGACCAGCCCCGCGCCTATGAGGATAGGGGGGCGTCGCAATGCAGAAAAATCATTTTTCCGCGTTAAAAAAGCACTGCCAATAAAAACAATAGAGAGGATATAGAGAGGTAATTTGAACACATAGAGGTCTTGCGATGTCCCGCCTAAAATGATGGCAAAAACAAGTATGACACTCAAACGCCATTCTAAAAACTGCGTTAAGACAGCTTGCACGGCGCCTGCGAAATCAAAATGCCTGATCTGTTGTCTCATGGCGTAACCTCAAGCGCTTTAACGCTCACCGATTGGAAATTAATTGAAATCCGGTCATTATAAAACCCCGGTACAGCCATTATACGCAATAATGCCATATCACATTTATCTTTAAACCCGTCAGAGCGTACGCGCGCGATATCTGCATCCCTAAACGTATTATCGAATGTCAAAATCGGCCCGTTTTGAAACGGCGACGAACAATTGATTTTAACCTGAAAGTTTCCCTTACGTGAAAGATAGCTGTAATTCGCCACAGCTGAAATTTCAAACGCCTTGTCTGTCGGTTTAAAAGACTGTTGCGCAATCGTCTGGGTCTTGTCGCCGTTAAATGATACATATAACCCCCCTGTACGCGCAAGTTCGCTACTGACGCCGGGGCGGGTCAATATCTGCCAGTTAAATGGCGCTGGAGCTTTTACATTTAAAAGTTCAGGATTATAGTTTAAACTCTCAGAAGCGAAAACCGCCTCGCCGGCTTTCTCGGTCACCCGCGCCCATATATCCTGCGCCGCCGCAACCTTGCCCATTGCAATCAAACCATTACTTAGAAATTGCGTATGTATGAAACTAGCCTGCGCGTCCGGTATGCTTTCAAGCCACAGTAAAAAGGATTGCGATATAAGGTCGGCGCGTTCAGGCGTTAAGTCATGGATTTCTTGGAGCAGAAAAGGAGCCGCCCAGCGCGGATTTTCCGTAAGTTTTTCATTAATGAGCGTATAACCCGTATCCGTCTTGTATAGGCTTGATAAAACCGCTTCTAAAGGATCGCGTTTTTCGCGTTCTAAATTATACAGAATATGAACTAATTTCAGAGTCTCGGACGCGTCATTGTTGGATCGCGCGAAATTTAGCAAGGTCCATAAATTGCTTCGATTGCGAGGGTTTCGACGCCTTATCGTATCAAACCAGTCCTGATTGATTATACTGGCATCGCGCAATGCCAGCATAGCTCCGTAATAAAACAATACCCGATCATTCAGCGGTGTACGTTTCAACAATATAGAGCTGTTTTCTTTGATAATTCTGTCGTTCGCCTCACTGCCTTTGCTGATTTGTTTGAAATTCGCATCCAATAGGCTCTTGGTCGTCACCCGTTTAAATGGTCCGGGCGCCTGTGCCTGATTGGCGGACATATTCAGCGGCAAAAATGTATAAAGAGAGACCAAAATTAAAACGGCCATGATAGCACAGATAAAGATATGTTTCACAAATCGCATAAACATCAGTCTTACGTATGTCCCTTAAGATGAGTACGGGATGAATAAATCAACTGTGACGCAGATTTTATTCGCACATCTACAGAAGGGAGATTTCACTCCGTCATCTCGTATGAACTTAAGCTCACAATAAGTCCAGTACCCCATAGGTCTAGTCAAGATCATTTGCGGTTTTTCCACATCCTTTAGAACGCAATACCATATATTATTTTGGGCGGACGCTGTGTCGATATAGGCACTATCAGAAGGAACAAGATCGACGCGGTGCAAGATCGGAATGTGCAGATAATAAGACATATAAAAATGTGATTATGACATCACGATTAGGGAGACCATACCTGAATTTTAAGGCCGAGGTTAAGATCGAAAGCCTATATATTACCCCGTAATCAGAGCCTTATCATCAGCCTCGATAATCAGGCTTCGGTCGTGTCGAAAATCGGTTACTTTACGAGCTTGACGTCAAAAACTGTACGCACTGTTTTGGCGAGTATTTTCATATCCAAAATCATGCATACCCGTCTGGCATAAAAAGCATCATAACGCGCTTTATTGCTCGGCTTGATAAAATTACGCCCATTGACTTGCGCCAGCCCGGTTATGCCCGGCTTTACCGTGTAGATGACAGGGGTTTTCGATCTTTCTCCAGACGCCTGATCATCGACCAATAGCGGACGCGGCCCGATCAAGCTCATATGCCCGGTTAACACGCTGAGTAATTGTGGAATTTCATCCAAGCTGGATTTACGCAAGAAAAGCCCTATTGGCGTCAGTTTAAAATCCTTGGCGGACGCCGTTTCCCGTGACAAAATCTTAGAATCGACCGTCATGGTTCTGAATTTGGGCATCATGAAAGATTTTCCCTGAAATCCTCGACGTTGCGACCAGAAAATAACCGGTCCTTCGGACGTCAGTTTCACGGCACAAGCTATAAGAATAAGTAAGGGACTTAAAATCAGCAATCCGAATGCGGCTACGCTGATATCCATAATGCGCTTAACAGCCGGATAGCTCGCCCTCAAAGAATGTAAAACTTTATTTTCAACCATACTACTACCCCCATTAGCGACAATACACTATCGGTTTCCTTACCATTAATAATAGTATTGAAGGCGCCCCTAACAATAACTCTTTATTAACAAACATATTTGCGATGTGTAATCAAGCCTATGCCGCAAATAAAGTACATTTAGCACCTATTTTCACCTTATAGGCGTATTATCGATAAAAAATAACAGATTATAGGGGTGTTAAACATGGTTTTTGGGACGTTTACCCGCTTTGGTTTCACCTCGACCCAGGACCTGCTTAATGTAATTCAATCGTTAATGCGCTCTGAACCCCGCTAAAATCAAACATAAATCTGTCCAAATTTCGATCCATTCATAAGCAAAACCGCTCCGATATTACCTACGGTTTAATCTACTTGACCTTTCCGAGGCAACTTGCCAAAAGCACCGCAAATCAAGATTGGGCAGTCTTAACGTCACGACGAATAAGTTTATAAGTTATGATCGAAAGGTCTATCCTTAGCTGCATAGCCCTTAGGAGTTGCAAGTGCGCAAAGTTTTACAATCGTTAAAAACCGGTGACATTGCCATTGTTGAAGCCCCCAGCCCCCTTGTTTCCAGCCATCAAGTTTTGATTGAAACACGCCGGACACTTATTTCCTCGGGCACGGAGAGAATGTTACTGGAATTTGGTAAAGGTAATCTTTTACAAAAAGCCATGCAACAACCCGACAAGGTCAAACAAACCCTTGATAAGGTTCGCACAGATGGCTTAGGCCCGACCCTCGAAGCCGTGAAATCGAAAATAGATCAGCCTATTTCCTTAGGATATTGCAATTCCGGCGTCGTGAAAGCCGTCGGGGCCGGTGTTCACGCCTTCAAAGTCGGCGACCGCGTAGTCTCCAATGGCTCGCATTCCGAATTAGTTGTCGTCGGGCAAAATCTTGTCGCAAAAATTCCTGACGGAGTTAGCGATGACGAGGCCTGTTTTACCCCCTTGGCTGCTATCGGCTTACAAGGATGTCGTCTGGCCACTCCAACCTTAGGTGAAACCTTTTGCGTTATCGGCTTGGGCCTAATCGGACTGCTTACCTGCCAGCTCTTACGTGCGCATGGCTGTCGAGTGATAGGCGTGGACTTCAGCCATGACCGCTTGCAACTTGCACAAACTTGGGGTGTTGAAACCATTAATCTGAAAGCCGGTGAAGACCCTGTCGCAACTGTGAAAGCCATGACAAATGGCCGGGGCGCCGATGGCGTTATTATTGCAGCCTCAACGTCGAGTAATGATCCCGTGCAGCAGGCTGCGCAAATGTCGCGCCAACGTGGCCGCATTATCCAAGTCGGGGCAACGGGCTTATCCTTATCCCGCTCGGACTTTTACGAAAAAGAACTCCACTTTCAAGTCTCATGTTCCTATGGTCCGGGCCGGTATGATCCGGAATATGAAGAGCGCGGACAGGACTATCCGCTCCCATTTGTCCGCTGGACGGAGCAACGTAATTTCGAAGCGGTCTTACAAGAATTAGCTGAGAAACGTTTACACGTTAAACCGTTGATTTCAGAAATAATTGACGTGAGCGAAGCCAATAAGGCCTATGATAAAATATCAGAAAAAAGTAGTTCTATCCTTGGCGTTTTATTATCATATCCAGACCGGGGGCCGGATAAATTTGTCAATACAATCAAGATCGTAGACGGCGTGCCCAAACCCGCCCAACCGGGAACTGTGGCCTTAATCGGGGTTGGAGGATTTGGCGGACGCGTCACGGCACCGGGTCTTAAAGCGGCAGGCGCACGCCTAAAAACGGTCGTGTCACGGGGCGGAGTTTCCGCTGTTACAGAAGGCCAGAAAGCCGGATTTGAAGAAGCCACTACAGATTTTCAATCGGTCTTGGACGACTCTGAAATCGATAGTGTTGTAATCGCCACCCGACACGATGCCCATGCTCCGCTCACCACACAGGCATTGCGTGCGGGTAAGAACGTTTTTGTCGAAAAGCCCTTGGCCATATTGGATAAAGATATTGATGAAATTGAAAATATTCTTTTGCAAGCTGGCGACCAAGCCCCGCGCCTGATGATCGGGTTTAACCGCCGCTTTTCACCCACAGCCATAAAAATGAAAAGCTTACTCGACAATGTCAAGCAACCTAAATGCCTCATCGCCACAATAAATGCCGGCGCCCTACCCGCTAACCATTGGGCCCATGACCCTATGCAAGGCGGAGGACGCATCATCGGAGAAGGCTGTCATTTCATAGATTTATTACGGTTTTTTATTGGCGCCCCCATCACGGATGTCCAGACGACACAAATTTCTTTACCGACAAGTGACGGCATAAAAAATGACAAGGTCACAATCACACTCTCGTTTGAAGACGGATCAATCGGTACGGTTCATTACTTCGCAAATGGGCCCAAAACCCTGATGAAAGAACGTTATGAAGCCTTTGTCGCGGATCGCTATTTACGTCTTGAGAACTTTAAGAAACTCGTCGCTATGGGATGGACGAAAAACGCCTCGCTTAACGGCAAACAAGATAAGGGACATGCAGCCGCATTGGCAGCTTTCATTCACGCCGTACAAAAAGGCGAGCCTTCGCCTATTCCGCCTGAGGAGTTAATCGAAGTCAGTCGCTGGACGATACGGGCAGCGCAAGGTCTGTCTTAAGACGAGTCTGATGCCACATACTCTGGACACATTACGGACGGTCCCCCGATTAGGGTTGCAAAACATTTTGCGTATCGTAAATTATCGGCTGTCCTTAAAAAACCCCTATAGCGCCATACGGCGTGTGGCCAAGACAGGGGCGACAATCACCGGCCCTATTTTTAACATAGCTGCACCTGACCACTCGCCTCCAAGCCCGGCTCAGAGCGCACGCACCTATCGGGACCTTGAGGGGACCTCCGGTTTTACCTTACCTAAAGCCTTCGGATATCATCCGGTAGACACACCGCAAACGACACCGGACTGGTTCCGTAATCCCCTAACGCGTGCCGAGTTCAAAAACCCGCAACGCCCGTTTTATGAGATTTCCGATTTTGATCCTGATGTCGGCGACATTAAACAAATTTGGGAATTATCCCGCAAGGGTTGGGCTTTGGACATGGCACGGCAAGCCAAACACAATCCGCCATTATACCCACAGCTCAATGACTGGATTTCAGACTGGGTGCGCCAAAACCCCGCTTATGAAGGGCCCAATTGGAAATGCGGGCAGGAAGCCTCGATCCGGGTGATGCACCTTATGGTGACAGGTCATCTATTAGGACAGTTACACTCACCGACATCTGGGTTTCTTGATTATTTGAAACTTCATCTGCGCCGTATTGTTCCCACCATATCCTATGCCATCGCACAGGATAATAATCACGGAACCTCTGAAGCCGCGGCCCTTTATATGGGTGGACAATATCTCGTATTACACGGGGAAAACCAAGGGCGTCACTGGAGTCGTTTAGGGCGGAGATTACTCGAAAACCGGATCGCCCGATTAATCGCGAAAGACGGCAGTTTTAGCCAATATTCTATTACCTATCACCGTATGATGCTCGATAGTATTTCCTATGCCGAATGGTGGCGACGACGTATTTCAGACGCCGAATTCTCACCCCGGTTTCAACGCCGCATGCAAGCGGCAACGACATGGCTTCATAGATTAATAGATCCGGTTAGCGGGGATGCGCCAAATATAGGCGCAAATGACGGCACGCATATCTTAAATTTAAGCGGCGGGGCCTACCGGGATTTTCGTCCCAGTGTCGCTCTGGCCTGTGCATTATGGTTGGATAAATATGCCTATGAAAATGTCGCGACCGTCCGTGACACATTTGATCTCCTCGATCTCCCCCTGCCCTCCGCCATGGCCAAGGAACCCGAAACGGACCCAGGTTTGAATGGCGGGTTTGCGGTTATAAAATCTCCACGATCCATGGCCGTTTTACGCTGTCCCCGATTTCAATTTCGTCCCTCTCAAAATGATGTCCTACATGTGGATTTCTGGCATAATGGCCACAATATTTTTAGAGACGGCGGCACATATAGCTATAATTCCACACCACAGGACTTAGAATATTTTAGCGGTGTAACCTGCCACAATACCGTTCAGCTTGACGCGCGAAACCAAATGCCAAGGTTAGGCCGGTTTTTATTGGGTCGCTGGCCTAAAACTCAGAACTGGCAGGCCGGTATACAATCCTTCCAAGCTGCGTATAAGGATCATATGGGCGCTTATCATAAACGTAAGGTTACACTAGAGCCAGACCAGTTGATCGTACACGATACGATCAGCGGGATATCCGACATTGCAAAATGGCACTGGCGATTAAGCCCTGATATGTTTTCAATCCACCCTGATATTCAAAAAACCGATACAGGCATAAGTGTTGCATGGGATAAATATACATTAACCATCCAATCCTTCCATGAGATTGAAGCCGCATGGGAAACCGGACATGAATCGCATTACTATCTGAATAAGACCCCTATACCCGTTTTAACCGCTACGACCCGCCAATCCGGCGAATTTACAACAATTTTGAGGTGGACATTGTGAAAATTTTCTATTTTCACCAACATTTTTCAACCCCAAAAGGGTCGGTCGGCAGCCGGTCTTATGAAATGGCGCGCGCACTCGTCACCGCCGGTCATGAGGTCACGATGGTCTGTGGCCGCTATGCTGGCAGTAATACAGGCCTTGCCGGTGATTTCACAAAAGGTATCCGCGAAGGTATGTCGAACGGGATGCGTATTATAGAGATTGATTTACCCTATTCAAATAATGATAGTTTCCTAAAACGCACAACGGTATTTTTAAAATTCGCTATGCGGAGTATTTCAATAGCCTTGCGTCGGGACTATGACCTCGTCTTTGCTACGACAACACCGCTAACGGCGGGCATCCCGGGCATTATGGCCCGCTGGCTACGCCGCAAGCCCTTTGTATTTGAAGTGCGTGATCTTTGGCCGGAATTACCCAAAGCTATGGGTGTGATTACCAATCCACTCATCCTGTCGATGATGTCAGTCCTCGAATTTATCAGCTATCGTAGCGCACATCATTGCATCGGTCTGGCCCCCGGAATCGTTGACGGAATTGCAAAACGCGGTGTACCGCGCGAAAATATCACACTCATTCCCAATGGATGCGATATTTCTCTTTTTCAATCCGCGACCGCCCAACGCCCCCCCGAGGTAAAAGATACAGATTTAATGGCAATTTACGGCGGTACACATGGCTATGCCAACGGGCTGCATAATGCGTTAAATGCCGCAGACGTTTTGAAAAAACGAGGACGTGACAACATTAAAATTGTCCTTATCGGCTCTGGCATAAAAAAATCCGCATTAATCGAGGACGCAAAGACGCGCAACTTACAGAATGTAATTTTCTTGGACCCAATGCCAAAATACAAATTAGCCGAATATATTGCAGGTGCGGATATTGGCTTACAAATGCTCGCCAATGTACCTGCATTTTATTATGGAACCTCCCCCAATAAATTCTTCGACTACATAGCGACGGCCAAACCTGTTTTAATTAATTACCCCGGTTGGGTGGCCGATATTATTCAAAATCACGCCTGCGGGTGGGCTGTTCCCGCCGATGACCCCATTGCTTTTGCAAATGCCCTAGAAGCGGCTTATGATAAAAAGGCCCTATTGCCCGACATGGGTCAAAAGGCGCTGGCTGTCGCGGAAAATCAGTTTAATCGTGAAACCCTGTCGCGTTCATTTACATCAGTTCTGGAACGCATAGCTGGGAGAACGCAAAAACAAACTCGAGAGGGTAATAATGCGTGACTTTTCTCAAAAAACCCAAGACCTGATTAGGTTTATCCGCGAAATTTACGGACCTGAATTTATCCCGCTACACCGGCCTGTTTTTAACGGGAACGAGCGGCGCTATCTTGTCGAAACTATAGATTCAAACTTTGTATCCTCTGTCGGGCAAGGCGTGATTGATTTTGAAAACATGATTGCAAAATACACAGGGGCTAAATACGCCATTGCCACTGTGAACGGTACCGCAGCCTTGCATATGGCTCTTATCCTGGCGGGTGTAAGCCAAGGGGATGAAGTCCTGTCCCAGCCCCTCACCTTTATCGCAACCTGTAATGCGATTAGTTATGCCCATGCAAGACCTGTCTTTATTGATGTTGATGAAGACACTATGGGTATGAGCCCGAAAGCCTTGAAAAAATGGTTGGAAACACATAGCCGCCAAAAGGACGGACATTGCTATAATATTTCAACCGGTGCCATTATTCGCGCCTGTGTCCCGATGCATACATTTGGCTTACCCTTACGAATCCGAGAGATTGCGCAAATTTGCAAGACACATAATATAGCACTGATCGAAGACGCTGCTGAAAGTCTGGGCAGCTATGTGGAAGACACCCACACAGGGCTATTCGGGCAGATGGGCACGCTGAGTTTTAACGGGAATAAAGTCATTACCACGGGTGGCGGTGGAATGATGATTACAAATGATGAAGCCCTTGCTAGGCGCGCTAAACACCTCACGACAACAGCCAAAATTCCGCATGCCTATGAATTTGTGCATGACGAAATCGGATATAATTACCGCCTGCCAAATTTAAATGCAATTTTAGGTGTTGCCCAAATGGAAACCCTTCCACGCCAACAAGACATCAAAGCCGACATCACCCGAAAATATGCACAATATTGCGAGGAACAGGGCTGGCATTTGGTCAAACCCCTTCACGGCATGCGGGCCAATAATTGGCTTAACGCCATCAAACTCGATACGCTTGAACACAGAGAAGCCTTCTTGGATCTAACCAATAAAGCCGGCGTTATGACACGTCCAATTTGGCGATTAATGAACTCTTTGGACATGTTTAAAAACTGCCAGACAGATGGCGTGAAAACGGCAAAATATCTCGAAGAGCGTATTGTCAATATTCCTTCAAGCGTACCGGATGCCCTTATAAAGACTGTGACACCATGAATATTTTAAACATTATCGAGCGCCAAAACCTGCTATTTAACAATGATATAAGCGCAAATGAATCCGAACTGTCCGAGCGTGTTTCCCAATCACGGTTTTTGGTGATTGGCGGGGCGGGCACTATTGGCCAAGCCGTCACGCGCGAAATTTTCAAGCGTAATCCCAAAGCCCTACATGCCGTCGATATATCCGAAAACAATCTTGTCGAACTCGTCCGCGATATTCGCTCGACATTAGGCTATATTGATGGCGATTTCAGAACCTTTGCACTGGACTGTGGCCGTCAGGAATTTTCTGCATTACTCGAAATGGAAGCGGGATATGATTATGTGCTGAACCTTTCGGCGCTCAAACATGTGCGAAGTGAAAAAGACCCCTTCACCCTCATGCGGATGATCGAGGTCAATATTCTCAACACGATTTCCACCTTGGCACAAGCCAAGGCCTTCGGGGCCAAGAAATACTTCTGCGTTTCAACAGATAAAGCAGCCAATCCCGTAAATATGATGGGCGCGTCAAAACGGATTATGGAAATGTTCCTGATGCGAGAGAGCGCCGCGCTACAGATATCAACAGCCCGATTTGCCAATGTCGCCTTCTCGGATGGATCCTTATTGCACGGGTTTAATCAACGCTTTGCCAAGCAACAGCCTATTTCTGCACCTCATGATGTGCGACGGTATTTCGTCGTCCCGCAAGAAGCCGGAGAATTATGCCTAGCCTCTTGTATTCTGGGAGATAATCGCGACATCTTTTTTCCAAAAATGAGCGAAGCTCTCCAACTTACAAAATTCTCCGATATAGCCGTAAATTATCTTAACGCCTTGGGTTATACACCTTTTGAGTGCGAAACTGAAGACGAAGCCCGAACGCGAGCGCCAGAGTTGATCGCGCAAAAAAAATGGCCCGTTTATTTCTTTAATTCAGATACGACGGGTGAAAAAAGTTATGAGGAGTTTTTTACATCCAGCGAAACTCTGGATATGGACCGGTTTGAAAACCTCGGCATCATCAAGAACGCTCTTGATTTCGATCCCGAAAAACTCAGCTATTTCCTCGAAACCATCACCAATATCCGCGAAAATAAAACATGGGAAAAAGGCCCGATTGTCGATTTATTTAACCAGATGATCCCTAATTTCAATCATATGGAAACGGGTCGGTATTTGGACGGGAGAATGTAATGCAACGCGTCTTTGATATTCTATTTTCCGGGCTAGCCCTCATTGTTTTAATCGTACCGCTTATAGGGGTGATGTGCATATTACGCGTGACCGGAGAAGGCGAAATTTTCTATAAACAAGAACGTATCGGTCGGGATGGAAAAACATTCAACGTCTTGAAATTTGCCACCATGCTAAAGAACAGCGCCGCCATGGGCACCGGGACAGTCACCGTTAAAAATGATCCGCGCGTATTGCCGTTTGGAAAATTTTTACGCAAATCCAAAATTAATGAACTCCCTCAGATTTTCAATATTTTTGGAGGGTCCATGAGCATTATCGGCCCCCGTCCACAAACACAGCGTTGTTTTGACGCCTTCCCAAAAGATCTACAGCCTATCATCCTCAAAACACGTCCGGGCCTATCCGGAATAGGGTCGATCATTTTTCGTAATGAGGAAGACATGATGGATGATGCGGCGGATGCCGATGAAATTTATAACAGCCAGATCATGCCCTACAAAGGCACACTTGAGAAATGGTATGTCGAAAATAATAATATTTTCATTTATTTCATTCTGATCCTTTTGACGGTCTGGGTGGTTTTAACAGGTAAAGCCAATCGCGTTTACAAAATTTTCCCCAATCTGCCCCGCCCGCCCGAAAACTTAGTCAGCTATATTCTCGGCAGTTCCCCCCGTGACTAAAGCCCCGATTGCACCTGCCTCTACAGCGTCAAAAACCGATATTTATACGCAAATAGCACAGCTACACATGTCTAATTTGGACAAAAGTTTTCTCGCAAGCCTCGGGCCGGTCTTTCTATCCGAAGTGTATCGGGCCATGGATCAGGGAGATGAAACCGCCCTCTTTTACCATATTATAGACGGAGAAATCGTCGGATTTATCACGGGAGGCCACTCGATGGCGCCGGTCTATAAAGCTATGTTTCCACGAATCTGGCGCTGGGGTTTACCGTTAGGACTCACGCTTTTATCCCCGCGAAAATTAAGACGGGTTATAGATATTTTACGATATGGAAAATCCGAGGATGGCGTTTTTTCAAATTTATCTATCCCCCAAGCCGAGCTTTTTTCAATCGCCTTATCGCCTGCGGCACGCGGACACGGCATTGCCCCCACATTATACCAGAACCTTGTCGATTATTTCAAAGCCCGCAACATTAATAGCTTTCGGATCATTGTCGGAAACAGCCTCGACGCCGCCCATAAATTTTATACAAAAATGGGCGCTAAAGTCGTTACTGAAATAGAATTACATCCCGGTGAAATTTCAAAAGTCTATGTCCATGATAGCCCCTGATAAGACCATCTAATCCACACCCCCGCTATCACACTTACAGTGGAACGCTCTTACATTTGGAGATCACTGTGGACACAAGCGCAAATTTAAACCTACCCTTTATTGCCCCGGCTCAGGCGCAAAAACACATCACGCATAATGAGGCCCTGCTAAAGCTTGATACGCTTATCCATATTAGCGTAGTCAGTCGGTCCGAAACCGCCCCACCGGACTCTCCGGCCCCGGATGCCCGCTATATTATCGGCTCAGACCCTACAGGGGCCTGGGCCGGGAAAGCCGGATATTTAACGGCTTACCAAGATCAGGCTTGGGCGTTTTTTGAACCGCAAATGGGGTGGACAGTTTGGGACGAAGACAGCCAGTCAATCTGGGTATATCATGATACCGCTTGGCAATCGGCAAACGCGAACACAGCCCTCTCTGCCCTTCCCCAGCTCGGCATTAATGCTAGCCCTGATGACACAAACCGACTCGCGGTAAAGTCTGACGCGGTACTTTTTACCCATGACGATATCACGCCGGGAAGCGGCGATTTACGTCTTTTATTGAATAAAGCGAATTCCGGTCAAACAGTCTCCCTGCTCTATCAAAGTCATTATAGCGGGCGCGCTGAATTGGGTTTAACCGGAGAGGATAATTTCCAAATCAAAGTCACAGCCGACGGTCAAAACTGGCATGACGCTCTACGAATAGACGGCGAGACGGGTCAGGTGTCCCTGCCCCAAACCCCGGCTATAGCCCCCCCGTTTAACCTGTTAAAAGACTCTGGACGTTTTGCCGGATCACCTGACCCTCAAGGGGCTGTTGCCGGAAATTTCACGGCCCCGTCATACCTGTCGCCATTTAATGGCGCCGCGTTTGAAGCGGGCCCGCAATTTGTGCATAATAATAGCACACATGGTGGAACACGCGCCGCTCTGGACCCCGTGGTCAATAGTCTTATAAGCCGTCTGAAAAATGCGAACACACGGCGTTACGGCATAGAATTCCACCTCCTGAAAGTCAGGACAGGAAGTGGACAATCTGGACGTTTAGACAGTACAAACGGGCCACATTATCTGAGCATCACAAATAGGTCCATGCCTATTTCAACGCAATTAACCGTGAATTACCATATCCGGGTTGAAAGTGGGTCCGTTGCGATTGGACGCGCTGGACGTGTCTTTATTGACGGTACAGAAACGCCGTCCGCGGCGTCTCTGATAACCTCTGAGACCGGATGGCAACAAATCACGCAGCTTATTGATTATGATCCAACCGCATTTGCGGGCTATCACCCCGTATTAATGCGTATCTATGCCACAGCTGACACGGTTTACCACATCGCTGCGCCCATAGTCACACCCGGCCATATCCCCACCCAACCGGGCCAATTACACGGCATTATTCCCAGTCTTGATGCTTGGCGATAAACACATTACAAACTATTGAAATCCTTAAGGATATGTATAGATTACATGACGTGAGAACCTATTTGGCACAGGTGTTGCTTCGGGTTTTTCTGGGCAGCCCTTCGGGCTGTAGGTTGAACGTGTTTAGGGCTCTATTGTATTATGCAAAATGTAAGATCATATACGCCTTCAAGCCTGATGATTGCAATTATTGCAACCCTGTTTATCGGAACGGCACACCTATCCATATTGGACCCGCAGCTTAGATTTAATCTTATGATCGCCTCTGTGGCTATACTGACTGGAATCGGCTTATTACATTCCAAGATCATTCTGGAAAGCAATGTCGCGATTTTCTTGATACTGGCAACGCTATGTCTTGGCAGCGTCATGTATCACGGAACACTATATGCGCCTGCAACCGAATTTGCCGCCAATAAACGGACTTATTTTCTTTTCGTCTGGGTGTCAGGATGCTTTATATTTCCATTTGCGCTCAGGCACCCTCTAAGTTTGACTTTATTCATCTATGGATTGATATTTTTATCTTTCATCTATGCTACATTTGCCTTCACAAATGGAGAAACAGACAATATTCGCCAGAGCGCGTTAGAACTTAATCCAGTACTGCATTCAAAATTACTGTTCTTTCCTGTTTTATATATGATTGTGAATCGAAAAAACACAGGCAATAAGCGCCTGCTGTTCATGCTGGGGGGTTTTAGTGTGATTGCCTGTCTTTTTACAGGGTCACGCGGTGCCATCATTGTGGCCGCCTTATGCTTTATAATATATCGGTTACGTTATTTCAGCTTGCTCGAAATCCTGAAAATTTTCGTCCTACTGATTATCGGGTTTATCTTACTGGTTACACTCCTCAATTATATGCCGGAAGAATTAGCCGGGCGGTATACACTTGAATATTTAATGAGCCAAACTAATGAAGGCGATCGTATTTTTCTTTATCAATTTGCGTGGGATGTCTATCAAAACAATCCAGAAGGCATTGGGTTAGGCAATATGTCGGCATTATTTTGGTTATCCGCACCCCACAATATATTTCTGGAAAGTTTGATGGATCTCGGGTGGCTATATGCAACTCCGTATATATTCGTCATATCCGCTTCGTTTTACCGGGCCATTTTACATTTGCACGCGCCGAGCGTTGCCTACCGCTTTGTCGCGATATGGTTTATATTCATGTTCCTCAACTCCATGATCGGCGGGGAGATGTCATTTCCATCGCTCATGTTATATATTTCAATGGGGCTCGTCTGGATGACCCCGCTCAAAGCCTCATCCGCTAGGCCCCGAATTGTGAATCCGCAGCGCATGATAAAGCTACAACACACTTAATGTCAGATAGATAAAACCTGACCGATAAGATATAAACCGATAGTCGTTAAAAGAAGAGAGTCAGCCATGTTAAAAATATTTCCGCGAATATTTCGGGCGTTGCAATTAGGGGTCTTGCCATCTGGCAAAACGACGGCTTACGGCGTTACATTATTTGGACCTCCCCTTGATGGGACGTTTCATATGATCGCCCGTGAAAGCTATGGCGATGAATTTTATACACGTTCATAGACATACACAGTAAAACAGAATAAAGTTAATCATGGCAAAAGCCCCTAAAATTGAACGCATTATATGTTATAGCCTGATGACAGTTCTCAGGCCCATTCGTATTCGTTGGGCCACTGGCGTTTACCTATTTTTTCTCAAACGTTGGGGGGCCAATTTTACCGGTCGCCCTAATTATATTTCCTCCAAGACCGATATCGACGGCACGGATTATAGCCTGTTGACATTAGGTGAAGGTGTTACAATTTCGTCTTATGTACGCCTTTTAACCCATGACTGGTCCCCCTATACAGTGGGGAAAGCCATGGGTATTTACACAGAAAAACCGCTGGGAAAAATTAAACCCATAGAAATCGGTGATTTCAGTTTTATCGGCACAGGCTCCATCGTTATGCCGGGCACAAAAATCGGAAAAGGCTGTGTCATCGGCTCAGGGACCGTCGTTCGCGGCACTATCCCTGATTATGCTATCGTCATAGGAAGTCCGGGTCAGGTTATTGGAGATTCCCGGGATTATATGATGAAGAACTTCAGCGATCATAAAGATGTAATTTTACCCTTCCTTGATTGATAATTGTGCCCCTCTCTTTTTACAGCCGGTTACAACGCTTTATAAGGCGCATTCTTCCCTCATTGCTAACCTTTGTTTCTGGTGTCGGCGCCCTCTTCATTGCTGATATTTTAATCAGTCGCACCGGCAGTACCGACACCATAGCGGCGTGGGCGACGCTGCGGTCTTTTATGATGGTCGGCGGGATTTGTGCCATGTTTGGCATGGGGCAAGTTTTAGTAAGAGAACCTGCGGCCGCCAAACTTATTACCAAGCTGTTCCTGATAAATGCAGCTATTGTGGGTCTTCTGGGCGGGATCATCGGGACCTATTACGGATTTGTAGATCGAGTCTGGGTTGGCGTAATCGTAATTTTCGGAGTCGCAATATCCAACATGGCGTTTCAGTGGTTACGCTCTAATTTAGCATTGACGAAATCCTATATTGCCAATGGCTGTTGGCGGATTTTATTCATGCTCGCGGTTTTGTTGTTTTTTACACAAAGCGATATGGATATTTCAATTTTACTCATCGGAGCCTTTGTCATCAGCACCATAGTGATTGCCTATCTTTTATATGCAACCCCGGTCTTACCCGACTTAAAATCTTTGCACAACGATGTGAAAAAACCACGCGATGCCTATATTATCGGAGCCACTTATTTTCTATCCGGCCTATCTCTCGCAATAGCATCATATGGTGAAAACCTAATTGTGCATCAAATCGGAGAGCCACAGGATGTCGCCTTATATTTTCGAGCCACGATTGTATTTTTATTTCCGGGCATTGTATTAAACCAGTATCTAGCCGCAATTGCAGGCCCTATGGTCAGGCAAAATGAAGTCCGGGTCATCACTTATTTACGCAAATATCGCGGCTGGATTGGAGGCGCTCTCCTGCTTTTATGGCCGCTACTCATCCTTACAGGGTTTATATTGGAATTTCTCATCTATTCTGAAAATACCACGCCTCTAGCCCTCATCCTATTATTGACCTTCACAAGTTGTACCCGCATCACCTATGTTGTTCCCAGTTCCTTTGTCGGGGTCATTGCCAATAAAAAACAACTCCAAACCACAACAGCTTTATATTTGGTGTGTGCCCTATTGTTTCCGGTCTTGGCTGTCATTTTTGTAAAATCCGGCCTGAGCGTTATTTTAGCCGTAGCGCTGGCCAATCTGGTCAACTGGGCTTTACGCAGCCTTATTGGTATGAATATTGTAATCTATCGCATGAAATTGCATCATCAGGATCCTAAATCATGAGCCGACAATCCCTTGTAATGGCCGCCCCGCTTGGGAAACCGGATAAACGCGTCCGGCTTGCAAAAACCATTGCATTGCTGCATGAGGACTATGCCTGTGACATTCACTTTTGGGGCTGGCAACGGTTAGAGACTGAAACTCTTGGTGCCAATTTATCCGGCGTGACATCATCCAAAATATTAGTCAAAGGTGGTGGCTATCGCAGCCGTATGGCACGCGGCCTTTATCTATATTGGATGTTACGGGTCTTTTGGGCCACACTTTTTAAACCCGCCGCATTAGGGCCTATCTATTGTCTAGGCTTGGAGACAGCGCTGCCCGTATGGTTCGCGTCGCGTTTAAGGCGCGATATAAAATATATATTTGATGATGCGGATAGACTGGTTTTGATATGGAATCTACCGCGCCCTATTGAGAGGTTTTTAATATTTTTTGAAAAAAAGATATCCCGCGATTCGCATTCACATATCATTCCAAGCCACGCGCGCTATAATTATAAAACCGATAAACAATACGAAATTAAAAACTCCCCGAACCAGGCACAAATTGTAACGGCGCGTAAAAGCCCGGCTAGGCAACATGGCGCCGCCTTAAACGTCTATGTGAATGGATGGTTGGACCCGACACGCGGATTAGCCTTAATCGACGCCGCAGCAGACATACTCACGGCCCGCGGAAATACTGACATTCAATTCAACGTCGCTGTGGGCAATTTAACAGATAAGAACACAAGTTTTTTTTCACGCTCTAATGTTAATCACTTGGGGTCTTTAACGCATATCGACTCCCTTAAACAATATGGGGTCAATGATGTCGTTGTCACGTTTTACGACCCGACCATCCGTATCAATCAATATGCCATCCCAAATAAATGGGGCGATGCTGTGGCTATGACCACACCCATAATTGTCAATGAAGGTGTGAAAACAGCTCAACATTTACATGACGTCGGGGCCGCATTTGAAGTGCCTTTTCAGTCGCCCGAAGCGCTCGCTGACCTCTTGGTCATGTTATCAAAACACCCAGAGAAACTTAAACAAGCGCGGATCGCCATCCAGAAACTCGGCCCGGAATACCAGCCTTTTAACGAGATGATGGCCCCTGTACTCGAACGCTTCCTAATCACCAACCCCTCATAGGCTTAACAGTTCACACGCGCAAACTTTCCCGGCCACCTTCACGGATTGGGACGGCAAGCCCGTTTTATCATCGCCATTTACGAGTCACCGATATCCGCGATATGTCGTGATTTCAATCCGGGGGATTTTAATATCTGACGACAAGTTATCTAGCAGATGGTTTCCATTTCTCGCGAAGGTTATATGAATAAATCCGTCCCAGTTCTTCGAGGTTTGCGTCTCGAAATCCGCAAACTTATCCTTGGCTTTAAACGAAATTATATTTGTTTTCTCTATAACCGTTTTACCACTCGACCCTTTTGCGTATCGCGTCAACATTCGCACTGATCTTTGTCGGTGGGGAGGTTTTGCACCTGTAATTTGTAACACGCATCGTGTGTCCACGCGCCGGCCATCCGAAACTATGTCATGGGGTAAGACATAGTCATATTCCATCTCTGCGCGGGCCGAAAACACAACGGGGCTCGCAACAATAGTCTTGTCAGGAAAACCAAACCTATCACATTCATTTCTGAGAAATGCCTGTTTATAATCAAGGGCAACATAGCTGCAATTCTCAACCCATCCCGAAGATTGTCCCTTTTTTGTTTCCATCACCAAAATAGGTTCTTTTTTGTAAATAACACCCCCATTTTTATGTTGTTTGAAAAATTTTGCATGGGTTATTTTCAAATTTTGGACGTCGATAAATTTCATGGCACGCAGTTGTGCCTTACCATTTAAGTTTTGGGCGGTGAAATTAACAACAGATATCAGAATATCTGCCGCCGCTTTTGACGGCGACCGAGGCCGTAATGTCTGTATATCCAGATCTAAATGGCTAGAGCCGTTTTTTTCAAAATATCCGGATACAGATATGCCCCTGACTTGTTCACCAATAACAAGCCCGTCACTGTAATTACCTTCAATTGTCGTGTTGAGATCCACATGAACAGACCGCCCGATAAAAATACCGCCGCCCGTACTTTTTTTAGCGCCTTGCTGGACAGCTTTGCCATTGCCCTGCCACTCTCCGCCAACAAGATTAAACGCATTACAGCCTACACTTTTTCCATCTCCAAGCTGTAAGCCAAAAGCGCCGCAATAGCGTCCGAAGCAATTCACCATTGTATAGATCCAGCAATATTCGAAATAGAATCCGGATTTCGCGCAATATTCAGCCCGCACATTATACATGGCGCCACGAGGGGCCGTTTCGGATCGGCTATCCTGACCAATGTTTATCGGGGCAATCTGTATCCCATGATCCGTATCACTTTTGACCCTGAAATCAGAGAGGATATGATTGCCTCTATGTATTTTCAATGATCCCGTAAGAAAATGGAAAATCGTCCCATTGCCAGCCCCTGAAAGAGTAAATGCATATTCAGTCCCTTTTACAAATCGGGCTGATACGCTTTCGGGTAAAAGATAGGTGCCAGCCTTGGCCTGCCCTTTACATCCTGTTTCCGAAATAAAATCGATAAATTTTTGAAACTTCTCGGAATTATCAGGGGCCGATATCTCCGGTTCCAATCCAAATTGAGACGGCGATACCGTGTGATCACACAAAACCCTTAACTTTATTCCACCCGCCGTTATAACATGATAATCAGCGGAAGTCGCCGCAATGACCTCATAGAGATAAGGCCCGGCCTTGATCGTGTCTCCGGACGTAAAGCCCGTCTTTTCTGGCGCGTTTAAAAGGGCCGAAACCGAATGAAATGTTTTAAGCTCAGCTTCAGGGTTGGAGACATCTTCTGGCTGTGTCACCTCACTCTGCCCCACAGTCTGGGCATGTGTATAAGAGGCGGTTAAGGTCAAACCGCCTACTATAATTTCACGGCGCGTCAAAGCCATATGTCTCTCCATCCCGCTCACCCTATAGGCTTTAAGGTCGGGATTGAACTGACTTTAACAGGCAAAATTGGTAAATGATACGCTCCGGCGCAGGACATATACCCCATAAAAAAGGCCGCCATAAAGGCCGCCTTTTAAAACGTCACGCGTCCTAACTCTTAAGGACTTGTGATAACATCATCATTGTTATTTTCATTATCCGCGATGACGACAAGAGCGCCAACAGCCGTCACAGCTCCAAGAACCGGTAACAGAGACGCCCCGCCATCGCCAACTTGGTTTAGCGTACCATATTGAAAACCACTAGCGTTTGAAGACGCAATTCGCGTTACATTTGCAATATTTGCACAATGATTTCCAAAGCCGACATTAACGGATTGCGCGCTCAAAAGAGAGCTTTCGCATTGCGTTAACTTGATGCGCGCATAGGAATTATCCGATGTGATAACCTTATCACCGGGAATGAGGGCACTATTTTCACCGGCGCGTAATAACGCTCCACCGCGTTCAATAAGAACTTCGCCCTGAACATTTGTTAGCTTTCCCGCTATTTCAATCGCATTGGCCGTCGTCGATGTCATGCCGATCGCGGCAATCGCCAATATACTTAGTTTTTTTGTGAGTTTCATAACCATATCCTCAAATCTGGCTTAAACTTACAAAGCAAGTTCAATACCATTGCCATACGTGCAGAAGTTTGCACGATCTAAATTCTATATCTTCAGGTTAATGCGCCCCAAAGTTATTATTCCAACCTCTTTATAGGTTTGGGTAGTAAAAGCAATATGCTATTGCTAAAAATTGAATATTTTTTTCAATTGAGACCTGTTAATGACAATTTCTATCAAAATCAGTCGCAAATTTCACCACATGAATGTAAATTAGTCTTCATATTCGCGCCTAACACGAATTGGGCGAGATCGCTTGATGTTGCAAGAGTTGTCCGTGAGGCTGGTTTTCTTAAATGG
>CAZSKN010000022.1:0-31948 GCA_964607445.1 uncultured Caulobacterales bacterium
GCGAAGGTGGCCGCACCGTCGGCGCTGGCGTCGTTGCAAAAATTATTGAGTAGGTAAAGCGAATGAATAGCGGTTTCCGGTGCCGGAGACCGTCGCCCGAACGGCATAGGGGTGTAGCTCAGTTGGTAGAGCATCGGTCTCCAAAACCGAGGGTCGGGGGTTCGAGTCCCTCCGCCCCTGCCACGAAAGGCGCAAAATTGTAAATGACCTTGAATAAGGGTCGAAAATAGTAACGCGGACTGAAATTTCTTTGATTTTTCGGCTCGCGTTTTGGAGTTTAAAGAGAATGGCTGACAGTAAATCGCCAAATACGAAGTCAGAGGCTAAAGTCGGGCCGGTCAAATATGTTGGCCAGGTGCGTCAAGAGGCCCGTAAGGTCACATGGCCGACAAGTCGTGAAACTATGGTGACGACGGTTCTGGTCATGATCATGGTGATTTTGATGGGCGCTTTTTTCTTCTTCGTTGACTGGGTTTTGGCGTTTGCGATCCGGTTGATCCTTGGTCTTGGAGGCGCGGCGTAATGGCGGCAAAGTGGTATATCGTTCAAGCCTATTCTAATTTTGAAAAGCGCGTCAAAGAAAGTCTGGAGCGCGATGCGGAAGAGAAGGGCTTATCTCACCTTTTTGAGGAAATCCTTGTGCCTACAGAAAATGTGGTCGAGATCCGCAAGGGCCGGAAGGTCGAAAGTGAACGTAAATTTTTCCCGGGCTATGTCTTGGTGAAAATGGATTTGACAGATGATGCGTATCATTTGGTCAAAAATACGCCCAAGGTCACCGGGTTTTTAGGGTCGGGCTTGAAGCCTTTACCTGTGAGCGAGGCTGAAGTGGCACGGATTGTAGGCCAGATTCAGGAAGGTGCGGAAACAACCCGTCCGCTTATCTCGTTTGAATTGGGCGAAATTGTCAAAGTCATTGACGGGCCGTTCCAGAGCTTTAACGGCTCGGTTGAATCTGTTGATGAGGAAAATGCGCGATTGAAAGTGCTGATTAATATTTTTGGACAGGGCACTCCTGTCGAACTCGAGTACACGCAGGTTGAAAAACAAAGCTAGCGTGCAAGCGTTTGTGGGAGGCGGCTGATAAGTCCTTTAGTCTCCGTACCACAAATACCACATCGGTCTACGCGAGGTATGACCGAGTTTTAATCGGGATATAATATCCCAAAGGAGTGGAAAATGGCAAAGAAGATCGACGGCTATATCAAGCTGATGATCCCGGCGGGGGCTGCAAACCCGTCACCACCTCTCGGGCCTGCATTGGGTCAGCGCGGTGTCAACATCATGGAATTTGCAAAAGCCTTTAATGCTAAAACTGAAGATATGGAGCGCAATATTCCTGTGCCGACTGTCATCACTGTTTATGCAGATAAGTCTTTTACATTCGTAACAAAAACGCCTCCGGCCTCATATTATCTGAAAAAGATGGCGGGTAAAAAGTCGGGTGCGAACCACCCGGGACGCGAAATTGGCGGCACGGTCTCTATGGCTCAGTGTAAAGAGATAGCCGAGTTAAAAATGGCGGATTTGTCAGCCAATGATTTGGATCAGGCTGCAAAAATCATTGCGGGTTCTGCCCGGTCAATGGGTTACGAGGTCACGGAGTAGGGTTATGGCAAAGCAAGGTAAACGTTACGCGGCCGCTTGTGCCGCTTATGATAAAACTGCGCTACACACTGTTGTAGAGGCGGTTAAGATTATAAAGGGTAATGCCACGTCAAAATTTGACGAGACTATTGAACTTTCAATTAATTTGGGGGTTGACCCTCGCCATGCGGACCAGATGGTACGCGGCGTGTGTAATCTGCCAAATGGCACAGGGCGTTCTGTGCGGGTGGCGGTTTTTGCTAAAGATGCAAAAGCCGACGAAGCCCGTGCCGCCGGAGCAGATATTGTCGGGGCTGATGATTTGGCCGCTCAAATCCAAGCCGGTGATATGCCGTTTGAGCGTGTCATTGCGACACCGGATATGATGCCGCTTGTGGGTCGTCTGGGTAAGGTTTTAGGCCCGAAAGGTATGATGCCCAACCCAAAGGTCGGCACGGTAACGCCGGATGTGGCCAAGGCGGTTAAAGATGCCAAGGGCGGTGCTGTGGAATTTCGGGTTGAAAAGGCCGGAATTATTCAAGCGGGTGTTGGAAAGGCGAGCTTTTCCGAGGCCGCATTGGCGGAAAATGTTTCAGCGTTTCTGACGGCGATCCAGAAGGCCCGCCCGTCTGGCGCAAAAGGCGTGTTCATGAAGCGTATCACAATCAGTTCGACCATGGGGCCGGGCGTGAAGCTGGATACATCTGAAGTGAGAAGCTAAACTGAATTTGCCCTCTTGTGAGGGTAATGGCGTCGCGTGTATAGCGGCGTCCTGTCCAAGACCTCCGGTGTCTTCATATGAAGGCTTAATGTCCGGCGCAGACAGAGTGAAAACTGATTTACCCTGACGAAAAGTCAGATGTCAGTTCGAACCCTGTAGAACCCGTAAGGGGGACAGACACTCGTTCTCTGGCTTTCGAGGCAGGGGACACTTGGAGAGCTTCACATGGGGTGAGGCTCATAACAGGGAGACCGCAATGGATCGTAATGAAAAAGCGGAAATGGTGAAAGTACTGGAAGGTATTTTTGACAATTCTGGATCCGTGGTGATGGCTGAATATTCAGGCATGACCGTTGCGGAAATGACGGAACTGCGTGCCCAGCTCAGAGAGCAAGGCGCAACGATCCGGGTTGTTAAAAACCGCCTCGCTAAAATCGCACTCAAGGGTCGTTCAGCCGAAGCTGCCGGCTCCATGCTTACCGGACCTGTGGCTATCGCCTATGCCGAAGATATGATTAGTGCGCCAAAAGTGAGTGTGGCCTTTGCCAAAGAAAATGACGCCTTCAATATTATTGGGGGTTTCATGGGTGAAGAGATCTTTGATGTGTCAGGTATCGAGGCTTTGTCCAAGCTACCGTCACGCGAAGAACTTATTGGCATGGCGGCGCAACGTTTGCTGGGTCAAGCTACACAAGTGACTCAGCGTCTTATGTCACAAGGGTCTGCACTATCTGGTGCGATCAAAGTGATCGAAGAAAAAGCGGCCGCGTAGAGATTATACAACTTTCATTCTCGCAAATATCGAACTGAACTTTAATTAAAGGAAACTTAAATGGCTGATGTAAAAAAGCTAGCTGATGAGCTGATGGGTCTTACCATCCTCGAAGCAAAAGAACTCAATGACATTCTTGAAGAAAACGGCATCAAGGCCGCGGCTGCGGTTGCAGTTGCGGGTCCTGCGGCTGGCGGTGGCGGTGAAGCTGCGGCCGAGAAGACTGAATTTGACGTTATTCTTGCCTCTTTTGGTGACAAGAAAATCAATGTTATCAAGGAAGTCCGCGGCATCACAGGTCTTGGCCTGAAAGAAGCTAAGGATCTTGTTGAAGGCGCACCTAAAGCTGTTAAAGAAGGTGTTTCTAAGGACGAAGCTGAAGACATTAAGGGCAAGCTCGAAGCAGCTGGCGCGACTGTCGAAGTTAAGTAAATGTTTAAGGTTCGGCGGTTTAGCCGAACCTTTCACCTCTGACGCAAGGGCATGCCATTAGGTTTGCGTCCCTGATGGGAACAGGTAAAATTTTCCACGAAATTTTTATAGGGTCACGTCCGGTCTGCAGTCGGTCATCACCCAAAAGGAAAAGGTATCTTTGATGTCGCTTTCATTTACTGGCAAAAAACGTATTCGTAAAAGTTTTGGGCGTATTCCGGAAGTTGTCCGCATGCCCAATTTGATCGAGGTTCAAAAAAGTTCCTACGACCTGTTTTTACAAAAAAATATTCCCCATCCAGATCGTGGCGATCGTGGCATGAACGGCACGTTTAAATCTGTATTTCCTGTACGGGATTTTTCAGACCGGGCGGTTCTAGAATATGTCTCCTTCGAGTTTGAACCTCCGAAATTCGATGAAGAGGAATGTCAACAACGCGACATTACCTATGCCGCGCCCCTTAAGGTCAAGATGCGCCTCGTCGTATTTGATATTGACGATGATACGGGCGCGCGATCGGTCAAGGATATTAAAGAGCAAGACGTTTATATGGGTGATATTCCGCTCATGACGGAAAAAGGAACGTTTATTGTCAATGGCACGGAACGTGTGATTGTTTCGCAAATGCACCGCTCTCCGGGCGTGTTTTTTGACCATGACAAAGGCAAGGGCCATAGCTCAGGCAAGTTTTTATTCTCGGCGCGTATTATTCCTTACCGCGGATCTTGGCTCGATTTTGAATTTGACGCCAAAGATATACTTTACGCGCGCATTGACCGTCGTCGTAAATTGCCAGCGACAACAATTCTATATGCGCTTGGCATGACAAAAGAAGATATTCTGGCCGAATATTACGATGCAATCAGCTATAAGCGCGATAAGAAGAAAAATGGATGGACATTGCCGTTTCAGGCCGATGATTATCGGGGTTCGAAATTGCAACGGGATCTGGTAGATGCCGCGACCGGTGAAGTGGTTGCGCCTTTGGGGCGTAAGCTGACAAAGCGCGGGGCGAAAAAATTGGCTGACGAGGGTCTGAAATCCTTGCTGATTTCGGATGAAGAACTGGCCGAACGCTATGCGGCAGAGGATGTTGTCAATACAAAGACCGGGCAAATTTATGCGGAAGCCGGTGATGAATTAACGCCTGAAAATATTGAATTGATTATTGAGGCCGGAATTTCCGAGCTTTCAGTTTTGAATATTGATCACATTAATGTCGGGCCTTATATCCGAACAACTTTGGCGGCGGATAAAAATGATAGCCGCGAAGGCGCCCTTGTGGATATTTACCGTGTTATGCGCCCGGGCGAACCCCCGACAACTGAAACGGCTGAGGCTTTGTTCCAGAGCTTGTTCTTTGACAGCGAGCGTTATGACCTGTCAGCTGTGGGGCGTGTGAAAATGAATATGCGGATGAATCTGGACTGTCCGGATGATGTGCGGGTTCTACGCAATGAAGATTTACTGGCAGTTGTGAATACGCTGGTGAAGTTAAAAGACGGCATTGGCGCCGTTGATGATATTGATAATCTCGGGAACCGCCGCGTGCGCTCTGTCGGTGAATTGATGGAAAACCAGTACCGTATAGGTCTGTTACGCATGGAACGCGCAATTAAAGAGCGTATGTCCTCTGTGGACATTGAAACGGTCATGCCACATGACCTTATCAATGCCAAACCTGCTGCGGCCGTTGTGCGCGAGTTTTTTGGATCCTCCCAGCTTTCGCAATTTATGGATCAAACCAACCCATTATCAGAGATTACGCATAAGCGCCGTCTCTCGGCTCTGGGGCCGGGCGGTCTAACGCGTGAACGCGCCGGTTTTGAAGTCCGGGATGTGCACCCGACCCATTATGGCCGGATTTGCCCGATTGAAACGCCCGAAGGGCCAAATATTGGTCTGATCAATTCATTGGCCACACATGCGCGTGTCAATAAATACGGCTTTATTGAAAGCCCTTACCGCAAGATCACCAATGGCAAGCTAACCAATGAGGTTGTCTATCTGTCGGCAATGGAAGAAAGCCGCTATACTGTGGCGCAAGCCAATGCTGAAATTGACGATAAGGGCTTGCTCAATGATGACTTTGTGACCTGCCGGGTAAATGGTGAAGTGACATTAGTAGCCCGTGAGAATGTCAACTTTATTGACGTTTCGCCCAAGCAATTAGTCTCTGTTGCAGCGGCGCTGATACCGTTCTTGGAAAATGATGATGCGAACCGGGCTTTGATGGGGTCCAACATGATGCGTCAGGCCGTGCCTTTGTTAAAAGCCGAAGCGCCGCTTGTCGGAACAGGTATGGAATCGGTTGTGGCTTTAGATTCAGGTGCGACGGTTGCAGCTAAGCGCGATGGTATTGTTGAACAAGTCGACGCCAAACGTATTGTTATACGTGCGACAAAGGAAACAGATTTGAAACGCTCTGGCGTTGATATTTATAATCTCCTGAAATTCCAGCGTTCAAACCAGTCAACCTGTATCAATCAACGCCCGCTTGTACGCGTCGGGGATGAGGTGAAAGCTGGAGATATTATCGCCGACGGCCCGTCAACGGATATGGGTGAATTGGCGCTGGGACGTAATATCCTCGTCGCCTTTATGCCATGGAATGGCTATAATTTCGAGGATTCGATTTTGATCTCGGAACGTATCGTGCATGATGATGTCTATACCTCGCTTCATCTCGAAGAGTTTTCGGTTATGGCCCGTGATACCAAGCTGGGGCCGGAAGAAATTACACGCGATATTCCAAATGTCGGTGAAGAAGCTCTGCGTAATCTCGACGAGGCCGGAATTGTGGCCGTTGGGGCCGAAGTGCATTCTGGTGATATTCTGGTCGGAAAGGTGACGCCGAAAGGCGAAAGCCCGATGACACCGGAAGAAAAGCTGTTACGGGCGATCTTTGGCGAGAAAGCCTCAGATGTACGTGATACCTCATTGAAACTGCCGCCCGGTGCCTCGGGCACAGTCGTCGAAGTCCGCGTCTTTAACCGTCACGGTGTCGATAAAGATGAACGCGCCATTCAAATTGAACGCGAAGAGATCGAATTCCTAGGAAAAGACCGGGACGACGAATTGTCTATTCTGGAGCGTTCCGTTTATGCCTCAGTTGAAAAAACGCTGATAGGCAAGACGGCGGTTTCTGGCCCTCGCGGCTTTAAGAAAGGCCCGATTTCAAAGGAAACACTTTCCGAAGTGCCACGCTCTGACTGGTGGCGTATCGGTTTGAATGACGATGAAGCTATTGGGCAATTAGAGGCGCTTAAAGAGCAATATGACAGCTCTAAAGCCCGTTTGGATGCGAAATTTGATGATAAGGTCGATAAATTACAGCGCGGAGACGAACTGCCACCGGGTGTAATGAAAATGGTCAAAGTTTTTGTTGCGGTAAAGCGTAAGCTACAACCGGGTGATAAAATGGCGGGTCGTCATGGCAATAAAGGTGTGATCTCCAAGATCAATCCGATTGAGGACATGCCGTTTCTTGCCAATGGCAAACCCGTTGATATTGTCTTGAACCCGCTCGGGGTTCCCTCGCGTATGAATGTCGGTCAAATTTTGGAGACCCATTTAGGATGGGCCTGTTCCGGGGTTGGCAATATGATCAATGACGCGCTTGATGCCTATAAGGTGGACGGGAATATTGCGGAATTAAAAGATACATTGATAACGGCTTATGGTGAAGACGAAGCACTGCCACGTAAAAATGAAGAACTCGTCGAGCTGGCCGGTAATCTGACCAATGGCGTCCCGATTGCAACACCTGTCTTTGATGGTGCGCGAGAGCCGGACATTGTTAAGATGTTGGAAAAAGCCGGACTGGCAGATAGTGGTCAGGTCACTTTATTTGATGGCCGCACGGGTGAGCAATTTATTCGCCCCGTAACCGTTGGATATAAATATCTGCTCAAACTGCATCACTTGGTCGATGACAAAATCCATGCCCGGTCTATCGGGCCATACTCGCTTGTCACGCAGCAACCTCTGGGCGGTAAGGCCCAATTTGGTGGCCAGCGCTTTGGTGAAATGGAAGTCTGGGCCTTGGAAGCTTATGGTGCGGCCTATACGCTACAAGAAATGCTGACCGTAAAGTCAGATGACGTGGCGGGACGGACCAAGGTTTACGAATCAATTGTTCGCGGCGATGATGCCTTTGAAGCGGGCATACCGGAGAGCTTTAACGTTCTGATCAAAGAGATCAGATCTCTAGGCTTAAACGTTGAATTGACAAACGGTTAAACCGTCTGAAAACGGCTCTGTACTACGGAGCCGTATTCGCGATATGTGTTTTTAACGCGGTGGGTGGACGCACTCCCGCAAACAAAAGGAAAAAGTTATGAACCAAGAGGTCATGAACATTTTCAATCCTGCGCAAGAAGGCCCGACCTTTGACCGTATCCGTATCTCTCTGGCCAGTCCGGAAAAAATCCATAGCTGGTCATTTGGTGAAATCCGCAAGCCGGAAACCATTAATTACCGGACATTCAAGCCGGAAAAAGACGGTTTGTTTTGTGCGCGTATCTTTGGCCCGACCAAGGATTATGAATGTCTGTGCGGCAAATATAAGCGCATGAAATATAAAGGCGTCGTCTGCGAGAAATGCGGCGTTGAAGTGACTGTGACCCGTGTGCGCCGTGAGCGTATGGGCCATATCGAATTGGCTGCGCCTGTGGCCCATATCTGGTTTTTGAAATCATTGCCTTCGCGTATCTCCACAATGCTTAATATGACATTGAAAGAGATCGAACGTATTCTTTACTTCGAAGCCTATGTTGTCACAGAGCCGGGTCTTACCTCTTTGGCGGAACGTCAAATCCTGTCCGAAGAAGAATATATCGATGCGCAGGCCGAATTTGGCGAAGATAGCTTTACCGCCGGCATAGGCGCTGAAGCCGTGCGTGAAATGCTACAAAATCTTGACCTTGAAGCCGAGGTCGAGCGCACACGCTTTGACATGACCGAGACGGGTTCGGAACTCAAGTTGAAGAAGTTTTCCAAGCGGTTGAAATTGCTGGAAGCCTTTATCACGTCGGGAAATCGCCCCGAGTGGATGATTTTGACGGTTGTGCCCGTCATTCCCCCCGAACTTCGCCCGCTTGTACCTCTTGATGGTGGACGGTTTGCGACCTCTGATCTGAACGACCTTTACCGCCGCGTGATTAACCGTAATAATCGCCTTAAGCGCCTGATAGAATTACGCGCACCGGATATTATTATCCGTAATGAAAAGCGTATGCTCCAGGAATCTGTAGACGCATTATTTGATAATGGGCGTCGGGGTCGTGTGATTACGGGGGCCAATAAACGTCCACTGAAATCCATGTCTGACATGCTTAAAGGCAAGCAGGGACGGTTCCGTCAAAACTTGCTGGGTAAGCGCGTAGATTATTCCGGACGGTCCGTGATCGTTGTAGGGCCGGAGCTTAAATTGCATGAATGTGGCCTGCCCAAGAAAATGGCCCTCGAGCTGTTCAAGCCGTTTATCTATGCCCGACTGGATGCCAAAGGGCTTTCAGGCACGGTGAAACAATCCAAGAAATTGGTTGAAAAAGAGCGTCCCGAAGTTTGGGATATTCTGGACGAAGTGATCCGGGAACACCCCGTCTTGCTCAACCGCGCGCCGACCTTGCACAGGCTCGGTATTCAGGCCTTTGAACCCAAATTGACAGAAGGCAAAGCCATCCAATTGCACCCGCTTGTCTGTGCGGCGTTTAATGCCGACTTTGACGGCGACCAAATGGCTGTGCATGTACCACTCTCTATCGAGGCCCAGCTTGAAGCGCGCGTCTTGATGATGTCGACGAATAATATTCTCTCGCCAGCAAATGGGCGACCGATTATTGTGCCTTCCCAAGATATTGTTCTGGGTCTGTATTATATGTCGCTTATGCGTGAGGGCGAAAAAGGCGAAGGCATGATGTTTGCTGATATGGCCGAGGTCGAAGCCGCGCTCGATAATAAAATCGTCTCGCTCCATGCCAAGGTCAAAGGCCGTTTCCCGGTTACACATGAAGACGGTACAGTGACATGGGAGGTGGCTGAAACCTCTCCGGGGCGTTTGAAAATCGCCGAATATATGCCGCGTCACCCGCTGATATCTTATGATATTATCAATAAGATTTTGACAAAAAAAGAAATCGGTAAACTTATTGATGTTGTCTACCGTCACGCGGGCCAGAAGGCGACCGTGATTTTTGCCGATAAGATTATGGGTCTAGGTTTCCGCGAAGCGTGTAAAGCGGGTATTTCATTTGGCAAGGATGACATGGTTATCCCGGAGACTAAATATACATTGGTCAACGAAACACAGGGTTTGGTTTCGGATTTCGAACAGCAATATGCGGACGGTCTGATCACAAAAGGCGAGAAATATAACAAGGTCGTCGATGCGTGGTCAAAATGTACCGATAAGGTGGCTGATGCGATGATGAATGAAGCGGCGCGGGATCGTAAATTGATCAATTCAATTTTCATGATGGCCGATAGTGGCGCGCGTGGCTCGAAAAACCAAATGAAACAGCTGGCCGGAATGCGCGGGCTTATGGCCAAGCCCTCTGGTGAAATTATCGAAACGCCGATTACAGCGAACTTTAAAGAAGGCCTTTCCGTTCTTGATTACTTTAACTCGACCCATGGTGCGAGAAAAGGTCTGGCGGATACGGCGTTGAAAACGGCTAACTCTGGTTATTTGACGCGTCGTCTTGTTGACGTGGCTCAGGACTGTATCGTTACCGAGCAGGATTGCGGTACGGTCGAAGGTATCGAGCTGGCCCCTGTTGTTGACGGTGGTGAGGTCGTAGTGTCTCTGGGACTGCGTATGTTGGGCCGGACAACAGCCGAGGATATTCAAGACCCACGCACGGGTGAACTTATGTACCCTGCCAATACCTATGTCGATGAAGACATTATGCTCGAAATTGACGAGAGCGGGTTGCAGGCCGCGCGCGTGCGTTCGGCGCTGACATGTGAAACCCGTACAGGCATTTGTGCGACCTGTTATGGTCGCGACCTTGCGCGCGGTACAAAGGTGAATATGGGCGAAGCTGTCGGGGTGATTGCCGCGCAATCTATTGGCGAACCGGGGACTCAGCTTACCATGCGAACCTTCCATATTGGCGGTACGGCCTCTGTGTCGGACAAGTCGGTTGTTGAAAGTTCTAACGAAGGTAAAGTTGTTTATATTGATGGCAATGTTGTCAAAGATTCAAACGGGAACTTTGTCGTTATGGGCCGGAATATGCAGGTCGCGATTGTCAATGGTGACGGCAAAGAGCTTGAAGCCCATAAAGTCAGCTATGGTACGCGCGTGTCTGTTAAAGACGGTGCCAGCGTGTCACGCGGTGATCGTCTGGCGGAATGGGATCCATATGCCACACCGATTGTTACAGAAGTGGGCGGTACCGTGCGCTTGCTCGATATTGTTGAAGGCGTGTCTGCCAAAGACGAAACCGATGAAGAAACCGGAATTTCGTCTAAAGTCATTATTGACTGGCGGTCCAGTTCTAAAGGGTCTGAAATTCAGCCTCTGGCGGTTATCGAAGATGAGAACGGTGAACCTGTTAAACTCGGGTCCGGCAATGTTGCAAAATATATGCTGGCTGTCGGGGCTATTTTGTCGGTTCAAGATGGTGACAAGATAAAACCCGGTGAAGTGCTTGCGCGTATTCCGAAAGGCGGGGCGACCCAGCGTGATATTACCGGGGGTCTACCTCGCGTGGCCGAATTGTTTGAAGCGCGCCGTCCGAAGGATGATGCGGTGATTGCAGATATTGACGGCAAAATCGAATTTGCGCGGGATTATAAAAACAAGCGTAAAATATTGATCCACCCCGAAGATGAAACGGCGGATCCGTCGTCCTTCCTGATTGCCAAGGGTAAGCATATGCTGGTCCAAGACGGCGATATGGTACGCAAGGGTGATTATCTGCTCGATGGAAATCCGGCTCCGCATGATATTTTGCAAATCATGGGTGTCGAGGCTTTGGCGCAATATCTGGTTGACGAAGTCCAAGGCGTTTACCGCCTGCAAGGCGTGCCGATTAATGACAAACATATCGAAGTGATTGTGCGTCAAATGCTCCAGAAAGTTGAAGTTACCGATCCCGGTGACACCTCGCTATTGCGCGGAGAACAGCTTGACCGTATCGAATTTGAAAATGCCAATACGGCTTTGTTCGAGCGTAATAAAGATGCGACTATGGCGGTTGGAACACCGATCTTGCTCGGGATAACCAAAGCGTCTTTACAGACACGTTCCTTCATTTCGGCAGCCTCTTTCCAAGAGACAACTCGCGTGCTGACGGAAGCCTCTGTCCATGGCAAGGAAGACATGCTCGAAGGGCTGAAAGAAAATGTCATTGTCGGGCGTCTGATTCCGGCGGGTACGGGGGGTAATCTGCGTAAATACCAAAAATTGGCTAATGAACGCGATCAAAAATTACTCGAGGAACGCCGGGCTGCGGCGCCACAATTGGAAGATTTCCCGGCTGAAATCGAAGAGGGCGTGGCTCAGTAGTTCTGGCCATTACCTGCAAGCTTTAAAGCCGCCCTCTCTATATAGAGGGCGGTTTTTTCGTGCCGGCATGGATATAGCCAGATGAGGCATGGCTAAAGAGTGGCTGGAAAAATGGCGCGGTCTTGGATATTTTAACGTCTATATTGCGAGGGCTGGAAGTTTAGCTATAATGGCCCAAAAATAAGGTGGTTACGTGAAAAAATTGTCCCAAAAATATTCCCGAAAATATTTAAGTCTAAGTGCTTTATCGCTTTTAATATTGTCGGCATGTACGGCTACCACGAAGCCGCAAACGGCACAGTCCGCACCAGATGCGGGTAATGTATTAGAATTTATCACGCCTGAGGCCGAACAGCTAGATATAGGTCTGGCCGGAACCTATCCCGCGGATATAGGACGTTATCTCATGGTCCGTGGGGCGGGGCTGTCAAAACTCTCGCCTGACGGCCAAATTATTGCCTATCAGAACAGTATCACGGGCCGTCCCCAAATATGGACCCAGCCAGTGAGCGGCGGGCCGTCCCAACAATTGACCTTTGGCAATGGGGTGACGTTTTTCGAGTGGTCGCCGACGGGCACGGCGTTGATATACGGGGCTGATAATAATGGGAATGAACAGGAGAGCTATTACCTTTATGATATAGAGGCGGGTATTGAACGTGAAATTTTACCGGCTGTAAAAGGCGGGTTTCGGGCCTTTGGCGCGATAAGTTCGGATGGTAAGACATTGGCATATGCCTCTACGGAACGAAATGGATTGGACTTCGATATTTATCTCGCCGATATAGAGACAGGGACGTCTCGTCGTGTTTATGAAGGGCAGTACGGTAATTTTGTCGAGGCTATTTCGCCAGATGGCCGCCATCTTATCCTGTCAGAAACCGTGGGCGAAGATAGCGATAATATCTATCTTTTGGATGTTGAATCCGGTGAGCGGACGGTCATATCCAAGCCCGAAGTGTCCAATCGGGCTAATCATACTGACGGTGGAATTTCGTGGGGTGCAGAGGGGCAGAGCTTATATCTTTCGACCAGTAAAGACCGGGAATTTGCGGCGCTTGCACGATTTGATCTGGAAACCCTGACCTTTGAGCCTATTGCAGCTCCGGGTTTTGATATTGCCGATGTCGCACTATGCGGCCCTGAAGACCGATATCTCGCCTATACGTCAAATCGTGACGGCTTTGAACAGTTACATGTCAAAGCCCGTCAAAGCGGTGTCGACATAAAGGTTACGGGCGTGCCTGACGGGGTTTATAGCCTGTCATGTAACAGGCTGTCCGATACATTGGTCGTACGCGTGCAAGCCTATAATCGTCCGGGAGATATTTTCACAGTTGATATGAAAACGGGTGTCGGGCACGCGGTCTACAGGGCCTCTTATGCAGGTCTTGATCCGGCACATATGGTCAAACCTGAAAGCATTCGTCTTAACGCGCGAGACGGGGTTGAGGTGCAAGGCCTGCTTTATTTACCTAAAACCATATCTTCAGATAATGTATCCGGGGGCGGCAAGCCTCCCATTGTCTTTAATGTCCACGGCGGCCCGACGGCGCAGGCCCGACCGAGCTATAGTGCCAATATTCAATATCTCGTCGGACAGGGGATTGCCGTATTTGCCACAAATGTCAGAGGCTCCACCGGGTTTGGCCGAAATTATGTCACGCTGGATGACCGGGAAAAACGCCTCGACAGCGTTCGGGATTTGATTGATATGTTAAGCTTTCTCGAAGCCGATGGTCGGGTCGATACGCAAAATGCCGCTGTGATGGGGGGCTCTTATGGCGGGTATATGGTCAATGCGGTTTTAGCCAATTATCCAGACGCCTTTAAAGTCGGCGTGTCGCTGTTCGGGGTTGCCGATTGGGTGACAGCCTTGGAGGTCGCCTCTCCGGCGCTCAAAGCTGCGGACCTTATTGAATATGGGGATATTAATGATCCAAAATGGCGTGAGTTCTATACCCAGAACTCGCCAATTCGTCAGGCAGATAAAATTAAAGTGCCGGTTTTATATTCGCATGGTGTTATGGATCCGCGCATTGATATTGCCGAAACAGAAACCATGGTCAGAGCCTTGCGTAAAAACGGCATAGAGGCCCCGTTTATACGGATTCCCGACGAAGGTCATGGCTGGCGTAAATTACCCAATCAGCTTTTTTATAATCGTCGCCAAGCTCAGTTTTTACTGACCCATCTCAAGGGCGAATAGGCATAACCAAGCCAGATGGTTTTATTTTTGTTTAACCCAGATCGGGGTTGTCCAAGCGCGCTCATCATTATCTTGGGTGACGCGTAGATAATAGAAATGATCACCAGACGGCGGCGTGTCAGTCATGTCGAATTCAATGACGCCGGTCGTCGTATTTTTGGTCATTATCTCTTGATTGTCCCGTATGAGGGTAACGGACAGATTATCAGTTTTGCCGATAATATAGGCCTTGAGGTCTAGCGGCCCGTCTGTGCTGATATCGGACCCCACAATATGGCCGTTAAGGCTGAATTCCGTGTAGATACGATCAAAGCTTGTGGCATAAACGCGGTAATTCCATAGCGCTTCCCAGACGGCCTCACGGCTTAACTCGGGTATCCAGAACCCTGCGAGTCCATTGGGATAAAGCCCCCAACCTGACCGGCCTGGATGTGAATCGTGATTATCAGAGGCCCCGATAACGGCAAAGCGTAACCCTTTGGCCAGTCCGGATTGCATGAATTTACTATCGTCCTGAGGATTGCCGCGTAAGGGGCGCGGATTGTTTTTAAATTCAGACGTGCCGTGGGATGAATAGACCTCGACAAAGCGGGCGACCCGGTTGTCCCAATGTCCAAAGGGGTAGCGCGGGTCCGAGCTTCCCCCCCGCGTATAGGCAAAATGGTGCGGCCCTGTTATTGCCTCCCCGACCGCTCCGGCGGGCGTCTGCGTATTATACTGGTTATAAATCCAATCTTGAAACCGTTTATAATCATTTTGCCATCTGGAAATATGGTCGGCATCATCTCGCCGGAAATATATATTCATATGGTCAGGGCCGGAGCCGGCTTCTTGCGCCAACAGGGTTACATACTCACCGGGGGTGTGAAACTTTTGTACCGCCGCCATTGTGCCGTCCCAATCCGGTTGTCCATGATCGGTAAGTGCAATTATGTCCAGACCCGCAACATCGCGACCGAAGCGGAAATACTCATCTGTATCGCGGCCCAAACCATCGGATATGCCGGTGTGACCGTGAATATCGCCCCAATACAGACGTGTATCTGGCAAGGTTTCATAGCTCCGGATAGGATTGCTACGACCCTTTATTGTTCCGTTTGACTGCGTTAGCCGTAAACGATGCGGGCCATGTGTCTTTAACTTGACCTGTGTCCGTGCAAGGCCGTTTTTAAGTGGGATATTTTCGCCAATAATGTGTCCATGTTCATCGGTAATATTGACGGTGCCGGAGAAGTTGTCATCAACATTATAATAGCGGTCTTCGGCGCGTATTAGCACAGGGAAAAGGTCCCCTGTTTTGACCTGAGACGGTGTATTGGCGGAAAGTTGTGTGGCGTCTCCGTGTAGAACTTTGAGCATCAGGGTTTGCGCGATACGGTCATAGGTGCCGTCTGCATCAATATCCGTTGTGACTCGGATTTCATGTTCTTTATCTTGATATCTTTGTACATGTTGCTGGTGCCGATTTGCGCCAAAGGTGAAGGTAACTTTTGTATGGGGCGGCAAAGCTTGGTCTATGACGCGGGCCCGAAAAACATTATTGAATATTCTGTTGGAAAATTTACTGCTGCGTTCACCGGGAAACATTTTAAACCGCCTAGGATAGGCGTTTTCCATTTGGAGATTGTTTAACTCTGTCTCTACATTTAGCCAGTTACCCTTTTTGGGGCTTCTGACTTGAATGCCCCACTCGGACCCGTGATGCAAGCCAAGGGCGATGCCGCCGCCAACCGGAATGCCGCTTTCGCCAGTAATAAATGTTATTTTAAATCGGGCTTTTGTGCCTGTTATCAGCTTATCAGTGCTTAACCACGCACATCCTTCTCCATCAATGGCTGTCGAGCTTTCACATGTCATGGGGGCAGAGTGGTCGGGCGTGCTGGCTTGTTGGCAGGAGAGTAAAGCCAAAGTCATCAATAAAATAGACCAGATAGAGGGTAGGGGTTTAATGGTGAGCTCCAATTTTTTATATACACAGGCTCTAGTTTAAGCCGGTAGAATAGGCAATATTATAAGTGTTTCTAGCCGGGCTTATAGGGCTGAACTTTATGGACTGGGTTTTAAACAATGAAAGTTTGCGCTAGGGCTTGGCGGGGGTATTATATATAGGGGGTTTTATGCGGCAAAATTTACTTGCAAATATAGGCGCAAATAAACGGACAGGTTTATGTATGGTTGGGGCTGTGTTCCTCTGGGCGTGTCAACTGGAAACGGGCGCGCAAAACGCAGACTTGACGCCACCAGCCAAGACCTCCTCTGCCGGAATGTCTCAAGGTATATCACAAGAGAGGGGTGCGAAAATTCATGCCGATATTTTAACCTTGGATACGCATGTGGATATTCCACTAAATTATATCACGGAAATTGATCCGGCAGACGCAACAGAATTACAGGTCGATTTGGGAAAACTGGACAGGGGCGGTTTAGACGCAGCGTTTTTTATCATTTATACGCCCCAAGGCGAGTTGAATAAATCGGGCTATGCCCGTGCAGATAAAATCGCCAAGACCCGCATGGCGGCGATTGAACGTCTGGCTATGGATTATCCGGCCCGTATTGCCTTTGCGCGCACCGCGGAAGATGTCCGCAGGCTCGATAGGGCCGGCAAGCGCGTGGCGCTCGCAGGTATGGAAAATGCCTATCCCTTGGCGGAGTCGGTTTCGGATGTCAGCCTCTGGGCGGGGCGAGGGGTGCGGTATATTGGTATTACCCATTTCGGGCATAATCAGTTTGGGGACAGTTCCAACCCCCATCCCGTGCGCGATAATGGGCCGCGCTGGAACGGTCTTTCGCCTCTGGGCCGGGATTTGATAAAGGCGATGAATGTGCACGGCATTATGGTTGATGTCTCTCATGCCGCTAAATCGACCATGATGCAGGCGGCCGATCTCTCGACAACCCCGATCATTGCTTCGCATTCCGGTGTTAAGGCTATTGCGAATTCGGCGCGGAATCTGGACGATGAACAATTACGCAAAATTGCCGCCGTCGGCGGTGTCGCGCACATGGTGGCTCTGGGGGCTTATGTGAGATTGCCAACCCCCGAGCAACAACATGCTCGAAAGGCACTCGATACGGCTTTTGGCGATCGTCAGGGCTGGGATCCGGCCAAGCAGGCGGCCTATCGTGCGCGGCGCGCGGAGATTGCGGCTATGGCCCCGGGGGCTAGCGTGGCTGATTTTGTCGATCATATTGATCATGCTGTTAAAATTGCGGGTATTGATCATGTGGGCATTGCCTCTGACTTTGATGGCGGCGGCGGTATCAAGGGGTGGGAAGATGCTTCTGAAACCTCCAGTGTGACAGCCGAACTTGTGCGACGTGGCTATAGCGAGGCCGATATTGCCAAGATTTGGGGCGAAAATCTCTTGCGGGTTATGGAGAAGGTCGAATTGGCGGCAGAGAGCCTATCTGAGCTGTAAATCTATCGGTCTTTTATTGTCGCTATTTTTGTTCGCGCCAGAGGGTTGCCTAGGCACTTTGAAAAAACCCGTAAATGCCTGTTGACGGCGGGCGAATCCGCGCGTATACGGCGCCTCGTTAATGAGATTGCTGTCTGCGGGTGCCGTAGAAACCTATCTTACGACGATAAAAGGAACATTTGATCGCATTTTTCGCGTGGATGACGCGAAAGAAGTGGTTTTGTTGCAAATAACCTGCCTTTTTCCCGATGAGGAAGACGCTGGGCGGGCTGTTTGCTTTTTGTGCAGGAAAAGGTCTGGTTTTATGCCAACTATTCAACAATTGATCCGGAAGCCCCGGAAGGACAAACGTAAGCGGAACAAGGTTCCGGCGCTCGAAGCCTGCCCGCAAAAGCGCGGCGTGTGTACGCGTGTGTATACGACAACACCGAAAAAGCCGAATTCGGCCCTTCGGAAAGTGGCTAAGGTGCGTTTGACAAATGGATTTGAGGTTCTCTCATATATTCCGGGTGAGGGCCATAATCTGCAAGAGCATAGTGTGGTTTTGATCCGTGGCGGTCGTGTGAAAGACTTGCCCGGTGTGCGTTATCACGTTCTGCGAGGCGTTCTGGATACACAGGGTGTGAAAGATCGTAAGCAACGTCGTTCGAAATACGGCGCCAAGCGACCTAAGTAACCGGTCCGAGATAAGGAAGATAGAAGATGTCACGTCGTCACCGCGCCGAAAAACGCGAGATTTTACCGGATCCGAAGTTTGGAGATCTTGTATTGTCCAAGTTTATGAATGCCATCATGCTTGATGGTAAGAAATCTAATGCCGAAAAGATTGTATATGGGGCTTTGGATATTGTTGAGGAGAAGGCCAAGACAGAGCCTATTCGGGTTTTTCATGACGCGCTCGAGAATATTAAGCCTGCTGTAGAGGTGCGTTCACGTCGTGTCGGCGGGGCGACCTATCAGGTCCCTGTTGAAGTGCGTACCGAGCGTCGTCAGGCTTTGGCTATCCGCTGGTTGGTTTCAGCCTCGCGTAGTCGCAATGAAAACACAATGCGCGAGCGTTTGGCGGGTGAATTGATGGATGCGTCAAATAATCGGGGTGCAGCCGTTAAAAAGCGCGAAGATACGCACCGTATGGCGGAAGCCAACCGGGCCTTTTCGCATTACCGCTGGTAGTCAGGATTTAAGAGCAAGATTATGGCACGCGAATATAAACTCGAAGATTACCGGAATTTTGGTATTATGGCGCATATTGATGCGGGTAAAACGACCTGCACAGAGCGCATTCTCTATTATACGGGAAAAAACCACAAAATCGCCGAAGTCCATGACGGGGCGGCGACGATGGATTGGATGGAGCAGGAGCAAGAGCGCGGTATTACTATTACGTCGGCGGCGACGACCTGTTTTTGGGCGGGTAAGCGTCTGAATATTATTGATACGCCGGGTCACGTTGATTTTACCATTGAAGTTGAGCGCTCCTTGCGGGTTCTGGATGGCGCGGTTGCGCTTCTAGATGCCAATGCGGGTGTTGAGCCGCAAACAGAAACGGTTTGGCGTCAGGCGGATAAATATAATGTTCCGCGCATGATCTTCATTAATAAAATGGATAAGATTGGTGCGGATTTTTACGCCTCTGTCCAGTCTGTTAAAGATCGTCTGGGTGGAAACGCGCTTGAGATGCAATTGCCTATCGGGTCTGAGGATCAGTTCAAAGGTGTTGTCGATCTGGTTAAGAATTGTGCCTATGTTTGGGCTGATGATGCCGATTTGGGTGCGAAGTTCGAAACGATCGATATTCCAGACGATATGGCGGATAAGGCGGCGGAATATCGCGAGGCCTTGATCGAGGCTGTCGCCGAGATGGACGACGCGGTTATGGAGGCTTATTTTGAGGGCACAATGCCGGCGGTTGAAACTATTCAGCGTCTTGTGCGCGAGGCAACGATAGCGGGCAAGGTTGTCCCTGTTTTCTGTGGTACGGCGTTCAAAAACAAGGGTGTGCAGCCTTTATTGGATGCGGTTGTGGCCTATTTGCCAAGCCCGCTCGATATTGCAGCTATTAAAGGTATTGATGGTAAGACGGGCGAGGAAACAACCCGTCCGGCTTCTGATGATCAGCCGCTCTCTATGTTGGCGTTTAAAATCATGAATGATAAATTTGTCGGCACGCTGACATTTTGCCGTATCTATTCCGGTAAGCTTGAAACGGGCACAACATTGCTCAACTCGGTAAAGGAACGCAAAGAGCGCGTCGGTCGGATGATGATGATGCATTCTAATGACCGGGAAGATATCCAAGAGGCTTATGCGGGTGATATTATTGCGGTTGCGGGTCTAAAAGGCTCGACCACAGGTGATACTTTATGTGATCAAAATGCGCCGGTAATTCTGGAGCGTATGGAGTTTCCGGACCCGGTTATCGAAATTGCCGTTGAGCCGAAATCCAAGGCGGATCAGGAAAAGCTGGGTATCGGGCTTCAGCGTCTTGCGGCCGAAGACCCGTCCTTCCGCGTGTCGACTGATATGGAGTCAGGTCAAACGATTATGGCGGGTATGGGGGAGTTGCATCTGGATATTCTGGTCGATCGTTTGAAGCGCGAATTTGGCGTTGAGGCCAATATTGGTCAGCCGCAAGTGGCTTACCGCGAAGCTTTGGCGGCGCCTGTGGATATTGATTATACGCATAAGAAGCAATCTGGCGGGTCAGGTCAGTTTGGCCGTGTTAAAATCCACTTCACACCGCTTGAGCCGGGGTCTGGTTTTGAGTTCGAGAGTAAGGTCGTCGGTGGTAATGTGCCGAAGGAATATATTCCGGGTGTCGAGAAGGGTATTCGTACTATGTCTGAAACAGGTCTTTTGGCCGGTTTCCCTGTGATCGACTTTAGAGCCGAGCTTTATGACGGGGCTTATCATGATGTTGACTCCTCTGTTATGGCCTTTGAAATTGCGGCGCGCGCGGCGTTCCGTCAGATCAAGGTCGAGGGTAAGTTAAAGCTACTTGAGCCGATCATGAAGGTCGAGGTTGTGACTCCTGATGAATATATGGGCGATGTGATCGGTGATCTTAACTCGCGGCGCGGGATGATCGAGGGTACTGAAATGCGCGGCAATGCAAATGTTGTGAATTCAATGGTGCCTCTGGCCAATATGTTTGGTTATGTGAATGATCTACGGTCTAAAACGCAAGGTCGCGCGCAGTTTACAATGACATTTGATCACTATGCTGCTACACCACAAGCGGTTGCAGATGAAGTAATTTCAAAGCAGGGCGGCGCGTAAGCGACGCCCTGAATTAGTTTTTAACTCCAATAAGAAGTACGGAGAGCTAAAATGGCAAAAGAGAAGTTTGAGCGTAATAAGCCGCACGCGAATATCGGCACGATTGGTCACGTTGACCACGGTAAGACGACGTTGACGGCGGCGATTACAAAATATTTTGGTGATTTTCAGGCCTATGACCAGATTGATGGTGCGCCTGAGGAAAAAGCGCGCGGGATCACAATCTCGACGGCTCACGTTGAATATGAAACCGAAAATCGCCATTACGCCCATGTCGATTGTCCGGGCCATGCTGACTATGTCAAGAACATGATCACGGGAGCGGCGCAAATGGACGGCGGTATTCTGGTGGTTAATGCGGCTGATGGCCCGATGCCCCAGACACGCGAGCATATCCTTTTGGCCCGTCAGGTGGGTGTGCCGGCCTTGGTGGTTTACATGAACAAGGTTGATCAGGTTGATGATGAGGAGCTTTTAGAGCTTGTCGAGATGGAAATCCGCGAGTTGTTGAGTTCTTATGATTTCCCGGGGGATGATATTCCTGTGATTGCCGGGTCTGCCCTGGCGGCGATGGAGGGCAAGAACCCCGAAATCGGTGAAGAGTCTATCAAAAAGCTCATGGCGGCGGTTGACGAATATATCCCGCAGCCCGAGCGTGCTGTTGACGGGAATTTCCTGATGCCGATCGAGGATGTGTTCTCGATCTCGGGTCGCGGAACTGTTGTAACGGGCCGTGTCGAGCGCGGTATTGTCAAGGTTGGTGACGAGATTGAAATCGTCGGCATTAAAGATACGCAAAAGACGACCTGTACCGGTGTTGAAATGTTTCGCAAGCTGCTTGATAGTGGTGAAGCTGGCGATAATATCGGCGCGCTTATTCGCGGTATTGATCGTGAGAAGGTCGAGCGCGGACAGGTATTGTGTAAGCCGGGCTCTGTGACACCGCATAAGAAGTTTTTGGCCGAAGCCTATATCCTGACCAAGGATGAGGGTGGTCGCCATACGCCGTTTTTCACCAATTACCGTCCGCAGTTCTATTTCAGAACGACGGATGTGACGGGTGTTGTGACGTTGAACGCGGGCACTGAAATGGTGATGCCGGGTGACAATGTCGAGGTGAATGTCGAATTGATCGTGCCGATTGCGATGGAAGAGAAGCTCCGCTTCGCTATCCGCGAAGGTGGCCGCACCGTCGGCGCTGGCGTCGTTGCAAAAATTATTGAGTAGGTTGCATCAGCGCCCGTTCGGGCTCTGAGAACTATTGTTTGAAAGCGTAAGAATTAGGTCCCTATTATGGAACGTCAAAATATTCGCATTCGGCTAAAAGCCTTTGATCACCGTATTCTGGATAATTCCACGGCGGAGATTGTGTCGACTGCCAAGCGCACGGGCGCAACGGTCAGAGGTCCTATACCGCTGCCAACACGTATCGAAAAATTCACGGTGAACCGTTCGCCACATGTGAACAAAAAATCGCGTGAACAATTCGAAATCCGCACGCATAAGCGCATGCTGGATATTGTTGATCCGACCCCGCAAACCGTTGACGCGCTGATGAAGCTCGATTTGGCGGCGGGTGTTGATGTTGAAATAAAGCTGGGAGCCTAAACATGTTGCGCTCTGGTATTTTAACTAAAAAGCTTGGCATGACCCGGGTTTATGACGAAACAGGCGCACATGTGCCTGTGACGGTGCTTTCACTTGAGGGGTGTCAGGTTGTCGCTCAAAAGACAGTGGATCGTGACGGCTATACCGCCTTGCAATTAGGGGCGGGTTCTGCAAAGCCCAAGCGCGTTTCCAAGGCTGAGCGTGAGCGTTTTGCCAAGGCGAATGTTACGCCGAAAATGAAGCTTGTCGAATTTCGTGTTGATGCGGGTAATGAAATTGAAGTTGGCGCGCAAATGCTGGCCGATCATTTTGTTCCGGGCCAAAAGATCGATGCCTCTGGCATAACTGTCGGTAAAGGTTTTGCCGGAGCGATGAAGCGTCATAATTTTGGCGGTCTTCGCGCAACACATGGTGTGTCGATCTCGCATAGATCACACGGCTCTACGGGGCAGTGTCAGGATCCGGGTAAAGTGTTTAAAGGCAAGAAAATGGCCGGCCATATGGGGGCTGTGCGTCGCACGGTTCAAAATCTGGAAATTGCACGGGTTGATGCTGAAGAAGGTCTTGTGCTTGTACGCGGCGCTGTGCCGGGTGCCAAAGGTGCCTGGGTCGAAATTCGCGATGCGGTCAAAGGTGTTAAAGCTGATGATCTGCCGACGCCGGGTAAATTTCGCGCCGCGGCAGATGTGAAAACGACATCTGACAAAGCTGAAAGTAAAGCGCCAGCTAAATCGGCTGGGGGTGATAAGGCGGCGTCATCTGATTTCATAGACGCGATTATTCTGGTCGACGGTATTGGGCCCAAGGGCGAGCAAGCTCTAGCAGATGCCGGTGTCACCAAGCTCACCCAATTGGTTGAGATGTCAGCCGATGACATCAAGGCTTTGGAAGAGACGATCGGTAAGCCCGGTATTGTGGCTAAAGAAGAGTGGATCGAGCAAGCCAAGGAAATGATTGGTGGTGCGGAACCTCGGGCGCAAGTCGATAAAGATTTGGCCGCCAAAATGAAAAAAGCTGCCGCTAAAGGCGAGGAAGAATAGTCATGAAGATGGATGTTCAAACATTAGCCGCCAAAAAGTCGGGATCCGTTGATCTTGATGACGGCGTGTTCGGTCTTGAGCCGCGCAAAGATATTTTACACCGCATGGTGCGTTATCAATTGGCTAAACGCCAAGCCGGTACGCATAAAGTGCAAGAGCGCGGTGAGGTGTCCAAGACAACGAAACGGATTGGTCGCCAAAAAGGTGGCGGTACGGCGCGCCACGGTAACGGCTCTGTCTCGCAATTTCGCGGGGGGGCGAAGGCCCACGGCCCGCGCGTGCGTTCGCATGCTCATAATCTGCCCAAGAAGTTTCGGGCCTTGGCGATGAAACATGCCTTATCGGCCAAGATAACGGCGAAAGAGGTAATTGTGCTTGACGAGGCAGCGCTCAAAACGGCTAAAACGGCTGATCTGCGTAAATCGCTGGAAAAATTAGGTGTCACCAATGGTCTGGTTGTCGGGGGCGTGGCGCTAGATGAAAATTTTGCCAAAGCCGCCCGGAATATTCCAAACCTCGACGTTCTGCCAAGTCAGGGCGCGAATGTATATGATATCCTTAAGCGTCACACACTTGTGTTGACGAAACAGGCTGTCCAAGATCTGGAGGCTCGTCTGAAATGAGTGTGAGCGCCCGTCATTATGATTCAATTCTAAGTCCGGTCATTACCGAGAAAACCACTATTCTTTCCGAGAATAATCAGGTGGTTTTTGAAGTCCCTGTCACGGCAAGCAAGCCTGAAATCAAAGACGCTGTTGAAGCGTTGTTCGGTGTGTCAGTTATGGCCGTGAATACGATCAAGGTTAAAGGTAAAACCAAGCGCTTCCGCGGTATTCCCGGTCGTCGCAAGGATGTCAAAAAAGCTATCGTCACGCTTAAAGACGGTGACGAAATTGATATCGCAACTGGTCTATAGGAAAACGCGAAATGGCCTTAAAGACATTTAACCCCACAAGCCCGTCGCGGCGTCACCTTGTTCAGGTTGATCGTTCAGACCTCCATAAAGGGCGTCCTGAAAAGGCGCTGACCGAGGGGCTCACAAAAAAAGGTGGGCGTAATAATACCGGACGTATTACTATGCGTCGTCAAGGTGGAGGCCATAAGCGCCTTTACCGTCAAGTCGATTTCAAGCGCGCTAAGCTTGATGTCGAAGCGACTGTATTGCGGTTGGAATATGATCCGAACCGGACGGCCTTTATTGCCTTGGTCGAGTATAAAGACCGCGAAAAAGCCTATATTCTAGCCCCGCAACGTCTTGCAGTCGGAGATGTTGTCATCTCGTCTGACAAGGCGGATGTGAAGCCGGGCAATACGATGCCTTTGCGGGTTATGCCGGTTGGAACGATAATTCATAATATCGAAATGAAGCCGGGTAAGGGCGGGCAGATCGCGCGGTCTGCCGGTACATATGCCCAACTTGTCGGGCGTGATGGCGGTTACGCCCAAATTCGTTTGAAGTCAGGCGAAATGCGTATGATCCATCAGTCGTGCAAGGCGACTGTGGGGGCGGTTTCAAACCCGGATCACATGAATATCAATCTGGGTAAGGCGGGTCGCAAGCGCTGGTTAGGTAAGCGTCCGCAAGTGCGCGGCGTGGCTATGAACCCGGTAGATCACCCGCATGGGGGTGGTGAAGGCCGAACCTCCGGCGGCCGTCACCCTGTGACGCCTTGGGGTAAGCCGACTAAGGGTGCGCGTACACGGTCTAATAAGGCCACTGACAAATTCATTATTCGTTCGCGTCATGCGAAGAAGAAACGATAGGGAGCGCGGAACATGCCACGTTCAGTATGGAAAGGTCCGTTTGTTGACGGATATTTGCTAAAGAAAGCTGCTGCTTCACATGAAGAAGGCCGCAGGAAGCCGATCAAGACATGGTCGCGCCGCTCGACGATTATGCCTAATTTTGTCGGCCTGACATTTCAGGTTCACAATGGTCAGAAATTTATTCCCGTCCTGATAGACGAGGATATGGTCGGTCATAAGCTTGGCGAATTTGCGCCGACGCGGACTTATTATGGTCATACGGCTGATAAAAAAGCGAAGCGGGGCTAGTTATGGCGAAGTCAAAAAATCCACGCCGCGTGGCCGATAATGAAGCTATGGCGAAATTGCGTATGATCCGCACGAGCCCGATCAAGTTAAATCTGGTTGCGCAAATGATCCGTGGTCAAAAAGTTGATAAGGCTCTGGCGGATCTGGAATTTTCGCGTAAGCGGATTTCAAACGAGGTCAAAAAATGCCTTGAGAGCGCAATTGCCAATGCTGAAAATAACCACGATCTTGACATTGATAGCTTGGTTGTGGCGGAAGCCTATGTCGGCAAAAATCTGGTTATGAAGCGCTTTAGAGCGCGGGCACGGGGTCGGGGTGCGCGTATCCTAAAGCCGTTTTCAGAGCTTACGATTGTTGTGCGTGAAGTTGAGGAGGCCGCGTAATGGGTCAGAAGGTTAATCCAATCGGTTTGCGTCTGGGTATCAACCGGACGTGGGAGTCTCGCTGGTACGCCAATACGGCTGAGTATGGCGATCTCTTGCATCAGGATTTGGCTATTCGTAATTTTCTGTTCGAAGAGTTGAAAAATGCGTCTGTGGCGCGGATTACGATTGAGCGTCCACACAAGAAATGCCGGATTACAATCTACACGGCGCGTCCGGGGGTTGTGATTGGTAAAAAGGGCGGCGACATCGAGAAGCTGCGTAAAAAAGTTGCGGAAATGGTCGACGGCGAAGTCTTTATCAATCTGATAGAAGTCCGGAAGCCCGAGATCGACGCCAATCTTGTCGCCGAAGGCATCGCCCAGCAATTAGAGCGCCGGGTGTCTTTCCGCCGGGCGATGAAGCGGTCTATGCAGTCGGCCATGCGTATGGGCGCTGTCGGGTGTAAAATCAAACTTGGGGGTCGTCTTGGCGGTGCTGAAATCGCGCGTGACGAGCAATACCAAGAAGGCTCTGTGCCCTTGCACACACTTCGCGCCGATATTGATTACGGGACAGCGCGTGCGCTGACCGCTATGGGGATTATCGGGATTAAAGTTTGGATTAATAAGGGCGAGATCATGGAACATGATCCCTATGCTCAGGAAAAGCGTATGCAAAATCAGGGTAATGATGGCCCGCGTGGTGGAGGTCGTGATCGTGATCGCCGCCCGGCACGCGCCAGTAATTAGGTAGAGGCTAAAAGCAATGTTACAGCCAAAACGAACAAAATTTCGTAAAGCCCATAAAGGCCGCATTAAAGGTGTGGCTAAGGGTGGAACGGCGCTGAATTTCGGATCCTATGGACTGAAATCCTTAGAGGCCGAGCGGGTTACAGCGCGTCAAATCGAGGCAACACGTCGGGCGATCACCCGCCACATGAAACGCTCGGGGCGGGTGTGGATCAGAATTTTCCCGGATGTGCCTGTAACGAAAAAGCCAACCGAAGTCCGGATGGGTAAGGGTAAGGGGTCAGTTGAATTCTGGGCCTGTAAGGTCAAACCCGGCCGGATTATGTTTGAAATCGATGGTGTGTCAGAGGCTGTGGCGCGTGAAGCGCTACGCTTGGGGGCGGCCAAACTGCCTGTGAAGTGTAAAATTGTTACACGTCCGGGTGAATAGGGAGCTTGAATAGGATGAAAGCGACGGATGTAAGAGCTATGACAGCCGACCAACTTTCAGAAGAGTTGTTGAAGCTGAAAAAAGAGCAATTTAATTTACGCTTCCAGCGGGCCACAGGCCAGTTAGAGAAGACTGCACGCGTGCGCGAAGTTCGCCGCGATATTGCGCGTATTAAAACGATTATGGCGGAAGCCAAAAAGGCGAAGGTTTAGGAGCGCGTTATGCCAAGACGTATATTGCAAGGAACCGTCGTAAGTGACAAAGGTGAGAAGACAGTAGTGGTCAGCGTGGAGCGGGCCTATCTACACCCTCTTTTCAAGAAAACAATTCGGCGCTCCAAGCGCTATCATGCGCATGACGAAAGTAATGCGATTAAGGTTGGTGAAAATGTTCGCATTCGCGAATGTCCGCCAAAAAGTAAACTCAAACGGTGGGAAGTCTTTGCCGGTTAGGCAGGCTGAACAGTTTTTTAAAGGAGACGTCGCATGATACAAATGCAGACAAATCTAGATGTCGCCGATAATTCCGGTGCCCGCCGCGTTCAGTGCATTAAAGTGCTGGGCGGCTCGAAACGGCGTTATGCTCATGTTGGAGATACAATTGTTGTATCTATCAAAGAGGCCATTCCGCGCGGACGTGTAAAAAAGGGTGAAGTGCGTAAAGCCGTTGTTGTACGGGTTCGCAAAGACATTCAACGCCGCGACGGCTCTGTCATTCGGTTTGACGGTAATGCTGCTGTGATTATTAATAATAATGGTGAGCCGCTTGGCACACGTATCTTTGGGCCTGTGCCGCGCGAACTTCGCGCCAAGAACCATATGAAGATCGTGTCTTTGGCTCCAGAGGTGCTTTAAAATGGCCGCTAAGATTAAAAAAGGTGACTATGTCATTGTCATATCTGGCAAGGACAAAGGCAAAAAGGGTACGGTTCAAAAAGTGTTTCCGTCAGAAAACCGCATTGTGGTTGAAGGTGTCGGCCTTGTGAAACGACATACGCGTCCGAGTCAGGGTGATCCTGAAGGGGGTATTAAGCAATTTGAGGCGCCTATCCATGTCTCTAATGTCGCCCATATCGACCCGAAGGACAATGTCCCGACTCGTGTAGGATTTAAGACGTTGAAAGACGGTAAAAAGGTCCGTGTGGCCAGAAAGTCCGGGGAGGTTATCGATGGCTAAACCTTATGAGCCGCGGCTATCCGTGGAATATCGCGAAAACATTCGTGGAAAAATAAAAGAACAATTCGGGTATAAAAACGATATGCAAATACCGCGTATCGAAAAAGTTGTCTTGAATATGGGTCTGGGCGAAGGCGTTGCCGATAAGAAAAAAGTCGAGGCCGCTATTGCCGAATTGGAACTTATAGCCGGGCAAAAGCCGGTTAAAACCAAAGCTAAGAAATCTATCGCGGGTTTCAAATTACGTGATGGCATGGTGATTGGTGCGAAGGTGACTTTACGCCGCGATGTCATGTTTGAATTTGTTGACCGCCTTGTCAATATTGCTTTGCCGCGCGTGCGTGACTTTCGCGGGCTAAATGCGAAGAGTTTTGACGGGAATGGCAATTATGCCATGGGTCTAAAAGAACATATCGTGTTCCCTGAAATTGATTATGACAAAGTCGATCAAGTTCGTGGCATGGATATTGTGGTGCAAACAAGCGCCAAAACTGATGAAGAAGCCAAAGCACTATTGGCTGAATTTGGGTTCCCGTTTCCGCATTCCAAATAGGATGGTGAAACGGCTCTCGAATTAACGCAATAGGCAAAGCAGTCCACGGATTTATCCCGGACTTGCACAGAGGAGAAAATGAATGGCTAAAGTAAGTGCAACAGAACGCAATTTGAAGCGTCAGCGCCTTGTAGCAAAATATGCTGCAAAACGCGCCCTGCTCAAGGATATTGCGCGCAATAAAGATTTGCCGGTTGAAGAACGTTTCGCCGCGCAATTGAAATTGGCGGAACTGCCGCGTAATTCCGCGCCTAATCGTATCCGTAACCGGTGTCAGGTCACGGGACGTCCGCGCGGCTATTACCGTAAAATGAAAATGTCTCGTATCGCGCTTCGTGAACTTGGCAGCCAGGGTCTTGTCCCCGGTCTTGTGAAATCTAGCTGGTAGGAGAGAGCACATGTCTTTTAGTGATCCCCTCGGCGATATGCTTACACGTATTCGTAATGCGATTATGCGTAACAGATCACAGGTCGTTACACCGGCCTCTAACCTGCGTGGCCGCGTACTCGATGTGCTGGCCCAAGAAGGCTATATACGGGGCTATGCCGAAGTCCAGCATGAAGGCTTTAGAGCGTTTGAAATCGAACTTAAATATTTCGAAGGCGAAGCGGTTATCCGCGAGATTAAACGTGTATCCAAGCCCGGACGTCGGGTATATTCCTCGGTGAAAAGCATTCCTCAAATTCGTAATGGTCTTGGGATTTCGATCCTGTCGACACCTAAGGGTGTGATGAGTGACCACGCGGCGCGCGAACATAATGTTGGCGGTGAAATTTTGTGTCAGGTGTCTTAATATGTCACGTATCGGAAAACAACCTATTACCATTCCGTCAGGCGTTACGCTGACGCAAAATGGTCAAGCCGTGACCGTTAAAGGCTCTAAAGGTGAGTTAAGCTTCACCTTGCCAGATACGGTTTCGGGCGTGCTTGAAGGGGATAGTTTTACCGTCACCCCGCATAAAGAAGACAAGCTTGGCAAATCCATGTGGGGCATGTCGCGCACCATGGTTGCTAATCTTATCGAAGGTGTGACAAACGGCTATAAGAAAGAGCTTGAATTACGCGGTGTTGGCTACCGGGCCGCGATGAAGGGCTCCACGCTATCAATGCAACTTGGCTATTCGCATGATGTTGAATATGAAGCGCCGGACGGCATCACCATTAAAGTGGGTAAGCCGACTGAAATCGAAATTTCAGGACTGGATAAACAAAAAGTCGGTCAAGTGGCCGCCGAAATCCGGTCTTTCCGTAAGCCAGAGCCTTATAAAGGCAAGGGCGTGCGTTATGTTGGTGAATATGTCCGCAGTAAAGAAGGTAAGAAGAAGTAATCATGAAAACGGCTCGTCAAAATTTACAACGTCGCGCGCAACGCGTCCGTCGTCGTCTGAAAAAACACGCCAATGGTCGCCCGCGCTTATCTGTATATCGCAGCTCCAAAAACATTTCCGTCCAGATCATTGATGATGCGTCTGGCGTGACATTGGCCGCGGCATCGACATTGGAAGATAAAAAAAGCAAAGGCTCTGATATTGCGGCAGCACAGCGTATCGGGAAGCTGATTGCCGAACGTGCTAGCAAAGCTAAAGTGGGTGATGTGGTCTTTGATCGCGGCGCTTATTTATATCATGGCCGGGTGAAAGCCTTAGCCGATGCGGCCCGTGAGGCCGGACTGAAGTTTTAGGAGGTCTTATGGCACGCCGTGAAGACAATAACCGTCGGGATCGCGAAGAAGACAATGAATTTGTCGATCGCTTGGTGCATATTAACCGCGTTGCGAAAACCGTAAAAGGTGGTCGCAATATGAGTTTTGCCGCCCTTGTCGTGGTCGGAGATGAAAAAGGCCGTGTAGGCTTTGGCAAGGGTAAAGCCCGCGAAGTGCCAGAAGCCATTCGCAAGGCCACAGAAGAAGCCAAGCGGACCATGATCCGCGTGCCTTTGCGTGAAGGTCGGACGTTACATCACGATCTTAAAGGACGGCATGGTGCTGGGAAGGTTATTCTACGTGCAGCCCCTCCGGGGACAGGCGTAATTGCCGGTGGTCCGATGCGCGCGGTCTTGGAATGCCTTGGTGTTCAGGATGTTGTGGCTAAATCTTTGGGCACGTCAAACCCATATAATATGGTGCGGGCCACATTTGATGGTCTAAAGCGTATGGAAAGCCCGCGCACGATTGCCTCCAAGCGAGGTAAGAAAGTGGGTGATCTGGTCGGACGTCGTAATGATGGTGCCGGTTCACCTGAAGCGATCGAAGCCTAATAGGAGAGAGATCATGGCAAAAAAAGCTACATTAAAAGTACGCCAGACAGGATCTGCGATACGTCGCAAGCCTGATCAGCGCCAAACTTTGGTTGGACTCGGTCTTGGTAAAATCGGACGTGTTCGTGAATTGGAAGATACACCCTCTGTGCGCGGTATGATCCGTAAAGTCAGCCATATGGTAGAAATAGTCGAAGAGTAGTCCATCTCTTCGAGATGGAAACCTCCTTTGGAGAGCAAAATGCGTTTAAACGAATTAAGTGATAATCCCGGTGCTACTAAACCCCGTCTTCGCGTGGGTCGCGGTATTGGTTCGGGAAAAGGTAAAACCGGTGGCCGGGGTGTCAAAGGTCAGAAATCCCGCTCTGGTGTAGCGATTAAAGGTTTTGAAGGCGGTCAAATGCCTATTCACATGCGCTTGCCAAAACGGGGCTTTAACAAGCCCAATCGCAAACGCTGGGCCGAACTTTCAATCGCCAGTCTGAACCGCGCGATCGAGGCGGGTAAACTGGATGCAAAAACGGATTATGATGCGGCAGCCCTCGTTCAAGCCGGTGTTTTGCGCCGCGCGCGTGATGGCGTCCGTCTTATTGGAACGGGTAAAGTGTCTAAAGCGGTTAAATTAAGCGTGTCCGGTGTTACACCCGCGGCCCAAAAGGCAGTCGAAGATGCCAAAGGTACGGTTACAATTGTCGATGATAGCGTGACCTATCGGGCCAAAGGTGTGAAAGCGGATAAAGCGGCCAAATCCGAGAAGGCTAAAACTAAGACGGC
>CAZSKN010000022.1:32048-41442 GCA_964607445.1 uncultured Caulobacterales bacterium
GGCTAAAACTAAGACGGCCAAATCCGAATCCGACGCGGCCCCAAAGGGTAAGGCTGAAGAAAAGCCTGCGACCAAAGCCAAGCCGGCTGCTAAAAAAGACACATCTGATGAAGGGTCTGAATATCTGACCGTCACGCGTAAATATGATGCGGAGGCGGATGCGGCGATTGTCACAAAAATTGAAAAATATCTCGGCGCATCTTTGAAGAACCGTGATGCGAAATATGTGGCCTGTTCGGATGAAACGGAACTCGATACTATTGTTAAGGGCTTCATGAAGAAGAAGCTTGAAATCGCCGACAAAGACCTTGCTATGGAAAAGGTGAAGGCCGTTTGTACGACAATGAAGCCTACGCGTATGAAAAACCGGGTAACGTTTTACTATTTATTGGCGAAAAACGAAGGCAAGCTGTCTGAATTTTAGAGGCGGGCTTTAATTAAAGTTTTTGGCGCTTATATAGGGTCAAACACTTTTAAACTAACGGGACTATTATGGCCTCAGCGTCGGAACAATTAGCGTCGAATATGAGCCTTGGAGCGTTCTCCAAGGCCAAAGATCTTCAATCGCGCTTATTGTTCACCTTAATGGTGCTGATTGTCTATCGTATCGGGACCTTTGTTCCGGTCCCCGGTATGGATATGGCCGCATTTCAACAGGCCTTTGAAGCAGGCGGCGGCGGTCTTTTGACACGTTTGAATATGTTTGCAGGTGGTGCGGTTGAACGTATGGCGATTTTCGCCCTTAATGTGATGCCTTATATTTCGGCCTCTATCATTATGACCCTGATGAAAGGCTCTATTCCGTCATTGATCCAATTGGATAAAGAAGGTGAACAGGGGCGAAAGCAAATCAACCAATATACGCGCTATCTCACCGTCTTTCTGGCGGCGTTTCAAGCTTACGGCATTGCCCGGGCGTTACAGGCCACTCCGGGCGCTGTAATTAACCCAGGGGCTTTCTTTGAGGCCAGTACTGTCATTACCCTTGTAGGCGGGACGATGTTCTTGATGTGGATTGGAGAGCAGGTTACGGCCCGTGGTGTCGGTAATGGTGTGTCTCTAATTATTTTTGCCGGAATTGTGGCGGAATTACCCAAAGCGATTTTCCAAGCCTTTAATCTCAACCGGACGGGTTCGGTCGGGGGCTTTTTGCTTATCGGATTAATCGTGCTCTTTATTGCCTTGTCTATTCTGATTGTCTTTGTCGAGCGCGCGCAGCGCAGATTGCTGGTACAATATCCCAAGCGGCAAATGGCCGGCGGTAAGACATTTGGCGGCGAAAGCTCTTTCATGCCGCTTAAGCTGAATACGGCGGGGGTTATTCCGCCTATCTTCTCAAGCTCTTTACTCTTATTACCAGCGACAGCCGGGCAGTTGATGGCAACCGGGGACGGGGCTGGGGCTGGCTTTGTCCGTAATATGCTGGCCTATATAGGCTATGGCTCGCCGCTCTATCTGACATTATATGGCCTGCTGACAGTGTTTTTCTGTTTCTTCTATGTGCCCTATGTTTTCAAACCCGATGATGTGGCCGATAATTTGCGTAAAAACGGTGGCTTTCTACCGGGTATTCGTCCGGGTGAACGCACGGCGCAATATCTGTCTTACGTGCTTTCGCGCCTTACGTTTATCGGCGCGATATATGTGGGCTTTGTATGTGTGCTTCCTGAATATATTATATCTCAGAACCAAGAAATACCGCCCTCTGTGGCGATGTTAATAGGCGGGATGAGCCTGTTGATTATTGTCTCCGTGACATTGGATACTGTGGCGCAAATTCAATCCCACCTGATCGCGCATCAATATGAGGGGCTGATTAAAAAGTCCCGCATGCGGCGTCGGAAGAAATAGGGCTGGGTGTTATGAATATTGTTCTTTTCGGACCTCCGGCTGCGGGCAAGGGTACACAGGCTAAACGCCTGGTATCTGAACGCGAGCTTATACAACTATCGACCGGAGATATGTTAAGAGCGGCGCGCGCCTCAGGAACAGAGCTGGGCAAGAAAGTCGCCGGTATTATGGATCGGGGTGATTTGGTCTCGGATGACATTGTCATCGCGCTGATTGAAGAAAAATTAGATCAGGCGCCTCATGCGGCCGGATTTATATTTGACGGATTTCCGCGTACCGTCGCGCAGGCGGAAGCCTTGGATGCGACTTTGCAAAACCGGGGAATGAAGGTTGATAATGTGATTCGCTTATGTGTGGATGACGATGCCTTGATTGCCCGGATTACCAAACGGTTTAAAGAGGAAGGGCGTAAGGATGATAATCCGGAGAGCTTTAAAGTCCGTCTGGATAATTATAATGCGCAAACGGCACCTTTATTACCCTATTATTCGACTCAGGGTAAATTGACCGAAGTAGACGGCATGGCAGAGATAGAAACCGTTGCCACATCGATATCCGGTGTGTTGACGACAAATGGGCATGGCAAAACGGCAAAGAAACAATCCTTTTGGAGCCGATTGTTTGGTAAGACATAGACAAACGTCATTCGGTCGCAAACGGCGCTTGACGTTACAAATAACGAGGCTATAAGACCCGCTTTCGCGGATGTTATCAAGCTATCCGCCCTTTTGTTATGGGGCAAGGTAAATAGAGCTTGAGCGCATACAGAGCGGCGAGATAGATTAAGGAGGCCAGAGTGGCACGTATTGCGGGTGTAAATATTCCCACGAATAAGCGCGTTGAAATCGCGCTAACCTATATTCACGGCATTGGCCCAGCCAAGTCCAAGTCTATTTGCGAGACCGTTGGCATTTCGCGCGAACGTCGCGTGCATGATTTGACGGATGCAGAAGTTCTGCAAATTCGTGAAACCATTGACGCCAGCCATCTGGTTGAAGGTGACTTGCGCCGCGAAGTCTCACAAAACATCAAACGTCTGATGGATATGGGCAATTATCGTGGCCTGCGTCATCGTCGAGGATTGCCAGTACGTGGACAACGTACGCATACAAATGCGCGTACGCGTAAAGGCCCGGCAAAGCCGATCGCCGGTAAGAAAAAGTAGGATAGGGTTATGGCTAAAGAACCAGGCCGCGTTCGCCGCGCCGACCGGAAAAACATTACATCCGGCGTCGCTCATGTGAATTCGACATTTAACAATACAATGATCACCATTGCGGATGCGCAAGGCAATACGATTGCATGGTGTAGTGCAGGCGCTATGGGCTTTAAAGGCTCACGCAAATCTACGCCTTATGCCGCGCAGGTCGCCGCAGAAGAAGCAGGACGTAAGGCTGCCGAGCACGGTATGACCACGCTTGAGGTCAATGTAAACGGGCCGGGTTCCGGGCGCGAAAGCGCTGTACGGGCGCTTCAGGCCTCCGGCTTTACGATAACAACGATTCGCGATGTGACACCTATCCCGCATAATGGATGTCGTCCGCCAAAGCGTCGCAGGGTCTAGGCCCTCGTCGTTTACCTGTCTGGCATGTGCCGGGCTTTAATTTATGCGCGTCATTTATGGGCGTGCTTTGAGCTTAAGAGGCAATATTGTGATTGAGAAAAACTGGCAAGAACTCATTCGTCCGATTAATCCGAACATTGAACCCGGGCGCGATCCTGTCCGTCAAGCTGTCGTAACCGCAGAACCTCTAGAACGGGGCTTTGGTATGACCTTGGGTAATGCCCTACGCCGCGTGATGTTGTCCTCCCTGCAAGGGGCGGCTGTGACGGCGATACAAATCGATGGTATTGTTCATGAATTTACATCTATTCCTGGCGTGCTTGAAGATGTTACAAATATCGTTTTGAATATTAAAGGGCTCGCCGTGCGTATGCACAGTGAAGGGCCAAAACGTCTCTTGCTAAAGAAAACAGGCGCCGGGCCGGTAACAGGTGCAGATATTGAAGAAACAGCAGATGTTGAAATATTGAATCCCGAACATGTTATTTGTACGGCGGATGAAGGTGCAGATATTCGTATGGAATTGACGGTTTCAACAGGCAAAGGATATGTCCCCGCCGCGGCAAGTCGTCCAGAAGACGCACCGATTGGCCTGATTTCCGTTGATGCGCTCTATTCTCCGGTCAAGCGCGTGGCCTACCGCGTGGAAGATACGCGGGAAGGTCAAGTCCTGGATTATGATAAGTTGATCATTGATATTGAAACCAACGGTGCGGTGACGCCCGAAGATGCTGTGGCTGTGGCCGCGCGTATTTTGCAAGACCAGTTTCAGGTTTTTGTCAATTTTGATGATCCCGAAGACAGTGTTCGCCAAGATGACAAACCCGAGCTTGACTTTAATCCCGCGCTTCTGCGCAAGGTGGACGAGCTTGAATTGTCTGTGCGTTCGGCCAATTGTCTGAAAAATGATAATATTGTTTACATTGGCGATTTGATTCAAAAGTCTGAGGCTGAAATGCTGCGCACCCCGAATTTTGGTCGTAAATCCCTCAATGAAATCAAAGAGGTTTTAGCGGCTATGGGCTTGCATCTGGGTATGGATGCCCCGAACTGGCCGCCTGAAAATATTGAAGAATTAGCTAAGAAATACGACGACCACATTTAGGTCGCCAAGAATAAGAGGATAAAGCCATGCGCCACCGCATTGCCCATCGTAAATTAAACCGCACGGCCAGTCACCGTAAAGCTATGTTTGCGAATATGTCATCGAGCTTGATCGAGCATGAGCAAATCGTGACGACCTTGCCTAAGGCAAAAGAATTGCGCCCATTTGTTGAAAAACTGGTCACTTTGGCTAAAAATGGGGATTTGAACAGCCGCCGTATCGCGATTGCCCGCACGCGTAATAAGGAAATGACAAAAAAGCTTTTTGAGGTTTTAGGGCCGCGCTATAAAGACCGCCAAGGTGGCTATATCCGCATTATGAAAGCGGGCTATCGTTATGGTGATAATGCGCCTATGGCTGTGATCGAGTTTGTCGATCGTGACGAAACGGCTAAAGGGGCTGTAGACCGCGCTCGTAATGCCGACACGGTGAGTGAAGACGCTTAAGTATAACGCATCTGGATTGTAAGCCGCTCTCACATTCATCTGTGGGAGCGTTTTTTTTGAGCTACACTCGCTCTTAACACCCCGCTCTAAACACCCGCAGCCTCCTGTGCAGCCTCAAACACGCAATACGGCATTATGTATTATAAGCCGGGCTATAATGTGTTGCGGGTTAATGTCTTGGGCGGTGTCGCAGCTTTCGGGGGCATGAGGCCTGCCAAGGCTGCAGAGGTCAGGGACGACGCAATCGGTCTAAACCATCTCCCCCATTTCTGAACGAATGATAGACCGCAGGGCGTCGATTTGCGTGAGGCCTTGCGGCGTTTTGAAATGCCAAAATGTCCAGCCATTACAGGCCTCTGCGTTTTGGACTTTGGCGCCGACCTGATGGATAGAGCCTTTGATATTGCCTGAGGCAAGAGAGCCGTCGGCCCGGACGTGGGCTTCATATTTACTATTGGTGCTATAAAGCTTTGTGCCGACATTAATCAATCCGCGCTCTAGTAAAGTCCCGAAAGGCACGCGCGGGGCCTGACGTTTGGAGGCCGTCACAGCATAGCTCTCAGGGGTAGCCGTCTGGATTTTGTCAATCCGGCGCTGGGCGTGAATGATATAGTCTTCTTCCATTTCAAAGCCGATGAAGGATCGGCCGAGTTTTTTTGCGACCGCCCCGGAGGTGCCCGTGCCAAAAAATGGATCGACTATGACATCCCCCGGATTGGATGTCGACATAATCACGCGGTGCAACAGGCTTTCGGGTTTTTGCGTAGGATGGGCTTTTGTGCCATCGGATTTTTTCAATCTTTCGCGTCCCGTGCAAATTGGCAGCGTCCAATCAGAGCGCATCTGCACACCGTCATTCATCATTTTCATGGCGTCATAATGGAATGTCGGGCGTGCATCTTCGGTTTTAGTGGCCCAGATCAATGTCTCATGGGCATTGGTAAACCGTGTTCCGCGAAAATTGGGCATGGGATTGGTTTTGCGCCAGATGATATCATTCTGTATCCAGAATTGCTGGTCTTGCAGGACCGTCCCGACACGAAAGATATTGTGATAGCTACCGATAACCCAGAGGCATCCATTGGGCTTTAGGATACGTCGCGCAGCCTTGAGCCAGTCATGCGAGAACAGATCATAGGCGTCCATTGTATCAAATTGATCCCATGCTTCGGTTACACCGTTGACGGCGGAATTATCCGGACGTGATAAATCCCCGCCCAGTTGAAGATTATAAGGCGGGTCGGCAAAGACCAGATCAACGCTCTCTGCGGGCAGGGCGTTCATCCCGGCCACGCAATCGCCTTGGATGATGGTGTTCAATGGTAATTTCTTTACCGTCGTGTCAGATTTTGTACTCAACTGATCTTCCTGCATTGGCCACTTTATAAGCGGACTGTATTCCCGTCAGGACTTCAATGTGACTGATTTCCTTACTGAAAGGTTTAAGCCTTTGAAATAATTATGATTTTAAGGTTTTGTTAGGACGGGTTAACAAAGTGTGTCTACGCGCGGTCTCGGGCGTCAATAGCCGTCCGGATCGGTGCAAAGCTAAATCTGTGGATCGGGCAGGGGCCAAGGCGGGAAAGGGCCGCTTTATGGGCCTGTGTGCCGTAACCTTTATGCCGGGCAAAACCATATCCCGGAAAGCGTAGATCGGCTGTCTCCATCAGCCTGTCCCGCGTAACCTTGGCGATAATGGAAGCCGCTGCGATTGACAGGCTGCGGGCGTCCCCTTTAACGAGCGGTTCATAGCTGACGTCGGGAATGGGGGGCGGGGTTTTATGACCATCAATAAGGGCGTGCAACGGGCCTATATCTGGGTGTTTGGGAAGGGCCGTTATCGCCCGGTTCATAGCGCTCAGACTGGCGTGTAATATATTAATGCGGTCGATTTCTGCGGGTTCAGATATACCAATGCCGACATCAGCCGTGTATAAAATCTCGGTAAATAACAGTTCGCGTCTTTTTTTTGACAAGATTTTACTGTCGTTTAGCCCTGTTGGACAGGTTTCGGGATTTAAAATCACGGCCGCCGCGACAACGGGCCCGGATAAGGGGCCACGTCCGGCTTCGTCGACGCCGCACACACGACGCCGTTCAGGGTGTTGCGTGGCGCGAATTTCAAATGTCCAGTCGGGTGTCATTTTTGGCATATTAATAAAGTGGCCTGATTCCTGCACTTTTTACAGTTAGGGGTCTTTTTAGGGCAAGCAAGGTCTGATAAAAGACCTTAACGCATTTTTAAAGGAGTGACGTATGATTAAGTTTCGGTCAGGCACAATTATTGCCGGTCTCACAATATTGGCGTTTGCGTCGCCAGCTTTGGCTATCGGTTCTGCATCCGAATGTAATGGAGAAGGTGGCACAATGGTAAATGTAAAAGGCAGTGATTTCTGCCTCGTTCCCATTCGCCCCGATGAATATAAAGACCCGATTTATGATGGCAATCAATTGGGCGTCGTTGATTGTCCGGGCGACAAGCTAAATGATGGTCTTTATTGTATGTTTCCTGTATCTTTACGGGGTAATGCCACAACAGAAGCAAATGATAAAGCTGCGGCGCAAGCCGAGGCCGAAAAGGCCAAAACAGACGACGAATAAGGTCGATAGACGACCTGAGTATTATCGGCGTTCGGCGCCGATTTTACATCTACAAAAGTTAACGTCAGACGCGTCGGGTATATAACCAGACTATTCTTGTCTATATTCTTTGATCCACACAATATTTTGACTTGGCCAAAGGTGCGTAATTTGCCAAAGCCTGTCTATGACGGCTTTGAATAATAATATGGACCGGGTTTGCGTGGTGATCCCAACTCTGAATTCGCAAACACATTTACCAATATTGCTCTCGCAGCTTTCCGGACATCCCGGACGCGTCGTCATTAGTGATGGAGGCTCAGAGGATGAGACACTGGTGCTGGCGGCGGCGCATAAGGTGGTTTTTACCTCCGGTTATAAAGGCCGCGGGTCACAGCTTGCGCGCGGGGCAAGGTGGAGCGGGACGTCCGATTGGTATTTATTTCTGCATTGTGATTGCCAGCTCCCGCAAAACTGGGCTCAGATTGTAGCCGATCACATTTCCAACACGTCGCAGACTGCCGGCTATTTCCAATTCGGAGCTGATACGGCCAAATGGCAAGGTCGGTTGATGGAATTTATTGTCGGTCTTCGAAATATTTTCTGGCATCTACCTTACGGGGATCAAGGGTTGTTGATCTCGAAAGATATGTATAGCGCGCTGGGCGGATTTAAAGATATGCCCTTATTTGAAGATGTAGATTTGATTGACCGGTTTAAGGCCAAATATGGTGCCCGCGCGCTGAGGCGTTTTAAGGTGCAAATGATGACGGATGTAAGCGCGTATGAACGTGACGGGTTCAAGGCCCGGACAGGACGAAATTTCCGCTTATGGCGGGCATATAAGTCCGGGAAAGATATAGAGGCTCTGGCCGTCCATTATACAGGCGATATGAGCGGATCGGAGCGCATATGAAGCCGAGACTTTATATCATGGCCAAAGCCCCGCAGCTTGGCAAAGCCAAGACACGTCTGGCCGCGGATATAGGAAAGGTTCATGCCTTGCGCCTTTATCGCGGGATGATTTCGACTGTGCTGCGCCGGGTTCAAGACCCGCGTTGGGACACGGTATTGGCTGTAACGCCGCCGGCTTTGCTTGGCCGGGTGCCGCAATGGCGCGGGACACCGCAACTCCCGCAAGTGTCAGGGTCACTCAGTCCGCGCTTGTCTGCGCTTTTTGCCCGGAAGGGGCCGACCATTGTTATTGGTACCGATTGCCCGCAGGTCAGCGCGCGCGATATCGTGGCCGCGCTCAAAGCCTTGCGCAGGCATAAGGCCGTATTTGGTCCGGCAGATGATGGCGGTTTCTGGTTAATGGGGATGTACGGGCCTGTGAACCCCGATGTGTTTGAGGCTGTGCGCTGGTCGCATGACGAAACCCTCGCAGATATTACGGCCAATATTGACGGGCCTGTGGCGCGTTTACGCCGTTTGACGGATGTCGATGACCTCGACGCTTTGAACCATATACGCGCTCAGGCGCAATCCTTTGCAAGATAGGCGGAATGCCGACATATCGCTATTCTGGCGTATTTACCGCTTTGGCCAAAAGCGCCAAGGTTTCATTTAACAAGGATAAGCCGGCGCCTTTCCCGTGACCAGGCACGACGAGCTTGGTATCGGGATAGGTCTGTTTGATCCAATTCAGGCTTTGCGGCCAGTCTTTGACCTTGGCGTCTTCAAGATTACCGAGCGTCAGACTACCCGCGCCCTTGACCGCGCATCCGCCAAATAGAATTTTTTCAGCCGGAACATAGACGATTAGGTTTTCCTCGGCATGGGCTGGTCCCGGATAGGCGATCTCGACTCCGCCGATTTTAGTCCTTGATTTAGGCTCTTTTAAAGCGG
>CAZSKN010000022.1:41542-43433 GCA_964607445.1 uncultured Caulobacterales bacterium
GGATGTGTGTAGACCTTGGCCCCATAGGCTTCCAGAAGATCAACGCCCGCCAAGCGGTCATGATGGTGATGGGTCAAGACAAGTTTTGTCACCGGTTTGCCAATTTCGGTTTTAATCACTTCGAGCAGTGACAGCGTGGCCAGTTCGCCCCAGGCTGTATCGACAAGGGTCAGGCTTTCGCCGTCTTGAACGATCAGCCCGTTCGACGGGATGGGGGCGGAGCCGGGGAAACTATATTGCGAGGTATGTACCCAGACCCCGTTACCGATTTTCTGTAGGGTGACAGGGAAGCGCTTTTGAATGTCAAGCGAGAGACTGTCAGTGTCTAATGTGGATTTGACCTCAGGATCCGGCCCAGCACAGGCGACTATAAATAGGGTCGATAGCAAAAATAGTGCAAATATGGCTGATTTTGTAATCCGGCCCATATATCCTCCCTACAATAATCTTTGAGAGTTAAACATGAAAAGGTCTCAATGCGGTTCTGGCCCCTATAGCGTAACCGGGCCGATAAGAAAATTATTAAATTCACAGTTCATGGTTTAAGCGAACAGGCGCGGACTTCAGTGGTGTGAGCCTATGGCGCTATATAGTGCTGGACGCATATTCGGCTTAGGGCTTGCGCAGCGCTGGCTTTTCCCCTACATCACCCGCGCTTTATCAATGGTATTAGGAGGCCAATATGGGACATCGTTTTGCAATCGTCGGCGCAACCGGCAATGTCGGGACTGAAATGCTCACGATTTTGGCTGAGAGCAATCTTGAGGTTGACGAAGTATTTGCCGTGGCCTCGCGCCGCTCTGTCGGGCGGGAGTTGAGTTTCGGCGATCGTACAATTAAATGCCACGATCTTGAGACATTTGATTTTTCTAATGTCGATATTTGTTTGATGAGTGCTGGTGGGGATGTATCGAAAAAATGGTCTCCCAAAATAGCGAAAGCCGGGGCCGTCGTGATTGATAATTCCAGCGCGTGGCGTATGGACCCGGACGTGCCTTTGGTCGTTCCCGAAGTGAACGCAGATAAGGTGATGGAGTATACGAAAAAGGGCATTATCGCCAATCCAAACTGCTCGACAATACAAATGGTCGTCGCGCTTAAACCTTTGCATGACCGGGCTAACATAAAGCGCGTTGTTGTCAGTACCTATCAATCTGTTTCGGGCGGTGGTAAGAAAAACATGGACGAGCTTTGGCTACAAACCAAAGGTATTTATGCTAATGATGATTTAAAACCGCATAATTTCACCAAGCAAATCGCCTTTAATGTCATCCCTCATATCGATGTGTTTATGGATGGTGGCGACACGAAAGAGGAATGGAAAATGAAGGCCGAGACGATGAAAATCCTCGACCCGAAAATCAAAGTGACGGCGACATGTGTGCGTGTGCCGACCTTTGTCGGCCATGCTGAAGCGCTTAATATTGAATTCTCTGAGGAACTCTCAGCCGACGACGCGCGCGATATTCTGCGCGAAAGCCCGGGGCTGATGGTGGTGGATAAGCGCGAAGACGGGGGCTATGTCACCCCTGTTGAATGCGTTGGTGAATTTGCCACCTTTATCTCGCGTATCCGCGAAGATAGCACGCAGGACAATACGCTGAATATGTGGTGTGTCTCTGATAATTTGCGCAAAGGCGCAGCGCTTAACGCTATTCAGGTCGCCGAAGCGCTGGTGAATCGCGGCTTTAAGAGTAAGGCGGCGGCATAGCGCGCGTGCCTTAACGCCTAAATTCAAGGCCGCTTATGCGGCCCTTTTACGGGATGGTTTAAAACCTCGGCCTCTACGCTAATTTTCTTCGACCCAGCGCGCATATCCTCATCTCCTATTTGCCGCAATCTCATATGTGGCTCAAACCCCATTGCGAAGCTTGGCCTAGTGTCTGAGATG
>CAZSKN010000023.1:0-3723 GCA_964607445.1 uncultured Caulobacterales bacterium
ATGGGTTTTTTCATGGTTTTTTATTGGGAATTCGCGTGATTTCAGGGGTGTCCCATATAAATCCTGTGAGAATTTCAGGAAAATTAAGGGAAAATTAGCCATATTTCCGTTTATTACAGACAGCATCACCTCCGCAGAAGAGAACCGACATGAATTATCGTTGCCAAATTTTAGCCTCTATAAGCACAATTGCACTTCTGGGCTGTGCGACTGCGCAAGAAAATCCGAATTACCAATATAGTACACAATATAAGGGGGCCTCACCCTATACGACGGTTACCGCACAGAACACACAGGTTCAAACCGCTCCGGTACGTTATCAAAGTGGTTCATATTCTGCACCTTTGGCGCCCGCCGTGGCGTCTCACTCATCTGTGCAATCGGCCAGCTATACGCGGGTCAATCATGAATGCCTATCTCGTGAGACCAATCGCCAACTTATAGGCGGTGCCCTTGGCGGGAGTGCGGGCGCGCTCGCGGGTAAGAAAATTATTGGCGGCACGAAAGGCACAGTTATCGGCGCTCTAGCGGGCGGCGCAGCCGGATATGGGATTGGTGATAAAACGATCAATTGCGATCCAGAGCCCGTGTTTGTCGCCTCACCGCAAGCGCAAACCTATCAAAGTGGGCAAGCGCAAACCTTACCCGCCTATCAAATTCCCGGAAGCTCGACTTCGGCACGTCCTGCGACAGCGAATGTTGTAAACGCTTCGGTTCTTAGCACGACACATCATACATCGCCAACAGATGTGCGTTACGGCGAAACCTATGGCACGCCCGGCTATCATGCCACGCAAACTCAGGCACCTGTGATTATTAATACCGCACAAAATCAATATAGACCGACGACCGGTTCAAGGGATCTCCAGCCCATTATGCCGCCAAGTTCGCTCTATGCCGAGGATGGGTCTGGGCCTTTGGCTCAGGCTCCATCTCCATCACCCACTACGGGTTTACGTTCAGCGGCTGGCCTGCATAAAGTTGTCGAGGGGAACACTGTTTATTCCCTTGCGCGCGGTTTATGTAGCTCTGTTGAAGAGATTAAACGTCTGAATAGCCTTGATGCCAATTTTAGTATTAGACTGGGTGAAAACATTAAAGTACCGGCCTCGCAATGCTAGAGGACGCAAGACAATCGCTGCGGTTTTAAACATATAAAGCCGATTTATGAGCGTCACTCCGACCATACCGACCCTCAAAACCGTAAATGCATTCTTTAAAACCGCCTTTGCCTCTAATGGGCACACACGGCCCTTGATTACACATTTCGAACCGGATTTCGCCGGCCTTAGCCTTGAGATTTCAGACTATCATATGCGTCCGGGTGAATATGTGTCCGGGCCTACACAAATGGCCTTGGCCGATCATGCGGCTTATATTGTGATTTTTACGCGTCTGGGCCTTACACCCATGGCGGTAACGTCAAATTTGAGCATTGATTTTCTAAGACCTTGTAAGGGCAAAGTCGTTACAGCGCAGGCCCGATTAATAAAATTAGGACGCAGCCTAGCCAGTATTCATGTGGATATCCGCGGGCAAGGTCAGGATAAGATGTCGAGCCATGCCGTGGTAACATATGCCCTGCCGCCAAAGGGATAACCGGCTGATGACCGGTTCTGCGCTTGGCAGGATAGCATAAAGGCCCTAGCCTTCCAAAATGCAATCCAGAGCGGATATTCTTAGGCGTATACACTCAGATACCGGGTTGATGGGCTGTCTTCGCGCCGTGGCCACTATTGACGCGCCGGATTGTTGGATCGCAGCGGGCGCTATTCGTAATCTGGTCTGGGCTGAATTACACAAAGGGCGCAACGACCCTGTATATAAAAATGATATTTATGAAAACGATATTGATGTCATATATTTTGATGCCGATGATATAGCAAAAGCGCGTGAAAAGGCTTATGAAGCGCAGTTAAAATCACTTATACCGCATGCGCGCTGGGAGGTTCGAAATCAAGCCCGTATGCATGTCGAAAATAAAGATGCGCCTTACACAAATTGTCGTCACGCCTTGGAATATTGGCTGGAAACGGCGACGGCCATCGGGGCGCGACTTAAGGCGGGTAAGCTGGAGCTTTTAACCCCTTACGGGGTTGATGACCTGCTCGGTTTGATCCTGCGTCAAACCCCGAAAACTCTTCACAAGCGTGATATTTACGAGGCCCGTATAGAGGCTAAACACTGGCGGAATAAATGGCCGAAGCTCACGATTATATAGCGGGCTTTGATTCTATAGCGATTTTGAGTTTAATCCGTCTATAAAAGCGCAGGGTCAACAGTGCGTTGAACTACATTTTTCACGGTAAGGCCTTGCACAATGATGGAGAATATCACCACACCATATGTTGCTGCGAGTATCAAAGGCTTATAGTCGGACTCAGGCAATGACAGGGCTAAGGCGACAGAAATGCCGCCGCGTAGCCCGCCCCATGTCAGGACAGGAATAGCGCCTTTGGTAAAGCTTTTGAACAGGCCGAGAAACCGCATCGGAATAGATACGGCCATGAAGCGCCCGAGTAAAACAAGCGGAATACAAAGAGCCATGATGAGGCCGAATTTTGGCGACAGACCCAGAACCAGTATTTCCAAACCGATGAGCAGGAACAGGACTGAATTTAAAATTTCGTCGATCATTTCCCAAAACCCGAATAGATGGGTGCGCGTGTTCTCGCTCATAGCGAATTTTGCGCCTTTATTCCCGATGAGCAAGCCTGTGATGACGACGGCAATCGGACCTGATAAATGCAGCCTTTGGGCAAGGGCATATGTCCCGGCGACAATGCCGAGCGAGATTAAAACCTCAATCGCATGTTGATCCATCATGGCCATCATACGATAGGCTATCCAGCCTGTCAGGGCGCCGAGCAGAGCGCCGCCCCCTGCCTCGACAAAAAATAGTTTTGCAATATGAGCAGCATCAATATGGCTGGAGCCATGTCCGCCGGCATGGCCTATATCAAGGCCAGTTATATTGACGGCAATGGCCACCATAATGGTAAATACAACAACCCCGACCCCGTCATTAAACAGGCTTTCACCTGCGATTTTGGCTTCAAGACTGTGGGGCATATTCACGGTTTTTAAAATGGATAACACGGCGACAGGGTCTGTCGGGCTGATAAGGGCACCAAAGACCAAAGCCCAGATAAACGGAATGTCCAGTCCGATGAGCCGGGTGAGGCCGTAAAACCCGGTGCCGACAATAAAGGTGGATATTATGACGCCCAATGTGGCCATCAAGCCTATAACCCAGCGCTCCGATTTTAAAAAACTCATATCCACATGCAAGGCGCCAGCAAATAAAAGAAAGGCCAGCATGCCGTTCATCACGGTCGCGTTAAAGTCGATCTGCCCGATCGCATTTTGCAGCGTGTCAGTGAGTCCGAGAGACGGCATGACGATTTGCAGAGCCAATAAGCAAAGTGAGGCCAATAAAGCCATGAGTAAAAGCCCGATTGTATGTGGTAGTTTAAATATAACGTGATTGAGCCATGAAAATAGCGCCGATAAAAACAGTAATAGCGCGGCAATTTCAAAAAGTGATAACATGTCGTTCTTTAGCTTCCCCTAAATCCGAGCCCTTTAAGACTCTGTGTTCGCGTCCAAGCATAAGGCCGACTAAAAATAGGTCAATCGGAAAGGTCTGCGGGTAAATTATAAAGCTGCGCGAGATGTGTTGATTTTAAAGTGCGATTTTTTGATCGCCTATAATAGGGCAGG
>CAZSKN010000023.1:3823-31802 GCA_964607445.1 uncultured Caulobacterales bacterium
CCTCCGCCTGACTAACCTCCGCCTGACGATCACCCGTTTGATAATCAATGGATTCGTGTTCAGGCGACATGGTCATTCCTTCTGTTGACGCGTAATTTGACGCGAAATTTTACAAAAATACGGCTGTGCCGGTATTGGACTGACCTAGCTTATCATTCCTTTTACGCCGATTATAGTCAGCATTTCTGCGCTATGTCGTGGTCATTTTATCAAAACTGTAAAGACAGAATCGAGAGCGAGCCCCTTAAACGGCGCTGCCGCCGACCGTCATCTTTTCAACATATAATGTCGGTTGTCCAACTCCGACAGGCACGCCCTGTCCGGCCTTGCCACAGACACCAATGCCGGGGTCTAATTCCATGTCATTTCCAACATGCCGGATTTGCGTTAGGACGGTAGGCCCGTCTCCAATCAGTGTTGCGCCTTTGACCGGTTCCTCAATTTTACCATTTCTGACGCGATAGGCCTCTGTGCATTGGAATACGAATTTACCGGATGTAATATCGACCTGTCCGCCGCCAAAATTTGTCGCATAAATACCGTCTTTCAGATCTGCGATAATGTCGCCAGCCGCTTTGTCCCCGCCCAGCATAAATGTATTCGTCATACGTGGCATGGGCGCATGGGCGAAGGTCTCGCGTCGTCCATTGCCTGTGGCCTTAACCCCCAAAAGGCGCGCATTTAGCCGGTCTTGCATAAAGCCTTTTAGGATGCCGTCTTCTATCAAGGTTGTACGCGTCGTTGGCGTGCCTTCATCATCTAATGTCAGAGAGCCTCTCAATCCCGGCAGGCTGCCATCATCGACAACGGTGACGCCTTTTGCCGCGACGCGCTGCCCCAGCATGCCCGAAAAGGCCGAGGTGCCTTTGCGAATGAAGTCACCTTCTAAACCGTGCCCTATGGCCTCATGGAGTAAAACACCCGGCCAGCCCGGCCCTAGCACGACGTCCATTTGTCCGGCGGGAGCAGGGACGGCTTTGAGATTGACTCTGGCTTGGCGAAAGGCTTCTTGTGCCATGGCTTTCCAATGTGTGTCAGAGGTATAGGCGCTATAAGCCTGTCGTCCGCCGGCTCCGGCAAATCCGGTTTCGCGTCGCCCGTCTTTTTCTACGGTAATAGAAATGTTGAGACGCACGAGGGGCCGGATATCGTCATAGCGCTCACCACCCGCACGTAGAATGGAAATCACCCGCCGCGACCCAGACAAGCTGGCCGTAACCTGAACCACGCTGGAATCCAGTGCCCGGCAATACGCATCGATATTTTGTAAAAACTCGACCTTATGGCCAAAATCTGGATGGGCTATCGGATCAATATCTTCATAGAGATGGGTATTTGTGCGCAATGGCGCGGCCGCGAGCGTGCCTTTATGCCCGGCTTTTGCCATGATCACGGCATTGGAGGCCCGGCTTAAAGCGCCGGGGCTGAGATCTGTGCCTTGGGCAAACCCTGTGGTTTCGCCGGCCACGCACCGCAGGCCAAACCCGCGCGAGCTGTCAAAACTGGCGGTTTTTAGACGTCCATCATCAAAGGTGAGCGCCTCTGATGTCCCGCGTTCTATGAAAAGTTCGCCGTCATCTGCATCTTTTAGGGCATTATTTACATGTGTCTGAGCCTGTTGAGCGTCCAAATCACTGTCGTGGAACACAAAATCATCCACATATTCGTCATTAATTCCGGTCATGCAAGCGGCCTCGTTAAATCTTGCTCTTTATGTACGCGTTAATCTAGGATAGTCTAGCTAACACTGTTCACTTTAATGCGACAATCCGCGCGAAGGCTTTATGCTGACGCCGGGTGATTTTAGGCGTATAAGTCGGGCGAATTTCGGGCTATGGGTCCGTCTTGTAATATTAAAGGGTCAATTATGCGTTATAAACGCCTTTTGTTAACAGCATCATCCCTGATAACGGCGCTGAGTGTGGCGGGTACAGCTTTGGCTGAAGGGACGCTGGGTAAACCCACAGATGGGTCGATTGGATTCCAGGACGCGGCGACGCCCGTGATGGAACAATTGGTAGCGTTTCATAATGGCCCGATTATGTGGGTGATTACACTTATAACCTTATTTGTCATGGTTTTGATGATTTACATTCTGTTCCGGTTTTCAGAAAAGCGGAACCCGGTACCGTCTAAAACCACCCATCATGTCGGTCTCGAGGTCGCGTGGACGATCGTCCCCGTGCTGATTTTAATATTCTTGCTGATACCCAGTATGAAATTACTGTATTTTCAAGATGTCATCCCGGAATCAGACATGACGATTAAAGTCACGGGTAATACGTGGAATTGGGAATATGCCTATCCTGATTATGAGGACAAGGTCGAAAGCTTTATTTCAAATGTTTTAGATGAGCAGGCCTCTAAAGACCGCGGCAAGCCTTACCTTTTGGGAACGGATGCCCCGCTTGTTGTGCCGGTTAATAAAACCGTCAAGGTTTTGGTAACGTCTTCTAATAATTTACATGCATTTGCGATGCCGGCCTTTGGCATTAAAATAGACGCCGTGCCGGGACGCATTAATGAAACATGGTTCAAAGCCACGAAAGAAGGCGTGTTTTACGGTCAATGTTCAGAGCTTTGCGGCGTAAGACATGCCTATATGCCGATTGAAATCCATGTGGTTTCGCAAGCTAAATTTGAGCGTTGGATCGCAGATGGCGGCCCCTCTTATGATGAGGCATATCTCAAAACAGTGACGAATGTGGGCGGTCAGACCCGTCTCGCAGCCAAACGTTAGGACAAGATCATGGTAGCTATTCCTGAAGGTACACATATTGGTGATGATCACGGCGCCTATGGCGATGATAAGCCGGCGTTTTTCCAACGCTGGTTCTATTCCACCAACCATAAAGATATTGGCACGCTTTATCTGATTTTTGGCATTATATCCGGCCTGATCGGCGGGTATTTGTCCTATATGATGCGACTTGAACTGGCTGCGCCGGGTATTCAGGTTTTTGAAAATTACCATACCTATAGTGTTTTTGCCTCTATGCACGGCTTGATTATGATCTTTTTCATGGTGATGCCAGCCGTGATTGGTGGATTTGGTAACTGGTTTGTTCCGCTTATGATCGGCGCGCCGGATATGGCCTTTCCGCGGATGAATAATCTATCGTTTTGGCTATTACCTGTCGCGCTTATCTGTCTCATGGTGTCGTTTTTTGTACCGGGCAGTGCCTCGGGTAATGGATTTGGCGGCGGGTGGGTTATGTATCCACCGCTTTCGACTTCTGGTTCGCCCGGACCCGCTTTTGACTTTATCATTATCGGCCTTTTAGCGGCGGGTTTCTCGTCAATTTTTGGCGCGATTAATTTCATTACCACAATCCTCAATATGCGCGCACCGGGCATGACCATGCATAAAATGCCATTATTTGCCTGGTCTGTACTGGTCACAGCCTTCTTGCTTTTATTGGCCCTACCGGTTTTAGCCGCTGCCTTGTTCATGTTGTTTACAGACCGGATTGACGGAGGCACTGGCTTCTTTGATCCTGCGCGTGGCGGGGATCCTGAAATGTTCCAGCATCTTTTCTGGTTCTTTGGACATCCTGAAGTTTACATCATGATCTTACCGGCCTTTGGTATTGTTTCGCATGTTGTTTCGACCTTTTCTAAAAAACCGATTTTTGGATATCTCGGCATGGCCTATGCTATGGTGGCGATTGGTGTGGTCGGCTTTGTCGTCTGGGCGCATCATATGTATACCGTCGGTATGGATGTGAATTTGAAAGCCTATTTCCTCGCTGCGACCATGGTCATTGCCGTCCCTACAGGAGTTAAGATTTTCTCATGGCTTGCGACAATGTGGGGCGGGTCTATTCGTATGACGATCCCGATGATGTGGGCCAATGCCTTTATCTTTCTTTTCGTTATCGGGGGTGTGACCGGCGTTGTTCTGGCAAATGCGGGTGTTGATACGGCTTTACATGATACCTATTACGTGGTGGCGCATTTCCATTATGTCCTGTCAATGGGCGCGGTCTTCGGCATATTCTGTGGCTTTTATTACTGGTTCGGTAAAATGTCGGGCTATATGTATAATAAAGTTCTGGCTGCCGCGCATTTCTGGCTTTTCTTTATCGGGGTTAACCTGATTTTCTTCCCCCAGCATTTCCTTGGAATGCAGGGCATGCCGCGTCGTTATGTCGATTATCCTGTTGAATTCTCTTTCTTTAACAAGATATCATCTTACGGGGCACAGGTGACTTTGATCGGGACTTTGTTCTTCTTTATTATGCTAGTGGAAGCCTTTATCCGGCGGCGTCCGGCGGCTGATAATTATTGGGGAGAGGGTGCGACAACACTCGAATGGACCTTGCCGTCACCGCCGCCCTATCACCAATTCAATACGCTGCCCCAAATCAGCGATGATGACGGTCACTAGGTCGCTAAATGCGCCAAAACCTACATAATAATTTTGGGGAGGTCGCACCGGAGACGGGCGCGGCCTTTACCACACACGGAGACCCGTTACCGGATCGGATGGGTGTAACCGCCGGGCTTGGTCTTGCGGAACCCTCTGACTTCTTCGCGCTCATGAAGCCCCGTGTTATGGCACTTGTTGTGTTTACAGCGTGGGCCGGTCTTGTGGCTGCGCCCGGCCAATTGCCATTATGGAGTGCCATGGCGGCTATCATCTGTATTGCTGCGGGTGCTGGCGCCTCTGGCGCGCTTAACATGTGGTATGATGCCGATATTGACGCGCTTATGTCACGGACGCAAAAGCGGCCTTTGCCACAAGGTAAAATGTCACCGCATGCAGCCCTTAGTTTTGGCATGATTATTGGCGGCTTATCCGTTTGGACGTTGGCCTTGGCAACGAATTTGGTGGCGGCAGCGCTCTTGGCGTTCACGATTTTCTTTTATCTGGTTATTTACACCATATGGCTTAAACGACGTACACCGCAAAATATTGTCATTGGCGGGGCTGCAGGGGCATTTCCCCCTATGATTGGGTGGGCGGCCGTGACCGGTGATATTAGTCTTAATGCTGTTTTACTCTTTTTGATTACCTTTATCTGGACCCCGCCGCATTTTTGGGCGCTCGCGCTCTATAAAACAGGTGATTATGAACGCGTGGGTATTCCGATGATGCCAAATGTCAAAGGCGCGGCGTCCACACGGCGACAAATATTTATCTATGCGGTGTTATTGGCGGCTGTGGCTATCGCCCCGATTTTTACAGGATTAGCTGGCCCGCTGTACGGCGTTGTCGCGATTGCGCTTAATCTGGCTTTTGTCGCATTGGCGTTCAAGGTTTGGCAATCGCAAGCCGGAGAACAGGCAAAGGCGTCGGATGAGTCGTCACTTTATGCAGTAAAATCGGGTGATCGCGCCGCACGAAATTTATTTGCGTTCTCAATTATATATCTATTTGCAATATTTGCTGTTCTGGCCATTGAGAGCCTTTTGACGGGGTGGGTGTAATGGCCGAATACCGACAAAAACCGACAGAATTTACACGTCCTACGGACGCAGAACTGGCCGCGCAAAATAAACGAAATATCGCAATTGCCCTGTCTTTGGTGGCATTTATCCTGTTTGTGTTTTTCACGATGATTTCGCGAGGGCAATCTGTATGAGTGCCGTCTCTCAGCCTCCGTCGGCCTCGAGTTTGTCGTCCGAGAATGTGTCTGACGGGGTCAGGGTCGCTGCGTCTGAAACCTTGCGCAACAGACGTACATTACTCACTTTGGCCGTTCTGGCTGTGGCTATGCTGTGTCTGGGTTTTGCGTCAAAACCGCTTTACGATACATTTTGCAAAATCACAGGCTATGGCGGGACAACGCGAGTCGCCGATACCAATACAAGTGACGTGTTAAACCGGACTGTGACAGTGGCGTTTGATTCCAACGTATCGGGCGAACTACCGTGGACGTTCACACCGGATGTACGCTCTGTTGAGGTGAATGTCGGGCGGTCTACCTTGGCGTATTATACTGTAACAAATAATGCCGACCGTCCTGTGACGGGCACGGCCACCTTTAATGTGACACCGATTAAAGCCGCGCCCTATTTTATAAAGACGGAGTGTTTTTGTTTTACCGAGCAAATGATGAAACCCGGCGAGACCATGTCGTTTCCGGTACTTTTTCACATTGATTCACAGATTGATGATGAAAAACGTCTCGATGATGTGACACATATTACCTTGTCGTATACTTTTTTTGAAACTGAGCCGCGTTCTGAAACCTTGCAGAGTGCGGCGCAAAGCCGCGAGGCTTTAAACTAATCACCGGGGCTGTTGCAGCGAGGCGTTGACTTCGTTATAGCAGTTCAAAATTGAAACCGCTTCTTACCGCGGAGGGACTTATGGGCGGACACGCTGTTGAACATGACTATCATTTAATTCCACCAAGCCCGTGGCCGTTACTGTCTGGGATTGCCTGCTTGACGTGGGGCTTGGGCATGGTGACATTTTTTTCGGGTCTGGTTGACCGCGGGGGCGATAATGCCATGGCTGAATTCTTCTTTGCCCGTGGACTGGATACGCTACAAGGTCGCGAAGGGGCCTCTGGCGGCTGGATAATTCTCGTTTTCGGCTGTATATTTGCCGCCCTTGTCATGGCTGGCTGGTGGCGGGATGTCGCGCGCGAATCCGAAGGCGGCGATCATACGCCTGTTGTCGATATTGGTCTGCGCTATGGTATGATTATGTTCATCATGCAAGAAGCCATGTTCTTTGTCGGCTGGTTCTGGATGTTTTTCGAATTAAAACTGTTTCAGGGATTTCGGTCGAAATGGGACCCGGATTATAGCTATGATGAAGGTTTTGGGACATTGGAAGGCTGGGCCTCCGGAGATATACCTAATATTGAAACCATAAATCCATGGCATTTGCCGCTCTATAATACTTTGATTTTATTGCTCTCGGGTACAACCGTAACATGGGCGCATCATGCCTTGATTCATAATGATCGAAAGGGTGCGAAATGGGGATTGTTTTTAACCGTCGTACTGGGTGTGGCTTTTACGGCTTTGCAAGGCTTGGAATATTATGAAGCCTTTGCGCACCGTGACGGGGAAAGTTTCTGGCTTTCGACGAATGTTTATGGTTCGGCTTTCTTCCTTGCGACTGGTTTTCACGGTCTACATGTTCTCATCGGGACGATTTTTCTGTTCGTGTGCTGGGCGCGGCTTATGCGTGGGGGTTTAAAACCGCATAAACATTTTGGTCTCGAAGCTGCCGCTTGGTACTGGCATTTTGTTGATGTCGTCTGGTTATTCCTCTTTGCGTTCGTTTATGTCATTTTTCAATAATCACGGATGACGACCCTCTATTTAGACACACCGGCCAGCGAGGTCGGTGTTTTTTTGTGATGGTTTCGGTTTTCATTCATGTCTTATAGGACCGGCATGCGCTTATATTTCAGACCTTTCCCGGGCTTGACGGTTTTTATGCTTATAGGCGTGTCAATATTGATCGCTTTAGGGACGTGGCAATATCAGCGTTGGCACTGGAAAACCGCATTGTTATCAGAGATTGAAAACGCCGTCACAGCCCCGGCCTTTACCCAAATATCGGATGTTCAATCGGCCTTGAATACGGGCGTGCCTATTGATTTTCGCCGGATAGAAGTCCCACTGTCGTCGGATGTAAATGCCCCCGTATTTTTTGTCTATTCACCGCAGAAATCCGCGCTTTTTTGGCGTCCTTATATGCCCGTTGACATAGACGGTGTAAGGGTGTTCGCTGCGTTTGATCCTGTCACCGACGCGGGCCGTGACGCCTTTAGACCTCCGGAACTGGACACTGTTAGCTTTGCCGGATATGTGCGCTTGGCACGCGGGAAAATACGGGGTCAGGCTAAAAGTACGCCGTCCGCTAATCGATGGTTCGGGTTTAACCCCTTACAAGGCAGCCCCCTGGATTGGGCGGTCTTGTCAGGCGCGGATTTGGGCGAAGCTTCGCGCGCCGACATAGACACACGCTATTATATTGATCTGGTGTCTGGCGTCAGTAGGGCGGGGGATTTGCCGATCAAAAGGCCGGCAATTCGTAATAATCATTTTGACTATATGTTGACATGGTATGGATTGGCTTTGACCTTATGTGTCATCTATTTGATATTGCATCGCCGACATGGGCGACTGCGCTTTCGCAGGCCTGTATGATCCGCAGCCCCGGTATATCTGCCAAGCTGTACGGAACCGCTCCGGGAGGAGGGGTTAAATTGCGTCATCCGCGATGGGCGGACTTTGAAGATTGGGTGGCATTGCGCCGTGAGAACCGCGCTTATCTTGTGCCTTGGGAACCCGAATGGAATGACCGGCACTTAACCCGAAGCACCTACCGGTCCAAATTGGCATCGTTTAAAACTATGGTTAATTCGGATCAGGGCTATCCATTTTACATTTTTCGGGACGGGGATAACCGTTTGATAGGGGCCTGTAATATTACCCATATCGAACGCGGGCCCGCCCAATGTGCCAAATTAGGATATTGGGTGGGGCAGGCATATGCACGACAAGGTTTTGCGCGCGCATCTGTCCGTGCGGCGACGCAGTTCTGTTTTGAACATCTGGGTCTGCACCGGATTGAAGCTGCGGTGAAGCCTGATAATTTACCGTCGATCAAGGTATTGGAAGCTGTAGGATATTGCCGCGAAGGCATATCCCGTGGTTATCTGAAGATAGACGGCACATGGCAAGACCATATTCTTTATGCCAAGCTTTCAAGCGATTAAAACCGCACAGGCTATCCATATTCAATAGACGGGGTTAAATCGCAACCTTATGTGCATCTTCTTTGCGATAAACGCCTAGTTCTTCGGCTATCAAAAAGGCCAATTCTAAGGCCTGATTGGCATTAAGTCGCGGATCGCAATGGGTGTGATAGCGCGAGGATAAATCCTCTTCACGTACAGCCCGGGCCGTACCGCCCAAACATTCCGTTACATTTTGTCCGGTCATTTCAAAATGCACACCTCCGGGCCAGCACCCTTCTGAATGTAGAACCCGCATAAAGGTTTTTACCTCTGAGAGTATATTATCGACAGGACGGGTTTTATAACCGCTATCTGTTTTGATTGTATTGCCGTGCATAGGGTCGCAAGACCAGACGACATTGCGTCCAGAGCGTTTCACGGCCCGTGCAAGCGTGGGTAGGTTTTGCGCGACATGCTCATGGCCATAGCGAGCGATCAAAGTCATTTTCCCGGACTCGTTTTCTGGATTTAATACGTCCAGAATACGCAAAAGTTCATCACTCTCTAGTCCGGTACCGATTTTCATTGCAATAGGATTTTCAATCCCGCGCATAAATTCTATATGGGCGTGGTCGAGCTGTCGCGTGCGATTGCCTATCCATAATAAATGCGCAGATGTATCATACCAGCGCCCCGTAGTACTATCGATGCGCGTCATGGCTTCTTCATAGCCTAACAACAAACCTTCATGGGAGGTATAATAATCGGTTGCTGCCATTTGTGGCGTGCTTTCGGGGGTGACACCACATGCCTCCATGAAATCCATGGCGTCTGAAATTTTTTCACACAGCGCTTTATATTTTTTTGTCGGTTCCGAACCGTCAACAAAGCCTAATGTCCATTTATGAATATTACGCAGATTGGCATAGCCCCCCGTCGAAAATGCCCGTAACAGGTTCAATGTGGCCGCGGATTGACCATAGGCCTTAAGCAGGCGTTCCGGGTCTGGTATGCGCGCTTGCGGCGTGAAATCCATTCCATTGATGTTATCTCCGCGATAGCTTGGCAAGGTGATGCCGTCGCGTTCTTCCACCGGAGAGGAGCGGGGCTTACCAAATTGACCTGCGATCCGTCCAACTTTAACAACGGGTTGGCCAGCGCCATATGTGAGGACGACAGCCATTTGCATCATAACGCGGAACATATCGCGTAGGTTATCGGGGTGAAATTCTTTAAAGCTCTCGGCGCAATCCCCGCCTTGCAATAAGAAGGCTTTACCTTCAGACACTGCGGCCAGACGTGATTTTAATTTGCGCGCTTCACCGGCAAATACAAGCGGGGGATATCCTTTAAGTGTGGTCTCGACGCGCTCAAGGTGATCTGCGTCCGGATAATCCGTCGGAATATGCTTATGCGGTTTAGCGCGCCAGCTTGAAGGTGTCCATTTTGTCATCTGTTTATCCATCAGGGTCTATCATTGACGTCATCCCTAGGGGATGTTTTGTTTGTAAGGTTGGTCTTTTAGCATAATTTTTGCGTCCCTGCATAGAAACAGTTTGGCAAATGGCAAATTTTCTTTTCAGGCCCGGAGCCATAACATTGCACCTTACAGCGGCGTATATCCATTCCAGCGTTTAACCGTCTTCATAACCAGCGAAGACTGGATACGGTTGACATGTGGCAGGGCTGCAATTGTGCGCCGGTAAATACGTTCATAGTCTTGCGTATTGGGCGCTGCAATCTTTATAAGATAATCAAATTGACCTGTCATGAGGTGGCATTCCAGTACCTCTGGACATTTCATCGCCGCTTTTTCAAAGGCGGCTAAAGCCGCATCTGACTGGCTTTCCAGTGAAACTTCCAGATAAAAGGTCATTTGATATCCCAAGGCCTCGCCGTTCAGGCGCGCGCTATATTGCGCAATGACGCCTTTATCTTCCAATATACCAATACGTCTGTGACAGGCCGAAAGAGAGAGACCGACTTTGGCGGCCATATCTGAAATCGGGCGTCGGCAATTCTCTTGGAGGAGTGTAAGTATTTTTTTATCTATAGCGTCAATCATTGGAAATATTCCTAATAAATATAATATATATGGAATATATATCTAATTATTTTAAATTATCCATAAATATAGAAACATGTTCACTATGTTTTGGCGTAGTTTCTGGCCGACAACTAAATGTATAATAGCCAAGTTAGGATAACGTCATGCGTATAGGGGTTCCAAAAGAGATTAAAAATCACGAATACCGGGTAGGACTTACGCCGGAAAGCGTGGCGGAGTTGGTACACATGGGCCAAGAGGTCTGGGTTGAGACAAAGGCGGGCCACGGTATCGGGGCGTCTGATGCGGCTTACGCCGAGGCCGGAGCGACCATTGTCGACACGCCAGCCGATATTTTTGCCAATGCCGATATGGTTATCAAGGTCAAGGAACCACAAGCCGTTGAGCGCGCTATGCTACGTGCCGGGCAAATTCTCTATACCTATCTGCATTTGGCGCCTGATCCGGATCAAACCCATGACCTTATTAAATCCGGTGCGGTCTGTATTGCTTATGAAACCGTGACAGACGCTCTTGGCGATCTGCCCCTGCTTAAACCTATGAGCCAAGTCGCGGGTCGGTTGGCTATTCAGGTCGGGGCGACGGCCTTGCAAAAGGACGGCGGCGGGCGCGGTGTTTTAATGGGCGGTGTCCCGGGCGTGGCCCCGGCCAAGGTCGTGATTATCGGCGGGGGTGACGTGGGGTTTAACGCTGCGCAAATGGCTGTGGGTTTGCAAGCGGATGTGACAATTTTAGAGCGCGATAATCTCGTCATGGAGAGATTGTCTCATCATTTCGGGGCCCGTGCCAAGGTTTTACGCTCCACGCCAACCGTTCTCTCCGAACTCGTTAAAACGGCTGATATGGTGGTCGGAGCTGTGCTGATACCGGGCGCGGCGGCGCCTAAACTTGTCACCCGTGATATGTTGCCAACCATGATGGACGGTTCTGTGCTTGTTGATGTGGCAATTGACCAAGGCGGATGTTTCGAGACCTCAAAAGCTACAACTCATGATGACCCGACCTATATCATTGACGGGGTTGTCCATTATTGTGTGGCGAATATGCCGGGCGCTGTCGCCCGAACCTCGACCTATGCCTTGAACGCCGCAACGCTGGGGCATGCCAAAAACATTGCGCGTCTGGGGTGGAAAGCCGCACTAAAGGCCGATCCGCATTTGCGGAATGGTCTTAACATTTGTGAAGGCAAGCTCACATATGACGCGGTGGGCACGGCTTTGGGATTGGATAGCATCGATCCTCTGACATGTCTGTCCTAGCGGCCCGATCAACTCTGTCCGGGACTGGCGGCGGATCCGGCCAACAAACCGCCATCGATATTGATCTCGCTGCCGGTCATATAGCTGACCTCATCAGAGGCGAGTAAAACGGCTATTGCGGCCACCTCTTGCGGCCTGCCAAACCGGCGCACAGGCGTATCCGCCACGAATGCTTGCATGCGGGCTTGGCGGGACGGGTCGTTGGGGCCGTCCCCCAACATAGGCTCCCACATGGGCGTTAAAATAGCGGCGGGGTTGATGGAATTGCACCGGATGTTAAGCTCGTTTTGTGCGCAATATAGCGCGACCGATTTGCTGTGATTTCGTATAGCCGCCTTAGAGGATGCATAGGCACATGCATTGGGAATGCCGACCAAGCCTGAACGTGAAGAGATATTGATGATCGACCCGCGCCCGGATTTTCGCATCGCTTTGATCGCGTAGCGACAACCCAGAAACGTGCCCTCCAGATTGACCCGGTGAACGTGTCGCCACGTTTCAAGGGTGCAATGTTCCGGGTTGTGCGGGGCAGATGAAGTTTCAAAACCTGTAATACCGGCATTGTTGACGACGATATCTATCTCGGGCCATTGTTTCGCAAATGCGTACCAGTGGTCTTCATTTTGGACGTCAAGTTCTACGGCTATCCCGCCAAGACGAGCTGCTCTGTCTTTGACGGCTTTGAAATTTTTATCCGATAAAATAACGGTCGCGCCTTCGGTCAGGAAAGCCTCTGCTATAGCGGCGCCAATACCTTGGGCCGCACCTGTCACCAGACAGGTTTTTCTTGCCAATCGTTTCATGGTAATCCTTAAAGTATAATGACCCGCTTAAGCGGGTATTTCAACGTTGCGATAGTCAGCTTACGTGTTCATTATCTTTCTCCAGATTGCGCAGAAAGTGCTGGAACCCTTACCTGAAGTCAAGAAGAAATCTGGACTGTAGCTTTACTCTGGGCTGTATCTTTACAAAGGCGCAGTCTATAAGCACGTCATGACGTCAAAGGTGATGACATTTTTTCGTATGTTGCGTACGGGCTGGGTGCTCGCGCGTCACGATGCGCTTGTGCCGCAAGAATATGGCGATGTTGTCCCTTTGCCTGTACGGACATTGGGCCGTATTTCGCGCATATTTGCGAGAGGCGGACGCGCCCAGAACCCGGGTGAGAGATTTGCTACAGCGCTTGAGTCCCTAGGGCCGGCTTACATTAAATTCGGGCAAATTCTATCGACACGCGGAGATATGCTGGATCCGGTTTTTGTAAAAGGGCTTTCGCGACTTAAGGATAAAGTCCCGCCATTTGAACAATCCAAAGCCGAGGATATGTTGAAAAATGAATGGCATGTGCCATGGACCGCGCACCTTGAAAGCCTGTCAGAACCAATCGCTGCGGCCTCTGTCGCACAAGTCCATAAGGGCGTGACACTGTCGGGCCAGACGGTGGCAATTAAAATCCTGCGTCCCAATATTCATGCCCGTATGCGAAAAGACATGGATGTCTTGGCGATGGTGGCGGGGATTGCCGAAGCTATTGTGCCGGATGTAAAGCGATTGGGGCCGAAGAAATTTGTCGAAACTGCCGACCGCGCCGTCATGTTGGAACTTGATTTGCGTCTCGAAGCCGCGGCCGCGAGCGAGCTATCGGAGCCGGCGCAGGATACGGGTATTTACCGTGTGCCTGATATTCACTGGGAACTTGGCGGGAAAAATGTTCTTGTCACAGACTGGATTGACGGCATGGCAGTCAGCGATCCTGCGATATTATCCGACCCGTCTATTGATAGCAAAGATATCGCCCGTAAAGTGATGCAAAGCTTTCTGTCTTGCGCTTTTGATTACGGTGTTTTTCACGCCGATATGCATGAAGGCAATATGATTGTAACGCCTGACGGGGAGTTGTGGTTGATTGACTTTGGAATTTTAGGACGCCTCGCGCCTGATGAACAACGCTTTCATGCTGAAATTCTTTTCGGGTTTTTACGGCGCGATTATCAACGCATTGCGGAAGTGCATTTTGAAGCCGGATATGTACCCGCCCATCATTCGATCGAGGATTTTGCCTCTGCCCTGCGCAGTGTCGGAGAGCCGATCTTCGGAAAATCCGCAGAAAATGTCGCCATGACAAAAGTGCTTTTACAATTATTTGAGATTACCGAAATTTTTGATATGCACATGCAACCGCAATTGATTTTGTTGCAAAAAACCATGATGCAGACCGAAGGCGTGTGTCGTCGTTTAGACCCTAATTTTGATATGTGGGAAATAAGTCGTCCCATTGTCGAGGCCAGCATGCGCCGGGAACTCGGGGTTGAAGGCCGGCTGAATGACCTTCTTAATGTGATGGACCGGGCCCGTCGCACGCTTGACCGCTTACCGGATGCGACAGAAAATATTGCTGCCTTGGCCAAAGCTTGGGTGGACGGGGAGGTTGATCTCTCTCATGTTCAACAAAGGTCGGTTGATGCAACGCCGTCCTCCATGTGGAAAGGGTTTGCATGGGCAGGAATTGGCGCGGTAATAGCTTTGAGCGGGGCTTGGGCCTTTGCTTATATTTAAGGTTTGGAATGATCAGGGATAGCGGGTTTGGATAAACGTATACTTTTGATAATTAGCGGCGGGATTGCGGCGTATAAATCGCTATTCTTGATCCGGTTACTGGCCAAGCGCGGCATACAGGTGCGGGTTATCCTTACACGTGGGGGCGCCGAATTCGTCACGCCGCTTTCTGCGGGGGCTTTATCTGGTGATAAGGTATATTCCGATCTTTGGGATCTCACGGATGAAGCTGAAATGGGGCATATTGAATTGTCCCGCTCTGCAGATTTAGTCGTTATTGCTCCGGCGACCGCCGATATTATTTCAAAAGCTGCCCACGGCGTTGCTAATGATTTGGCGACGACAACATTATTGGCCACAGATAAGCGCATGTTGTTTGCGCCCGCTATGAATGTCCGCATGTGGGAGGCTCCCGCGACCCAACGTAATATCGCCCGCCTCAAAGAGGATGGCGCATTATTCATAGGGCCGGATGCCGGTGCCATGGCGTGCGGGGAATTTGGTGATGGCCGCATGGCCGAACCCGAGATCATAGCAGATGCGATTGAAAAAATACTCGCAGGCGATACCACGCTGGACGGCTTACATGGGCCAAAACCACTTTTAGGCAAGCACGCGCTTGTGACGGCGGGCCCGACCCGTGAACCCATTGATCCTGTGCGCTATCTCTCAAATCAGAGTTCGGGTAAACAGGGCTACGCTATTGCGGGCGCTTTAGCCGCTCTGGGCGCGCGGGTCTCGCTGGTCTCGGGGCCGGTTTCCATAAAAGCGCCTGACACTGTGAATCATATTCCGGTGGAAACGGCTCGGGACATGTTGGGGGCCTGTGAAAGCGCTTTGCCGGCTGATATTTTTATTGCGGTAGCGGCTGTCGCAGATTGGCGACCGTCTGTTATCCAAGGGTGTAAAATAAAAAAGGACAAAAGCGGAATTCCGCCACTTGTTTTAGAAGAAAACCCCGATATTTTAAAAACACTTTCGGCGCATAAAAACCGTCCCAGTCTTGTTGTCGGCTTTGCCGCAGAAACAGATAATGTGATTTCACATGCTAAAGCCAAGCTTGAGCGCAAAAACTGTGATTGGATTGTGGCTAATGATGTGTCCGGCGATGTTATGGGCGGCGATTTTAATAGCATGATTGTCGTGACAGATAGCGCGCCCGACCATGAACCCGATATGTGGCCGCGATTGTCGAAAACCGAGGCGGCCCAGCGTTTAGCGCTTAAAATTGCGCAAAGCCTGACATGACAGTGTTGCAAAAACATCCTCAAGAATATGATCATCGCAGGGGCCGCACGTGGCGGGGGCGTGCCATTTTCAGCGCTATTGCAATGAGTGTGTTGATGTGCTCACGGGTGAGTGCGCAAACTTTTGCGGAGTGTCAGATGATTACATTTGACAAATCCGAGGCGGCTATATCAGATGTCAAAATCCTTCCGGCGCAAGACTTCCTATCCTCGCTTTATGATGACAGCCGGGATATTCAATCCGATATTAAGGCGCAATCCATACGGGGGATTATGTGTACACGTGACAATCCGATACCCAGCCTGCGGGATTTTCCGATTATAGCCACCGGCCTGCCATTATCCCTGACGCAAAACCCGGAGGCGCCCGGGGGCGGGACCGTCAGGGTGTATTATGCCGACGGACGATTTTCACATACATATGCCGGTTTTGAATTTTCAAAGGCCGATAAAGCCCGATTAGCGGATATATTGGATATTTATAATCTCCAATCCCATAATCTTGAAAAATAAGGTGAGTGTTTTGATATGAGTTTAACGGTTGAGATAATGACATTAGACCATTTTGGCGATCTTGAATTGCCAAAATATGAAACGGTTCTGGCGGCTGGAGCCGATTTGCGCGCAGCCGTGCCAGAAGATCGACCCATGATTTTATCACCGGGAGCCCGCGCGCTTGTTCCCACGGGCTTTGCCATGGCATTGCCCGCAGGATATGAAGCTCAAATCAGGCCGCGTTCAGGCTTGGCGTTCAAACATGGCATTACCTGCCTAAATACGCCGGGTACTATTGATGCGGATTACCGTGGCGAAGTGAAAATATTGTTGATTAACCACGGGGATATCGCATTTACAATTAATCGCGGGGAACGTATTGCCCAAATGGTTATCGCCCCGATCACCCAGCCTGACTTCGATCAGGTAGTGACGTTAAGCGAGACTCTCCGCGGCGCTGGTGGGTTTGGATCGACGGGTGTGTCCTAGCCCTGTCGGTCATAACGGGTTAACAGGGCGTTTTGGACACTAGAACGGCGTCCAAAAGACCGCGCAAGGAATTTCCGACATAGATTTTTTCCGCCGCAAAAAGGTCTTGCAGGTTTAAAGACCGTTCCAAGGCTTTGCCTTGGGCCAATAGCTGGGCGCGCAAAACGCCCGGTAATAGGCCGGCAGATACAGGGGGCGTATAAATCTGCCCGTCAATTTCAAGAAATAAATTTGTATATGACCCCTCGCAGAGTTCTCCGTTTTCATTCAAGAATATGACTTCCTGCGCCCCGTTAATCACCTGTAAGCGACGGCGTTCTCCATCATAAAAGTCGCGTAGAGATATTTTATCAGGCGTGTGTTGTAGCGTCGAGGTTAACGCAATGGAAGACAGCGCAAGTTTTAATGGGGTTGTCAGGGGGCGGAAATCTTCAAGTTTGATGTCGACATCTCCGTCAGGGCCAAGACTGAGACGCACGCGTTGCGCTGTGGTTTTTCCGGTTACGGCACGCTTAAGCGCCGCGTCGAGTTTTCGGTGATTATACCGGTATTTCAGTTTTCGAGCCGACGTTTTTAATCGTTTAAGATGAGCTTCTATACGGATATATCCTGTGTCTGTTGTCCATTTAAATGTCTCGATTAAGCGCGAAGGGGGATCGCGTAAAATATCGGCTTTTAGAAGACATTCCCTATATTCATCAGACCCGTCACTATCGAGTACAATCCCGCTACCAATATTATATGTGCAGATTTTGTCTTTCAGGCTGAGGGTGCGAATACCGACATTAAAACAGGCCGTGCCATCCGGATCGATAAATCCAAACGCGCCACAATAGGCATTACGGGGCCTGTCCTCTAAGGCGTGTATAATTTCCATGGCTCGGATTTTTGGGGCGCCGGTAACAGATCCGCAGGGAAAGAGTGATCTAAAAATATCTTCAAAGTTTACGCCCTCTCGCAAGGTAGAGGTCACATGTGACGTCATTTGATGTAAGGTCGGGTAGGTTTCGAGGGCAAATAGCTCGGGTGCCTTGACCGACCCTGCGCGGCTAAGGCGTGATAAATCATTGCGCAATAAATCCACTATCATCAAATTTTCGGCTTGGGACTTAATCTCTGCGCGCATATTTTGACGGATCCTTTCGTCTTCTTGCGCATTTTTACCCCTTGGACGTGTTCCTTTCATGGGGCGCATCGACATAGCGTTTCCAGATTTTTTGAAAAATAATTCAGGCGAGAACGAAATAATATCCGTTCCGCCCAGCGCACATATGCCGCCATATCGTCCATTTTGGCGTTGACGTAATGCCGCATATAATTGATCGGCTGTCCCGCCATATGTGCCGAGCAGTGGAAACGTCAGATTGATCTGGTAGACATCTCCGGCCTTGATATAGGCGATAACGTTTTCAAAACGCTGGAGATATTGCGCTTCTGACCACAGGGGTTTTAACTTTAAATCGGGTCGATGGCGCGTATAACACATAGCGGGTGGCGCAGATCTATAGCCTGTCGTAAAAACCCCAAATTGCATCAGAGGGTCTGTGCGGTCCGGCGCCAGACGGTTATGTAATTTCGGCTCTAGGGCATAGCCCATTTCATAGGCACAATATCCGGCTATATAGGCGCCATCCGCGTGGGCGCTTAAGAGTTTTGCAAAAGCTGTAGCAAGGTCATTTACCTTATAGGCTGTAATAATATCCACCGGATCTTCGTAGAAACGGGCCGTCTGGCGTTCCAGATCGTCCAATAGGACATATCCGGACGGCGGTTGGGGATAAAGGGGCGAGCGAGACATGGGGCGTGTTATTACGGCGGAGGTTAAAAAGCAAACCCCTCTATCAGCCCGCTATAAAATGCCGTGCGTCGTTTTAAAATATCGTGGGCCTCTGTGTCCTGAGCGCGCCTGAAACTGACTTTCATGCCGGGCCCGATTTGCCCGGTTTGCCAAAGGTCTGCGGTGATGACTTGCAAGGCCCGCGCATAACCGCCAGTGCAGTGTCCGTCGCTTAAGGTGAGAATGGCTTGACCATTTGGCGGCACTTGCACTGTTCCGGCCAAAAGCGGGCCGCTTGTCATTGAAAGCGGTTGGCGGAGTGAGAGCGTGGACCCGTCTAACCGACTTCCCATACGGTCGCTGGCGGGACTGGCTTGAAATGTTGTTGTGAAGATATCTCTTTGGCTTTGCGGTGTTAAGCGTTCATATTCAGGTCCGGCTAAAACCCGTAAGATAATATGAGACCCGATATGGGGTGCATATTCGCGTGGCAAGATGCGTGCGGCCATCATAGGAGGGGTGCTGTTGACGGTTAGGCGATCTCCGTCTTGTAAGGCGCGCCCTTTGGTCTCTGGCGTGGGTAATCCCCCCAGTTTTGCCGCGGCATAGGTTGACAGGCTTCCCATGAAATCTGTGCCTTTGATGCCTCCGGCTACGGCAATATAGGCCCGTGCGCCCTGTCGTGCATAAGCAAGGGTCAATATATCACCTTTGCTGACAGACAGCGGGCTGTAAGGCGTGACGGCGACGCTATTTAAGGTCGCGCTCATATCAGCCCCGCCAAGAGCGATTTGACCGGGGAGGGTAAATTCAAGCTCTAGCCCACCTAATGTGCATTCCAAAGCCGCAGCATGCCATGGATTGCCGACAGAAGCATTGACCAAAGCATAGCTTAATCGATCTGCGGCGCCGCTAACCGGTATACCCAAATGACGAATGCCGGGTCGCCCCCCGTCTTGTATAGACGTCTGCGCTCCGGATTTTAGGATCTTAATCACGAAGTAAATATGTCCGGGCTGGATGGAATAAACCTGATACGATCTCCGGCTTCAACCACAAAGGGTGTGTCGCGCTCAGAGTCAAATAAAGCTAAGGGCGTACGCCCGATAATTTGCCATCCACCCGGAGAGTCTAGCCCGTATATTCCGGTCTGCCAGCCCGCAATACCAATAGAGCCTGCGCAGACTTTAAGGCGTGGTGTTGCGTGACGTGGATGATGCAGCGCTTTGGGGGCTTCGGATAAAAAGGCAAAGCCGGGTATAAATCCCATCATGCACACATTATAAATCGGGGTGCTATGCGCGGTTATAACGGCCGCCTGAGACAGCCCGCTACTTGCCATTATTGTGCCTATATCAGGGCCGAATTCGTCGCCGTAACAAACAGGTATGTCTAGGGTGCGCCCTGGCTGATCGACGGGAGTGTCCGAGATAAGGGCGAGGTCCAGTCGCGCACGGGCCTGCGGTGTTGTAAACACAAGTGGATCATATCCAATGAGTAAGCTATCATAGGCCGGAACGATGTCTGTCCAGCGCATATGAGGCGGCGCTGATGCGTTTTGACGGCGTAGCGTGCGGGCCAAATGGTGTAAGGTCTTGACGATAGTTTCTGAATAACCGGTACACTCGAACCGTATAAGCAAGGCTGCATCCCCATAGGCTTGGATGCGAGGTTGGATATTGTCAGCCGTTCGGGTCATCAAGATTAACGTGACCGCGCACTTGCGAAAGGTGCGATTTTTACCCCTAAAGCTTCTATTGTCTGACGGGTTAATCGCGCGGTTTCAACGGCGCCCTGACTATCGCCATGTAAACAGAGTGACCGTGGTGCAAGTTTCAAGCGTTTTCCGCTTACGGTAATGACGTCTTGGCGTGTGATAAGACTGCGCACTTGCTCAAGGCGTGCCGTCTGGTTTTTAATAACGGCTCCGTCAATTTTACGGCTTTGTAAATGGCCGCTATCTGTGTAGCGACGGTCAATAAAGCCTTCTGGAATAAAACGCAGGCTTCGGGCCTGTGCGGCGACGCTCATCTGGGACTTGGGCCCGCCCATGAAAACCAGCTTGTCATCGAGTGCAGCAATCACCTCTACAATCAGCATTGCCATATCGAGATTTGCGACCGCGTCATTATAAAGCGCACCGTGAGGTTTAACATAGGTGACAGCAACACCTTCATCGGCGGCGATTTCAACCAGAGTCGTGATCTGCGCGCTCAGGCTTTTCTTGAGGCTATTGGCGTCAATATCCTTGCCCAGCGTCTTTGACACGCGTCCGAAATTTTCCCGGTCAGGATAGGACGGATGCGCGCCGATCGTCACACCGTTCCTCTTGGCGGCACGTACGGTATCGCGCATAAGTTCTGGCGAACCGGCATGCGCGCCGCAGGCGATATTCGCCGAGCTTATATAGCGCAGAACTTGTTTTTCTGCGCGCGCCCATTCCGTTGTGTCCGCTTCGCCGATGTCGGCATTCAAATCCATAGATAACATAAGCTATGATAGCTTAATATCATAGATTGAAAAGCTTAATCGGATATGCCGAAGATTTGCTAAACACGGCCTCCCGCCGCCACGCCGCTGGCCCAAGCCCATTGGAAATTATGACCGCCTAAATGCCCGGTTACGTCCACGACTTCGCCGATAAAATAAAGACCGGCCACGTCGCGGGCTTCCATAGTCTTAGACGAAAGCGCATGCGTATCGACCCCGCCTTTTGTCACCTCGGCCGTGCGAAACCCTTCATTTCCGGCGGGTTTAACCCGCCATGCCCCGATCATCAGGGCGAGATTTCGAAGGGCGACATCACTCATATCCGCAAGGCGTTCAGGCTTAAAGCTTGATGTTATCAAACGGGCAAGACGCTCGGGTAGATATTGTGTTGCCCATACGGATAGGTGCCGGCGCGGTGTGGTTTTTCGCGCGGTTTTAAGGGCATCAAACACAGAAAGCTGCGGCATAAGATCAAGGGTAATCGCATCACCTGCGCGCCAGTAAGAAGAAATTTGTAAAATCGCGGGGCCGGATAATCCGCGGTGGGTAAATAAGAGCGCGTCCTCAAATGTCGTGCTTTCATGTGTCACACGGGCTTGGACACTGACACCGGACAAGGTCTTGAGCGGTTCTTTTAATTCACCTGTAAAGGTCAGCGGGACAAGCGCCGGCTCGGGTTTAATCACACCCAGTCCAAATTGTTCTGCAATTTTATATCCAAACCCCGTTGCGCCCATTTTGGGTATGGACGGACCCCCGGAGGCGATGACCAAGCTCTCACACGATAAAGACTGGCGATCCGTCGTGAGGATAAACCCGCCGTCATCCATTGGACGAATATCCAGAACCTGCGTACCCAGCCAGATCTGATTTGTGGCGGCTTCGCATTCCGAGAGTAGCATATCAATGATCTGTTGAGAGCGCCCGTCACAAAAGAGTTGTCCTTTGGTTTTTTCATGCCAGCTAATGCCATAACGTTCGACGAGATCAATGAAATCATAAGGGCTATAGCGCGATAGGGCGGATCGGCAAAAATGCGGATTTTGACTGATGAAATTGTCAGGCCCGCAATGTATATTGGTGAAATTACAGCGGCCTCCCCCTGAAATACGGATTTTTTCACCCGGTGTGTCGGCATGGTCAAGCAATAGTACTGAACGTCCACGCCTGCCGGCCCACGCACCACACATCATCCCGGCCGCGCCCGCACCAATGATCGCGCAATCATAATGGGTCATAGGATCTGACCCGATAATTGCATGAGTTTGAGTTTATAAATCGCGGTTACGCTAAGGCTGTCTGTGATCTCGCCCCGCTCGACATAATCATAGAGGTCGTCCAGCGGGATTTTACGGACGGAAATATCTTCACTATCGTCTAGATTGGAGGCGCCAAAGTGCAAGCCTTGGGCCAAGAAGACTTGTCCCCATTCGTCTGTGATTGAATTCGAGAGATGGATTTGAAACATTGGCGTGAGAGTTTTGGCGGTAATTCCGGTCTCCTCTAAAAGTTCTCTGCGCGCACAGTCCTCGAGGTTTTCATCTGATAGGCAGCCGCCTTCCGGAATTTCCCATGAATAGCGTCCAAGGGCAAAACGGGTTTGACCCACCATCCAGACATTTCCGTTGTCATATGGAACAACCCCTATCGCCCTGTTTTTAAACCGGACAACGCCATAATCAACAGGATGACCTTTAGGATTGGAGGTTTTATAATTGACGAGCTTTAGCCACGGATTTTCAAATATCACCTCTTTGGCGTGAATTTTCCAAGGATTAATAGCGGTCGGTAGAGTCATATGGGCTATATTCGTGCATTTATTTAGGTAAAACAGGCCTCTAGCGGGTTTAGGTCATGAAATCTATAGCTTGCGCGGTTTGGCCCCTTGAATGTTTTATTTAGGATATCAATATTGAAGTAATACTTTTGACATTAAAGTGAGATATGATTCTCTCCTCGCGGAAGATTATGATATCCGCAGAGGCTATTTTAAGGACGATATGATGCAAGACCCTCAAGATTTAATGATGAACCTCGTTCCTATGGTCGTGGAACAATCCTCGCGCGGTGAACGGGCCTTTGATATTTTTTCGCGGCTTTTGCGTGATCGGATTATTTTTCTCAACGGTGTTGTTGAAGACGGTATGGCAAGTGTGATTACGGCCCAATTATTATTTTTGGAATCCGAGAATCCGAAAAAGGAAATCTCTATGTATATTAACTCACCAGGCGGCGCAGTGACGTCCGGCATGGCGATTTACGATACAATGCAATATATTAAATGCCCCGTAACAACGGTGTGTATTGGACAGGCCTGTTCAATGGGATCATTATTACTTTGTGCGGGCGAAGCCGGTATGCGCGTCGCCTTGCCGAATGCGCGTGTCATGGTGCATCAACCGTCTGGCGGTTTTCGTGGTCAGGCCTCTGATATTCAACGCCATGCCAATGATATTCTGGCGATGAAAAAGCGCCTGAATGAAATATATGTTAAACATACGGGCAAAAAATATGCCACAATTGAAAAAACATTGGACCGTGATCATTTCATGACGGCTGAAGAAGCCAAGGATTTCGGCATTGTGGATCATGTTTACAGTAAGCGCGGAGATGAAAGTTAAGGTGCGACCGCGCATAATTTTGACTGTGAACGCAAACGCTCTTGCATTCTCTTTATAAAAAGTGTTCCTATAGGAGCCGATGGTAATTCAAATGTAATAAAACTGTTGTATGATCTTGGAAGAGATCTTTATACGGCATCGCTCTTGCAGATAGTGACGTCTCGTAAGAGCAAAGGATAAAAAATGAGCAAGTCTGATACAACTGACTCTAAAAACACACTTTACTGTTCGTTTTGTGGCAAAAGTCAGCACGAAGTTCGCAAGCTGATAGCCGGGCCAACGGTCTTTATTTGTGATGAATGTGTCGAACTTTGCATGGATATCATCCGTGAAGAAGGCAAAGGCAGTATTGTAAAGTCTCAAGAAGGCGTACCTACGCCGCAAGAAATTTGTGATATTCTGGATGACTATGTTATCGGTCAGGCGCATGCTAAACGGGTTTTGTCCGTGGCGGTGCATAATCATTACAAGCGTTTAAATCACGCGGCCTCAGCCCCTGATGTCGAACTTGCCAAATCCAATATCCTGCTCGTGGGCCCGACAGGGTGTGGTAAAACACTTCTGGCACAAACCTTGGCCCGTATTCTGGATGTACCGTTCACTATGGCGGACGCAACGACTCTAACGGAAGCCGGTTATGTGGGTGAAGATGTTGAAAACATCATTCTCAAGCTGTTGCAATCGGCTGATTATAATGTTGAACGCGCCCAGCGGGGTATCGTTTATATTGATGAAGTGGATAAAATCAGCCGTAAGTCTGACAATCCGTCGATAACACGAGATGTATCCGGTGAAGGCGTGCAGCAGGCTTTGCTCAAGATTATGGAAGGTACAGTGGCCTCTGTGCCGCCGCAAGGCGGGCGCAAGCATCCGCAGCAAGAATTTTTACAAGTCGATACGACGAATATTCTCTTTGTCGTTGGCGGTGCATTTGCCGGCCTTGATAAGGTGATTTCAAATCGTGGCGAAGGCTCTACAATCGGCTTTGGGGCGGATATTAAAGATATAGACGAACGTCGTCTTGGAGACATCTTGATGGAAGTCGAACCGGATGATTTGTTGAAATTTGGACTTATTCCCGAATTTGTTGGACGTTTGCCGGTCATCGCATCCCTAAGGGATTTGGACGAGGCTGCGTTGATTAAGATCCTGACGGAGCCTAAAAATGCGCTCGTCAAACAATATCAAACCTTATTTGGCATGGAAGACGTGCGGTTAAGTTTTTCTGATGATGCTTTAAAGGCCATCGCGAAAAAGGCCATTGCCCGAAAAACGGGTGCGCGAGGTCTGCGTTCCATCATGGAAGGTATTTTGCTGGACACCATGTATGACCTCCCGAGCTATGAAGGTGTAGAAGAAGTTGTGATTAACGGTGAAGTTGTTAACGGCACAGCTAAACCTTTATTGATTTATGCGGAACGGGGAAAAGCGAAAGAAAAAGCATCCTAGTAACGACTTTGACATGCGCAAAACATGGCGTGTTGAGTTTTTACAAAAATAGGCTGATTTTTAGCGGGTAAAAGGGTTGAAATCCTTATTAAATCCCCCACCTAGTCTAAATGGAGGCCGCAGATTATTGCGGCCTGTGTTGTAAGGACATGCAATGACCGAAACCCATTTACTTCCTGTTTTACCTTTGCGTAATATCGTGGTGTTTCCACATATGGTCGTCCCGCTTTTTGTCGGGCGCGAAAAATCCATCAAGGCGCTTGAAGATGTGATGGAAAATGAAAAGCGTATTTTCCTTTTAACGCAAAAAGACTCGCAGGCGGATACGCCGGGCATTGATGATATTCATCATGAAGGCTGTATTGCCACTATATTGCAATTGCTAAAGTTACCCGATGGCACAGTACGTGTTCTCGTTGAAGGGGTTGAACGGGCCTCTGTTGTTTCATTTACGGACCGGGAGGCGTTTTTCGAGGCGCATGTAACTGTAACACAAGATCGGATCGAAAAGGCCGCCGATGTTAAAATATTAACGCGCACCGTGAGTAAGCAGTTCGAGGATTATGGCAAATTCAACAAGAAAATTTCCGAAGACGTCGTAAGCTCTGTTGTTGATAATACAGACCCCGCCAAAACAGCCGACCTCATTGCTGTGCATCTTAATGCTCAGATCGAGCAAAAACAGGCCTTATTGGCCCAAGCTGATGTCAAGGCGCGTCTGGAGCAAATCCTGTCTTTGATTGACGGGGAATTAGGCGTCTTGAAAGTGGATAAGAAAATCCGGGGTCGTGTGAAGCGTCAAATGGAAAAAACCCAGCGTGAGTATTATCTTAATGAACAGATTAAAGCGATTCAGACCGAGCTTGGCAATGGTGACACCAATGACGAAATGTCTGAATTACAAGGCAAAATTGAAGCCACAAAGCTGACGAAACAGGCGCGTGAAAAAGCCGATGCAGAGCTTAAAAAGCTCAAGCAAATGAGTCCAATGTCCGCAGAGGCCAATGTGTCGCGCAATTATCTCGATTGGTTGCTATCCGTGCCATGGGGCAAGAAAAAGCGTGTCGAACGTAATCTAAAAAAAGCACAAGCGATTTTGGATGCCGATCATTACGGCCTTGAAAAAGTCAAGGAGCGTATTGTCGAACATTTGGCCGTGCAAACCCGGACGAAGAAAGTCAAAGGCCCTATTTTGTGCCTTGTCGGCCCGCCGGGCGTAGGTAAAACGTCGCTCGGGAAATCTGTAGCCAAGGCCACAGGGCGGGAATTTGTCCGCGTTTCTCTTGGCGGTGTGCGGGACGAATCCGAAATCCGTGGGCATAGGCGCACCTATATCGGCTCTATGCCGGGGCGTGTTATTCAATCTATGAAGAAAGCCAAATATAACAATCCGCTCTTCTTATTTGACGAAATTGATAAAATGGGCTCCGATTTTCGCGGCGATCCTTCGGCGGCGTTACTGGAGGTCCTCGATCCTGAACAAAATGATACGTTCAACGATCATTATCTGGATGTAGATTATGATCTCTCGGATGTGATGTTTTTGACCACGGCTAATGCCTTGAACATGCCCCAGCCTTTGCTGGACCGAATGGAGATCATTCGGATTCCGGGGTATACGGAACCGGAAAAGATAGAAATTGCCAAACGGCATCTTATTCCTGAAATGATCCGCGAACATGGTTTAAAGCCGGAGGAATTTGCAATTGCAGATGAGGCTATTCGCGAGATTATTCGCTATTATACACGAGAAGCGGGCGTTAGAAACCTGAAGCGCGAAATCGCAAAGCTGGCCCGTAAGGCGCTTACAAAAATTGTTGGCGGCAAGGTGAAAACGATAAAGGTGAATGCCAAAAATATCGAGACTTTTCTGGGGGTTAAAAAATTCCGATTTGGCGAAACCGATGAAACCCACCAAGTCGGTGTGGTGACAGGTTTGGCATGGACTGAGGCCGGCGGAGATATTCTTACGATCGAGGCTGTTTCTATGTCGGGTAAAGGCAAGATGACCATTACGGGTAATCTGCGCGATGTCATGAAAGAGTCCATCTCGGCGGCCAATTCCTATGTACAAGCACGCGCGCCGGAGCTGGGAATAAGCCCACGACAATTCCAGAGTACAGATATTCATGTGCATGTTCCCGAGGGCGCCACGCCGAAAGACGGCCCGTCTGCGGGTGTCGGCATGATAACCGCCATGGTTTCGGTTCTGACCGATATCGCAGTGCGTAAAGATGTGGCCATGACGGGTGAAATCACCTTGCGCGGACGTGTCCTGCCCATTGGAGGTCTCAAGGAGAAACTTCTTGCGGCCTTGCGCGGCGGGGTCAAAACCGTCTTGATCCCGATTGATAATGTTAAAGATTTGGCCGATATACCGGATAATGTGAAATCGGCTCTCGAAATTATCCCGGTCTCAACCGTGGATGAAGTGCTCGAAAACGCGCTGATATCCAAACCTGAAAAGATCAAGTGGACGGCGACAGATCAAGCCAGCTTGGCCGGTATTATGCTCGGCGGTAAAACGGATATGGGCGGCCAGACCGCGCATTAGGGGGGTGCGATGATTGCCATGAGGCGATGTAAACTATATCGCCGCGGTTTTCCGGGGCACAGGCATCATTTAGGCGTGGCTCAATTTAATAGCTTATAATGCAAATGTGACTCTCTGGCTTAACGTGACCCTCGGGCGTTAAAGGGCGTGAGGGAAATGCGTCGGAGCGCTTACGGGTCGAGTCATCAATAGCCACAGGGCTTTGGGGTTGATATGCGCCGTAACGCCTAAGCCATGAAAATAATGCGTAAGATGACAGTCATTGGAAAATGGTGGGCGGTAACGGGTTCGAACCGCTGACCCTCTCGGTGTAAACGAGA
>CAZSKN010000024.1:0-9044 GCA_964607445.1 uncultured Caulobacterales bacterium
AAGGATACGGCTGGCCCTGCGGTGAACCCGATGATTAAAATCACCAATATCATCGCGCTTTTATTGCTAGCTGTGCTCGCACACTAATTTTAAAAAACACGGTTTTGACGTTAAACCCCGCTCAATGAGCGGGGTTTGTTATGGATGTGGTGTCTAATCGTTATTCCAATTTATAACGGTATAAAATTTGCAGTGTTTTCTTATTAACCTAGGAAAGCCCATGCGTGACCGGACCGTGTCAGTCAGAGACCTAACGCTGGTAATATTGCCATTGATTATTTTATGGCTTTTAGTGCCTGTATTGAAAACCCCGACGGTCTCAAATGCATTAAAGGGCTTCGTGATTGGTATCTATATGAGTATATCGATCATAAGCCTGATGAACATAAGACGGGCGGGACGTGGCAATCATTAGATTTATAGATCAAATCTGAGCCTAGGGGTGTGTCTTCTCTTGCAGGATTGTGATTCTATTCCAGAATAAATCTCATTTACCTACATTTCAGAATTTTCTGCGTAAATCTATTAAACATACGCATCACACCCTTGCAATTTTGCTCAAAATATCCGAAGAGGCCCGCTTAAATCACAATATTTTTAGGAATTTTTTTAATGAGTTTTAACGGCCATAATTTTGATGATCGCTTGAAGTCCCAAAAAGAAGCCAAATTGGCTATGTTGAAACGGGCTAAGGCCAAGCAATTAGATCCTGAAGCACGGGCTAAAAAAATGGCAGAACGGGCCAAAACCGCAGAGGCGCGCGCTATACGTGAAGCCGAGAAAGCCAAAAAGCGCGCTGAAGAAAAAGCCAGGCTTGAAGCGGAGCGTATTGAAAAAGAGCGTAAATTAAAACTGGCGGAAGAAGCTCGTATCAAAGCGGAAGCAGATTTGAAAGCGGCGCAAAAAGCTCGGCGTGATGCCAAATATGCAGCTCGTAAAGCCCGCCGCTAAGGCCAAATGACGCCGTGATCTCGGCGGTATTTCACATTATTTAGGCTTAGCGGGTGGACGCGTCGCCCTGTATTGATGACTAAACTTTCCATCCCCAATGCAAGGCTGCGATTCCGCCGGTAAAATCGTGATATCCTACGCGGGAAAATCCGGCATATCGGATCATATTGGCAAAAGGGTCTTGGCGGGGAAATTTTCGAATACTTTCTACCAGATATTGATAGCTCGGGGCGTCTTTGGCCAAAAGACCGCCTAACTTTGGTATAACATTAAATGAATAGGCGTCATAAATGGCGCGTAGGGCTTTATCGGGCGGTGTAGAAAACTCTAATATAAATAATCGCCCTCCGGGCTTGAGGACGCGATAAAAGTCACGCAAGGCCATATCGCGGTTTGTCACATTGCGAATCCCAAATGCAATTGTAACGGCATCGGCATAATTATCCGGAAAAGGTAAAGACTGGGCATCACCGCACACCCGCTTGAGATCGAGACCTTTATCCTTTTTAGCATCAATACCAGCTAATAACATCTGGGCATTAATATCACATATAATAGCCTGCGCACGCTGACCTCCGCGTCTTAGGCGGACCGTTTCGGCGCGCCGGATAAAACGTCTGGCAAGATCGCCTGTGCCCCCGGCAACGTCGATTAAAAGCTCACCCGGTTGAGGGTTAAGCTTGGTTATCGTCCAATCTTTCCATATCCGGTGTATCCCCAGAGACATAGCATCATTCATGAGATCATAAGACCCCGCCACAGAATCAAAGACATGGCGTACCCGCCCCGCTTTTTCGTTTACGGGAACCGTTTCAAACCCAAAATCGATTGTATTTTCTTGCATTCACGTTATTTGTCATATTCTTGCGGAAATTACCATAGGACATCATGCCCGAACTTCCTGAAGTTGAAACTGTCCGTCGGGGCTTGGCGCCTGTTATGCAGGGCTATGTGTTTGATAAAGTCGTTTTGAATCGGCCAAATTTGCGGTTTCCATTTGATCCTGACTTTATCGCCCGGGTGCAAGGCCAGACTTTAACCGAGCTGAGCCGGCGGGCCAAGTTTTTACAGGCGGAACTTTCATCCGGTGATCGCCTGTTTATGCATTTGGGTATGTCCGGACGATTTACTATTGATAACGATATGTCCGGTGATTTAGGGCATCGTCATGTGACGAACCCCAAGCATGATCATGTTGTTTTTTTCATGAGCAGCGGTCATCGTATAACCTTTAACGATCCTCGCCGTTTTGGCTTTATGGAACTCGTTGCGCTCAACGCGCCTTACCGTCTTGATGATATTGGCCCCGAACCTTTGGCAAATGCATTTAACGGGCCTGTCTTACGGGCGGCGCTTAAGGGCAAGAAAAGTAAAATTAAAGCCGCATTGCTGGATCAAAGGGTCGTGGCAGGACTGGGAAATATTTATGTGTGCGAAGCCCTGTTTCGCAGCCATATTTCCCCGCGCCGGATTTCGGCAAGCCTGAGTGTGGCCGAAACTGAAAACTTGGCCAATCATATAAAGGCCGTAATTTCAGAGGCCATAGAGGCAGGGGGGTCTTCCTTACGGGATTTTGCCAATACCAAGGGTGATCTAGGGTATTTTCAGCATAGTTTTCAGGTATATGGTCAAGAGGGTCAACCCTGTATAATTTGCGGCACATCTATAAAACGGATTACGCAATCTGGCCGGTCTAGTTTCTTTTGTCCCTCTTGCCAAAGCTAATCACCTTCGGTTAAAAGCCCGTCAAACAGAAGGGGCAGCCATGTCTTATGAAATGATAGAGTTAACACGAGACGGACATGTCGCAACTGTGCGTCTTGATCGTCCGAAAGCCCTTAACGCCCTGTGTACGGAGATGATGCGCGAGGTTGCTCAGGCCTTATCAGCTCTAGAAACGGATACAGATATTGGATGTGTCATTTTGACGGGGTCAGAAAAAGCCTTTGCCGCCGGGGCGGATATCAAAGAGATGCAGGATAATGAATATCTCGATATTTTCAAATTCGATGTTTTTAATGCTTATCACGAATCTATCGCCCGGTTTCGAAAGCCTATTATAGCGGCCGTTTCCGGCTATGCTTTGGGGGGCGGATGCGAAATCGCGATGATGTGCGATATGATTTTTGCCTCCGACACCGCCAAATTTGGCCAACCCGAAATTAATTTGGGTGTCATGCCCGGTATAGGTGGCTCGCAACGTCTGACTCATGCGATTGGCAAGGCCAAAGCCATGGATATGTGTTTGACCGGACGAATGATGGATGCGCAGGAGGCCGAACGTTCGGGGCTTGTGGCCCGTGTTGTGCCTCTGGATGATTTAATGGATGTTGTGGCCGAGGCGGCCCGTAAAATTGCCGGACAAAGCCAGCCTATTGCCATGATGACAAAAGAGACGATTAATGCGGCTTTTGAAATGTCTCTGGCTCAAGGTATTCGCTATGAACGCCGCCTGTTTCAGAGCATGTTTACGACCGATGATCAATCGGAGGGCATGACGGCCTTTGTCGAGAAGCGTAAACCGCATTTTAAGAATAAATAAGCAGGTAATTCACCTGTTGACGGCAGGCTTAGGCAAGGGTATAGGCGGCGCTTGCAAGTTTGTCCCTATTCAGATGGGGATCACAGGCCTAAAGAGGATATTATGGCAAATACATCATCAGCCCGAAAAGCTGTCCGCAAGATGGCTCGCAAGACCGAGGTCAACAAAGCCCGTCGGTCTATGGTGCGAGGTACGTTACGTAAAGTTGAAGACGCTATTGTCAGTGGTGACAAAGCTGCGGCGCAAACCGCATTAAAAGCTGCCGAACCCGCTATGATGCGCGCTGTCGGTAAAGGTGTTTTTCATAAAAACACAGGCGCTCGTAAAATATCACGCTTGAATAAACGTGTGAAGACTATGGCCTAAAGCTACGGTCTTTATAGCTATACAGACCTCATTATCGTTCTGAGCGATATTAGAGCGTAAATTAGAAATTATAACCGGAGCTTTGGCTTCGGTTTTTTTGTGCGCGCCAATCGGGTGTCAATTTTTCGTTAGGACGTAAGCCGCGTATTCGCGCTCAATATTCCTGAGTATAACGGGCTTTTTGGCACAATTTTCAAGAAATTATGAATTTTTTTTAGGCTAATTGTTTAGGAGAATTAGCTTTTTTCGAGTCAACTGAAAAGAGTATCGATATCGACAGTTTTCTTCGTTGACGGGATAAAATATTAACGGCTAAAAGGGTCACACAGTAGATTGTAGACGCGGTGTTTTTACATTGCGAACTGCTTTTTATTTCTGGGGAAACCTGCTTGAAGAGTGCCCATTTCTTCGAGTGGAATCCATAAAATTGTTAATAATCAAAGGCTTAACCTTTTAAGCCTTCTGGTCCGACTTGGAGTTTAGGCGGTGGATAACGGCTGGGAAAATCACAAGGATGCGAAAACATCCCCCCCGGATCTCTACACGGGAGAACCACCTTTACAAAGCGCGCATAAAGTTTGGGCGAAGGTTCAAACTGACCTTGCCTATGCTTTGGGGTCTAATGTCCACCGGTCTTGGACGGGGCGATTACGCATACGGGATGCCTGTCCGCACACCGTCACCTTAAGTGCGCCCAGTCGGTTTGTCGCCAATAAGATCGAAAGTACATTTACAGAAACTATGGACCGGCTTTGGAAGAAGCATGATGTTGTGGCTCCACCGCGAAAAATTATCGTCTCTGCGCCAAACCCGGTCACTAAACCCGGCAAATCGGGCGCGGGATTAAGTAAGAACCGTGTCGGGTCCAAACGTCTCGGCCAGGCCTATTCGGCGCGGGACGCCTCTCTTAAGTCCACACATACGGCTATAAATGTGACTGGCAGTAATAACGCCGAGGCCGGGGTAGGCATAAATCGTTTGGATGCGGGCCAGCTTGGAGACGCGACCGCAGAACCGCCATTGCGTCGGTTTACATTTGGAAACTTTGTCGTAGGCCCGTCTAATGAACTGGCCCATGCGGTGGCGCGGCAAGTATCGACTGAGGATGTTCCGTCTTACAACCCGATTGTTATTCACGGGCAGAATGGTATGGGGAAAACCCATTTACTCTATGCGATCAAACATGCGGTTGAGGGTGCTAATCCCGGTCGGCGTGTGCAGTTTTTATCCTCTGAACAATTTGTAAATAATTTCGTTCGTTCGGTGAGGAATGGAGGTCGGGAGGCTATCGAGCAATTCAAATCATCTTTGCGCGATGTTGATATGCTGATTATCGATGATGCACATTTTATTGCTGATAAACCCAATTCGCAAGAAGAGCTTTTACACACACTTGTTTCACTCGTTGGGGCTGGACGTCAAATTTTATTGGCTTCAGACCGTCACCCTGATCAAATCGACAAGGCGTCGGAACGGCTAAAGTCCTATCTTTCTGGCGGGCTCGTGTGCAAAATCGGGTCGGCGGATTATGCGTTACGTCTGCGTATTTTAGATCGGTTGATTGCCCGTCGCAAAAGTGGTGGTAGTGATGATTTGGCTATACCGCAAAATGCGCGAGACCTTTTGGCGGCAAAAATTAACGCTACCCCGCGTGATTTAGAGGGCGCTTTCAACCAAGTCGTTGCACAGGCTGAGTTTTTAGGGACCCCAATCACACTGGAATCTGTGCAAGAGACTTTGTGTGATAGCCGTTATGCAGCGGGACAACGCCTGACTGTTGATAAAATACAACGGGTTACGGCGGAAGAATTTTCCATCACATTGGATGATATGACGTCAAAACGTCGATCCCGCAATATTGCCCGCCCTCGACAGGTCGCCATGTATCTTTGCAAGAAACTGACAAAACGGTCTTTACCCGATATCGGACGGCGGTTTGGAGGTCGGGACCATACAACTGTTATGCATGCGGTAAAACGCATTGCGAGCCTGCGGCAGGAAAATGAGGCTTTTAACGCGCAGATTGAGGCGATTGAGGCGACCTTGAAGGTCTAGATGCGGTTTTCACCTGTCTTGAAAGCGATCTACGTCTAAAACGCGAAAATGAGTTGGATTTTTCAACATTTAAGGTATTGTGAATGTTCAAATTGGGGGTGTTAAACCGCCTTTATTTTTAAAATTTATACTTTGTAATGCAGCATAGGCGTAATGCAGGATAGGCCGTCATGAAAATTTCGATCGAAAGACAAGACCTTATTAAGGCGCTCGGACATGTTCAAAATGTTGTGGAACGTCGTAATACGATCCCGATTTTGTCAAATGTCTTAATGATGGCCGATAATGAGAGTTTGACATTTGTCGCGACGGATCTGGACATTGAAATTTCAGAACAGACCTCTGCGACGATTGATGCCCCCGGTGATATTACGGCCCCCGCGCATACGCTATATGATATCGTGCGTAAATTGCCGGACGGTGCACTGGTCAGCTTGCAAATTGGCGCGGATGGACGTTTGGATGTCGATGCAGGGCGTTCTCATTTCACCTTGCCGCTTTTGCCGTCGGGCGATTTTCCAAAAATGACTGCGGATGGGTTTTCCCATAATTTTGTATTGTCATGCACCGAGTTATGCCGGTTAATTGACAAAACCCGTTTTGCGATCAGCACGGAAGAAACGCGCTATTACCTCAATGGCATATATTTGCACGCGCATGATGGCGTATTGCGGGCTGTTGCTACAGATGGGCACCGGCTTGCGCTAGCCGAAATGACCTTGCCTATGGGCGGGGCGGATCTGCCGGGTATTATTATTCCGCGTAAAACTGTCGCCGAAGTGCGCCGCCTGATTGATGGGGGCGATGGGGATGTAAATATATCTATCTCAGATGCTAAAATCCGCTTTACCTACGGGTCTGCGGTTATGACCTCGAAACTTATCGACGGAACATTTCCAGATTATGACCGGGTGATTCCCAAGACGAATGAAAAAGAGCTAGTGGTCGATAATAAGGTATTTGCCAGTGCGGTAGACCGTGTGGCGACGATCTCGGCTGAAAAATCCCGCTCTGTTAAGCTCAGTCTTACGACGGATAATTTAGCCTTGACGGTCAATAATCCCGAACATGGTAAAGCCAATGAGGATTTGATGGTGGATTATAGTGCTGAGTCATTAGAAATCGGATTTAATGCCAAATATCTATTGGATGTGACAGGGCAGATTGAAGGGCGGGATACCACATTTTTCCTAGATAGTCCGGCGTCTCCGGCTTTGGTGAAAGATATTGAAGATCCATCCAGCCTTTATGTCCTTATGCCGTTACGGGTTTAACTCTGTATACTGGCGAAGCGATGCGTCATATAGAGAGCCTTCGTCTCACAGATTTCAGATCTTATACCCATTTGGACCTGTCATTGGACGGTCGTCCTGTTGTTTTATTCGGACCGAACGGGGCGGGGAAAACAAATCTGCTTGAAGCCCTCTCTTTCTTGTCGCCGGGGCGGGGGTTACGCCGTGCTAAAATCGATGCGCTTGCGCGCCGTCATGACGGCATTACCGCTCCGGCATGGGGTGTAACAGCACGATTGGCCGCTAGATTAGAGTCTGAAATGGAGCTTGGGGTCGAAGCTGAAACCGATCACGTGAAGTTGGCTGTCGGTCAAGTTCCAGAGTTTCCCAAGCGTCGTATTGTTCGTATTGATGATAGACCCGCCAGAGGTGCGGAAATGGCAGGGCTTGTCAAGATGATGTGGCTTACGCCTGCCCAAGACCGTTTATTTTTAGGTCCGGCATCTGACCGCCGTAAATTTCTGGACCGCTTTTCTCTGGCGCATACACCAGATCATGGTCTGAACAGCCTGCGGTATGAAAAGGCGCGCTCTGAACGCAATCGATTACTAACGGACGGGATTTCAGATCGGGGATGGTATGAGGCTCTGGAACGCGATATGGCCGTCCAAGCGGCAAAAATTGCGACGGCGCGTGTGACCACAGTAAATTTAATTATTGATGATATTGCGACTTATGGGTCAGGCGCGTTTCCGGTGGCGGATATATCCCTTGAGGGGGCCGCTGAAGATATGGCCGCAAGCGGGTTATCTGAAGCTGATATAGAGATATCTATTTTCGAAGCTTTGGCCCGGGACCGGAATTTGGATATGCGGGCCGGGCGTACGCTTAACGGGGTTCATCGCTCTGATCTTCATGTACGTTATGCGGCTAAAGATATGCCGGCGTCCGCCTGCTCTACGGGTGAACAAAAAGCTTTATTGATTGGTCTTATATTATCCCATGCGCGAGCTCAAAGTCAGCATAAACCCTTTTTACTGCTTGATGAAATTGCGGCCCATTTGGATGTTCAGCGCCGGGCGGCGCTTATTGAAACCTTGCTCGATTTAAAAAGTCAGGTCTTTATGACGGGTACAGATGCCCATCTTTTCGAAGCGTTTAACGGTCGCGCGCAAATTTTTGAAATCAGAGACAGTCAAGTGACGCCCATAGCGTCGAGCGCCTAAGATTGGCCGATCACGTTTTTACCGGTGTTTTGTCTTTATATTTACATATATGCATGATGGCACAATTAAAGCATTTCGGCGTTCGGGCCACGCAGACATAACGCCCATGCAGAATAAGCCAGTGGTGGGCATGTAAGGCATATTCATCCGGAGTAACACGCAATAGATTAAGTTCGACCTCTAAAACATCTTTACCAGGAGCCATGCCCGTGCGATTGGCTACGCGGAAAATATGTGTGTCTACCGCCATTGTCGGCTGGTTAAAGGCCTCATTAAGAACGACATTTGCCGTCTTACGTCCGACACCGGGCAAGCGTAAAAGCGCGTCACGCGTATCGGGTACGACAGACCCATACTCCGTAATCAACATTTGGGAGAGTTTAATAACATTTTTGGCTTTGGTTCGAAACAGGCCAATGGTTTTAATGTAATCTCGCACTTGATTTTCGCCTAATGCCACCATTTTTTCGGGTGTATCAGCCGCTTCGAATAAAGCTTTTGTCGCTTTGTTGACCCCCACATCTGTGGCTTGGGCCGAGAGGGCGACGGCGACAACTAATGTATAAGGATTACTGTAATTAAGCTCGGTTCGCGGAGCGGGATCAAGACTATATAGATGTTTATATATGTCAGAAATTTGGGCGCGTGTTAACTTGGGACGCGGTAATTTTG
>CAZSKN010000024.1:9144-30200 GCA_964607445.1 uncultured Caulobacterales bacterium
ATTTTGATTTCGGTTTCGGTTTTTTTATGTTCTGACCCTGTGTCATGTTAGATATGTGTCCTGCGCTTATTGGCTCTTATCTTTGCTACGCTGATCAATGGCTGTGAGTAGTTGCGTAATCATTTTATTGGCCAAGGTTTGCGCGGGTTCTGCGGTTAATGTGCCCTTTTTGTCAAAAGAAGATTTTGCGTTTCCGGTTCCGACTTGAGCGGGCATGACAGTCGCGCCTAATCGCATAAGAATATAATTAAGTTGGCGCATCACCATAATGCCACTCATCGGCCCCGGTGTGCATGCGGCTATGGCGTAAACCGGGCCTGTCAGATGGCCTGTTTCTACGGTTGTCGTCCAATCAATAGCATTTTTCAATAGGGGCGGCAGGCTGCCATTATATTCAGGTGTAACGATCACCACGCCGTCAAACCCTTTGAGGCGGCGAATAAGTTTTTTTACAGTCGGGGGTGTCACGAGATCGCCGTGAAAAAGTGGAAGATCATAGGCTCCGAGGTCAATTTTCGAGGCTTTAGCGCCGGTTGATTTTACCCGTTTCATTAGGTCTTTTTCGAGCATGGCATTTATGGAGCCTGTTCTAAGCGATCCACATATAAAGGCAATTCTTGGTGCTGACATAATCGTTCCCTGATCGATATGCGGTTATAAAGCCTCTGCGGCGTGGTTCAAGCCTTGATGTAATCCCTTTGATAAGAAGGGCGTGCAGACGGGAATATAACATATCTGTGAGCTTATTTATCTTGCAAGTATCTATCTGTTTCCCGATATAAGGCCTATGCAAAAGTTTGAAGGTATTTCATTTCTCTGGGCTCTGGCATTATTGGGGTGTGTGGCCGCTGTCTACGCCTTGCGGGCGTGTATAGGATATTGGAATGTTTCGCGAGACGCTGAAATTGATTTTTTATATAAACATAGCCACAATATGCTGCCCGCCAATATAGATAAAGACGGGTATATACGGGCTTATAAGCGGTTTAATAATCCGCGCGGATTGGCGCATATGGCAGGCGGGCTTTTGGCGATTTTAGTTTTAACCGCTCCGGCCTTATTATTGATTCAGACACTGCTACATAAATTTTGGATATTTAAAGATAAATCGCGGGTGTTTGAACCTGGCTTTCTGGTTTGGCAATTTATACTTTTCTTTTCATTGATCGGGATTTGGGCCGTCATTGCTTATGTTACGGCCCTACATTACCACCGCGGCACCTCTATATCCCTCAAGGACGAATTAATAAAAGAGAGGCAAAGATAGGGCATGGAATTTCTACACACAATGATAAGAGTGAAGGATATCGACGCGTCTTTGCGGTTTTTCTGCGAGGGTCTGGGCCTTAAGGAGGTGCGCCGGGTAGAGAACGAAGCCGGGCGTTTTACTTTGGTTTTTCTGGCAAGTCCTGAAGATATTGCACGGGCGAATTCCAGCGTAGCGCCACATGAGCATAAAGGGTTTCCTGCCGGTTTACCTATGTTGGAAATGACATATAATTGGCCTGAACAAGACGGTACCATATCTGAGTATGACCAAGGGCGGAACTTCGGCCATGTGGCTTACCGTGTGGATGATATATATGCATTAGCCCAGCATTTAACGGATATGGGTATCGCGATTAATCGTCCACCGCGTGATGGCTATATGATGTTTGTCCGCTCGCCGGATAATATTTCCGTTGAGCTTTTACAACGTGGTGAACGTTTGCCACCGCAGGAGCCGTGGGTAAGTCAGGAAAATATAGGCATATGGTAACGAGTGCGTGACCTCTTGGGTCTAGTGCCTGAAATGCCGCATAGATGTAAAGACCATAGCAATTCCGGCCTCGTCAGCCGCTTTGATGACATCATCATCCCGAATAGACCCACCCGGTTGAATGATCGCTGTCGCCCCGGCCGCCGCGGCCGCCAGCATGCCATCGGCAAATGGAAAAAACGCATCAGAGGCACACGCGCAGCCTTGCGTGCGCGGAGCCTCCCATCCGGCTGCCTTTTGGGCATCTTCGGCTTTGCGCGCAGCAATGCGGGCGCTGTCTATCCGGCTCATTTGCCCAGCCCCAATACCCGCTGTCGATCCGTCTTTTACATAAATAATAGCATTGGACTTTACATGTTTGGCGACCCGCCAAGCCATGCGTAAATCCTGCATTTCTGACGGAGTGGGCGCACGTTTGGTAACGACACGTAAGTCGGCATCCGTTACATATCCATTATCCCGATCTTGCACTAAAATACCGCCCGCAACATTGCGTTGTGTCAGGCTAGGCGTTTGAGGGTCGGGTAAATCCCCCACGATCAAAAGGCGCAGGTTTTTCTTTTTTGAAAAGACGACCAAGGCTGCCTCATCGGCCGATGGTGCAATCACAACCTCTGTAAAAACTTTGACAATCTCTTGGGCTGTTTGTTTGTCCAGCGGGCCATTGAGCGCTATAATGCCGCCAAAAGCCGAGACAGGGTCACATGCGAGGGCGTTTTTATAAGCGGTTACAAAGTCATCGGCTACGGCTACGCCGCAGGGGTTTGCATGTTTGATAATCGCGACGGCAGGGCGCGCACCGTCCTTTTGGCGGCCAAATTCTGCGACTAATTCATAAGCGGCATCGGTGTCATTGATATTATTATAAGACAGAGCTTTACCCTGAATTTGGTGGGCGGTGGCAACACCGGGCCGGTTTGACCCATCCGTGTAAAACGCTGCAGATTGATGTGGGTTTTCACCGTAACGCAAAGTTTGGCGCAAGGTTCCGGCTTGAGTACGGTAAGGTGGGGCTATGTCCTCTATTGTATCGGCGAACCAATTGGCAATGGCTGCGTCATAAGCCGCAGAGCGCGCATAGCATTTCGCGGCTAATTTTTGACGTAAATGACCCGTTGTCTGACCCGAATGTGCGTCCATATCTTTAAGAACGGCATCAACATCATCCGCGTCGACACAAACGGCGACATGCGCGTGGTTCTTGGCTGCGGCCCGAATCATAGCGGGCCCACCAATATCTATATTTTCGACGCAGGTTTCATAAGTCCCACCAGAAGCCACGGCGGCTTCAAACGGGTAGAGATTGACGATCAGCAGGTCGAGCGAGAGAATGCCATGCGTATGCATAGCGTCTTTATGCGAGATTAAATCGCGATCCCCTAACAGGCCACCATGTACCATAGGGTGTAAGGTCTTGACGCGGCCATCCATCATTTCGGGAAACTTTGTTAACTCTGAAACATCTTTGACGGGAATGCCAGCCTCAGAAATGGCTTTGTGAGTACCCCCGGTTGAAACCAATTTAACCCCGCGCGCATGCAGGGCTTGAGCCTGATCGATCAGGCGGGATTTATCCGATACGGAAATGAGTGCGCGCTTTACGGGGGCAAGTCGGGCGGGGTCGAAGGGGGGAAGATCGGGGTTTGGTGCCGGCATGATAATCATCCAATTTATATCAGCCCGCGCCCTAACATGACTTGTGTCTTATGAAAAGTCATTGCCTCGAAAAAGTCTAAACTTTAAGGGTTTGCTTCTAGGCGCCGTAACGACCACCGGATACGGTTGGAGCGTGTTTCACCGTCGCTATCTCCTATGGCTCGACCGGAAATCACGAGTTGTTCTGATTTTACCGGTTTATGTCCATCCCCCAGATAAACCGAAGGCTCTATGGATAAGGGGCCGCCATCTGTGCGAAACCGCCATCCGACATTGCCCGGCTGTATTAACAAGGCGCTTTGTAAGTTTTGCGCCAAAGTCACGCGGACATCCGGATGTAAGTGAAAGCGTATTTTAAACGGCGTTTCCTCTCGTGAGAGGGGTGCGCGCCCCATAGGGACAAACAGGCTGTCTTCCCCGCGCAGGTCTTGGCCGTCGATATCCAGATAAAGCCGTCTTCTATGATTTAACCCGCTAGTCTTCTGATAGCCTTCATGGGCGGCTTCTAGCCATACACCGGTCACTTGTTCTTTACGCGAAACATGGACGGGGCCAGCCTCTTTGGTAATAGCTTCATTGAGCACCCAGCTTTGCCACCCGGGTTTTGATAATGTCCCCGCGGATTGATGCCCGAGGATAAGGGTTGAATGCGCGGCAGTTTCGCGCATCGGACGGCGCCAATGGGCGGGTTGGTTTGCATTCCATCCACAATTCACAAAAAGACGGCCCGCGATAGTCGAAACATCTATGGCAAGCGGGGCAATATGCGCTTCACTATCAAAGGGATGTGGAGGGCTGGTGCCAGCGTCCATTAAAACGACGGTACCGTTTTGCTCAATGCGTTGATAATAGCTATGTGGGCAATATCCAAAAGGCTTTGCGTTTAATTTTGCGGCTTTAATGGTCTTTAAAATATCCGCCTTTGGGCCTTCCCCGCTACCGTGAAATCCAGCCAGCCCGCCATCTGTCGTCATGAAAAAGGGGATAATCGGTAGCAATCTGTCAATGCCACGACTTAGCGCGCGCGACCCTTCCAGGCCGCGAGCTTGCAATAGGCTGTCAACAGATTGTAATACTCTAAGGGCTTCATATGTCTGTATGGGGCTACGGCTTATATGTCCGCCATCTGGTAGAATTTGTAATTCGATCTCGTCATCCAGCCAATCCAGCCCTCGCGAAAAATAACTTTCCGAATTTTCTTGCAGGCGTGCCCCTCCAAGAGTCAGAGCGGCAGCGGCGCGTAAACGATCAAGTCCCGGCGTGGTGCGTTTATAGGTTTTGCGCAGGCGTTTAAGTTGCCGTAGCGTCGCATTGCGTCTGATTTGAGCCGCCTCACCTAAACTGTCTGTTTGCAGGGCAGGCGACCACAGACTTAACCACATATAGAGCCTATGGGCTAATATATCCGGTTCCCATGCAAAACGATTCCATTTTCCGTAAACTGCAATCCAGCGATCTATCAACATGCGCGCACGTATATTGGCGGCCTTATCATTCAGTATCAGCAAGTCCGGCAACCATGTAAATTGATGCAACCAGATGGCATAGCGTTCGGAAGGTGCTGGGATAGTCCAAGGGTCGCCTTGTTGCCCAATATCCAGACTTTGACCCCCAAATTCGAAATGCCCGCTTTGTAGTGCTTTGCCTTGATCTTTATCACCGAACTGGCTCTTGGATCGGATGTTGTGAAACAGGTTGGGTTTACCAGTGCGTAAATTAAAGAACCGTGCTGGCCCTCCAAGGTCTGCGGCTATTTGCCTATAGCTGCGCCCAAGCGCAGCACTCATGAAGCGTGTTAACGGAATACGCCGCGCCACGTCTAAGCCTAGGCAACCCGAGAGGCATGAAGCCCTCGAAGGGCCGCAATATTGTCTGCGTAAGACCCGGCCCCTTTAAATACGGCGCTACCCGCCACTAAGGCTGTGGCGCCCGCTTGGATACAGTGTTGTGCCGTTACAGGGTTTACGCCGCCATCAACTTCTAGAATAATATCACGTTCGCTTGCATCTATCATTTTACGCAAGGTTACGATTTTATCGATTTGTGAGGGAATAAAGCTTTGCCCTCCAAAGCCTGGATTAACACTCATAACCAAAATCAAATCCAGACTATCCATGACATAATCAAGTGTTTCAACCGCCGTGGCCGGATTTAACGCGACACCGGCCTTAACCCCGTGTCCGCGAATAGCTTGTAAGGTTCTGTGTAAATGTGGCCCGGCATCAGGGTGAACTGTGATGATATCAGCGCCGGCCTCGACAAAGGCGCCGATTAATGCGTCCGCAGGGCTTATCATAAGGTGTACATCAAAAGGTTTATCCGTATGCGGCTTTAAGGATTTAACCACTCCGGGACCGATGGTCAGATTGGGGACATAATGGCCGTCCATTACATCAATATGGATCATATCCGCGCCGGCTTTATCAATGGCGCGTACTTCAGCCCCAAGATTGGCGAAATCGGCTGATAATATAGACGGTGAAATAAGAATATCTTTGGCCATAGCTTTCCCTATCAGTGCTTTGTTTGTGGTGCAAGTGAGGGTATGCAATCTACAAGGCTGTAACATATTAAAATCCCGCCGTGGCAAGAGCCAGACGGGATTTTAAAGCTTAAATCCAGAGGGTATTTTCTAAGGCTTATTTGCGAATAGGTAAGTAATCGTTGGAAGAATAGGCGCCATTATTAAAGCTTCCATATGAATTTGAAGCCTTTGACGTGGCATCACCTGAATAAATGGTCGTTGATGACCCTGCATAAGGTGAAACTCCGCTACCTTGCATACAGGTTCCGTCAGATTGTTTCGTGGTACCTGCTGGACAATTAACGGTCTCGCCAGAGGCTGTTGATGAGCCATAGCTTGACCCTGAGGAGGACCCAAAGCTGGATGTCGCGCCAGAATAGCTGGCCCCTTGCATACATGTGCCATCTGGTTGCTGGGTTGTACCTGATGGGCATTCTACAGTTTCGCCAGAATAGCTACTACCTGTGCTATAGCTAGTTGAAGATCCACTGCCATATGAACTGGTAGTCGGTGCTGAATAAGACGAGCTACTATAGCTAGACCCAGAGGCTTGCATACATGTCCCGTCAGACTGATAAGTTGTCCCTGCTGGACAGTCCGCAGCTGTAGCAGATGAGGCACTATACCCCGTGCTATAAGAAGACCCTGTGCTATATGACGGGGTAGAATGGGTTGAGCCACATGTTCCTGTAGCCGTACAGTCTACATAAACAGGGCCGGGTGAAACCGGCAAAGGTGCAGATTGATAGACCGGAGCCGCCTGTTGATAGACAGGCTGTTGAGCAATGACCGGAGCTTGTTGAATATAGCTGCCACCATAGCGTGAACTTGAGGTCGAGCAGGCGGCGGCTTGGCAACCCCGTCCACCTTCATAATCATAGACATTTCCATAGCGCGAGCTGGATTGACCGCTGGCGCAGGCCGTAAGGGCTAAGCCAGCAACACTCATTGCAGCTAAAGCCGTATTACGTAGAAGAACATTCGTGCTCATTGTGAGCCTCCCATATTGATACACTTCCGACGAATCGTTGCAACAATTAGACCAAGTAAAGATGAACGTTCTCTTTACATCTAACTTTTATTGCGAATAATTCGTGCAATAAAGAAGCCATCCATACCGCCCATTTCCGAGAGCAAATGCGGATAGCTCCTCAGATACCCTGTTTCGCTTATGCACGCTTCAAGGCCTGATAGGGCCGTCGGTAATATAGGAATAAGGCGAAAATCTGGCATATTTTCAAGAAATGTCACAATGCGGTCTTCACCTTCTTCGGCTTGTAAGGAGCATGTGCAATAAATGATTTCCCCGCCGGGGCGAACACACTGCGCAGCTTTCGCCAATAAGGCGTCTTGAATATCGGCCAAGGCTTTTACATCCTTGGCCTGTTTATTATAAATCACATCGGGGTGACGTCGAAATGTACCTGTGGCCGTGCAGGGGGCGTCGAGGAGAACTTTATCGAAAAGACGCGATGTGCTGTGCGTATGAGGATCAAAATTCTGGGCGTCTGTAATGACGATTTCGGCTGAAAGTCCCGTACGTTCCAGATTTTCGGAAATGCGGGTCGCGCGGTTTTCTGATCTGTCCAAAGCTGTTACATGAGCGCCTTTGGCGGCTAATTGCAGCGTTTTACCTCCCGGGGCCGCACACATATCTAAAACCGTTTGGCCCTTAATATCCCCCCATAATTTAACGGGTAGGCTTGCTGATATATCTTGGGCCCACCACGCCCCTTCTTTAAAGCCGGGTAAGGCGCTTACATCTCCAATTTTGGGTCGGCGTAGCGTCCCTCCGGGTAAAAGAGTGGCCTCTAACCGATCAGCCCACGCTTCCGGATTATCAGGGACTGTGATATCCAAAGGTGGATCCGCTAAAAGCGCTTTAGCGATTTTACGCATGGTCGTGCGGCCATAACTCTGCTCCCATGATTGCCGGAGCCATTGCGGGATATTTTCTTGCGGTGCGACATGGGCAGTGAGTTTTTTACCATTTTCACTGACTCGGCGCAGCACAGCATTGGCCATGCCTGAAAACCCCTTTGTATGGGGTCGGGATTTTAAAACTTGAACGGTTTCCCCTACGGCAGCATGGACGGGTGTGCCGAGATAGAGCATCTGCGCTGCCCCGCTACGTAAAAGAGCATATACGAGAGCGGGCGGTATTTGCTTGATATAGGGTTTTAGGGCCGCATCAATCTGGGCGAGGCGTCGAAAGGTTGTCGCGGCTATAAGGCGAGCAAAGGCCCGGTCGCGCGCTGACAGGTCTTTGTGACTATCTTGTTGTGCCAAGGCGGTTTCAAGAGGCATGCGTTTGGTCAATACATTGACAATAGCATGTGCGGCTACGAGGCGTGCATTGGGTTTTTGGGGCCGAAGGTCAGCGATGGTCGTGACTTTCAGACGCAGGTTTTGCGGGTTGAGGATCTGATGTTTTTGTGTCCGAACCATAAGCTGATCCGTTTCCAGACCCATGACCGGATCCTTGCGAGGCTTTATTGCGTAGCGGGACCGTAAGCTTGACCTCTCCATGTTTTTCAAAAACGAGCGTGATTTCTGCTTGTCTCTGGCGTTTTGTAATATGGGTTTTAAATAACATGAGATGATATCCGCCCGGTTCGAATGATAAGCTTTCTCCTGCGCCAATATCTATGCCTTCAATGCGCCGCATCCGCATAATACCGTCGTCTTCAATATGGGTATGGAGTTCCACGATAGGGCTTATTGAGGCACGCGCCGCTATAAGCCGGTCTGCAGGGCCGCTATTGTATAGGGTAAAATAGCCCGCAGAAATATCGCGACCCGGTAAAGGAGGATTAATAACACTGTGGGTAATAGAGAAGGGGGAGCTGTCGGATATGGCCTCGGCTTGTGTGTCTTTATATGTGGGTTCAACAGATTGCGTACCAGCGAAAGAGGTCTTTCCGCAGGATATGACAGCGCCAAGGCTAGCTAACATCATCAAAGACTGAATAATGGCTTTCATGTTAAGCTCCACTAAATCCGATAATACGTCTGACATCGGCCACAATAGGGTCAGCAATCGCCGCGGCCTTGTCGGCAGCGCGGGCTAGAATATGGTCCAGTTCTTCCGGGTCTGCTAAATACCGGGTCATTAAATTCGTTATTGGTGCCAGCTTTTCGACAGCAATTTCAGCCAGGTCAGATTTAAATCCGCCAAACCCTTGCCCGGCATATTGGTTTAAAATCTGGGCATCGCTTTGATCAGACAGGGCGGCGTAAATACCCACTAAATTGGCAATTTCGGGACGGCCTTCCAAAGCCTTTTCTGTGTCTGGAAATTCACCGGCATCGGTCTTGGCTTTCCGGATTTTTTTGGCGATAGTATCGGCATTATCGGTAAGATTAATGCGTGAATTATCAGACGGGTCGGATTTAGACATTTTTTTTGCGCCGTCCCGCAAAGACATAATCCGGGCGCCGGGACCTTTGATTAAAGGCTCTGGCAAAGGGAAGAAATTGGGGGCCGAGAAATCATTGTTAAATTTCCCTGCAATATCGCGAGAGAGTTCCAAATGTTGTTTTTGATCTTCTCCAACAGGGACATGCGTGGCTTTAAAGGTTAAAATATCTGCCGCTTGCAGGACAGGGTAGTCAAAGAGTCCTACGGACATCTTCTCTGAATTTTTACCGGCCTTGTCCTTAAATTGCGTCATTCGATTCAACCAACCAATACGGGCAACGCAATTAAAATACCATGCCAGCTCGGTATGGGCACGTACGGCAGACTGATTATAGACAATCGCTTTGTCCGGATCGACACCCGCGGCTAAAAAAGCCGCCGCGATTTCCCGCGTTTGGTGGGCAAGGTCTTTCGGGTCTTGCCAGACCGTAATGGCATGTAGATCAACAATACAGAACACACATTCCATATCGTCTTGTAGGTCTACAAACTTTTTTAATGCGCCCAGATAATTCCCCAAATGTAATGAACCTGAGGGTTGAACGCCAGAAAAAACACGGTCAGGACCGTTATAAGGGTGTGAAGTTTCACTCATTATCAGAACCTTTATGTCCGCGCGCTTTTAGCAGGGCGTTGGACAATAACAAGGGGAAGCATCGCCGCAGCTTGAATAATTACGCATGAGGTGCCTATTTTCTAAAGGCTTGCTTTAAGTCTGCGGGTTTGAAAATGCGTAAAACTAAAGACACCGCAATATATACAGCTGTGCCACAGCCACAAAGGGCGAGCATAACAGCGTAATCCCATAAAATCTCCCCGCGCATATGTGGTAAGGTCCGGGCCAGTAGCCAGATAAGGCTCATGCTCATAATGCCGGCCGCAACCATCATTTTGGGTAGGCTGACAAGCAATTGGCTATCGACAATAAAGTGCCCGCGCCTTTTTTGTGTCACGGCCAAACACAGAACATTGCCCCATGCGGCTAAGGTCGTCGCCAAAGCGAGGCCATAAAACCCAATTGTGAAGAAAAGTGCATATCCGCAGGCGACGTTTATGAAGGCCGAAATTGCGGCAAAAATCATTGGCGTACGCGTGTCTTCGCGGGCAAAAAAGGTAGGCGTTAAGACCTTTATCAAAACAAAAGCCGGGAGACCCAAGGCGAACATTCGCAAGGCTTTTGCAGATTCTAGACTGTCTTCGGGAGTGAAACGCCCACGTTCAAATAATGTGGAAATTAAAAATTCGGGCATGATAAATAGAGCGCAAGCCGCTGGGAGTGTAAGGAAAGCCGCAATTTCTGTGGCCCGGTTTAATGTCATCATGGCTTCATCTGTCCGGTCTGCACGCAGGCTGCGTGAGAGGCTTGGAAGCAGGGCTATGCCCAGAGCGATGCCGATCATCCCCAAAGGCAGTTGATAAAGCCGATCCGAATAATAGAGCCAACTTGGCGCGCCGGGTTGGAGTGTGGCGATATTGTGGGTGATCAGCAGATTGATCTGTGTGATACCCGCAGCAATCAAACCCGGGATACCTAGGGTGAAAAGTCGTTTTACGCCCGGTGTGAGTCGCGGCCATTTTAGGGGCAGGCGTATCGCTGTACGTCGCAGAGCATATATAAGCACGCCTATTTGCAAGAGACCTGAAACTGTCATGCCTGCGGCCATATAGATCGCCAAGGTTTGAGGCGGAAGGCGAAGTGTAAATTGAGACACTAATATTCCGATCCAAACCACGTTTAACAGGGCCGGGGCAAAAGCGGCAACCGCGAAATAATTTTTCGTATTCAGCATGCCGGAAAAAAGCGCCCCTATAGACATCAATAGGAGATAAGGCATGGTAAGACGGGCGTAAAGAACGGCGGCGTCATAGGGGATAAAATCTCCTGGTCGAGCGGCGGTTTTTTCTAAACCTCCACCTATCAGATTAAGGCTAATGGGCATGGTGAGTTGAAACAGAACCACTATGATGGCGACAAAAAATACCAGCGCACTAAAGGCTTCGCCGGCAAAATTTTCAGCAGCGTGTTCGCCTTCGCCTTCAAGGCGGCGTGCGTAAAGTGGGATAAAAGCCGCATTAAACGCCCCTTCCGCAAACATACGGCGAAAGAGATTGGGTAATTTTGTCGCTGTGATTAAAGCATCATTAACAAGACCGGCTCCCAAAAAGCCTGCCATTAAAATATCCCGGGCTAAACCTAAAACCCGGCTGATAAGTGTCATGCCTCCAATGATAGCTGTCGATTTTAACAGCTTCATGGCTTAAGGCGCAGTTTGCGGATCAGCATTTTTGAGTGCAGACATGAGTTTTGATTTGATTTTTTTACGCCGGTCATCGGGTAAGTCCTCGCCATTCTGACACCGGACATAAAAGGCATCAATCGCTTTCTCCCCGACATTTTCTATATGCGCTGACAGGATATCAAGCTTTGCGTCGTGCAGGCAAGCGGCTAGAGCATATAGAAGTCCGGGGCGGTCTCGTCCTTCGATTTCAATGATTGTAGCGTCCGATGAGGCCCCGTCAATAAAAGCCACATTAGGACGTACGGGAATAGCTCCGGCGCGTTTCGAGGCGAGCGTGTTAGCGATACGAAATGTGTCTGTATCGCCTTTCGCCGCGCGTAAAGCGTTTTGACGCAATCCTTCAAGCGCGCGATCACTTTGGCGCCCAAAGGCAAATCCATCCGGGTTTTGTAAGTAATAAATATTCATGACCCGCTTATTATCACCGGTATGCAGGCGCGCACCTGTGATAGAGGCGCCGGTTGCGGAAATAGCGAGGGTCAGGTCTGCAAATAAACCGGGACGGTCTTCTGTTAAAACCCAAAGTTCGGTAATATCTCGGGGTTTGTCACGGCGTGTTTGAACAAAACTTGTCTCTAAGGGGCTGGCATCAAGAGTGGTATCAAAAAAGCGGGCGTGGCGAACCAGATCCGCCATATTAAAGCTTGTCCAATAGGACGCCTTTAAATCCTGTATTATGGGAGCGATGCGAGTGGCCATATCACCCGGTAGACGGTCTTTAATTTGAACTTTAATCGCGTCGGCTTTTGCTGCGGGGGCAAGATGGGTATTTCCTGTCAAATAATCTGCTGCACTGGCATGCAGTCCGCGCAGTAAAACACCTTTCCAATCATTCCAAATGCCCGGTCCTACAGCGCGTATATCGACAATGGTCAAGGCATAGAGCATATCAAGACGTTCCAGAGCACCAACGCGACGACTAAATTCCGCAATGGTTTGTGGATCTGACGTATCACGCCTTTGCGCGGTTTCTGACATATCTAAGTGTGAGCGCACCAGCCAGGCGACGTTTTCAATAATGGCCTGATCAACACCTAAACGGCGACAGGCGCGACGCGCAAGCCTTGCGCCTTCTACACATTGGTCTCCGACACCTTTGCCTGTATCATGTAAAAGACAGGTTAGATACAGCGTCAATAATTGGGTCGGAGTAAACCCTTTGACAATTTGGGTTGCGACCGGGTTTTCAGAGTCTAAATCCCCGATCCATAAATCGTGGAAATAGCGCACGAGACGCAAACTATGTTCGTCGACTGTATAAGCGTGATGCATGTTGAATTGTGTACGCGCGACAATCCCGCCAAATTCCAGAATATACCGCCCCAAGACACCGGCCTCATTCATGAGTTTTAAGATTGCATAGGGTGCTTTTGAGCCTAATAAAACCTTTTTAAAAACCGCAGCTATTTCAGGGTTACGCCTAAAGTCCGTGTCTATGAGGTTACGTCTAAAGTCAATTGCGAAGAAAGCATCTGGATGTATGTCAAGATTATACCGACCTGAAATTTCAAACAAGCGCATGATTAAAACTGGTTCTGGGCGAATTTGCATCGGGTCTTCAAACATAAGCCGTCCGTGATCAATGACAAATCCGTCTTCTTTCATATGTCTGCGTGACGAAGGTAAAAATCTGTCAATGCCTTTAGGTAAGACAATGGCGTTGTCAGCTTCTAATTTGGCGCAGGCAATACGTGTTAAAGCGCCGACTTCTCGGGCATTAGTGAAGTATTCCCGCATAAATTTTTCTACGGCCTCTTCTATCGGACCCGAGGCATATCCCATTTTTCGAGCCAAAACTGTCTGGTGATCAAAGCTTAAGGTCTCTGTGGCGCGCCCGGCAGTGAAGTGTAGGTGGATACGCGCGCGCCATAAATAATCTGCGGCGCGCATAAACCGGGTGGCCGCTGTCTGGTCAAATAATCCCATATCAACATAGTCACTGGCACGTTGTGGATCTGTGATTTTGCCGTCACTGTCTAAAAATCGAGCAATCCAGTATAAAACATGCAAGTCGCGCAAACCGCCTTTACCTTCTTTGATATTGGGTTCGATGACATAACGTGAATTGCCTTCGCGTTCATGACGGGCATCGCGTTCTTGTAATTTTGTTGAAATATAACGCCGCCCTTTGCCCTTTGTGACGTCCTTGCGAAACTGGGTAAAGAGAGTTTGGGCTAGCGCCAGCTCACCTTTTAAAAATCGTAGGTCCAGCAAGGCTGTTAATATCGTTTGGTCGTCTTTGGCCAAGGCAATGGATTGCTCAATCGTGCGCGTTGCATGACCGACTTTCAACCCCAGATCCCAGAGCATATAAAGAATGTATTCAGTGACATTTTCTGTAAAGGCGGAGCCTTTTTTATCGGCTACTAAAAACAGGAGATCGACGTCAGAGGCGGGCCCCATCTCTGCGCGCCCATATCCACCTACAGCGCATAGCGCCAAACGTTCGGCTTTCGTCGGGTTGGAAGCCCGTACGATATGGGTGGTAGTGTAATCAAAAAGTGCTGTGATAATATCATCATGAATTGCCGAGATCAGCCGGGCGGTTTCCAGCCCGCCTAGGCGTCCATGTTCAAACTGATCTTGGGCTTGACGTTTCGCGGTTTGAAGTGTTTCCTTTAGCACGGTCAAAACCAAAGGCCGGTTTTTAGCATTTTGAGGCGTTGAAATCGCAATACTGGTAAGTTGTTTTCGTAAAGCTTCGCCGTCTATACCGCTCTGCGCAGCATGTAAGCGCGGGGGAATCATTGCGGGAGCCAGTTTCCTAAACCGTCGTGTCTTACCTGCCTTAGGTGATGATTTTGTGGATCGCAGAGGCATTGGGGGCGCCATTATAATTTCGCCTTTAGGTCATATAATAAATCGAGTGCGTTGCGCGCAGAGAGTGTATCTATATCAAGGTTTGCAATGGCAAGTTCTATTTCGGAAGGTTTTGTTTTTTCTCGGGGCGGGGCGGCTGTAAATAAAGGCAATCCGCCAAGACTATCTTTCGCGCCGTCATGCTCTGTTTCGAGTCGAGATAAAACCGCGCGCGCACGTGCTACGGCAACGGGCGGCAGGCCCGCCAGTTTTGCGACTTGCACGCCATAGGATTTATCAGCGGCGCCCGGTCGGACATCATGCAAAAACACCAGATCACCTTCCCATTCTTTGGCCCGTAATGACGCGTTGGAGGCAGCGTCTAAGGTTTCAACCAGATCTGTTAATTCATGATAATGCGTTGCAAATAAGGCGCGGGATTTATTGACGGCATGTAAATGCTCTGCAGTTGCCCACGCAATTGAAAGGCCGTCAAATGTTGACGTTCCGCGCCCTATTTCGTCCAGAATGACAAATGTCCGCGGGCCCGCTTGATTTAAAATCGCGGCGGTTTCAATCATTTCAATCATGAAGGTCGAACGTCCCGAGGACAAATCATCAGAGGCTCCGACGCGGGAAAACACGCTATCGGCAATTCCGATATGCGCCTTTTGGGCGGGAACAAAACTCCCGGATTGGGCGAGGATAAACATAAGGGCGTTCTGACGCAAAAATGTGGACTTACCCGCCATGTTCGGCCCGGTGATCAAGGTCAGGCGCGGCGCGGTTTGTCCCGCCGCATCCAGCGTACAATCATTGGCCGTAAACCCGGTTTCACCCGCTTTTTTAAGAGCGGCCTCAACCACGGGGTGTCGGCCTCCTTTAATATCAAAGTGTTGGCTATTATCGATTTTTGGTCTTACCGCGCCAGCGTCCTCGGCCCAATGTGCCAAGCCGGTTTGCATGTCAAGTTCAGCAAAAGCCTTGGCGGTATCGCGTAACGGTTCTGATAAGTCTCGAATACGGTCAGTGAAGGTTTCGAAAATGACCAGTTCTAAGGTCAAGGCTTTTTCCGCGGCTCCAGATATTTTCGCATCAAGTTCGGCCAGTTCAGCCGTTGTGAATCTGACGCCGGACACCAGTGTCTGGCGGTGAATAAATGGCATGTCTCCGCCATTTTTAGCGCTTCCCGCGAATACAGCATCTGCATGTTTTGGTGTGACTTCTATAAAATAGCCCAAGACATTATTGTGTTTAATCTTTAGCGTCGGAACATTGGCCAATTTTGCATAATCGGTTTGTAATCCGGCAATGATGTGGCGGCTCTCATCTCGAAGTTTTTTAAGCGCATCCAATTCAGGGGACCACCCCGGTGAAACAAATCCGCCATCTCTGGCGAGAGCTGGGACTTCGTCTAGAAAGGCTTTGGAAATATCGCGCGACAGGCTGGCGATTTCCGGTTTATCGACCAAGCTCATATACTGTAATATACGGATCAGGTTTCGGGGTAGGTCAAGGCCCGGATTTTGCCCGAAAACAGCATTAATGGCTTCGCCGCCCTGTAGACCGTGTTTGAGGGTTAATATATCACGCGGGCCGCCCCGGCTTAAGGCCAACCGGCTCACGGACCGGGCCATATCGCCTGTTTCTTTTAACTGATTGCGCATTTGCGTCCGTAATGTGGATTCCGACAAGAAAAACTCTACGGCGTCCAAACGATCATTTATGGTGTCTACATCTATGAGCGGGCGGGATAAACAGGCCGAGAGTACGCGCGCGCCGGGCCCGGTAACGGTTTTATCTATCACGGATAAAAGCGAGCCTTGCTTGCGACCCTGCTGGGTGCGGTCAATCTCCAGACTTAATCGTGTCGCCGGATCAATGGCCATAAAACCGCTGGCCAGCCGTCGACGCGGTGGCGATAATTGTACAGGGGCGCCGGCCTGCGTGAGTTCAAGGTAATCTAATAGAGCGCCTGCGACAGAAATTTCTGCTTTTGAATAGGCTCCAAATCCTTCAAGACTGCTGACATCAAACCGGGCCTTTAACCGGCGTTCAGCACTACGAGGTTCAAATTTTGTCGATGCCACAGGTGTGAGCGCTATAGCGTTTAGAACGAGCCGGTCCATAAAATTTCGGTTCTGATAGAGCGTTTCCGGCAAGACAATTTCGCGTGGGGCCAAGGCGGATATTTCAGATGCCAAACGGGAGGGTGTCACATCGCAAACGAAAAAACTGCCTTCTGATATATCGGCCCAAGCCAGAGCATGATCTCCGGCGTGTGTTCGCCCTAAAGCCATGATGAAATTTGATCCACGCGCGTCTAGTAAACCGTCTTCCGTTAATGTGCCAGGAGTTACAAGACGAACCACTTCGCGGCGTACCACGGATTTATAGCCCCGCTTTTTGGCTTCTGCCGGACTTTCTGTTTGTTCGCAGACAGCAACACGAAATCCTTTTTTTATTAGGCGTTGCAGATAGGTTTCCGCCGCGTGTACGGGCACTCCACACATGGGAATATCCGTACCATTATGTTTGCCGCGTTTTGTCAGGGCAATATCAAGAGCTTCAGAAGCCCGAACGGCATCTTCAAAAAATAATTCGTAAAAATCGCCCATGCGGTAAAACAACAAAGCCTCGTCCCCGACTTCGGTTTTTATGTTCAAAAATTGTGCCATCATCGGGGTGACTTTCCCAGAGGGCGGTGATGCATTCACAGATATTGTCATGGGAAAGGAAAATCGCCTATTCGGGCGAGCGACGCAAGCCATTAGTCGTATTATTATCGGGTGTCTTCGATATGGTTGTGGAAGGTCGTATGCCTTTTGCCGCGTCCGGCCCCCAACCCACAATAATAAGTGCAAATATTATTGCAGGTATTCCTAATGCGGCGGAGAATATAAAGAAGGATTCAAACCCCATTTTATCTGCCATAATGCCCGTAAACCCAGAAAGGCTTTTACCGATTAAATTAAACATCGCACTGAGGAAGGCATATTGTGTGGCCGCGAATTTTAAATCACAAAGCGATGACAAATAGGCAATGAATATTGTGGCTGCAAATCCCTGTGCTAGGTTGTCAGCCCCGACAGTGACGAACAAATAGAGGGTCTTAGGGTCAGAAATTGTTGATAGCCATGCGAAGGCGGCATTTGTCACGACCATTAAAACCGAGCCAATTAATAAACATCGCATAAGCCCAAAGCGAATAGATACAACGCCTGCGGCAAACCCGCCAAGAATCACAGGCCATGGCCCGAAAAAGCTTGAAACCAAGCCGACTTGTATTTCCGTATATCCAACAGATTGATACATTGGTTTGGCCATAGGCCCCATGGTTTTATCACTGATCAAATAGGTGGCGACAAGGCAAAAGACCAATGGCGTCCACGATTTTAATTTTGTTACAAACCCTAAAAAGGGTTTGACCACATTTTCAGCCACAGCATCTGTAAGTGTCAGCGCCTTGCGGCGTATGTCTCTTGGGGGTTCTTTAATAAAAAATACAACGCAGCCATTAACGGCTAAAACCAATGCCATAACACCATAAGCAATATTCCAATTTGTCACCCCAGCGATAATATAGGATAGCCCCGCCCCTATTATAGCTATGCGATATCCCAAAATATAAATTGCGGCCATGTTGGTTTGATCATCGCCGGGTGCGGCTTCGATACGCCATGCATCAATGGAAATATCCAATGTAGCGCCGGATGTTGCCAGTATCACCGCCCCTATAGCAATTGGGATTATGGATGTGCTCGGGTCTGATGCGGCAATGACTAAGGCCCCGATGATGGTCCCGATGATGGCCACCAACATCCAAGAGCGCCGTTGTCCCATTTTTTTGGTTAAAAATGGTATTTTTAGCCTGTCAACCAAAGGTGCCCACAAAACTTTGAGTGTATATACAAGTCCGATCCAGGCAAAGAATCCGATCACTTTCAGATCGACGTTTTCTTTTCGCATCCAATAGGCCAGTTCTGAATAAATCAGCATAAAGGGCAGACCCGATGCAAACCCAAGTGACATCATGCCTAGCATTTTAGGTTGCTTATACGCTTTGAGCGCTTCTCGCCATGTGAGTTTTGAGAAGTTTAGGGATTTTATCATAAATACACTGTGCCCCGATTTAGCGACCAGTGTCTAGGAGCTTGGTATGAAATAATGCCGCGCGTGATCCATGGCCCCTAAAACTATTTAACTTGCGAGGCGGTCTTCCCGACTTTTCATCCATGTTGCGACCATTTCGGTTAATTCCTCAGCCGAAACTGGTTTCGTCATAAAGTCATTCATACCGCTGTCAAAACAGGCATTTCTATCATCATCAAAGGCATTGGCCGTCAGGGCAACAATCGGAAGGCTTTTTGATCTATGATCTAGCGCTCTGATTTTACGAGTGGCTTCCAAGCCGTCCATATTGGGCATACGCATGTCCATGAAGATCATATCATAGGCAGCGTTTTTTACGGCCTCGACGGCGAGGAGGCCATCTTCAACAACGTCGACAACACATCCTTCCGCTTCCAAAAGCGTCCGTGTTAATAGGGCATTAATGGCGTTATCTTCTGCTAGTAAAATACGGTGAGCCGATGGCGCGCCGTTCGGTTCTGGAGTGGCACTTACGGATGTGTTTACATTTGTCTCAGTGTGCGCATTGCCAGCGTCCGTCTCGTTTTCAGTGGCCCCTACAGCTTTGGCAATTACGGCATCGCGCCAGTTATTTCCTAAAACAGCGTCATCATTTTCGATGGGAAGCGCCCGGCGTTCAAAATCTCGCTCCGGCGTATTTTCCGGTATAGCCGCAGGTTCGTTCCCGGCGTTTTCCGGGGGGGTGGGTATGTTTTGAGGCTCAATATGCGGCATTTCCGGGGTCATATTTTCCGGCGTTGAAACGGGTTCAGACGCTGGGGCGTTCGGGGCCGTATCTTGTACTTGTTCCATGTGCGGCGCGGCGACATCTATAGCGGCTGGCGGGGCAAATTGAGTCTGTGCGGGTTGAACGAAATCCGATGTATTTTTATCCAGCATAGAATCAAGCGGTGTTGGGACCGACGACGCGGGGGCTAGATCTGTCTGCGTCGTTATAGGTGCCGGCGTATCTATAATTGTCTGTGTTTCCGGGTGAGCGTGTGTCGACGCTTGAGGGGCGTGTTGTGGCGCAAGCTCTGGCGTGCCTAGCGCATTAGAAATAATTGAGTCTGTGAAACTACTATTCGCGGGGAAATTACCGCTCACAGGTTCGGCTTGGGGTTGTACATCCAGCGGAGGAGGGGTTAGTGGCGGGGCCATATCCATTTGCGGGAGAGGGGCCTCGGCAGGCGGTGGCGGCGTTGGCGCCACAAAACTCGTGACATCGCGTGCAATGGCCAAGGCATGACCATCAGCCATCGTACATTCAATCCAGTCATAAATTAGTTCACCTTCAGCAGACGGGATGCGGGTTTCGAAGCGTGAAGAACCAGGTCCGGCTTGCGGTGTTGGCCAACCTGCGATGACATTGCCTTGCCAATCTTCGACGCGCCCCCCGTAAATATTCAAAAAGGCTATATTTAAAAATAAAATTCTCCCTGTGGCATCGCGTTTGATAAGTGGGTCCGGCCACGGCCACATATGTGCTGCAAAAATATCGTCTGGCGACATAATTATTCCCATTTCTGCCCTTAATGAGCGATTCCAATACAAGCTTTGAGGGATTAATCTAAAAAATGTCTTACCAAATATGTAAAATTATGACTATTTTTGACTTTGAGTTGTAGTAAAGCCTATTTTTCTTCATAAAAAAATAACCATAAATGGGACTTTTAACTGAAATTCAGGATTTAACACCCTTAATATTCAATATCGCCTATATATCGGAACTTTTGGGCTTTATTTTCAATTTAGCTTTAACATTTGGATTGGATGTAAATTTCGGAATAGGGGCCGGCGTTGATAGTCCCTTGCGCGCGCGCCTATGAGATAGGCTTTCGGCAATATGTAAACGATGGATATGCTCAGAACCATCAAGGTCAGCCAGTGTTCGCGCGACACGCAAAACCCGGTGATAACCACGGGCGGTGAGGCTCAAGGTTTCAGCGGCTTGTATTAAAAGACGCTGCCCGTCTTTATCAGGTTCGGCGACATGTTCGAGTTTCTGCGGGCTAAGTTCAGAATTTGTGACATCACCGTTCCGCGTCATTTGTACGGCGCGCGCGCGGGCGACACGGCTGGCGACCTCAAAACTACCTTCTTTGGCCGGGGGTAGAGCTAAATCAGCCGGGGTTACGGCGGGAACGTCTATTTGGATATCGATACGGTCCATAAATGGCCCTGAAATACGGGCCTGATAATCTACCGCACACCGCGCCCCGCGCCGACACGCCATACCATCCGCTCCCCCCGACCCGCACCGGCATGGGTTCATGGCTGCAACAAGTTGGAAGCGTGCAGGATAACGTACATGAGCATTGACCCGGGCCACGGAAATATCCCCGGTCTCAAGAGGTTGACGCAGGCTATCGAGAACATGGGCCGTAAATTCAGGTAATTCATCTAAAAACAAAACCCCGCGATGGGCCAGAGAAGCTTCTCCCGGTTTGGCTTTAACGCCCCCGC
>CAZSKN010000025.1:0-25542 GCA_964607445.1 uncultured Caulobacterales bacterium
GAGCGATGAAGATATAGCCGCCTTTGGCACGGCACTTGAGGAGGTGTTGTCATGAGTTTGAACACCCAAGGACGTCCGACATCACCGGCTGCGGCCGCGAACACACATCAGCTTGAAACCGTATCCGGTAATAAAGCGCTTAACCAAGCCACCACGCTGATTTTTGAAACGGGAACACCGCGCCGCACGGGTGTGGATTTGCCTGAACCCAAGGGGCGAAAAAACCGTCTCGGCGGGCATGAGCGCACAGGCGAGATCGGGCTGCCGGGCTTATCGGAGCCTGAAACCTTGCGCCATTATGTGCGGCTGAGCCAGAAAAACTACGCTATTGATCTGGGCGTTTACCCGCTGGGGTCTTGCACGATGAAGCATAATCCGCGGCTGAATGAAAAGATCGCGCGTCTGCCCGGTTTTGGCGATGTGCATCCTTTGCAGCCGGTCTCGACCGTGCAGGGCGCGCTGGCGCTGATGTCTGAACTCTCTGACTGGCTGATGACATTATGTAATATGCCAGCGGTGGCACTTACTCCCAAAGCCGGCGCTCATGGCGAGCTTTGCGGAATGATGGCTATTCGTGCACGCCTTGATGCTGATGGTATGACCCATAGGCGTCGGGTCTTGGTTCCTGAAAGTGCCCATGGCACCAATCCGGCCACAGCCGTGCAATGCGGATTTAGTGTGGACGAAATTCCGGCTAATGAAAAAGGGCGCGTAGATATGGATGTGCTCCGGACAAAGCTGTCTGAAAATTCCGATGACATTGCCGGTATCATGCTGACCAATCCCAATACGTGTGGATTATTTGAAAATGACATTATCGAGATTGCTGACCTCATCCATGCCGCCGGTGGATATTTTTATTGTGACGGCGCGAATTTTAACGCGCTTGTGGGCCGTGTGCGCCCCGGCGATTTGGGCGTCGATGCCATGCATATTAATCTGCATAAGACCTTTTCAACGCCGCATGGCGGCGGCGGACCGGGCTCAGGCCCGACGGTTCTCTCAGACGCATTGGCGGCTCACGCCCCTGTGCCTTATGTGGTGAAAACAGAGACCGGCTTTGATCTGGTGGAAACGGCGGATGACAAAAGCTTTGGTCGCATGTGTGCCTTTCACGGGCAAATGGGGATGTATAGCCGCGCGCTGACCTATATGATGAGCCACGGCGCGGATGGGCTTAAACAAGCGACAGAGGATGCCGTCCTTAATGCCAATTATGTGCAGGCCTCGCTCTCTGATGTGATGAGTCCGGCTTTTGGCGGTACATGTATGCACGAAGCGCTGTTTGACGATAGTTTCCTGAAAGATACGGGCGTTCAAACGCTCGATTTTGCCAAGGCGATGATTGATGAAGGCTATCATCCAATGACGATGTATTTCCCATTGGTTGTGCATGGGGCGATGTTGATTGAACCGACTGAGAGCGAGAGCAAGGCCGAGCTGGATCGTTTCATTCTCTCCATGCGCCATCTCGCGGAACGGGCAAAGTCTAAAGATGTGGAAAGCTTTATGCAGGCTCCGGTCTATGCACCCATGCGCCGGCTTGACGAAACACAAGCCGCGCGCAAACCTGTGCTACGCTGGCAACCACCTGTTGATATAGCCGAGGCCGCGGAATAATTACGCGAAGGTTTTTTCCCGCAAATGCCGGCTGGCCTTTATGATAGGGGTTTCGATATAGCGATAAATCAGGGCGCTGGTCCCGACACAGAGCCATGTCATAATCATCAGGGCGATAATATTGTCAACCGGGCCGTCCAAACGGACAAATGCCCATAAGCGACCCCCTAAGCTCAGGACGAGGATATGGGACAGATAGAGCGCATATGACCAATCTCCCAAGGCTATCATAAAGCGCGGACAGCGGCGTCTGGTTTTATCCCGTATTACACAGGCTCCGACAATCAGGGCCGCGGGTAGAGCAAAAATCAGGGCGCGTTTCAGGTGGTTTTGCGGGAATTCCGGCACCCCTGCCACCGTAATCATAAATAGGAGTCCGGCGAACACAATAAGCAGGAGGGGCGGGAGTTTAACTGCGCCAGCGTGGTAGAGCCAATAGGCTATGAGACCGCCGATAATAAATTCAAGACTAAGCGGGCTTAACAGGATAGCCAATTCGGGGGTTAACCTTGCAAACCCTGAACTATACCCAAGCATAACAAGGCCTGCCCAGAGACATAAGGCCCAGGGTCGCAGGGCTATTGGCAAGATTAAAATCAGCGCGAAAATCAGATAAAAGTTCATTTCATGCATCAATGTCCACCCGACTTCGAGCAGGGGAAAGACATTATCCGGCCATAAAAGGAAGGATTTAAAAATGTCGGGTGTTCCGGGGCTCGCGCTAAATACGGCATCGGGACGGATAAGATAAATGATAAGCACAATAAGGCTGATAATCCAGTAAAGGGGATAGATACGGGTGATGCGCGCGAAAAGAAATTCCGGTAGGCGACGGAAAGACCCGCCTGTCCAGTGGCGCGTGACATAGACCATAATAAAGCCGGAAATGACAAAGAAAAGATCAACCCCTGCCATACCGAATAAGAAGGTTTCAGACAAAATAGGATCGCCACTATATTTGCGGTCTATGTGGAATAAATGGCTAAAGACCACCATCAGAGCCGCAATACCGCGTAGGGCTTGAATGTTCTCAAGCCGCTGCGCACATGACGCGGATGTGGAGGGAGAGGCTGTCGTCATGGGGGCAGGATACCTATGGGCCATTAAAAAAGCGTACCTTGTGATAAAGGTACGCTTTATAAAAATCTAGTCTTGATCAAATCTTGGTCTTGACGGGTTATCAAGGGCCGTGCGTGTTTAATTTATAACAGTCCCAATTTGGGCTATACCATCTTTGACAAGACGGGTGTGATCCGCGGAACCCAGATTTTCCCGCATCAATTTTTCTGCAGCTGCAAGAGCCATATCTGCGGCCTGACTTTTGACGTCGGCTATAGCTTTGGCTTCGGCATTGGCAATTTTAGCTTCGGCCTGTTTTGCGCGAAGTTCCAAGCGATCGCGTAAATCTTTACGGGCTTTTTCCGCCATAGCCTCAGCGTCAGCGCGCGCCTGACGAATAATATCCTGGGCCTGGTCTTCGGCTTCTTTTTGTTTGCGGTTAAACGAGGCCAGTAAAGCCTGTGCCTCCTCACGCAAACGGCGCGCTTCTTCAAGCTCGTCTTTGATTTTTTCCGCTCGGTTATCGAGCGCGGTGGCGATATTTTTATGAACGCCAAAATAGACCAAAGCCAGAAGAAATATAAGGGTGGCTAGGAAAACCCAAATTGTCGGACTGCCGGGATCGAAATCAAAATGCATATTCTTGCCTAACTACCCTAGCGCTTTCTTAACGACTGTAGACGTCAATGTCTTGCCGATAAGGGTTTTGATTGTGGCTTGCGCCGCATCTGTTGCGATCGTTTCGATATTTGACATCGCCTCAGACCGTATTTTGCGAATACGGGCGTCCGCGACTTCGGCTTGGCGGGCGGCTTCGGCATCGGCAGCATCTAATTCCGCTTTGATTTCAGCATCGATAGCCTGACGCGTTGTTTCGGCCACTGTGTGCGCTTTCGCACGCGCATCGGCCAAAGACTGCGTATAGGCCTTCTCAGCTTCTTCAGCTTCGGCTTGCATACGCGCGGCAGAATCTAGGTCGTCCGCGATTTTAGAGCTGCGCTCCTCAATCGTTTCACCGATACGCGGCAGAAATATCTTCGAGAGTAGAAAATATAAAATACCAAATGTAAGCAGGAGCCAAAAAATCTGCGTAGCGAAATAGTTCGGATCAAAAGGCGGAAACGCCGCCTCCGCTCCGTGACTATTATCGCCATGCCCGCCGCTCGTAGCACCTGAAGGTTTGGCGGCCAGTATAAGACCTGTCAGTGTAACCGCGTTAAACATTGCGATTCCTTTTTAACAGTGAAGTTTAAGCCTTGGGCCTAAACCACAAACATCAAGATAAGGGCAACGGCGAATGAGAAAATGCCGAGGGCTTCTGTCACGGCAAAGCCGAAGATAAGGTTTGAGAATTGACCTTGCGCAGCTGACGGGTTGCGGAGTGCACCTGACAAATACTGACCAAAAAGATTGCCCACGCCGATACCTGCACCTGCCATACCAAGACATGCGAGGCCTGCGCCGATATATTTTGCTGCTTCTGCTTCCATGATGATCTCCTTAGGATAAGCGTTTATTATTGCAGTTAGTGGCCCGGATGTAAGGCGTCAGATAGATAGACGCATGTCAACAGGGCGAAAACATAGGCCTGAACAAAGGCCACGAGAAATTCTAGCGGGGTTAAGGCTAGGGTTAAGACAAATGGGACAAGTCCGCCAACGACTCCCGGGAACATGCCAAAGGCTGTGACCATCATAATGGCAAAGCCTGCGAAGAGTTTAAGCAAAATATGCCCCGCGAGCATATTGGCCCATAATCGTACAGATAAGCTGATCGGGCGGGATAAAAAAGATATAATTTCGAGAGGCGTAATCAATATATATAGAACAGCCGGAATACCAGACGGTACGAAAAGTTTTAGAAACTTAAAACCGTGCTTAAATAATCCGTATCCGACAACCAATAACATAACCATCATCGCGAGCGTGAAGGTCACAATGATATGGCTGGTCGTCGTGAAGAAAAAGGGCACCATGCCTAATAAATTGGCGAATAGAATAAAGATAAATAAGGTGAATACAAAAGGGAAAAACTTCAACCCGTCTTTGCCGGCCGCAGAGCGCACCATATCCGCGACAAATTCATAAGAAATTTCAGCAATGGATTGGGCGCGGCCAGGTATAAGCGCGCGTTTGGTTGATAGGAATAACCAGAGTGCGATCAACGCAATCGAGACTACCATCATCAAAGATGAATTGGTGAAACTAATGTCGTATTTACCGATTTTTAATTCGGCCAGCTTGTGAATCTCAAACTGTGCAATCGGGTCAAGACCAGCAGCGATCATTTTTAATCCTCGTCAGGTTCAGGCGGTAAATCTACCCCTGAGCCGTCCATTCCTTCTTGGGCGGCGCGGATAACGTTTAACACACCAGCCCCAAGCCCTAAAACCAATCCTGCCAATAAGCCCCATGGTGCGGTTCCGATATATTTATCAGCCATATAGCCTATAAATACACCAATTAAAACCGCTGCCGAAAACTCACTGGCATATTTTAAGCCTGCCGCCATGCCCGAATTTTCAACATCGACATCTTCAACTTTATCCTTTTGCAATGCTTGGAGTTTGTCACCAAGGGCATTTAAGGCCGCTTTATCAGGATCAGAAGATTTTCCGTTTTTGTTAGACATATTAACTGGCTCGTGCCTTCGGGGACTCACCACATGGCAAGCCTCTAAAAGCGGGCGGAACTTACGCGCGGGCGGCGGTGAAGTCAACACTCTGGGCTTATAGTCTAAGTTGTTGAAAACAATGAATTATTTGCAAAAAATTTTACCTGCGACAATCTGTTCACATTTTTAAGCAATTTTGAGACTGTGCAGACCGCATGCGCCAAAATAATCACCTCACCTGATTGCGCATGAAAAATTGGGTTTTGTGGGTCTAGATTTGTCACGGCTCGTAAATTCCGTGATCGACTTATTCGGCGGCCACCATGCGTTCGGCCTGGTTCAATTCTACGGATAAGAGTTGCGAAACGCCCTGTTCGGCCATTGTCACGCCGAAAAGCCGGTCCATACGGCTCATGGTTACGGCATTATGGGTAATGGCAATGAATTTTGTAGCCGTAGATTTAGTCATTTCATCTAAAAGATTACAATAGCGTGCAACATTGGCATCGTCTAGCGGGGCATCGACTTCGTCGAGGACGCATATGGGCGCCGGGTTTGATAAAAATACGGCAAATATTAAAGCCGTGGCTGTTAAGGCCTGTTCCCCGCCCGACATCAGGCTCATAGACCCGAGCGCCTTACCCGGAGGGCTAACCATGACGTCAAGCCCGGCTTCGAGCGGGTCATCGGATTGTGTGAGTGCCAATGCGGCCTCGCCGCCGCCAAACAGGGTTGTAAATAAACGCCCGAAATGCCCGTTGACGGTATCAAAAGCTTTTAAGAGGCGTTCGCGACCCTCTGTATTGAGTTCGTCAATACCTTCGCGAAGGCGTGCTATTGCGGCTTCAAGATCTGTGCGTTCATCCATCATCGCGCTTAGGCGCTCTTCGTGTTCGGCAGCCTCTTCATCGGCGCGTAAATTGACGCCGCCCATTTTCTCACGCTCTTTTTGTAAACGCTCTAATTTGCGTTCTATATCAATTTCACTGAGCCGGCTATCAGCAGATAAGTCCCCAAGATGCCCACTCAGGGCGTCCGGTTCGCAGGATAAAGTTTCTGCGATACGGGCTTGGGTTTCCGTAATCCGGTCTTGCGCGGCTGTCAGGCGCGCATCGGAGGCTGCGCGGGCTTCGCGGGCCTTATTATGTGCGGCTTCGGCCTCGCGCGCCGCGCTTTCGGCGGTTCGAAGATTTGTCTCGGCCACAGCCAACCCGTCTGCGGCGTCCGTACGACGCGCTTCCGCCGTGGCTAATTCCGTAAATAATTTTTGCCGACGGTCTTGAAATTTATCCGGCCCGTCTGTGGCGGCTGTCAAAGACTGTTGTACCTTGTCTTGACGTTCTTCCAGAGCCGAAACCCGTTCGCGGGCGACCGCGCCGCGCCGGGTCCAATTTTTGCGTTCTGTTTCAACAGATGTCAAACGTGTTGCGCGCGCCTCGGCTTCGTTTTTCAAGGTTCGGTAATTTGCGGAGGCTTCGTCCGCGCGGTCACGGGCCTGAGACAATGTGTCGGAAAGCCTTGCCAGTTCAGCACTAAAATCTTGCGCATCCGCAAAAGCAGCACTTTGTGTTTTTGCGGTTTCAAACAAGCCCGTAACATCTTTAATCTCACGTTCAAGCCGGTCGATCCTGTCGGCGAGGGCGCGCTTCTCGGCTCCCGCGCGGGCAATATCGGTTTCATATTGTGTCAGAGCGGCTTGTGCGGCCCGGTCTTTACGCTCCAAATCCGGTATCAGGCTACGGGCCTCGCGCGCCGCCGCTTCTGCCGTTTGACGCGCCTTACGTACAGACTCAAAATCTGATTGCATATGCGCCACAGCCTTTTCGGCTTGCACGATGTCAAGGTCTAGCTCTCCCAAGCGGGTCTGCTGTTTAAGCTTTATCGCCGCCGAGGTTTCAGCGCCGGAAGCTATTTTAAAACCATCCCAGCGGATGACCTGCCCATTTTGCGTGACCAGTCTTTGTCCGGGGCGCAATTTTTCTGCCAGCTCGGGCAACATATCTGCGTCGACAACACCGATTTGCGAAAGACGCGCTGCGAGTGCTTGCGGGGCTTTGACGAAATTTGACAAGGCTGTTGCGCCGTCAGGCAATTTTTGCTCCGGCGTGTGTGACCCTGTCCACCGTAAAGGGGCTTCATCGTCAATCGCAGCGTCAAGGTCTTCTCCCAAAACGGCGGCTAAGGCGTGCTCATAGCCTTTTTCAACATCCAATTGAGACAAGGCAGGTGTCCATTTCGCCGTCTCCCCGCGTGAGATAACGCGGGTTAAAGCGGCATGTTCCGCGGTTAAACGTGACAAGGCTTGCTTGGTTTCAGATAAATTCTCGCGGGCCTGTTGATCGGCCTCCTCTGCCTGTGAACGGGCCTGGGTCAGTTCGCGTTCCCGCGCCCGGGCCGCGTCAAGGGCCGTTAAGGCGTCTTTCGAGGCGGCTGCAAATAGGTTTTGATCACTAAGTCCGTCATTTTTTTCCAGAGCCTGATGTGCATTTTGAGCGTCTATCAGATCGCCTTGCAAACGGGTCAGGCGCGTTTCTGTTTGAGATACATCCCGCAAGGCTGCATCGCGTCTGGCACTTTGTTCAGCAGATTGCCGCGTTAAGGCATTATATTGTGTTTCTAAATCTGTTCGGTGTGTCACCGCCAATTTAGCTTCGTCTTGGGCCGCATCAATCGCAGCGCTGGTATCTTTAAGGGCGGATAACGCCTTATATTCTTGATCTAGACGCGCCACCGCCGCATTGGCATCGGAAACAATCCCGCTTTCACGCGTAATATCGGTTACGAGTTGCTCTAATTGCGCGCGTAATTTATGGATTTCGGATTTCGCCGCATGCTCGTCTTGTTCTAAAACCTCTTTTGCGGCATTGAGGCGCGCTAGAACCGCGGCGGCAATGAGTTGTTCTTCCCGTTTGGGATCCAGTAATTCTGATAATTCAGTAGCAATGCGGGTCAGTTCTGCAGTTTTTACAGCCGTATCTTGAACCTCTGTTTCACATTGGCGCAAAGACTGCTGGCTCGCCGACAACGTCTCTAAGGCCGCCGTCCAGCGTTTTAGCCAGAGCAAGGCCCGGAACTCATGTATTTCTCCGGCCAAGCGCTTATAGCGCGCGGCTTGTCGACTTTGTCGCCGCAGGGATAAAAGCTGGCTTTCAATCTGGCCGATCACATCATCAAGACGTGATAGATTGGTTTCGGCGGCGCGGAGACGCAGTTCGGCTTCGTGGCGACGTGTATGCAGGCCGGAAATCCCCGCCGCTTCTTCAAGAATACGGCGACGGTTTTCCGGTTTTGCCGCGATTAATTCATTGATCTGTCCCTGACGAACTAAGGCTGGCGAATTTGCACCTGTGCTGGCATCGGCAAAAAGAAGTTGAACATCTTTAGCGCGCACGGTCTTGCCATTGACCTGATATTTTGAGCCTTTGCCTTTGGTGATGAGGCGTGTGACTTCCAAGACATCATCATCATTAAAAATTGGCGGCGCGATACGTGCCTTATTATTGATTGTCAGTGTAACATGCGCCTGATTGCGACCGGGGCGTTGTTTGGTGCCGGAGAAGATCACATCTTCCATGCCTTTGGCACGCATGGCCTTGGCCGAGTTGGCGCCCATAACCCAGCGAATAGCTTCTAGGAGATTGGATTTGCCACACCCGTTGGGGCCGACAATGCCTGTCAGGCCTGATTCGATGAAAAAATCCGTCGGTTCGACAAAGGATTTAAACCCTGTCAGCCGGATCTTATCAAAAACCAAAGAACCCATAACTATATCTAGTGACCCGCGTCTGATTCAGCCGGAGGCGCTTTTTCGGGCACGGCCTCGCCTAATAAGGGGGCGATAACCTCTTGCAGGCTTTCCAGAGTGAAAACTTGTTTTGCTTCGCCATTAATAAAGAAAGCGGGAGTTCCCGTCACGCCTGCATCTATGCCGCCCTGAATAACGGCTTCATATCGGGCATTTTCCTCTTCATTCCCCAAACAGGCGATAAATTCGTCTTCGCTCAGGCCTGCAGATTTAGCAATATTGACATATTCCTGACGGACAGTGCCATCACCTGCTGCTTTGAAAATCTGGCGTTGGCGTTTGAACTGTAGGGAAATATTGTCAAAAAATTTGTTCTCATCTGCGCAATTGGCGATTAAAAATCCGGTATGCGCCAAGCGCTGCGGCGGGGTTGGAAATTCGCGGAAAACATAGCGCACTTTCCCGGTATCGACATATTGGGCTTTAAATTCCGGATAGACGGACGTGTGCCAATTGGCACAATGTCCGCAGGTCACAGAAGCATATTCCACCACAGTCACTTTGGCGTCAGGATTGCCAATGGCATGATCTCCAGCCACTTCATAGGCATTTGTACCGGACGGGGCGGCGTCGGTTCCGCTCCCACTTCCGCTACATGCGCCAAGGGCCACGCTGGCCCCGAGCGTGAGTATAAGGGTGAGCGAAATATGTTTTATGCCCTGTCGGGCCGAATCAATGTGGTGTTTCATAGTCATATACCAGTCTCGCAATTTAACACGGAAAGGCAAGTTTCGCGTAAAGGAATTGTTAATTAGTTAACACGGCGTAAATAAAGCTTTGTGGATAAAGCCTTGTTTTAAGGGCTTTCGGGCCCGTGTTAGGGCTTTTGCGTGTTAAAGGGCGCGGATTTATCAAATGTGCTCACGCCCGATTTATCCAGAGCGTCAATGGCTTTAACAAAATCTTCATGGGATTGCCCCCCTTTATATACATCCCCGTTAATGAAGAAAAACGGCGTTCCCGTTACGTCTGCGGCCGTACCGCGGCTGACGGATTTATCAATACGTTTATAATGGCTTTCATCCCGAAAACAGGCATTCAAGGCCGCAACATCCTTTATGCCAAACATTTTGGCCATGTCCAGAAAAAGCGCTTGGGCTTCACCCGCCTGGGCGGCGTCGCGAATTTTGGTTTGATTTTCCATTTGATATTCTATGGCTTTGAAGAACTGGGTGTTATCGCCCGCGCAATTGGCAATATAAAATCCGGCCATAGCTAATTGCACAGGCTGGGTCGGGAATTCGCGGAAAACAAACCGGATTCTTCCGGTCTCTATTAAATCTGTCTTTATTGATGGCCATTCATGCGTGAACCATTCCCCGCAATGTCCGCAGGTCACAGAGGCATATGAAATAATCGTATGAGGGGCATCATCAGCCCCCAGAATGTGATCTGTGGGGGCTTCGGTAAAGACATGATCAATTTTGGGCGGAATGGGTGTTTGCGCAATCGGCGTATTCTGGGCAACAGATGTGTTCTGGGCCAAAGATATATCTTGGCCAGAGGACAGGGCGCTGTGGGGTGTTTTAGCCTGTACGGGCATGTTTAAGCCACAGATCACGAGCAGGGCCGTGCCAAGGCCATATACTGGAGAGCGGAAGCGAAAGCGTGAACGCGAGGGGTGGCGAATGAGCGGCATAATATAGTCCTGTTGTGCGTAAAGCGCTTAAGGCTTACGATTGTCATGAGTTAATCTGGGCCTGATTAACCCCCGGCGGTATCTGAATTGCGACTTAGGACACGACGTCCTAAACCTTCCAGAGCTTGTTTTAAGTCATTTCTATCCAGTTTTTCCAGTCCCGATTGCAGCCTATTTTCTTGTCGTGTTGTCAGGCGTTTTTGCGGGACGAAGGTCGGGAGCGCGCCAGCCGTATGCATCCGGCGTTGGACGACCTTAATATGAGAGACATAATCAGGGCCAAGATAGTTATTCAGGCGTTGGATGATCGGGCCCGACCCTGCCGTAATCAGGGCCGCGGCGGCTCCGGGCGCATGTATAATTAATGTGCGACCCGATTGCTTGCCTTTTCCTGCTGTAAATTTTTCCGGCGAGGATAATTTGGCAAAACGCGGCCCGACAATTTTAGACCAATGGGGTAATAGGCTGGCCACGGTACTGCCGCCTGAGAACTTTTTGGACAAAGGTCGCATAACCCGCGCCGCCGCGCGCGCCGCATGCGGGGCCGGGCGGAATTGCGGCCGTCCGCGCTGGCTTTCTAGCCACTTTGCGATTTGTACACGGTCTTTTCGCGAAACGGGTTTACGAGGCTCGGACATGGGGGCAAAATGACCCATTACCGGACTGTCGTAAAGTGAGAGACACATTTATTCTGTGAACACATCCCCGTCCCGGCGCTTAAGGCCGGTTTTATGACCCGCGCAGAGGTGGCAAAGCTGAGAGCGGCCATGCTGGAGCATTATGACCGTCAGGGCCGGACATTGCCGTGGCGTGTGCGCCCCGAAGATCGCGCGCGCGGCGTGGTGGCCGATCCTTATGCCGTTTGGCTGTCAGAGATCATGTTGCAACAAACCACAGTCGCCCATGCGACGCCCTATTGGCAGCGCTTTTTGACGCGCTTTCCCACTGTAAGTGATCTGGCCAATGCCGAGCGTGACCTTGTTCTGACCCTCTGGGCCGGATTGGGCTATTATGCGCGCGCGCGAAACCTGCACAAATGTGCGGCGATCATCCGGGACTTGCATGGCGGCGTGTTTCCGGATTCAGAAGCCGAATTGTTAAAATTACCGGGTATCGGGCCCTATACGGCTGCGACGATTGCCGCGATTTGTTTTGATGAACCCACGACGATTGTTGATGGCAATGTCGAGCGGGTGATATCGCGCCTGTTTGCGGTCGACACGCCCTTGCCGAAATCGCGTTCTGAAATTAGAGCGCTGGCCGCGATTTTGTCCGATCCGCACGGCGCGCCTGAAAGACCCGGCGACTACGGGCAGGCGGTCATGGATTTAGGCGCCAGAACCTGCACGCCGCGCGCGCCCAAATGCGATGTCTGCCCGTGGCAAAGCGCCTGTGCGGCTTTCGCCAAATCACAACAACTCGATTATCCAAAGAAAATTAAAAAAGCCAAATTACCTATACGTTACGGGGAGATTTTTATTTTAACCACCCCGCGCCGGCTCCTCTTGCAACGTCGCCCGGATACCGGCCTATTGGGCGGAATGATGGGATTTCCCGGAAGTCCGTGGCGCGAGACGGGGCAAGAGCCGCCGCTCACCCATGCCCCTATGCCGCGAAATTGGGAGCGGTGCGCCGGAACGGTACGCCATATTTTCACGCATTTCGATTTACGACTTACCGTCTATCGTGCCGAAATTGCCGCGTCAGAAAAACCCGATATTGAAAACGGGGAATGGGTCTTGCGCCGCGATATTAAAAATTACGCCCTGCCCAGCGTTATGACAAAGGTTTACCGCGCTAGCCAGACGGCCAAACCCTCCGCCGGTTAGCCGGGTATAAGCCCCGACAGCAAGCCGCCTTTAATGCCGTCCAGAACAAATTGAATAGCCAGCGTCGCCAGTAAAATGCCAAGAACGCGCGTCAGGATATTGGTAAAGGTCTTGCCCATCACCTTGATTAATGGGCCAGCGACTAAAAACGCGATTAGACATATAAGCAGCACAGCGCCCAAGGCCGCCATAATCGCGGCTTCTTGCTGCCAGTGGCCCGTTTTGGACATTAGTAATAAGAGTGACGCCATGGTACCCGGCCCCGCGATCATGGGAATACCCATCGGAAAGACCGAAATATCTTCCGGATCATCAATGGTTTCAAGTAGGTCTTCGGCCCGGTCTTCACGCTTTTCTGTGCGTTTTTCAAAGACCATATTCAGCCCGATAATAAACAGCATGATCCCGCCTGCAATGCGCAAGGCATCAAGGCTAATACCTAATTTGGCAAACACCCATTCGCCGCCATAGGCAAAGAGCGTCAGGATAATGGCGGAAACGGCGACAGATTTAAACGCCATAATATTCTGGTGACGGCGTGAGGTGCCCTGCGTCAGTGTCGCAAAAATCGGCGCGCATCCCGGCGGGTCGATAATGACAAATAAGACGGCAAAGGCCGAAAGGAATAAGTCCACGTCAAACATGATTGTCCTCTATCGCGGGGCCGCCGGGCTGGCAAGGGGTGTGTCGAGAGCGGGCCGCCTAGCGGATTGCGAAAATCATGTTAAAGGCAAATATGAATTTTATAAAAATCGTTTCCCTTTGATCTTTATATTGGCTTTATTACTTGTCGGCTTTGTCTGTGTGATGATCTATAATCAAAGGGCTGGCTTTGAGACGGCCACAGCGCCGCCATTTCATGATATTGAAGACCTTCAACGTAAAGATCATAGAGCGCAAATCAGTATGTCATGGGCGGCTTGGATTGGCTGAGGGCTTGGGTTTTTAGCCTTATATTCTTAGGCTGGACTTTGTGTGAGACGCGCAAAGCTACCAAAGCAGAATATCAACCCTATATCGTTTCGCTTCATGATCAATTTGATGTCTACCATTATATTCCTGATAACAGGAATACTGTCATCAATTTCGTTGGTGATTTTGTTATTAAAAATATTGGTCGAACTCCTGCTAGTAATATCCAAGTCACTGCAACTATAAAATACAAGGCAAGGAATTACGGAGAACGTAAAGATTTTCACGAAAAAGGTGTTTTCACAAATTGGCGATTTTATGACCTGCATCCCGATGAATGGCGTACTTTTAAACTCAACTTTGAACTTGCTTATCCCGATGGGGACGCCAAGGATTTTTTTGAAAATTAGAGAGATGGATATTTTTATTATAGTGAAATGCAGCGATGCTTTTACCGATAAGAGGGCCTATACTCTCCATTTTTGATAAATGACATGGTCACTGGTGCTGAATTGCAGGGTGTAAAAGAGAATTAATACCGAGGTTAACCCACTAAACATCAGGAAATTTCCCGCTGTCTAGTTTTGAACATAATGTAAAAAATACTGGGATTTATATACATAACTAGCCACATTAGATAAATAAAAAGCCGTATCACTTCGGTTCTTTGGATTTAATTTTCTTATCGGCAGTACGGAAAATAGCCCTCGCAATATTCGGGGCCGTATCAGGTATCACTTCAATCTGGTTTTTTATAGGCCTACCGCGTGGGCGCTTAAGTTTCTCGGATTTTGTATTCATTCATTTAAGACCTTTAATTGGTAACTTGAAGTCCTTCGATAGCTTTATTAAACTTTGTTTTGAAATCTTTGCAGTGTCCCATGGCCCAATATCTCCCTCGTCTGTATTATTAAGACTGGACATAGCCATTTTCGCGGCTAAACGCTCCATTGTTCCTGCTTCATCAATGCGTCTCAACTCGCCATTTCTCATCATTGATTTAAGTTCTTGAAGTTGTGCTTGAGCAACAGGCGAAAGCCCATCCTTAGTAAGTATATTATCCGCAAGAAGGCTCGCGGCCTCACTAATTGTAAAGTTATCACGCCTTGAAAGAATGCCTTTTAAAGCCTTGTTTGCCATTGGTGCAGTAATTTTGAGTTGTTCAATCTGATTTCGGAGTTTTATGTTTTCATCTTTTACTATACGATAAGGTGCACACGCAAAATTATATAAAAAAGCTCCTAAAAACAAAATTCCACCTGATTGTAGGCCAAAAACCAGGAATGATTGCCATTCAGCCATGACTTCACTCCACGTAGCTTGAAGATAATATAGAGCAAAACCAATAGGCGTAATTAAAATGGCAGGTATAATAGCTGACCAACCGCCAAACCATGAAAGAGTGTCTTTCCACGCTCTCTTTAGTAGTCTTTTCATACAACATTAATGAAGGGAAACTCAAACCCTGTCTAGTTTCGAACATGATGTAAAAAATACTTTACATTCCGTCTTTCACCCCTTATGTAAAAAATAGTTTACATTAACAGATGTGTCCATGGGCGATTTAGAGAGGGGTTATGACAAGAATAGAAGATATGAGCGAGCCGGAGCGCCAAAGCTGGATTACCTTGCTGGCTGACGGGGCGGTCTTTATCTGGTTTTTGGGTAAAATGACGATTTGGCCGTCGCTAAAGCCCATACATACCGATATGGAAGAGTTTGGCGAGGTCATTCTGGGTGTTGTGATCGTCACGATTATCCTTCATGCGGTTATTGCGTCTATATTTGATATGCGAAAGCGCAAAGAGGCGTTCATGCGCGATGAACGCGACACCGAGATTGCGCGCAAAGGTTCGGATTACGGCTATAGGGTTATGCAATGGGGCGTGGGGGTGATTGTCGTGACGATGCTGGCCCATAATATGATCGGGCCGACCTATACCCCGCCTGTGCGTATTGAAAAACCGGTCGAGATTATCTTTGGTCTTTTGGTGGTCAGCTATATCGCGGATCTTCTCAAGCAGGGCGTCAAGCTTCACGCCTATCGGCGCTTCTAGAATGGGCGGAAAGAAAAGCCGGATTACCAATCATGTCAAACGGGTACGTCTGGCACGGACAAATATGACCCAAGTTGATTTGGCGGCCCGTATCGGGGCTACACGTCAGACGGTTATCTCTATCGAGGCGCAAAAATATGCCCCGTCACTGGAACTGGCCTTTCGTCTGGCACATGTTCTGGAGGAGCGTCTGGATGTCTTGTTTGAATTTGACAGCCAGGATTGGGATTAAAAAACCCCCGAAGCCGAAGCTCCGGGGGGCCATATCTACAGGTGAGGACAGGTGAGGACGGATTAAGCAGCGCTCTCAAACTGGTTCATAGTATTATGTTCACCGCCCGCCTTAAGCGCGCGTTCGCCGCCTGTCATCTCCTTGAATGTATCGCCAAGGTCAGAGCCGACTTCGTGTTGATGTTTCACCGCTGAAACCCCTGTACGGATTTCTTCGCGCTGGATGTTCTTGACATAGGCCAGCATTTTCTGATCGCCGAAATAGCCTTCTGAGAGATCGTTCATAAACTTCGCCGTCATGTGGAATGTCGGCAAGGTGATAAGGTTATGGAACACACCGGCTTCGCGGGCGATATCGGTCTGGAAGGCCTGCAAGCGCGCATCAGTTTCAAGGCCGAGCGGGTCTTGGTCAAAACGGCTTGACATAAGCTGGTTGTCATCCGGGTATTCGTCGGCTTTGATTTTGCCAGACGCAATCCAGTCCTCACGCACTTGCTTGCGCAGGTTCAGCGTCCAGTTAAAGCTGGGCGAGTTATTATAGGTCAGCTTGGCATCCGGCACGACTTCTTTGACCCGGTTGACCATAGCTGCGATCTTGGCCACATTCGGCGTAGCCGTTTCAATCCAGAGCAGATCAGCGCCGCCTTCGGTTAAGCTGGAAATACAGTCTTCGACCACGCGGTCTTCGCCCGTGTCGGCTTTGAATTTGTAAAGACCATTTGCCAAGCGCACAGGCTTGCGCAGCTCGCCGTCAAGCTGGATCGCAATTTCGCCGTCTGCTAAATCAGTGGCAGGCTCGGTTTCTAGCCATTTCGTGTACTGGGCTGCGCTGTCACCGGCTTCGCGCGAGACCGGAATTTTCTGTGTTAAGCCAGCACCAAGACTGTCAGTACGGGCAACGATAACCCCGTCTGTCACGCCGAGCTCTTCAAAGGCCATGCGACAGGCGCGGAGTTTTTCAACAAAGTCTTCACGCGGAACCGTGACTTTGCCGTCTTGGTGGCCACACTGTTTGGCGTCAGAGACCTGATTTTCGATTTGCAGGCAACAGGCGCCGGCCTTGATCATTTCTTTAGCCAGCAAATATGTGGCGTGGACATTCCCGAAACCGGCATCAATATCGGCAATAATCGGACGCACATAGGTTTCATGTCCGTCAATTCTGGCAATAATAGACTCGCGCTCTGCGTCTGTATTTGCCGCCTTTAGCTCTGCAAACAGATCGTTAAGCTCGACTTCGTCGGCTTGACGCAGGCTGGTATAAATTTCGTCAATAAGATCAACGACAGATGTTTTTTCGTGCATGCTCTGATCGGGCAAATGACCGAAACGATTGCGTAGACCGGCGACCATCCAGCCGGACAGATAGACATAGGCTTTATCAAGCGTGCCTTTCTGGCGTTTGATCGCGCGCATCATCTGCATGGCGTGAAAGCCGGACCAACAGCCTAATGACTGGGTAAACTGGCTTTTATCGGCATCATAAGCGGCCATGTCGGCGCGCATGACTGTGGCCATAGATTTCGCGATATCCAAATGGGTTTCAAAGGTGTTTTGCGTTTTGAGCTGAGCGAGATCTTCAAGGTTGATCCCGGCAGGCGCGCCGTTAGGATAGCGCGTTTTAAGCTCTGAAAGAATAGTTGAATAGGTCATTATTGTGTCTCCAAAATGTCATAGGCTGAAAGGGTAAGAAATTCGGGCAGGTCGGCAGATGTCGCTGTCCGTGTGAAAAGTTTTGCGGCTTCGGGGTAACGCCCGCTGATGAAAGCATCAGACCCAAGTTCAGATGTAAGCTGTGCGAAAACTTCGTCGTAAATTTTTGTATATAGGGTTGATGACATGGTGGTTTGTGTACCGTCATCCATGTGTATCGTGGCACCGTGGCGGAGCCATTGCCAAATTTGCGTGCGCGAAATTTCTGCCGTGGCTGCATCTTCCATGAGGTTGTGAATAGGCACCGCCCCGCGGCCACATAACCATGCGGCCGTATATCGAATGCCGACATCGATATTGGTTCTTAAACCGCCTTCTGTCACCGTGCCGCTATGGGGTTTAATCATGGCGGCGTCCGAAACACGGGGCGATTGACGTTTTTTGTGAATTTGGTGTTTAGAAGGCATCACCGCGTCAAACACATCCATCGCAACAGGCACAAGGTCAGGGTGGGCGACCCATGTCCCGTCATGGCCCATTTTGGCTTCGCGCTCTTTGTCCTTGCGCACTTTTTCAAAGGCGGCGTCATTGGCAGCCTCATCGCCTTTAACCGGAATTTGCGCCGCCATGCCGCCCATGGCGTGGGCGCGGCGCTTATGACACACCTCAACCAAGCGGCTGGCATAGGCCGAGAGGAAATCGCGGTCCATGCCGACTTGCGCCCGATCAGGCAAGACAAATTGCTTATGATTGCGTAAGGTTTTGATATAGCTGAAAATATAATCCCAACGTCCACAGTTGAGCCCCGTAATATGGTGGCGCATTACATAAAGAATTTCTTCCATCTGGAAGGCCGCAGGCAGTGTTTCGATCAGGATTGTGGCTTTAATAGTCGCATGGGGAATGCCGACAAAAACTTGGGCAAAGTTAAAGACATCATTCCACAGACGGGCTTCTTGGTAATTTTCAATCTTCGGGAGGTAGTAAAACGGCCCCCGGCCTGAATCCGCTAATAATTTACCATTGTTGAAAATATGTAAGCCGAAATCTACCAGGCTGGCCGACATGGGCTTGCCGTCAACTGTAATATTGCGTTCTTCCAAGTGCCATCCGCGTGGACGCACCAACATGGTCGCTGTCTCGTCATTGAGTGTGTAGGACTTCTTGTCGGTTTTAAGGGACAAGCTATTGCGCGCATAGTCATACATATTGATCTGACCCGATATCATATTATCAAAGGTCGGCGAAGACGCATCCTCGAAATCAGCCATGAACATTTTCGCCCCGCAATTTAAGGCATTGATCATCATTTTGCGATCAACAGGTCCGGTGATTTCAACACGACGGTCCTGCAAGGCTGGCGGGCAGGTGGCAACTTCCCAAACGGAATTGCGAATATGGGCGGTCTCTGGCGGTTGTGTCGGCATCTCGCCATCATCAAAACGCTCTTGTTGGAGGCGTCTGTTTTCAAGCAGGATACGACGTTGCGAACCAAAGCGTCGCTCAAGATCTGCTAAAAACAAAAGCGCATCCGGCGATAAGACCTCGTCATAGCGCGCGCCCATGGATCCCACGACTTTTGCCAAGACACGATGGCGCGGGATGGGGGCGGGGGATGTTTTTGATTCTGCATTCATGGCAGGCTCCATTGTTATATGTTCCCTACTATATTTACAAAACCTCCATAAAGTCCATAACGTACTGTAAATAAAGGGTATTTTTGTAAATAATGTAAAATTAATATAATTATATTTGTAAATATTGTAAAAAAATATATGAGTATTTATGGCAAACACACATGATAAACTTCTCGTAGGGCCGCGATTGCGTCGATTTCGGCAGACTTTGGGGCTGACACAGGCGCGTATGGCTGAAGATTTGGGTATATCGACCTCATATCTGAATTTAATGGAGCGTAATCAGCGGGCGTTATCGGCTAAGGTCTTGTTGAAAATGGCCGAGATTTACGATTTTGATATTTCTGGTTTTACGGGGGCTGGTGACGCGCATCTGGTGGCTGAAATCTATGAAACCTTACGTGATCCTGTTTTCAAGACCCAAGGGATTTCAAAAAGCGAAGCTGAAGATCTGGTGAATGTCAGCCCGGCTGCGGCCAAGGCCTTATTGCGGCTTTACGGCAAGCATCGGGATGTGCTGCGTCGCCAATCCGATATGACTCGGAATCTGGCCAGTGACCGTGATAAAGTCGAGCTCCTAGAGCAATCCGCACAAGCGGTCGAAATCGTCAGACGGTTTATCCATGAAAATAAAAACTATTTTCCACGTCTCGATACGGCCGCAGAAGCGCTGGCCGAGGAATTGGGCATGACCAAGCGTGAACCTCATGCTGCCCTGACCGAGCGCTTGAAATCCCGCCATGATTTGTCTGTTCGTATTGTCCCCATTGATATCATGCCGCAAATGTTGCGCTATTTTGACAGACATTCAAAACGCATAAACCTGTCTGAACTTTTGCGTCAGTCCGGGCGCAGGTTTCAACTCGCATTTCAAATCGGTATGTTGGAATATCGTAGCTTGATTGATGACATTATTAAAAGCGCCCATTTGCCGGGACGTGAATCAGAAGGCTTGATGCGCACATCACTGGCGAATTATTTTGCCGCAGCGACCTTAATGCCATATGCGCGCTTCTTGCGCGAAGCGGAAAATTGCCGATATGACGTCGATCTCCTCTCACATCGGTTCGGCACAAGTTTTGAACAAACGGCCCATCGATTGACAACCTTGCAAAAACCGGATGCGCGCGGCATTCCGTTTTTCTTTGTCCGGATTGATGTGGCCGGAAATGTGTCCAAGCGGTTCTCGGCCGGACGGTTTCATTTTTCGCAATTTGGCGGGGCTTGCCCACTTTGGAATATTCATGAATGTTTCCAGACGCCGGGTAAAACCATCACGCAAATGATCCAAATGCCGGACGAGACAACCTATTTCTCTATCGCAAAAATGGTCTCGCGCAGTGCGGGTACATTTGACTCACCGCCGCAAAAACTGGCCATTGGTCTGGGGTGCGATATTGCCTATGCACCGCGCCTAACCTATGCCCGACCTTATAATCTCGAAACACCCCAACCCACACCGATTGGCGTAAATTGTTATCTATGCGAACGCCAAAACTGTCGTCAGCGCGCCCATGCCCCGCTTAATAAGGCTTTGCAATTTGATGAACGTAGCCGAGGCATGTCACTGTTTAGCTTTAAATCCGAATAGGCCGTTTCTCTTATAGGCCCGTCTTGGCATAGACCCTGTTTGCGGCGTAAGCGCATCATCCGATCTTTGGCGATTGAGCAGGGCAAGCCCCGGTCTTATGGGACCGGGTTGCTCAGATTAGATAGGGCGGGTCGGGCCCCATAGTTTTAAAGCGACGAGAGCATGGATTGACATCAGGGTTTGTGCTATGCCTATTGCATAAGGCTATGACGCCGGAAAAAGAAAGTCGCGGAGTTTACCCATAATGACAGTGTTAAATATTAATGGCAAGAAAATGGATTTTAACGGCGACGCAGAGACGCCATTGCTGTGGGCTTTACGAGAGCAACTCGGCCTGACAGGAACGAAATATGGATGCGGTATCGCCCAGTGCGGCGCCTGTACAGTGCATATTGATGGCGAAGCGGTCAGGTCTTGCGTCTATCCCGTATCCGCACTTGAAGGCACAGAACAGATCACCACAATTGAAGGCCTGTCTACGGATGGCTCACACCCCGTGCAACAAGCTTGGGCCGAGTTGGACATTCCGCAATGTGGCTATTGCCAGCCCGGTATGATAATGGCGGTGTCGGCCTTGTTAAAAGAAAAACCGCAGGCCACAGATGCCGATATTGACGAGACGATTACAAATATTTGCCGTTGCGGAACCTTTGTGCGTGTGCGCCAAGGTATTCATCTGGCCAAGACGAAAATATAGGAGGGGATGATGACGGCTAAAATGCAAAACAAAACCCGGGCCCTGTCCCGCCGAAACTTCATTGTCGGTACCAGCGCGGCTGGCGTCGGGCTGTCTCTGGGTGTGCTATCGGCTTGTAGCTCTGAGTCAGGTGCGGGGGCGCTTGCGCAAAAACCCGTTGATACGACGGGCCTTGCCTCCATGCCCGAAGTCAATGCCTGGGTACATATTCATCACGACGAGACGGTGACGGTTCGGATAGCCCGGTCCGAGATGGGGCAGGGCACGATCACAGGACTGTCACAGATTGTCGCCGAAGAATTAGGGTGTGATTGGGAAAAGGTGACATTTGCCTTCCCTACCCCCGGCGAGAGCTTGGCGCGCGATCGCGTCTATGGCAGTTTCGGGACGGGCGGAAGCCAAGGCGTGCGTGGCTCCCAGCAATATATGCGCGAAGGCGGCGCGGCGGCGCGCATGATGCTGGTGCAGGCAGCGGCTAAAAAATGGGGCGTCGAGCCGGGAGACTGTCGCGTCGAAAAAGGGGTTATTACCCATGCTGCGGGCGGCCATAAAACGACCTTTGGCAAAATTGCTGAGGCCGCGTCTAGATTGGATGTGCCCACAGATGTGACATTAAAGGACCCCAAAGACTGGACAATTATCGGTCAACCGAAACTGCGCCTCGACACAGCCCCGAAATTAACCGGGGCGTTGAAATATGGCTCGGATTTGATGATGCCGGGAATGTTAATGGCGGATATAAAAGCCTGCCCGATATTGGGCGGTACGCTTAAAAGCTATGACGAGGCTGTTGCTATGGCCATGCCGGGTGTGAAAAAAGTGATGACCTTGGGCGATAAAGCTGTTGTGGTGATCGCAGACCGGTGGTGGCAAGCCCATCAAGCTCTAGAGGCCATGCCGATAGACTGGGACGGCGGGGCGAATGCCAACTATAGCAGTGCTGATATTAATGCCTTATTACAAGACGGTCTGGAGGCTTCTGAAACCTTTACCGGCAATAAAAAGGGGGATGTGGACGCGGCTTTATCGACGGCGGATAAAATTGTCGAGGCCGGATATAATTTTCCGACGCAAAACCATGCGCCGATGGAGCCGATGAATGCAACGGCGATCTGGACGGCAGATAAATGTGAGGTCTGGTGTCCAACGCAAAATGCCGAAGCGGCCTTGGGCGCGGCGGCGAAAGCGGCCGATTTACCCATAGATAAATGCGATGTGCATAAGGTTATTCTGGGCGGTGGTTTCGGGCGGCGCGGCATGGTTGATTATGTCACGCAGGTCGTCGAGATTGCCAAAACCATGCCCGGAACACCGATCAAGCTGCAATGGTCGCGCGAAGAGGATATGCTACACGGATTTTATCATCCCATCACCAAAGCCAATATGCGCGGCGGGTTGGATAAAGATGGCAAGTTGACAGCGCTGGACATAAAAATTTCAGGACAATCAATTTTGGCCGCCCTCATGCCGCAAATTCTGGCCAGCGCGGGTGGAGATCTGGCAGTGTTTCAAGGTTTTGTGGCCCCGGGTCTGGACCCGCGTCTGGAAGACCAGACCCTGAAGCACAGCTTTCCGAATTTCCGGGTTCATCACGCTATGCGTAACCCGCCTATTCGTCCCGGCTTCTGGCGCGGTGTCAATGCCAATCAAAATGCGCTTTATCTCAATTGCTTTCTGGATGAAATGGCGCAGGCGGCCGGGCGGGATAGCTTGGAATTTTTTCTAGAACAACTTCAGGATAGCCCGAAACTTAGCGCCGTCCTTCAAGCGGTCGCGGAGAAAGGAAACTGGGGACAAGACGATGGCCGTTCACGCGGACTCTGTGCGTTTTATTCTTTTGGCAGTTACACGGCGGCTTGCGCGGAAGTAACCGTTGACTCGGCTGGTAAGCTAACCATGCACAAGATTACTGCGGCGACGGATTGTGGCACGGTTGCCAATCCTCAACAAGTAGAGGCACAGGTCCAAGGGTCTTTTGTCTATGGTCTTTCGGCCATGTTATACGGTGAAATCACCTATAAAGATGGTCAACCCGAACAGACGAATTTCGATAGTTTCCAGTCTATGCGTATAGCAGAAATGCCGGAAGTCGACACGATTATCATGCCATCGGGCGGATTTTGGGGCGGGGTCGGGGAACCGACAATCGCCGTGGCCGCACCAGCCGTATTGAATGCAATATTTGCGGCTACAGGTAAGCGTATCCGAAAATTACCGATTAAGGATCAAAATCTGAGAGCTTAGATTGATATGGCATGGTCTCGAGCTTTGTTTTTTTGCGCCCTACTGTTGTTTGGAACTCCGGGATGTATGCCGGCCTCCATAGGCGAAGCGGATAAAGACCCTCAGACCGTGAAGGGACAAACACAGATATCCGCGTCGCGCGCAAGCTCCGCGGCCTCCGGCCCGGATGTGTCCGGGCCTGTCTTTGCGCCGGATGTGGTAAAAGGCGCGCAACTGGCTTTGGTATGCGCGGGGTGTCATAGCGCCAAAAGAACCGCCACGTCGCAACAGGCCATACCCTCATATGCAGGTTTCGAGTCTGAGCGCCTTGTCTCTGCATTGACACGCTATCAAACAGAGGCAGGGACGACGGTCATGCACCGGATCATGCGCGGTTATAGTGAAACCGATATTGCAAATCTGTCAGCCTATCTTGCAAGTGGCGTTTCGGATGAATGACTCTGTTTTCGATAACGCGGCAGGCAAGGTCAAAAAAAAGCGGTCGCCGCGGTTTGGGCGTCGGCATGTGCTCGCGGGTTTGGGAGGCGCAGCCGGAACGGCGGCAACGGGCCTGGCATATTCGCGGTTGGCGTCTCCGGCTCTGGCGCAATCTATGGCACATATTGTGGTGGTCGGCGGTGGATTTGGCGGCGCCACTGCGGCCCGCGCGATCCAGCGCCAAGCCCCGCATGTAAAGGTCAGCCTGATAGCGCCCGCAGATATATATACCGCTTGTCCGTTTTCTAATTTGGTCATTTCCGGATCGCGGCCGCTAAAGGCGCAAGAGTTTTCCTATGAAGCGCTTTCAAAAATAGGCATATCCGTGATCAAGGGGTGGGTCGAGACGGTTGACCCCTTATCGCGCACGCTGTCTTTGCGTGGGGGGCACAAACTGTCTTATGACCGCTTAATATTATCGCCCGGTATAGATTTCGATTATGACGCCTTAGACGGCTATAGTCCCGAAGCCGCAAAGCTCTTGCCCCATGCATGGAAAGCCGGCGCGCAAACCTTGCTCTTGCGTGATCAGATACGGGCAATGCCAGAGACCGGACGTGTTGTCATTTCTGTGCCCCCGGCCCCGTTTCGGTGTCCGCCAGGGCCATATGAACGGGCGAGCTTGATCGCGCATTATTTAAAAACCTATAAGCCACGCGCCAAATTATTGATCTTGGATGCGCAAGAAACATTTTCAAAACAGGCTTTATTTCAGGCGGCATGGGCGCAGCATTATAACGATATAATTACGTGGCGGGGCGGGTCTGATGACGGGGCCGTGCAGCGGGTCGACGCGAAGACCAAGCGTGTTTTTACAGATTTTGACGAGATTACTGCAGATGTTATTAATATAATTCCCCCGCAAAAAGCCGGGCGTATAGCCCAACAGGCCGGTGTGACAAATGCGTCGGGCTGGTGCCCCGTTAATGCGCAGAGTTTTGCCTCGTCCTTGCAAGACAATATCTATGTGATCGGGGATGCCACACTTGCTGCACCTATGCCTAAATCTGCCTTTTCAGCGAATTTACAAGCCCGGCTTTGTGCGCGGCAGGTTTTGCGTGATCTTGCCGATCTGCCGGCCACGCCAACCCTTCTGTCAAATAGTTGTTATTCCTTTACGTCACCCGAACAGGCTATATCAATTACCGGCGTGTATAAAAATAATAAAAATGTCTTAGAACCTGTCGCAGGAAGTGGCGGGGTTAGTCCTTTGATTGCAGATAAATTCGCGCGCGAGGCCGAAGCTGACCACGCGCGGGACTGGTTCGAAACGCTCACACATCAGGCGTTTGGCACCTAATGCGCAAGCTGTATATAAGAGAGATATGTGTCGCCAGACCGGTAGCTTTAAAGCGGCTGTGCCTTTCTGTTTTGTCCTGTGTTGTGTTAAGTCCGGTTTTACTGGGCTGTCAGGCGACCCCGCGCACAGAACACGCTGATAATATTGATAGCCTGCCAACGCCTTTAACCGCTCAATC
>CAZSKN010000025.1:25642-30020 GCA_964607445.1 uncultured Caulobacterales bacterium
AACCGCTCAATCCGGAGATATCGCCAGAGGCCGCGCTCTTTTTGCATCGCGTGAGGGCGGACATTGTGTTTTATGTCATCAGCTGGACGGTCTGGAGGTCGCGTTTCAAGGAAATCTTGGGCCCAGTCTAAATAATATAGGCGCCCGCTTTAGCCCGGCACAATTACGCATGCGTATCGTCGATTATGATCGTATAAAGCCCGGCGTGGCCATGCCGTCTTATTACCGCCAAGACGGTCTAAATCAGGTTGAAGACCGTTTTGTCAATCAGACCGTGCTGTCGGCACAAGACATTGAAGATATAATCGCCTATCTTGGGACGATAAAATCATGACGCTAAATTTGGACTCGGATGATGACGGATAGAATTGATATTTTAGGGCCGCAAGCCGAACCGGCCCGACATTGCACAGGGCTGACGCGCCGGCATATAGGAAAAATGGCTTCGGCCAGCCTCATAGGCGGGATTACCTTGCCAGCGCATCTGGTGGCTGCGGATCAAAAATCGGTCAATCAGGCGATTATGGAAATCTTTGGCGCACATGACGAGATTAAAACCGGACGTGTAAGCCTTAAAATACCGCCTATTTCCGAGAATGGCTATTCTGTGGCTTTGGATGTCGAGGTAGACAGCCCGATGACAGCGCAGGACTATGTCAAAAAAATTGCGATTGTGTCGTCCCGTAATCCGATTGCGACGATCGCACAATTTCAGTTTACGCCGCAAAGCGGACGCGCGCGCCTACGCACATATATACGTTTGGCCGGAACGCAAACCGTACATGCTATTGCCCAAATGAGCGATGGCCGTTTATGGCGTGCCACATCTACGCCGCTTGTCACTGTTGCAGCCTGCGTGATCTTTTAGGGGCAGGATATGACACAGATACGTCTGAAAGTACCCAAAACAGCCAAGAAGAATGAGATCATAGAACTAAAAGCGCGTATTCAACATGATATGGAGAGCGGCTATCGTCTGACACAACGGGGGGACAGAATTCCGCGCAAGATACTGACGCAATTCGAGTGCCTATATAATGATGATATTGTCTTTCAAGCCGATTTTGGGCCGGGCATGGCGGCCAACCCCTTGCTGAGCTTCTATATGCGCGTGCAAGATAGCGGGGACATTATATTTCGTTGGATCGAACAAGGTGGTGAGGTCTTCTCGAAAACGGCCAGGCTAAATGTAAGCTAATGCGCTGGCGTGCCAAGATTATAAGCTGTGTCGCTATTGTGGGTATATGTGTGGCGGGGTGCCATAAGACCGATATGGCGGTTTCTGATCTTGTTATAAAGGAAAGCTTGGCAAAATCCGATATTGTCTCGGGGACAGAATTCTTAACATCGCAAACGCGTGCAGCTCAAGCCGATGATTTTTTAAATCCGGGGTTTTTATGGGTGGAGGCGGGGAAAACAGATTTTCAAAACCGGTGCAGTCGCTGTCACGCCGAGGACGCAGAGGGGGGGAGGGCCTTAGCTCTTGATCTGGGTAAGGTGGCCGCAAAATACCCTAAAATTGATCCTCGCGTAAACAGGTTAGTGAATTTGGAGGGCCGGATTAATCTGTGCCAGACAGAGCATTTGAACGCCCCGGCTCTGGCCTATGATAGTCCTGAATTGTTGAGCCTGAGCGCTTATTTGGCCCATAGCGCACGCGGCGCGCGCCAAACCCCGCATATTTCGGGTCCGCTCAAACCTTACTTTGAGGCAGGGCAGCGTTATTTTTTCACACGGCGTGGACAGTTTAATTTATCATGCCAGCAATGCCATGACCAAAACTGGGGGCGCAAAATGCGCGGTGATTTCATCAGTCAAGGTCATGGCACGGGATTTCCGACCTATCGAAACGAATGGCAAAGCCTCGGGTCTCTGCATCGTCGGTTTCAAGATTGTGACGTGGGGGTACGGGCTGCGCCCAAAGCTCTGGGCAGTGAGACCTATACGGCCTTGGAGCTTTATCTGGCCTACCGCGCACAAGGCTTGCCTCTGGATGCCCCGTCTATGCGTCGCTAATGGTCGGGCCTAACGCCTTTAAGAGGGCGGTATATCCGAGTGGGCAGGTTTTACGTTTTTTTGCCGCCATTTTAAGACGAGCATATATATCAGCAGGCCGCAGAGGGCGATGATAGGGACGACCCATCTAAATTGTTCGCCTAACACTTCGCCGAGGAAATGACAGAGTAAAAAAACCGCGCTGACATATAAAAAGGCCGTGACAAAGATAATGATACAAAATTTTATATAATTTACACTGAACAAGCCGCAGGCGACATAGGTCGGGATGCGCGCCAAGGGTAAAAACCGGGCCGTAAAAAGGGTGGCGATTAAGTTATTGCTGACCTTTTGTTTGAATCCCGCCACATGTTTCCGGTCAACAAAGCTGCGGGCTTTCGCATTGCGTAGCGCGGCCCATCCGATCCAGTATTTCCAAACATCACTTAAGAACAACCCCGTTAAAATAGTCATAAATAACACCGCTGGCGTGCCCATACCATTTGTAGCCAGACTTGCGGCGCCGATGACGGCTGCATCCTCTTGAATAAAGGGGCCTATGAAGACTAAAAAATAGGTCGTTAATATGGAAGAATCAGGCATGACGGCTCCTATAACCTGCTTTTTTCGATCTATGCACCTAAATTTTGCCTGTTTTTGGAAAAAGGGCCATTAGAAATCGAAAATCATATGATTTTCATACGCTCTTTATATTGCGCTTTGGTATTGCGCGTGACATAAGCGCTCGCAAATTTGTAGATAAACACAGTAAGGCTCGGTGAGATGTCTCTCCGGCCTTTCTTCATGAATATAACGGATGTTACAATGCAGGTTAAAGAACTTAAAGCCGAAGGTCTGAGCAAGACTTATGAGATCACGGTCGCCAAAGCGGAGCTCGAAGAGAAACTTGTGGCAAAAATTGCAGAAATGCAGCCGCAAGTGAGTCTGAAAGGATTTCGGCCCGGAAAAGTGCCTGTAAATCATATCCGTAAAATGTTTGGCCAATCTATCATGAAAGATGTGGTCGAAGAGACTGTGGCGCAAACCAGCCAAAAAACAATGGCGGATCATAAATTGCGCCCTGCCGGCGAACCTAAGATTGATTTGCGCGCCAATGGCCAAGAGGTGACAACAGGCAAGGCGGATCTGGAATATCAATTGACGGTAGAAACAATTCCTGAATTCGAGCCGATAGATGTTTCAACGCTTAAATTCACCCGTTTGACATGTGAAGTGTCGGATGCGGATCTGGAGGCGCGCCTCGTACAATTGGCTGAAGGCCAGAAATCCTATAAGAAAAAAGCCAAAACCGCCAAAGCTAAAAAAGACGATGCTGTGCTGATTAATTTTACCGGCCGTATTGACGGCGACCCTTTTGAGGGCGGGGCTATGGAAGGCCATCAGCTTGTTTTAGGGTCCGGGTCATTTATTCCGGGATTTGAAGATCAGTTAATTGGCACAAAAGCCGGAGATAAGCTGGATGTCACCGTCTCGTTCCCCGAGGATTATCAGGCCGCTGATCTTGCGGGTAAAGAAGCCGTATTTGAAACAGAAGTTCTTGAAGTCCAAGGCGCGCAGGACGCAACCCCGGATGATGAATTTGCCAAGAAATTTGGCATGGACAGTCTGGATAAATTAAAAGAGACCCTTAAAGAGGGCTTGGATAATGAGCATGATGTCCAATCTCGCATGAAACTCAAGCGGGCGATCTTGGACGAACTTGATAAAAAACATTCATTTGAGCTACCGCCAAATATGGTCGAGTCTGAGTTCCAGAATATCTGGGCGCAAGTTCAAGCCGAGAAAGAAGCGGGTCAGCTCGACGAGGATGATCTTAAGAAAACGGATAAGCAGCTCGAAAAAGACTATCGTAAAATTTCAGAGCGTCGTGTGCGCCTCGGACTTGTTCTGGCGGAAATGGGTCAGAAGGAAAATATAGAAATTACGAATGAAGAATTGCAACAGGCAATGATTGCAGAAGCGCGCCGTTATCCCGGCCAAGAACAGCAAGTGATAGAGTTCTATCAGAAAAACCCGCAAGCGATTGCACAGCTTCGCGCGCCAATCTTTGAAGAAAAAGTGGTCGATCTGATTATCGAAAAAGCGGACGTCAAAGACAAAAAGGTCAAAAAAGACGTTTTGTTTGAAGAAGACGAAATGATTTAAAAAACGCATTGTTGAGATTAAAATAGTTCCCTTAACGCGCACTTTTATGACCGCTCACGCCTGCGTCGTAAGCTCGGGCGAAATGGCGTGATCATATGGGCTGATGGGTAAAACTTATCCACGCCCTATGTCCCTCTGTTATATTACAGTTTCCTATTTGAAAGGACGATGTGCGCGCGTTGGCATGTCAGATAGGACAGTAGTTCGGGTCGGGGTC
>CAZSKN010000026.1:0-8287 GCA_964607445.1 uncultured Caulobacterales bacterium
TAAATCTACATCTTTTTTGTCATCCGAAGATCATTTATGGCTTTATCAGTAGCCAAACTTACAGTTCATGGGGTAAACGAGATCCTATGATAAATAGAGTGATAGTTCTTTTGACGGTGACGCTGGGCCTTAGCGGGCCGGCATTCACCCAATCTTTGCCCGATGATTCCGCCCGCTGGCAAGACGTCGAAACCTTCTTAAATCAGGACGCGTTAAGCCCGCAGGACACAATATCTGTTTTTGTAAAAAACGTCCCTCAACTCAGTGGAAGCTATAGGCTTCAGGCCAATGGCAAAGTCAATATGCCCTTGATCGGCACGGTCCTGGCCGCAACGCATACCCCTGCCGAATTTTCAGAGATATTGGAAGTATTATATGAGAAAGATTATCTCGTAAATCCGACCATTACCGTTAAACGTTCCAGCGCACGCCCAGAAGGCCTCAAGGATAGAACGGTCGCCAATATCATACCGGACACGGTTATTTTACCCCGGGAACCTTCCCGGCCCCAGACCGAAAAAACACGGATCACGCGACCTGATATACCTGTGCGGTCTGTCCTGAGCCCAAAACCGACACTTACATATGTTGATCGACCAGCGGTTATCTATACTAAACCGACGCTCACCTATCGAGACTCCACGCTTACACGAAATTAAGGCTTAAATGATGAGCGTTTTCTTGATGGACGTTTTCTTGATGAGCATTTTCCGAGAGGTGTGCGCCTAACTGAATATTCACATCTAATCACATTGCTTTTACATTTCGTGTTTGGTAGTTATCCCAACGTTTGATAGATTAAGTTCTCAAATACAAAGGTTAAATTATGAAATCCCGCACCTCTATTTTTATGTTAGCATTTGCAACATCAGCCTCGCTCTTCATGGCGCCTGCAACGTCAAGCTTTGCGCAAACAGATGTAGCCGCCTCTGTCGCACCGTCTGTAAATCAATCTTTTTTCAAAAAAAGATACAGAATTAAAGGCACATGGTCTTTAGAACAACGTGACGGCAAAACATTTGTCAAATTTTCTGATGACTTCAAAACCAAAAACGGCCCCGATCTCAAGGTTTTTCTATCTCCAAAATCTGCGGATGATGTGACCGGAAAAACCGCTGTCGACGGATCGATTAACCTCGGCGTTCTTAAGAGCAATAAAGGCACGCAAGAATATGAAATTCCGGCTGGAACGGATCTAAACCAATTCGGAACGGTTTTGATTCACTGTGAAGCTTACTCTGTTCTTTGGGGCGGTGGCGTTTTATAATAAATTGAAAACTCAACACAATCTATGTGTTGAGTTTATATCAGAATGACCGTCTAAAGAAGGCATAAATATGTTTACTCGCATTGTTGCTCCGACTTTAACGCTTGCCTTCTTTAGCGGATTAACCGCTTGTTCTAATGCCTCAAAACCTGATACAAGTGCGACGACCGTTAAAACCGAAAATGCCACGGCGCAAACAAAAACGGCCCAAGCAGATCAATATCAATATATAAAGATGGATAAATTCAATAGGAATTTAGCGACATTTATAGGCTTAAGGCTTGGTGAGAATATAGCACAATCCACGCTTAAAATTAATGCTGTTTTTAAAGCCTATGACGGTCACGCAGACCCTCTTGATATCAGCACCCAGACCTCTGTGGTCGAAGCGGGTTGGAAACAGGTTCTGGTCACGCAAGACGGGCTGATGGACGGCACTGTCACGGGACAACAACTTCTCGCAATATTCGACGATAGCGATAAACTCATAAGTTACGGCATGCGCATAAAATGCCATAGCGAAACAGCTGACGCTATGTGGCAATCCGAAGTTTGTGACACGTAGAAGATAGGTGACGAAGCGCGTAAAACGAGCTTAAAACATATTCAAGGCGTCGCTCTAAAGCGACGCCTTTTTCATGACCTTTCTGGCCCATATTGTAGATATGGTAAAAAAGATAAAATGCGCAACATTAAGCGCTTCGGGCACAAAATACTTTCCAATGGCCGGCATGAATAAAAGTGTCGAAAACACGAGCAATATCAATACGAACGGCGTGAAAAGCGCTAGCCACCGCGGATAATAGGTCTCGTACTTAAAGATCACAAAGGCCAAAATCACAGATATGATCATAACTTGGAACCGGATGACTTGTAAAAGCGGAAAACTCCATGCATCGACTTTCGCTTGAACCCCCGATAAAGCCGTTGCTACCTCCCCTGAATGGGCGGCGATAGCCTGCACTAATATCCCTTGATAGGCATTTGATATCAACCAAGCAAAACCGGACATGAAACCAAAGACGGCCAATGCCATAATCGCCCAACCAAGCTTGGTTTTATGTAATTTTAGCATGCCCACGATATGCCAATAGCCGATAATGTAAAACGGCGCTCCTATCGCGGACAGATAATAACCGCGATGTAAATCGGCTTCACTCGGATGCAGGAAATTCGCGTAATTATTGGCCGCCCCATGATTAAGGTCCGGGGCGTATAGAAGAAAAAACTCCCCCACACCGGTGACAAAGGCGGCGACCATACCGAGTACGCCCGTATAAAAAAGCCATTTTGGCGCTATGGTGACTGACGCCGCAGAACTGGTTTCCATCAATTTTCTCCGTCTGCGGCTTCAGGCGCACTTTCAACAGGCGTAGGCACCACAGCAGGTCTATTCACCTTAATAATCTTGTTCAGACCCGGATTATTCAGGGTTTGAAGCGGCCCCGTCAAATATTGAATGTCTATTGACGTCACAACTTCGTTTTGCCCCAAGCCGAAATAAAGCAGATGCGAGCTATCCGAACATAGACCTTCGCTTGTAATGAAATGCTTGGTTAAAATTTTCCCTGATTCCAATCGAGCTGTTGCAACCGCCCCAAGGGACTTCGCCGTATTAGGCAATTCAAGCTTGAGCCAATTATTACCATGGCCTTTACTCATTTGCACTTTAGATTGGCCTTGCAAATTTGCCCGTACCATATCCAGCGCGCCGTCATTATTGAAATCCGTGGCAAGGGCCGCGATTTCAAAAGCCTTATTGACGGTATTTGTTTCTTTTTCTTTATCCGCGAATTTTCCGTTCTCGGCTTGAAATAATGTCCGGCCCGGAAGATAGATCAGATGGTTATAGGGCAATTGCACATAATTTTCAGAGATTATCAAATCCTGTAATGTATCGGCATTGAAATCTTCAAATAACATGCCCCATGAAAATTCATAATCCCGCAGATTAGTCTCCTCTGCCGTATCCGTGAATTTAAACCCGCCTTCATTTTTAAAAACAATAATATCCGGATTGTAAATTTGATCCTTTGTCAGATCTCCACGCACAATACGGTTCATCAAAGGGCCCATATTCCCGACATTTGAAAACGCTAGGTCGACTAGCCCGTCATTATTATAATCCCCAATAGCGTTCCCCATCGGGTAGCCATATTGACGCTTGGCCAAATCATCGGAATTATTAGGATTTTCAACACTGGTAAATTTGATAGCGCTTGTGGCCTGACCGTCAGAGTTAAACACTGTATCATTACGCCATGTGCGTACTTGGCCCGTATCGTGCGACACGACAAGGTCCATATCGCGATCACCGTCAAGATCAACAAAATTGCCTTGAAATGTGTTATGAATATACGTCATGCCCGATGTCTCGGTGATATCGGTAAATGTATTATCGCCATTATTTAAAAAGATCAGGCTACTGGCACCATAACTATGATCGTTAAAACCCGTTTGCCCTTTGACATACCGGTTTTTGATATAAGCTGCGACATACATATCGACAAAACCGTCATTATTGACATCCCCCAAAGCCACAGATAGCGGTGCCGAAATTTCGTCAAAAGGAAGATTGAGACGGGTTTCTTTAAATTTTCCATTCGTATTATACGAAATGAAAACATCATTTTCACGGGCAATCACAAGGTCGTCCCAGCCATTTTCATCAACGTCCAAAACGGCCACGCCAAAGGTTTCCGGATTTTTCGGCGCGCCAATATTTGTCTCCGCCGAGATATCTTTAAAGCTGCCATCGGCCTGATAGGCATACATCACATCCGGTTGGAGCAAACCTCCGCCCAGATAGATTTCGTCGACACCATCATTATCGATATCGATGACGGCCGATGCAAAAAACGGCAGGCTTTTCTCAATTGTATAGTCATGAGTGAACGGCAGAATCGTCTCTTCAAACACAGGTACGGAGGCAATATCCTGATCCGGATACCTGTCTGTATTGGCTTGATGAAAGAAAAATCCTAAAAACCAGGCCAGCCCCGCCAACACTAAAATAGGCATAAGTTCGACCCAGAATAGCCAATGTTTCCATGAACGGGGCGTAAGGGATTTTGTAAGCCGGCCAAAGCGCGTATTCTGCGGACAGGCTTCGCGTTCGCGGTTCATTAAAAACAGTATGATACCGGCAAAAAAGACCACCACAGCCGAGAAAAACAAGGCTCCATTATCATTATTGACGTTAATTCCAAGCTTGGAAAACAAGTGAAAGAAAATCGCGCCGCCCATCAGGGCTGTAGCACCCAAGCCCCCCCAAGCGTGAAAGCTTTGCCGGTTGACGGTTTTCACCTCTCCGGATTTTCCTAATCTGTTTCGCAACCAAACAAACCCAGGCGTCAATAATATAAGTGAGGTCATAAGTTCAAACGTACCTATGATATAACCCCCGATAGCACCAAATATGCCGCCAATCGTCGCCCCTAAAAAGCCGGACAACCAGGTTCCAATTGTCCCGAAAATATGTTGGGTTTCAGGCGCGCCGCTAAATTTAAACGGTAAGGACGGCAAAAATACCGCAACTATAATACCGACAAGAATCCAGCTTATAATCTCGCGTAGTCTTGACGGTTTTAAATCATCATGTGGTGTATCCATTTTTTTCTCCTTAGACCGCTGGTTTTATTTGCGTCATTTTTATGGGGCCGTCTTGTTTATCATCGAACCTGATCATTCAATTCCTATCCTGTTAACAGAGTTGAATTAATCTGTCTCAATTTTGTGCGTTTGGCTTCGTCTTTTGTAAATTGAAATTTTTGTGACTACCGTTCAAATATCAATGAAAATGTTACAGGCACAATAGGTGTGATAGAGGATAGATTGGCAAGGGCTTGCAATTTATCGACCCCGCTTTGTAATTCGAAATCATCCGCATGGACATATATGGGCGCTGTTGACGTGACCATGACTTTATTCGGCCCAAGGCGCGTGACGTTGAGATAAGCGTCATATTGCGTTTCAATGTTTTTAAGAGAGACGGATAGCTCCGTTTCATAGGCCATCTGATCGCCGGTTTGAAGTCTTTGCAATCGGGACATATCAATTTGTGTTTTAATATTGGCCTGCGGAAAGGTTTCCGTTTCAAATACATAGGTCTTCATACGGGCATCGCGCGTATCCACTTGGGTCACAATACTTTCCAGCATAATTGCGATATTCACGCGTCCAGACTTATCGACCTTGCCGTCTAACCGCATAAACTGATTATTTTCAGCGATGTCATCCAGCTTAATAGTTGTGTAATTAAGGCGGGACGCAGCGGAATTTAATATCCAAGGCGAATTTGACGCCTCATGTGTAATAACCGTGTCTGCCCCCCCATCAGACGTCGAAGATGTCCCTGAGCAAGCTATCGCGAAAAGCAACGTCAGAGAGGCGAATATATTTTTTAGGCTCATATTCCCACCTTATAATTTTTATTTTCATCGCCCTTAACCTGATAACGCGATCAACACAATTGTAAAATTTGGTTCAAAAATGAGATCTATAAAAAGATTGTGAGCGCGAGGCTCAAGATTTTATCGGCTTTTGTGTTGCAATCCGGTCCGTTGGCAAATGCAGACCAGTTCATCATGCTGGTTAAAGGCCCGATGCTCAAATGTCACGATACCTTGGGTGGGACGGGATTGTGAGGGCCTTAGCGCCATGATTTCCGTTTCAACATGGATAGTGTCACCCGCGAATAAAGGCCTTGGAAAACGGACTTTATCTGTGCCCAGATTGGCCACAGCCGTGCCCAGTGTTGTATCCCCGACAGAAATACCAACCACAAGGCCGAGTGTGAAATAGCTATTGATAAGCGGCTTACCGAACTCGGTTTCTTTTGCGCAATAATCTGCATCGAGATGTAATTGCGCCGGATTATGGGTCATGGAGGTGAAAAGAATATTATCCGTTTCAGTCAAGGTTCGCCTGATAGCATGTTTAAAAACCTGACCAACCTCTAATTCGTCAAACCATTTTCCTGACATTATCCTGTCTCGCCAAAAAGTTCACGCCCAATCAGCCACCGCCTTATCTCTGATGTACCCGCCCCGATCTCCATCAATTTGGCATCGCGCCATAAACGTCCTGTCGGGCTTTCATTCATATAGCCCATACCGCCGAGCATCTGGATAGCATCAGAAGCCATAAGCGTGGATTTCTCCGCCGCATAAAGAATACATCCTGCCGCGTCTTTACGGGTAGTTTCGCCCCGATCACAGGCGGCCGCAACCGCATAAACATATGAGCGCGCGGTTGACAAGGTCACATACATATCCGCGAGCTTGCCCTGCATAAGTTGGAACGTGCCTATGGGTTTTCCAAATTGCTTGCGTTCATGAATATAGGGCAAAACCACATCAAGACAGGCCTGCATGATACCGACACTCAGGCCTGATAGCACCACACGTTCATAATCAAGCCCACTCATCAGGATTTCTGCCCCCTGTCCGATTTCGCCAACGACATTTTCATCGGATACAAAACAATCATCAAAGATCAATTCGCAGGTATCAGACCCGCGCATGCCGAGCTTGTCGAGTTTCTGCGCTGTTGAAAAACCTTCCATATCGGGGGTAATGATAAAAGCGGTGATACCTTTAGACCCACCATTGGGATCTGTCTTGGCATAGACAAAAAGCGTATCCGCTTCGGGGGCATTTGTAATCCACATTTTATTACCGTTAAGCAGATAGCCGCCTTGGGCACTCTCGGCCCGCAATTTCATCGATACAACATCCGAGCCGGCGCCGGGTTCGCTCATGGCCAAGCTTCCGACATGTTCCCCGCTCATTAATTTGGGCAGATATTTCGTCTTCTGATCGGCATTGCCCCAACGGCGGAGTTGGTTGATACAAAGATTGGAATGCGCCCCGTAAGACAAGCCCACAGAGGCCGAGGCGCGACTAATTTCCTCCAGCGCGATTGTGTGCTGGAGATAACCAAGACCTGTGCCGCCCTCGGCTTCGGGCACCGTAATACCATGTAAGCCAAGTTCGCCCATCATCGGCCAAAGGTGACGCGGGAATTTATTTTCGCGGTCAATATCCGCCGCAATCGGCACGATATGTTCTTGGGCAAAGCCATAGACAGTTTCGCGTATCATCATCGTTTCTTCCGAATGGCCGAATTGCAAAGTCGGGTAAGTCGTCGTCATTATTTTTCTTCCTCTTCTAATAAGAGTAAAATTTCACCATCCGTGACAAGCACATCAATCGCCGCATTGACGTCGCCCACAATACCATCACGCGGCGCCTCAAGCATCATTTCCATTTTCATGGCTTCCATGATGATAAGCGGGTCTCCGGCCTTAACACTGTCGCCGACCTTGGCGTTCACAGCAATGATCTTGCCGGGCATAGGCGCGGTCAGAACATTCCCACTCGCGCCGCCCATTCCTCCGGCCACACTGTGCTCTATCAGATAACTTAATCCCTCGATAAAAATAACATCACCCTCAGGACGGGCATGAGAGGAGATATAGGATTTTATATCCCGAACATCCGGTGTCAGCGATAAAACAATCTCTTCACCGGCATATGTTCTGACGAAATGCGTGCGCGGCGCTTGGTTTAACCGCCATCCTACAGTTTCGGACGAAGCTATGTGTAAGGATAAGGCCTGCGAAAGGCTCGCTTGATCTGACAACAAGCTGTCTTGTTCGATTATATCCTCCGCATAACTTGCGATAAAATGCGTTGAAACTTTGCCGGATTTAAACACGGGATGAGAGAGGCAATTGACAAGAAAACGGGCATTTGTCTTCACCGGATATACTTCCGTTTGCTGGCATTGGCTCTCAAGCTGTTTTATGACTTGGGCGCGGTCATGCGCGAACGTGCTGAGTTTAGCTATCATCGGGTCATAAAACACAGATACATCGCCGCCACATTCAACGCCTGTATCAATACGCCCCCCCTCAGGCAGGTTTAAAATGGACAATTTACCGACACTCGGCAAGAAATCATTTGCAGGGTCTTCCGCATAGAGCCTTGCTTCAATCGCATGGCCTTCCATCTTGAT
>CAZSKN010000026.1:8387-26999 GCA_964607445.1 uncultured Caulobacterales bacterium
AGCGAACAATCGCGCTCAAACATATGCACAACATTACCGTGACGATCGCCAAAGATCTGCACTTCGATATGGCGCGGGCTTTGAATATATTTCTCGATCAGCACGTCATCATTGCCAAAGCTTGACTTCGCTTCTCGCTGACATGAAGCCAGCATAGCCTCGAAATCCGCTTCGACCTCGACCTTGCGCATACCTTTACCGCCGCCGCCAGCTACGGCCTTGATTAGCACAGGATATCCGATCTTGCCGGCTTGGGCTTTGAGGTGCTGGGTTGACTGGTCTTTACCGTGATAGCCCGGCGTAATCGGTACACCCGCCGTCTGCATCAACGTTTTGGCGGCGTCTTTCAAACCCATAGCCTCCATGCTTTCAGGGGACGGGCCGATAAAAATGATCTTGGCTGTCTGGCAGGCCCGTACAAAATCGGGATTTTCAGATAAAAACCCATATCCGGGATGTATCGCGTCCGCGCCCGTGTCCTTGGCGGCTTTGATGATTTTCTCAATGACGAGATAACTCTCTATCGCGGGGGACGGACCGATATGCACAGCCTCGTCCGCCAGACGCACATGCAGCGCTTTGCGATCAGCATCGGAATAGACAGCGACAGTCGCGATGCCCATTTTACGCGCTGTCTTAATCACGCGACAGGCAATTTCACCGCGGTTCGCAATCAGTATTTTTGTGATCTTCCGGGTTTTTATAGTGTTGGGCATTACATGCGGAACACGCCAAAGCGTGTCTCCTCTAAGGGCGCATTCGCCGCCATAGCCAACCCCAAACCCAGAACACGTCTTGTGTCAGCCGGGGCAATAATACCATCATCCCAAATGCGTGCGCTGGCATAATAAGGATGACCTTCGCGTTCATATTTCTCTCGAATGGGCTGCATGAATGCTTCGCGATCAGCCTCGGACCATTTTTCGCGGTCGCGATGAACCGAGGCCAATACCATAGCCGCTTGCTCGCCGCCCATCACAGATATTCGCGCATTGGGCCACATAAACATAAGGCGCGGCGAATAGGCCCGTCCGCACATGCCGTAATTGCCAGCGCCGTAAGACCCCCCGACAACGACTGTAAACTTCGGCACTTTCGCATTTGCGACGGCATGTACCATTTTCGCACCGTGTTTGGCGATGCCACCGCTTTCTGCTTTAGACCCCACCATAAAACCCGTGATATTTTGTAAAAATACAAGCGGGATTTTGCGTTGCGCGCACAGTTCTATGAAATGCGCGCCCTTCATGGCACTTTCTGAAAACAACACGCCATTATTACCCAGGATACCGACCTGATAGCCCTGAATTTTAGCAAAACCTGTGACCAGTGTATCCCCGTAGAGTTTCTTAAACTCATCAAAGTGCGACCCATCGACAATACGCGCAATAATCTCGCGGCAATCATAGGGCTTGCGAAGATCACGCGGTACAATCCCGCTGAGTTCGTCTTCATCATAGGCGGGTGGCTCTATATCTTGCGCTGCGTAGCTATACTGCGCAGGGCCAAGGTTTTTAACAATATCTCGTCCAATTTGCAGAGCATGGGCATCATTACTGGCCAGATGGTCGGCCACGCCCGATATAGATGTATGTAGCAGACCGCCGCCCAAATCCTCGGCACTAATTTCTTCATTCGTAGCGGCTTTCACCAAAGGCGGCCCGCCCAGAAATATCGTACCTTGATTGGCAACAATAACGTTTTCATCTGCCATAGCCGGCACATAAGCCCCACCTGCCGTACATGAGCCCATGACAATCGCGATTTGGGGAATCCCGTCAGCAGACATGGTCGCTTCGTTATAAAAACACCGACCAAACATCTCTTTATCCGGAAAAATTTCCGCTTGATGGGGAAGATTACCGCCCCCACTATCAACAAGGTAGATACAGGGCAGACGGTTCTCACGCGCTATCTCTTGCGCCCGCGTCTGTTTTTTACAGGTGATAGGAAAATATGTACCGCCCTTAACTGTAGCATCATTACACAGTATCATCACCTCGCGCCCAGACACACGCCCAATACCTGTTATGATACCCGCACTGGGCACCTGATCGTCATAAAGACCATAAGCCGCCAGTTGAGAAAGTTCTAAAAAGGGTGTGCCCGGATCCAATAAACGCTCGACACGCTCTCGCGGGAGTAATTTCCCACGCGCCAGATGTTTTTCTCGCGCGCGTTGAGACCCGCCCTCGGAAATTTTACGTACCCTTAGGCGCAAATCATCCACTAAAGCCTGCATAGCTTTCGCATTAGAGCGGAAGTCCGCGCTATCAGGTTTTATCTTACTGATAATTTTTGGCATAGGGCCTCTATTTAAGATATTTGACTATGTATACATAAATTCTACTCTTGAGTCAAATTTAGTAATATGATAAAGCGTGTTATGGACACCCAATATGGATCGACAGCCTCATTTGGCAAACGACAGGAATATAGGGCTATTGCCGAGCTTTTAAGGCGGGGGTTTGATGTTTATATGACCCTTGTTGATGACCAACAGATTGATTGCGTCATACGTTATCCGACAAACCCGCCTCAATATGTAGACGTCCAAATCAAGGCACGCTCTCGAACAGCCAAAAATAAGGGCATGTTCTCAGCCATGACGATTAAATATCCTCGCCCAAATTATATTTTTATATTTTATGATGAAACACTTGATAGTTATTGGGTCATGCCGTCACTCGATGTCATAAAAGAAGGCAATATCAATAAATCAGGGGCGAATATAGGCAAAGTCAAAGTGAGGCTAGCCAATAAACTTGTCTCGGGCCAATGGAAAAGTCGCCCTAAATTCGATAAATATAAAGACGATTTCAAAGGCCTTATACCCACAGCTATAAATTGGCAGATGTGGGCCTAAATGAATAGGTCTACAAAAGCCCCTTTTGATACAAAAACGCCATTTAATCGCGAAAAGCAATTTGCGGCCAAGCGTCAAGCCGTCATTTATGCAGCGGGTCAAGCCTTTAGGCGCAGAGGTTATCATAATGCCTCGATGACAGAAATTGCCCAAAACCTCGGCCTGACCAAAGCCGCACTCTATTATTACGTGAAAAATAAAGAGGAAATTCTCTACGCCTGTCACATCATGGCCTATGACGCGATGGATGACATTCTAAAAACAAAATCGGAGGGTTTTCCCAATAAGTTGGATTATCTCGAAAACTTATTTTTAAAATTTGTAGCCATGCTCACGCAATCCGGCGTTTCCTTATTAACCGATGTCGATAGTTTAAGCGGAACTTGGAAAACAGAAGTTCTCGCCCGACGTCGAAAGATTGAAAACCAGATCAGCCGGATCGTGAAAGACGGACAAAAAGACGGCTCTATTCGGTCAGGTGATGCGCAATTACATGTTTTCTTTTTCATGGGGGCGCTAAACTGGCTCAATGCATGGTATGAGTCTGAAGGTCGTCTTAAAGGATCCGATATTGCAGATCATTTTGCCGTTCAGATGCGCGCGGGTATCGCGACGTAAATGCAGCCCCCTATCTTATAATAACACGTTATAAGAAACACATCGTAACCAAACCCGTTCCCATTTTAAATGGCTTAACATTATAGCTGTGGTGGATTAAATTTTTGTACTTTAAACATGACTTTAAGGGATTCTCTGATAAGAGGCTGTCATGAAGTCAAATTTCGCTTTTTTTGATCGTTGGGTAGAATCGCTTAAACGTATGGCCCGTCATAAACGGGCCGAGCCATTTATGGCATTTATCGCATTTTCTGAAAGTATTGTGTTTCCGATCCCTACGGCCATATTACTTGTCGCCATGGTACAATCCTCTCCACATAAAGCGTGGCGATATGCGACCGTTTGTGCCGTGTTTTCTATCCTTGGCGGACTGTTTGGGTATGCCTTGGGATGGTTTGCGTATGAAAGCTTCGCCCTACCTATTCTTGAAAATTTGGGCAAGCTTGAAAAAATAGATAAATTCAAAGACCTTACCGATGAATACGGCGCTATGGCTGTATTTGCCGGAGGATTAACCCCCTTTCCCTATAAGGTCATCACAATTCTTAGCGGCGCACTAAAGCTTAACCTGATCATATTTATTATTGCGAGTATTGTCGCGCGGTTTGCCCAGTTTTTCATCATTGCCGCTATGGTTTGGAAATTTGGAGAACAGGCCGAAGCTTTGATTAAAAAACATTTGGCGCTGGTCACGACAGGATTGTTTTTCATTGTCCTTATCGCTTGGGCTTTATGGAAATATGTCATTCATCCGCATTAAAGATAAACATGCAAATCTTGATTAGTCCGCTGAATGCAAGCCGATAACTTTTGAAAAACCATAGCTTTGAAATGTCGCGCGTCGCGCCGCATTCGGTGACGGCCCGACCAATAAAGCCATATCAGCTACAGGCGCTTCCACAGGTAATATTTCAGATGAAGCCTCCGGTATGGCTCTGCCAGAAGATGTTGGCAAGAGTTGCATATCTAATAGAATATCTTCCACCCGCCTTGCAATGGCGGCTCCACTATCAATCCATTTCACGGATTGCCGCACTGCCGCTTTTAACTCATCTCCGAGAAGCGGGAAATGCGTACAGGCCAAGACGACGACATCAATATCCGCGCCAGTTCTTCCTGTAAAAAGAGGGCCTAGTTCTTGGCGCACATGGTCGATATCAATAGTTCCACCTGACAATTTGGCTTCGGCCATTTCCACCAAATTGACCGACCCTTGCAAAACGACTTGGCAGTCTTTGGCAAAATCTGAAATCAGATCGTCGACATAGCGTCTTTCAATCGTACCCGGTGTCCCCAGTACAGCAATTGTCTGCGTTTTTGTGGCTTGCGCGGCCGGTTTTATAGCGGGAACGACTCCGATTACAGGACATTCCAGAGCCGCCCGGATATCGGCTAATGCCGTTGTCGAAGCTGTATTACACGCTATAATAACAATATCAGGGCGCGTGGTCTCGACAAGAACGGACAAGAGCGCAGGCAAGCGCGCCCGTAATTGTGCTTCTGTTTTATCCCCATAAGGGCGAAAATCATCATCTGCGGCGTAAGTTAACCTTAGTCCTGGCAAGCGGCGACGGATTTCCGCCACAACCGACAGACCACCAACACCAGAATCAAAAATAAGAGCATGTGCCATATAAACGGGTTTGACCGAGGAGAGTTACCAAAGCGTTAGTGACATAGTTTCACATCATAAGTGAGGACAAATTAAGTTTCCTTTGTGGCCAGAACGCGGCATATCTCCCGCATGTTAGATCAGACACAGCGCGGTCAAACGCTCGCCCTCTATATGATATTAGGCCTTTTAAGCTTACGCCTGTTCGGGCTTCTAACATCACCATTAGGCTTGCACGGCGACGAAGCTCAATATTGGGCCTGGTCAAAAGATCTGGCTTGGGGTTATGTGACCAAACCGCCTTTAATTGCAGTTATAATCGCGGCAAGCACCAGTGTTTTTGGGGATGCAGAATGGGCTGTGCGTCTGGCCTCGCCGATTACTCACTCCATCACGGCATGGGTGATATTTTCTACTGCCCGGCATGTATATGATGCCCGCACCGGATTTTGGGCCAGCGCCATATTTTTACTTATGCCCGCCGTGTGGTTATCCTCGGGGATTATCAGCACGGATGTGCCGCTTTTGCTGTGCTGGGCCTTGGCCTTAAACGCATGGGTACATTTACGTGACCACATTAGCGGGCGGCGCATGGCGCAATTAGGTCTGGCAATAGGTCTGGGCATTTTAGCTAAATATGCCATGGTATTTATCATAGCGGCATTTGGGCTTACGATCATATTTGACCCGGGCTCCCGGCGCGCGTTTCTGAACCGTAAAATCATAATCGCGCTTGTCATTACCGGCACTCTGGTCGTGCCTAACCTAATGTGGAACTTCCAAAACGAAATGGCGACTTTTACCCATACGGCTGCAAATGCCAATCTTGGCTCCACCTCCCGATTTCATCTGTCCCATCTCGCGGCCTTTTGGCGCGATCAAGCCGTTGTTTATGGCCCCGTCTCAATCGTCGCTTTAGGGGCCGCAATCAAAGCGTCCTTCAAACACCCGCGCTCACATCCGTCACTCGCCTTGGCATGTATAACGCTGACCCCCCTGCTCATCATTTCGGCTCAAGCGCTGCTCTCGCGTTCCAATGCGAATTGGGCCGTTACCGGCTATATTTCAGCGTCGATTTTAACGGCACATTTTATTGTAAAACTCAGCCCTAAAATAAAGACGGTCTTCAAACGGGGCTTTGTCGTTCAAACTCTCACCGCCTGCGCGCTGGCGCTGGTTATCCTCAGTCCAAGCCTGACAGATAGTCTTGGCTTGGCAAATAGCGTCAAACGCCTTCGTAAATGGCCAGAAACAGTTACACAGCTACAATCCGTTTTCGCACAGGGCCATGACGGCCACGCTTTTCGCGCCGTCGCCCTGGACAAACGTATCATTTATTATGACTTGAAATATTATGGATTGGACAAAACCGTCCCGCTTTATATGTGGCGACACCGGGCGCATGCAGAAAACCAAGCCGAGCTGACGGCACCGTTACCAGCCCATCAGACGCCGGTTCTGCTCGTTAATTATTATCCCGATTACGAGGATAAATTCCAAGACGACTTTGAAAGGCTTGCTCCCCTTCCCGCCCTCAATATTGATCTGGGTGGGGGTAAAAAGAGACACTTAAAGCTTTGGGCCGGTTATGGTTACACCCCGACCCAAACGCGTTAACCAGCATCAAGCTCGGTTCAGGGTTTATTTACGACTGCCATAACTGGTAGAAACCTTATCGGCTTTGCGACCGCCCCAAAGCGCATTGACGCGCGCATCACGGCCACAGCCCTTACGATATCGATTATAATGATTAGGGTTCTTTTTATAGTAATCCTGATGATAATCTTCGGCATCGTAAAAGGTTCCTGCGGCTAAAACTGGCGTGACAATTTTGCCCGCAAACGGCTTAGTACGCTCCACATTTGCCTTTGAAGCCTGCGCCGCTTTCACTTGGTCAGGGCGCACGAAAATCGCCGTACGATAGCTTGACCCTTTATCGCAAAACTGCCCGTAAGGGTCCGTCGGGTCAATGTGGTGCCAAAAATGGGTTAAAACGTCATCATAAGCCAGCTGCGTTGGATCATATGTGACTTTTACGGCTTCGAAATGTCCAGTCTCGGCATAGGTCACTTGCTTATAGGTTGGATTGATGGTTTCGCCTCCCGTATAACCTGAAACGACGTCAAGAACACCGGGCAAAGTTTCAAAATCTTTTTCAATACACCAAAAACATCCCCCCGCAAAAATAGCGGTCTCGACCTGTCCACTGGCCACTGAAACTGTTTGAGGCGGGGATTTCACCTTTATCGGCGATGTTGTGACAGTAGACGTTTCTGCAACGGAACAGGCAGCCAAGGCAAAGATTACGGGACTCAAGAATAGTCTTTTAAGCATGTAAAGCTCCTTATTTAGGGGATGTCCTAGAAAATTTAGCCCACACATTCTAATCACAATGCTGCGATTAAGCCTTTAAGCCGTCAATTCGACAGGCTTTATAAGCCGCCAGCGCCCGCGTTCTCGCCATTTTATGCTCCACAATAGGACGCGGATAAGTCTGGCCTAATGTTACATTGGCCTTAGCAAGTACGTCCTCGGGAGCCTCCCATGGGCGGTGAATATATCGCGTGGGCAAGGCCGCAATTTCCGGGACAAATTTCCGGACATAATCTCCATTGGGATCAAATTTTTCACCTTGGCTAAACGGATTAAAAATCCGAAAGTAAGGCGAGGCATCCGCACCACTGCCGGCCACCCATTGCCAACTGGCGGCATTACTCGCGGGGTCGGCATCAACCAATGTATCATGGAACCACGCTTCGCCCAGTCGCCAGTCCAATAAAAGATGTTTGATCAGAAAACTCGCTGTCACCATGCGCACACGATTATGTTGCCACCCCGTTTGCCACAATTGACGCATACCCGCATCTACAAAGGGATAGCCTGTTTGCCCCTTTTGCCACGCTCGTAAATGTGCTGGATTATGCTCCCATTCAAAATTGTCAAAATACGGTTTGAAATTACGTGTAGCGAGATCGGGATTATGAAAGAGCAGGACATAGGAAAATTCCCGCCATCCAATTTCAGCCAAATATTTCGACGTCAGGTTCTGACCGCCTAAACAGGCGTGCCAAATCTCGCGCGGCGATATTTCCCCAAAGGCCAAATGCGCCGACAAACGCGACGTTCCCGTTTCATTATCAGGTCGGTTCCGGCTTTCAGCATAGGTCTCTATCGGCCCATCAATGAAGTGTTCTAACGCTTGCCGGGCACCCGCGCTTCCGGGTTGCCAATAAGGGGCCAATTTACCCCCCCAATCCGGCGTTATATTTGAATGTCGGGGCAAAAGCTTCCAATCATCAAGCGTGTCTGTTGCAAGTGACGTGACAAATCTTCCTGTATCCGGAGCGGGTAATGGCAAAGAAACATGGGCTTGGGAGGTGACCGCTCGCCAATACGGCGTAAAGACTTTATAATATCCGCCCGTTTTGGTTTTAATCTCCCACGGCTCCGACAAAAGATTAGCTCGAAAACTTTGAACCTCGATATTTCGATCTTTTAAACTCTCCATTATAGCCGTATCAGTGCGGCGCGCTGGCGCACTATAGCGCCGATTCCAATACACGGCACAGGCACCGCTTTGCGCTATGAGCGTGTTAAGAACAGCGTTTGCCGAACCTTTGCGTTTGACTAAAACACCGCCCAACCGAGCTATATCTTCCGATAATGCCTGTAAGCTGTAATGTAACCACCACAAGCTAGCCCCTCCATAAGCTCGACCCACATCTGTTTCGTAAATATAGAGCGCAATGACCTTGCGCTGGCTGGCAATCGCGGCCTGCAAAGCCGGGTTATCAGATATCCGCAGATCGCGTCTAAACCAGACAATAACAGGGCGATTTGACTTTAAGCCGGCGTCTTGTGGTCGGGAGCGCTCATTTTGCGGCCTATCTGATAAATGTGACGCAGCCGACATATTTAACGATAGAAATAGCGAGCCGATATATCAAAAAGGTCAGCCATCACTGACTCTGCAGTTGGCCAGCGACCAGCGCCTTTTCCTCGTATTTTATACACATCACCGTCATTAAAATAAAAAACAGCATGGGCGGCCTCTCCGCGCGCTTGTGCAATAAATTCGTCAAGCGGCACATCTTTAAGCACCAAGGCAGCCGAAAACACACCGTCATCATTTGAACAGATGGACACGCGTTTTATCGCGCCAACCCGATCCGGAGCCGGTTCAAAATTCTCAATAGTATCCTGCGGAATATCCTCCAGCTCGATAGATTCCCCAAACGCCAATAAAGCCACAAGCCGGATTTTTGCCGCAGCATCCGCCCCCCCCACATCGGCCGTAGGGTCAGCTTCGGCAAAGCCTTTATCTTGGGCTTCTTTCAAAGCTTCGGCATAGGTTTTACCAGCACTGATTTCATCAAGCATATAATTGGTCGTCCCATTTAAAAGGGCTTCTACGCGTGAAATCCGTCCGCGTTCTCTGACGCACATTTCAAGCACAGGCATGCCGCCACCTGCCGCGCTAGAAAAAGCCAGAACAGCCTTATGCTGCACCGCCAAATCCAGCAAATCTCGCCCACCCGCGGCAATAGCTTGCTTATTGGCACTGACAACATGTACGCCGGATTTTAACATATATTGCATATGTGATAATGCCGGTTCTATCGGACCGGAAACATCAATAAAAATATCGGGCTTGGCCTCTACAAGGTCAGAAAATTCGGTCGTAAGATCAGACGCATTATAACCTTGGTCGATATATTTTTGTGGATTACGCACCATTATTTTGACGATTTCAAAACGCTCAGAAACGGCCTCTATCCTACGAAACACCCCCCCACCAACAATGCCACATCCCATCATCGCGACACGTAATTTTCGGGGCACAGCAGGAGGTTTAGGCGCCGATGTCTTAGGGCCAATTCTTGTATAAAACGGAATGCCGGGACGTCCGATATCAAAGCTCATAGATGCCGCTTTGGCAAAGGCCAAAGCTTTGGGTTCGACCAATACGCTCGCATGTGTCTTGGCATCATCCCAAGAAATTTCATTATAGCGTTTGGGGGCCGGGCCGTCCTCTTTAGGATCATGTTCATAAACACCGTCCACATCTTTTAATAAAAGCGCCTTTACGCCCAAATGATGGGCAACATATAGCGCGCTAAGATCGGCGCCGCCTTGCCCAAGCAAGACAGGGCGGTCATCATCCCCAATCGCGACAAACCCCGGCATAACAACAATATCATGATTTTTCAGATCTGATTGTAATTGACCCACATTCAGATCTATCAATTCGGCTTGCGTCGAACTGCCCTGTGCCTTCAAACCTAAATCCCGTGCTTGGCGTACAAAGGCCGGAGCGCCTATACGTTCCAAGGCCAAAGCCAGCAAGGCCGCTGATCGACGTTCACCCAATTGTAATAATTCAGGCAGGTTTTTCGCTTCCCCTTCCGGCCCAATATGCCGGGCTTCTGCCATTAGCACATCGCTCTGATCGCCCTGTGCCGATGTCACGGCCACCACATTTAAACCCTGACGGTAGAACCGGTAAATTTCACTTGCCGCCGCGCTATAATCATCCAAAGACCGTAAAACGCTATGGCCAAAATTTAATACAATAACTGGTACGGGCATAAGACCTCTATTTAGCAGGATTTCTTGCAAGCGCCCGCAAGCAAAAGAGCAAATCAGCGCTAATAATTGGCGTTTGACTACGCAGACCCTCCCGTAAAGTCAACTGGCGGCATGTATTCAAAGACGAAAATTCAAGACCGCACAAGACCGCATAGGGTCAGTCGACTGCGACGAAATCCCGCCGTGTCATAATTGAAATCTTCCCTGTATAATTATCTGTGATGTGCGCAAGCACCCAACGCCGTGACATGAATAAAATAGCAGACCCATATGACAGTCCAAACACCCGCGCCGACACTCACACCTATGTCTAAAAAAACCGCCATGTTTCGTGGATTTAAAGGCCGGTGCCCAAATTGCAATAAGGCCCCTCTTTTTCGAGCCTATCTTAAACAGGTTGATATCTGCGAAAATTGCGGACAGGATTGGGGGCACATTCGGGCTGATGACGGCCCTGCATGGTCTACCATGCTTATTGTCGGGCATCTCTTGGCACCTTTTCTTCACTTTGTTATTTTCAACAAGAGCTTAGCTGACTGGGCGCCGCTTGTGATTTTCGGTGTCGCGGCGCTTATATTATGCCTTGCGCTCTTGCCGCGTATGAAAGGCCTATTTATCGGACTCATTTGGATTACCAAAGCGCCAACATCCTAACGTGCCATTAAAGTTTCGATGCGATCACGACGCCCCGAATAAGGCCGATAAGGTCTGGATCGCCAAGATATCGGCCACAGAGATAACTTGACAGAATTCACCGTGAATATTGGCTAAGCTGATATCATGTACGAGCTGCGCCGGGTAATGTGTACCCTCCGGACCTAGCCGATCAAATGTCGCGCAAGCATCGCCTGCCAGAATAACGTCAAAGCCGAGATTGCCGGCCATACGCGTCGACGTCGACACACAGTGATTCGTCGTCAATCCACATATAACCACCTCATTCAAGCCAGCTGACTTTAACTGCTGTTCCAAGCCGGTACCGATAAAACAGCTATTGACGCATTTTCCGATAACCGCCTCCCCATCACGCGGCTCGAAACCGTCGATAAAAGCCGCGGTTTCCAAGCCCGGCATCAAAGGGCTGCCCGGTGTTGTGCTTTCATGACGAATATGAAAAATCTGTGCTTTTTCCAATCGCCAACGCGAAAGTAGTTTCAAAGCATTGTCCTCGGCCTTTGGATTATTGCGCGCGCCACCCCAATACGGGTCAGAGCGTGAGAGACTATCCTGCCAATCAATCATTAGGAGCACGGGTAAAGACGACATCATAGAAGATCACTTTCGGGAATGAATTTGGGTTTTACTTGACCTTCGCTCTTTGCTAGCGCATATCGCCCTACTCATCAAGACCGACCGAAGGACAGGCCTTTTGACGTCGGGGCAACCTAGAGAATACTCAGTGGTGCCAAATCCTGCGACGTGAAGTCGAAAGATGATAGCCGTGAAAGCTATGTGTTTCAATCTTCATATGTGTCGCGATTTAGCTATCTGAGCGGAGAGCCTATGGCGCAAGATATTATCATAGACGCTGGCGATACAGAGCTGGAACGTGGCGACGTGCTGAAGGCGGATATCATTAAAGGTCGGCTTTACGGCCCGAAAGGCACCCCTCTTATTATTGTTATCGGGGGTATATCCGCGACACGCCATGTCGCAGATGGTGGGCGCAATGGAGATGACCCATCGGGTCGCGGCTGGTGGTCCACTCTTGTGCATGCCGGCGGTCCAATAGATACACGCCGGTTTCAGGTTCTAGGCTATGACTTTGCCCCCTCTGATGATACGCATAATCGCCCCAATAGTATAACGACCCGTGATCAAGCCCGGCGGTTAAAAACACTCTTAACCCATATGGATATCTCTAAAGTCGCGGCCATTATTGGATCGAGCTACGGGGGTATGACAGCCTTGGCCTTTGCTCAGGACTATCCGGACGCGCTTGAACATCTTTGCATCATTGGCGCTGCCCACAGGCCTTATCCCATCGGCGTCGGCTGGCGCGGCATACAACGCCGCATTGTCAGATTGGGGTTAAAGGCAGGCTTGCCCAAGGACGGGTTAAAACTGGCGCGGGAACTGGCCATGACAACCTATCGTACACCGGAAGAATTTGCCCACCGCTTTGATCTTCGCGAAACGGCACACATGCCTTCAACATTTGATATTTGTGACTATCTAGGTTCGCGCGGTGATGCATTTGCCGAGCAGATGGACGCACAGCGGTTTCTGGCCCTGTCCGAATCGATTGACATTCACCGCGTCGAGCCCGAGAAAATCACGACCCCGACCTTACTCATGAGCGCGATTTCAGATCAATTAGCCCCGCTCTGCGATATGCGCGAACTCCGGGACCGTCTCGCGGGGCCGTCCGAGCTTTTTACCTTTACCTCACTCTTTGGCCATGATGCGTTCTTAAAAGAATATGATAGAATGGCCCCTCGTATTTCAGACTTTTGCAAGGGCCTTTTATAATGACTGCAAAAAAGACATCTGCGCGCACGAAAGCCGTACAGGCCGATATTGGTGTTGACCCGACCTATAATGCTGTCAGCCCGCCGCTTTATCTCTCTTCAACTTATAAGTTCAACGGGTTTGAGAATTTAGGTCTGTATGACTACGGGCGTAGCGGAAATCCAAACCGTGAAGCCCTAGGTCGCGCGATATCGGATATTGAAGGCGGCGCGGGCGGGGTCATCACGGCATCAGGCATGGCGGCAATTGAATTGGTGACAAATCTGATAAATGCGGATGATCTGATGATCGTTCCCCATGATTGCTATGGTGGCACGCACCGCCTATTCACCCACCGCCACATCCAGGGTCGATTACGGGTTTTATTTATCGACCAAAACGATCCGGTCGCGCTCGCGGCAGCCCTCCGACAAAAACCAAAACTCGTTTTGATTGAAACCCCGTCAAACCCGCTTATGCGCCTTGTCGATATTGCCGCCATATCTCATTCTGCCCATAAGGTCGGCGCGAAAGTGGTCGTAGATAATACATTCCTCTCTCCGGCACGTCAGACACCGCTGGCCTTGGGCGCAGACTTTGTCATCCACTCGACAACAAAATATCTAAACGGTCATAGTGATGTCGTCGGCGGTTGCTGTGTTGCGAAAACAAAAGAAGACGCCGATAAACTCGCATGGTGGGCCAATTGCACAGGTGTGACCGGATCCCCATTTGATAGCTATATGACCTTGCGCGGAATGCGCACCTTGTTTGCACGTATGGATATTGCGGAACAGTCCGCGATGGCTATCGCCAGTTTTCTTGAATCCCACAAAGCCGTCGAAGCCGTCTATTATCCGGGCCTTGAATCAAATTCCGGCTATGCGCTGATGCAACGCCAGCAAACTGGCCCCGGCGCCATGCTATCTTTCACGCTTAAAGGCGGCGAGGCCGCCGTCGCCACCCTATTAGAAAACACATCTCTGTTCCAATTGGCTGAAAGTCTTGGCGGCACAGAGAGCCTGATCTGCCATCCTGCCACTATGACCCATCGCGGAATGGACGCTGAAGCCCGTCATATCGCGGGCATAAAAGAAAATCTTGTGCGAATTTCTGTCGGTTTAGAAGATGTCAAAGATCTGATATCCGAAGTTGATGCAATTTTATCCTCACTTTAACACCCTCTAGGGAAAATATTACCAATAAACATGAAAAAACTTGCGTATACGAAATTTTTTTTCTTGTTTAATCTCAACTTTTTTGTCAAAAGACGGGTGAAATAGAGGAACGCCAAATTCAGAATGCACTCGACACGTCAAAATAACACACCCCGCGTGAAAGTCGCTGCAAAAGCAGATGTCAATATCTTGCCTGTGGTTACGCTTGGTCTTATTTTATCACTCGTGGTGGTATTACTGGACATTGGAGCCGTAAGCGGGACCTAGGATATATTTTAAACCCTAGAGACACCCGCTCACAATAGAGCGGGTTTTTTTATGGGCTTTAGACGCAGACGCATTTCCGGGTGTAGAGTACCCCGGACGCCAGATACGCCACATCAGTGGTCAGAGAGGATACAGAATGAGCAAACGTTCTGATGCAATTGTTAAAGGCCCGAGTCGGGCGGCCGCGCGAGCCATGTTGCGGGCTACAGGCATGGATGATGAGAATTTCGAAGGCCCGATCATCGCGGTTTTCAATACATGGACCAATATGGGCCCGTGCAATATGGACCTTGATAAGCTGGCAGTACCCGTCCGCGCGGGTATTCGCGCAGCTGGCGGCACGCCTGTTGATTTCAACTCTATCGCGGTCAATGACGGCATTACCATGGGGAGTGAAGGCATGCGCGCGAGCCTCATGTCGCGTGAAGTCATTACAGATTCAATTGAACTGGCCGTGCAAGGACACTCTCTTGACGGTGTTATCATCCTGTGCGCCTGTGATAAAACCATTCCCGCCGCAGGCATGGCACTTGCACGGATGAACGTTCCGGGTGTTGTGCTTTATGGCGGCTCCATCATGCCCGGCAATCACAAAGGCCAAGATCTTTCCGTTCAGGACGTTTTCGAAGCGGTTGGGGCATGCGCAGCCGGTATTATTGACGACGCAGAATTAAAAGATATCGAAAAAGCCGCCTGTCCGGGTGCGGGCGCATGCGGCGGTCAGTTCACAGCCAACTCTATGGCTATGGCCATGACGTTTCTGGGGCTATCCCCTATGGGCGCCAATGATATCCCCGCAGTTGGCGACGCCAAAAATGACGCCGCCTTTAAGGCCGGAGAGCTTGTAGTGGATTGCGTCAAGCAAAACCGCCTCCCGCGCGATATCATCACCCATAAAGCTTTGATGAACGCCGCCATTGCGCTGTCGGCAACAGCCGCCTCGACCAATGCAATTTTGCACTTACTCGCGATTGCCAGCGAAGCGCAAGTCGAGGGTTTTAACATTGACGCTTTTGACGATATTTCCCGAACAACGCCCGTGATTGGCGATTTGAAACCTGGCGGGAAATATATGGCCTTTGACTTATACGCCGCCGGTGGCTCTGGCCTTATTGGCAAGCGCCTCATTGATGACGGTCGTATTGACGATAACCCCACGGTTACAGGCCGATCCTTATTCGAAGAAATTCTGGATTGCGAAGAAACGGCCGGGCAAGATGTCGTCCGCACATTTGACGATCCAGTGAAATCACGCGGTGGCTATGGTATTCTTTACGGCGATCTGGCCCCCCAAGGCTGTGTTGTTAAGCTCGCTGGTCATGGTGATTTGTTTTTCGAAGGTAAAGCCCGCGTTTTTGAGAGCGAAGAAGCGTGTTTTGAAGTTGTGCAAAATAACGGCATCCATAAAGGCGATGTTGTTATCATCCGAAACGAAGGTCCTGCTGGCGGGCCGGGCATGCGCGAAATGTTGGGCGTAACAGCGGCCCTTGTCGGGCAAGACCTCGCTGATCATGTCGCGCTGATTACAGATGGCCGTTTCTCTGGCGCGTCTTATGGTTTCGTGATTGGCCATGTGGCCCCCGAAGCGGCCCATGGCGGGCCTCTGGCTTTTGTTAAAGATGGCGATAAGGTCACAATCGATGTCGAAGCGCGCACGATTAATGTCGATGCTGACCTTAAAAAACGCGCAAAAGGCTGGACGCCACCCAAACCGAAATATCCCAATGGCGCTTATGCCAAATTTGCTAAACTCGTCGGCAGTGCTTCGAAAGGCGCTGTCACCTCATTCCCATTTGATACATAGTTAGGAAGTCCCATGTCATCTCTCGATATCTATTACGACAAAGATTGTGATCTCTCGATCATCAAGAAAAAGAAAGTCGCCATCCTCGGCTATGGCTCTCAGGGACGCGCCCATGCGCTGAACCTGAAAGATAGCGGCGTTGACGTTGTTGTCGGCCTACGCCCTGACAGTTCGACGAACAAAAAAGTTATCGCGGACGGCCTTGAAACCAAAGCCACAGCCGACGCTGTTAAGGGCGCCGATGTTGTTATGGTGCTAACACCTGACGAGCTTCAAGCCAAAATCTACCGCGAAGATATCGAGCCGAATATTAAAGAAGGTGCGGCTCTGGCCTTTGGGCATGGTTTTGCCATTCATTACGGCCAAGTCGCCCCGCGCCGCGACCTTGATGTTATCATGGTGGCTCCCAAGGCCCCCGGCCACACGGTTCGCAATGAATTTGTAAATGGCCGCGGCATTCCCGATCTTATTGCCATCGCCCAAGACGCCAATAGCGGCTTTGCCCTAGAACTGGCCAAATCTTATGCTTCTGCGATTGGCGGGGGACGCACGGCGATCATCCACACAACCTTTAAAGACGAGACCGAAACCGATTTATTTGGCGAACAATCCGTTCTATGCGGCGGCATTGTCGAGTTGATAAAAATGGGTTTCGAAACGCTCACAGAAGCCGGCTATCCGCCGGAATTAGCCTATTTCGAATGCTTACACGAAACCAAACTTATTGTTGATCTGATCTATGAAGGCGGCATTGCCAATATGAATTATTCTATCAGTAACAATGCTGAATACGGCGAATATGTCACGGGTGAAGCGGTCGTCAACGACAGCTCACGCGAAGCCATGCGCACAGCGCTTAAAAACATCCAGAACGGTGATTATGCTAAATCCTTCATTCAAGAGGGTGCGCTTGGCTACCCCAGCATGACGGCGCGGCGACGCAATATGGCCGCCCATCCCATTGAAACCGTGGGCGCGCAACTCCGCGAAATGATGCCGTGGATCGCGGCCAATAAAATTATCGATAAGGATGTAAACTAAGCCAAGTTTACCAAGGATATGCCATGACCACAGCCACTCAATTTGAGCGACAAGAAACTGAAGTCGCAACAGACCGCGCCCCTAAATCGGGTGCGCAACTTTTGCTCGAATCGATAGCGGCACAAGGCGTTGACACCATTTTTGGCTATCCCGGGGGTGCGATCATGCCGGTTTATGATGTGCTACCAAAACTGCCACAGCTCAATCATATTCTCTGCCGGCATGAACAAGGTTGTGGCATGGCGGCCATTGGCTATGCGCGCGCGACGGGTAAGGTCGGCACCGCCTTTGCCACCTCCGGCCCCGGCGCGACCAATCTTGTGACCGCTATTGCAGATGCTTATTTGGACTCGGTTCCCGTTGTCTTTGTCACGGGTCAAGTCACCTCTGACCTTATGGGAACAGATGCGTTCCAAGAGGTCGATATTTTCGGCATCACACTCCCCATCGTCAAACATAGCTATATCGCGCGCGACCCCGCCGACATCCCCGGCATGGTGGCCGAAGCCTACTTTATAGCGTCCGAGGGGCGTCCGGGACCGGTCTTGATCGACTTGCCCAAAGATGTTGCCAATGCTTTGACCACAGACCGTCATAAATGGCGCCCCTATCCCAAGCAAAAACCGGAAATGGGCCAAAGCGATTATTTCACAAAAGCTGAAGATCTCATCAAGGCTGCGAAAAAACCGCTCTTTTATATAGGCGGCGGCATAGCCCAAGGCGACGGCGTGCAAGAGCTGCGCGATCTTGTCGAGCGCACAGATATTCCGGTTGTTTCGACCTTGAAAGGCCTTGGCTCCCTACCCTCTGATCATCCGCAATTTTTAGGCATGTTGGGTATGCACGGGCTAAAAGCGGCTAATTTCGCAGTCCAAGAGTGCGATCTGCTGATTGTGGCAGGCGCGCGTTTTGATGACCGCGCCACAGGCAAGCTCGATACATTTGCACCCCACGCCAAAGTCATCCATATGGATATCGATATTGCCGAAATTAATAAATTGCGTAAAACAGATGTCTATCTTGACGGCTCACTCAAGAAAAACCTCGCTGCACTTGATCCGGGCAAGTCCGATTGCGATGAGTGGCGTAAATTATGTTACGCGCGCCGCGCTGAACATAGCTGGGATTATGACGCCCCCGGCACAGGCGTCTATGCGCCCAAATTGTTACATGACCTCTCACGCCG
>CAZSKN010000027.1:0-26618 GCA_964607445.1 uncultured Caulobacterales bacterium
CCTAGGTCTTTTGACTTGAACCGCTTGTGGAATGCGCGCATAGCCTCAAAAGGAGGCCGATACAATAATGTCAAGCAATACGGATAGACCGTGCCCGATGCGCCAAGATATGTTAGCCAATGCTAACTTGCCTTTACCCTTGTGGGAACTCGTGGCCATCGTCGCAAGCCTTATGTCGCTGAATGCTCTGGCTATAGATGTGATGTTGCCTGCATTGGGAGACGTCGCCGAGAGCTATAATTTACAGAACGAGAATGACCAACAGCTCGTTATATTTAGCTATATTATTGGATTTGGGGTGCCGCAGTTATTTTTTGGCCCCATATCAGACCGTTATGGACGTCGGGGGCTGCTGTGCCTGTGTTTGATATTTTATAGCCTCGCCGCTTTTACATGTATGACGATAAAAAGTTTTCAGGGTTTGCTGATATTGCGATTTATTCAAGGCGTCTTTGCTTCGGGTATTCGAGTCGTGGCGGTCTCTATTGTACGGGATTTGATAGCTGGGCGCGCCATGGCTAAAGTCATGTCTCTGGTTATGACCGTATTTATGATTGTACCTATTCTAGCGCCTGCTATCGGGCAGGGCCTTATGTATTTTGCAAAATGGCAATGGACGTTCGGTATTCTGGGAATAGCCGCCGGGCTTGTGTTATTATGGGTTTTATTGAGATTGCCCGAAACACTGCATGTTGAAAACCGCCAGATACTTACTTTTACATCCGTTCTCAAGTCCTTTGAAACGGTAGTTAGAAATCGTGTAACTTTGGGTTATATGACGGCCAGCGGTTTGATCTTCGGGTCATTATTTGCCTTCATCGGGGCCTCAGAACAAATATTTGACGAAGTCTTTGGACGCGGAAACGAGTTTGCGATTTGGTTTGCCGTAATCGCGTCTACACTGGCTATAGCCAATCTTATAAATGCCAATCTCGTCGAACGGTTCGGGATGAGACGGATATCGCATTTTATACTTTTTGTATTTCTGGGTTTGGCGTCATCCAACTATTTTATCATGACTTATATTGGTGAAAATTTTGCGTATTTTCTGCCTTTATTTGCACTCTTATTTGGTTGTTTTGGGATGATCGGTGCTAATTTCTCAGCAATTGCCATGGAACCTCAGGGTAAAGTTGCCGGAACAGCGAGCGCGGTTTACGGTTTTGCCACCAGTACCTTATCCGCATGGATTGGATTGGTAATAGCCCGTCAATTTGACGGCACTGTAACCTCTATATTATCTGGTTTTGTCGGCTTGAGTATCGCGTCAATTACGATTGTATTGATAACCGAACGCGGACGCTTGTTTGAAGTCGGGCAGGGGATAAAACCCAGCGAGGGTTAATTAAATAAGGACGGTTTATCGTAACCGCCCTCATTTAATTCATATCGTCTTCAAAACCCTCTCTTTAAACAGAGGTTTTCAAAAAAATAGATTAGGAAGCTGCGCTAAGGTCGTAATCTTTATATTGAATTTTAAGTTCACGTTTAAGAATTTTACCTGTAGCTCCCAAGGGCAAAGCGTCGACAAATTCTATTGCATCCGGCATCCACCATTTGGCACATTTAGCTTCGATACAGGCTTTTATTTCGTCTTTGTCGGGTGTCGTTCCCGGGACAGCTTGCACAATCAGAATCGGCCGTTCTTGCCATTTTTCATGGCGCACACCAATACAGGCTGCCATAGCGACGTCCGGATGATCAGAGGCTGCGTTTTCGACTTCAATAGAGCTGACCCATTCTCCGCCGGATTTTATCACATCTTTAGAACGGTCTGTGATTTCCATATAGCCTTCCGGATGCAGAGCTGACACATCGCCTGTCTTAAACCATCCATCATCAGTAAAACTGTCTGATCCTGAACCTTTAAAGTAACTTGCAGCGACCCATGGGCCACGTACGTGTAAATGTCCTGATGTTTCACCGTCTTCGGGCAAAATTTGATCTTCATCATCAACGATCCGCATATCGACACCAAAAATGCGTCTACCGGCCAGAAGCTTATGTTTAACCGTGTTTTCATAATCTGAAATATCTGTATCCGGATAGACAGAATAGGTTGTGCCTAACGGGCTGGTTTCCGTCATGCCCCAGCCCTGTTGCATCGGAATACCAAGATCAAATTCATACGCCCTCAAAAGGCTTTCAGGTAGAGCGGAGCCACCGACCAAAGCCTTTTTTACCGTTGGAAGGCCAATATTATTGGCTTTTGCATGATTATAAATCCCGAGCCAAACGGTAGGTACGCCGGCCATTAAGGTCACGCCTTCCGAATTAATCATCTTACACAGATTTGCGCCGTCCAGACCGGGTCCCGGCATCACCAGTTTTGCTCCAACCATAGCAGCCGAATACACGAGCCCCCATGCGCTGACATGAAACATAGGAACAACAGCGAGAATAACATCGATAGAGCCCGCGCCGATGACATCTTTGAAGCTACCAGCCATGGCATGTAAAATGGTTGACCGGTGTGAATATAACACACCTTTAGGGTCGCCTGTCGTCCCTGATGTGTAACATAATGTACAGGCTGTATTTTCGTCAAAGCGTTCCCATACGATTTGATCCGAGGCATCGGCGATAAAGCTCTCATAATCAACTACGTCTGTTTTATAATCAGGTAGGTCTTCAGGCCCGCACAAGGCAATCCACTTTTGAACAGATGGACACAGTTTTGAAACACCATCGATTATCGGCCCGAAGGTGTTGTCAAACATTAATATGGTATCTTCAGCATGATTGACCATCCATCCGATCTGATCAGGTTTAAGTCTTGGATTAATTGTATGGACAATAGCGCCAATTGAAGAGACGGCATAATAGACTTCAATATGACGGTAATTATTCCAAGCTATCGTTGCGACCCGGTCTCCCTTTTTCACGCCGGCCGCTTTTAAGGCATTTGCAAGCTTTCTTACACGAATCGCACAATCCCCCCATGTATAGCGATGTTCTGTCATATTTGTATTGAGCGTATATATTTCGCGATTCTTGTGTACCTTTGCCGCATGCTCGATCAAATCGCTGATCATAAGCTCGTGTGCCATCATTAAGCCTTGCATAAGACTCTCCCTGTGTTTTGTTTTACGGCTTTCTTCCAGACTATATTGGAAGGGTCAACCTAGGACCTTCAATCAAACGGCTAAAATAATAATAAAATAGGTTTGTCACGCAAAACCATGTCTTAAATGCATTATTTGTGCTATATGCACTATAATCCAGAGGCGATAGGCAAAGGACCTGGCATGAGTTTACCTCGCTTTGAAGACGTTGTGGCTGCCGCAGCACGACTTGAAGGCCATGCTATCTTAACACCGCTTTTGCGAAGTGATAATATTGACCGCCTGACCGGAAAACAGGTGTGGTTTAAACCCGAATGTTCCCAAAAAGTTGGCGCCTTTAAATATCGAGGCGCTTATAATCGCTTAGCCGCTTTATCGCCGCTGGAAAGACAGGCTGGCGTGGTCGCCTATTCGTCTGGAAATCACGCGCAGGGCGTTTCACGGGCGGCAAAAGAGTTAGATATTTCCGCCATTATTGTCATGCCCCGGGACGCCCCTAAAATTAAAGTCACAGGGGTTATAGCTGACGGTGCAGATATTGTGTTTTATGATCGGGCGACGCAATCCAGAGAAAATATTGCCGCCAAAATTGCAACCCGGGACGGGCGTATCATAGTGCCGTCTTATGACGACGCCTATATCATTGCCGGGCAGGGAACTGTTGGCTTGGAAATAGCTAATGCCGCCCCTGAATTTGACGCCGTTATCACCTGTATTGGTGGCGGCGGCCTGTGTGCAGGTATAAGTTTAGCCCTACAGGCATTAAGCCCTCAAACGTATATATTTGGGGCTGAACCCGAGGCCTATAATGATCATCAATTGTCTTTACGGGCCGGGAAACGTATTGGCCTTGAGGCGCCTCCACCTACATTGTGTGATGCTTTGATGACCCCCATACCGGGCAAGTTGACATGGCAAATCAATGCAAAGGCTTTGAGAGATGTCTTTACAGTGAGTGACCATGAATGTTTAAAAGCCATGAATATTGCCAAAAAGGATTTAGGCGTTCAATTGGAACCCGGCGGGGCTGTTGCAATAGCGGCTTTATTGACGGGGGCTTTAAAGACGCTCACCGATATTCATACAGTGTGTGTTATTCTATCAGGCGGTAATGTTGATCCTGAAATAGCCAAACGGGCTGACACCGTATTTTAATAGAACTTTTTATTTTAAGGGTTTGTATATTATATAATTTATGGATTTTTCCATTCGACATCATGACCATGCAAAGGCACGGTCGCCACGCTCATTTTTGCTGATCCATCGACAATTTTGCGACTGTAGACGAGATAGATTAATGTGTCATTTTCACTATCATAAACCCGTCTAACCGCGAGCGTTTTGAAAATCAGGCTTTGACGCTGGCGAAAGACCTCTTCACCGGATTTATTGCGATTTATCTGTCCAATTGAAATAGGCCCGGTTACACCGCAAGAAATAGATCCATTGGATGGGTTTTCAAACCAGTCACCTTTAGATAAGCGATCCAACACGCTACGGTCAAAATGTGCCATGTGACACGTCACGCCTTGCACTTTATCGTCTTGAAAGGATTCGATTTTGATTTCATTTCCGGTCCAATCATTATTGATTTCAGCGACTTCTTTTTGTCCTATACCTCCGCAAGCACTCAAGCAGAATGTTAACCCGGCAATATATATATGTTTCACGATAGGTCTCTCATAATAGATGTAAATCAGGGGATTAAGTACATAGGCTTTAAGTTCTGCCTTGACCTAGACGAACAAGCAAGAAAAGTTAGCATATGGATGCTCTTTCGGAAAAACACTTTTCTTACGCCAAGACGGCCGGTGAATTCTTAAATACTGCCGCGCGCCCTTTACTTATTTTAAAATCCGTATCTTGGGATGATGAATTACGGACAAGGTTTTTAAAGACCGGCCATATCCCCGACCCAAAATATTTCCCGATTGATATAGACGATAGCCTGATGGCCATTCAAGCCGCGCGAAAAACGATTGCTGGAGATCATGTTGTGTTTTCATGGTTGCGTCGTTTGGCTGATGATTTGGAAATAACAGCAAAAATGATTTCGGCGCGCGGCACCGTCGATTTTTTCACATATTCAACCCAGCTTTATGGGCTGCCCAAACGTTTAATGATTGATGGGTCAACGCGGGTGATCGACTTGGCCCGACACATGGATGCCACGCTGGACGGGCTGGATCATGATAAGCTTGTTATCAAAGGATATGAACAGCACTATGATGCCCATACATTCGCGCAAAAATTAAGACCTTTATTAAAGGACCATTTTGGTAAATCATCGCCCAAAGTCGAAATTTCTAATACGCTCTCAGCTAAAGCCGTTGCGGGCGCTAAACGCATTCGCGTGCGCGCCAATACAATTTTTACCGACAGGGATATAGATCAACTCTTACAACATGAAGCCTTTGTACATACAGCAACCGCCTTAAACGGCCGCGCGCAAGCTCATTTTCCATTATTAGGGCGCGCGCATGCCGGTACAACGGAAATTCAAGAAGGTTTGGCCGTATTCGCTGAAATCATTAGCGGGGCTATGGATCCCATCCGATTCCGGCGTCTCTCTGACCGTGTAATCGCCATTCAAAATGCGATTGACGGGGCAGACTTTAACGACGTTTTTGATTTTTATCGTGACCGTACGTCGGATGCAAATCAGGCCTATGAAAATACGCGACGTATATTTCGTGGCGGGGTTCTGAGCGGCGGTGCACCCTTTACCAAAGATATGGTATATCTCAATGGCTTGCTCCGTGTGCATAACTTTATGCGTACAGTCGTCAAGCTGGAACGCGCGGACCTCATTCGAATATTATTTAGTGGTAAAATGGACCTTGAAGACGTGCCTGCATTTGCACAAATGGCGAGTGTGGGACGTTTAACGCCGCCCAAATTTTTACCCCCTTGGGCGAAGGATTTACGGTTTTTGGTCAGCTATATGGCATATTCCGGTTTTTTAAATCAGGTGAAAATGCCCGGATTTCAATCATATTATCAAAAGGCGCTTGCAGGTGTTCCTATTGTTTGGGATTTTGCGTCATGAGCGCAACTTACAAAGATTTTCAGGGTCGTATAGAGGCTTTATTACCTGAACTGGAGTCCCGTAATTCCGAGATGGAAGCGGTAAGACATCTGCCCAATGACTTGGCACAGAAAATGGCCAAAGCGGGCCTTTTTCGACTTATCACACCCAAAAGTTTTGGCGGTTTTGAACTTCCGCCGCAAGCGTTTATGGACTGTGTGTCTACGGTCGCCAAGGTGAATGCAAGTGCGGCTTGGTGCGTTATGATCGCGTGTACAAATACGCTAAGTGCGGCTTATTTGCCCGTTCCTACTGCGGTCGAAATATTCTCTGATCCGATGATGATTACAGGCGGTATCTTTGCACCTATGGGACGCGCGATTGATCAAGGTGAAACTTATCTTTTATCGGGACGCTGGCAATGGGGGTCGGGATCTGTCAATACACAATGGATGGCATGCGGTGCTATGATCGAAGGGGTTGATAAAGCTGAAGCCGCACGCATGTTCTTTTTCCCAACGTCTCAGGCCGAACTTATAGATACATGGCATGTCGCTGGATTAAAAGGGACAGGATCGGGGGATATCGCCGTCAAAAACATTGAAATACCTAAAGACCGAAGCGTCGCATTGGCAACAGATACACCTGTGGAAACTGGCGCTTTATATATATTTCCGCCATTTGGATTATTGGGTATTGGCGTCGCCTCCGTCGCATATGGTAATGCTCTTGGTGCGATTGAGAGTTTCAAAATATTGGCTGTGTCCAAGAAAAATTCAGGTTCGAGACGCACCCTGTCCGAGCAGCAAATTGTGAGAATAGACTATGCCAAGGCCGCGGCGCGACTCCGCGCAGCCAAGGCTTATCTTGATAGCGAAATAAAGACGGTTTGGGACGCGGCGTTGCGAGATGGAAAACTCTCTATATCTAAACGGGCAGATTTACGGCTTGCCTGTTCACATATGACACGGGTTAGCGCGGATGTGTGTCGCATTGTTTATGAATTTGGTGGGGGATCAGCCTTGTTTTTATCAAGCGATTTGCAAAGACGCTTTAGGGATGCGCATGCCATCACACAGCATATCGTTACGGCCCCATCCACCTTTGATCTTGTCGGACGTTTACTATTTGATTTGCCGACAAATTCAATCCTCATTTAAATCTAGAGCGGTGCGGCGACCAGCATAGCCCAATAGGTCGCAAATGTTGATTTTGGATCAAAAATCAGCGCGGCGCCAAATTCGGTTGCCCCGGGTAGTAATAGGTTTTCATTATGGCCGGGGCTGTTTTGCCAAGCCTTAAAGACCTCTGGCCAGTCTTTTTGTCCTGTCGCGACATTTTCTGCCGCTAGAGAAAAGGCATAACCTTGGCGTTCGATACGCTCAAACGGGCTGGAACCATCAGACCCCGTATGTGAAATCGTACCTGTCCGTGCAAGGTCTTTGGCATGGATATCAGAGGCTAAAACCAATTTCTGATTCAGTGTCACAGACGGGAGATTATGCATAGTACGGTAAGCATTAAGATCGACAATAGCCTGGGTCAAATCTAGGGGAGGGGGCGTGGGAAACTTGAACGGGCTGTCGTCTCCCAAACCATTATTAAGCCTGCACTCCATATCCGATTGTAAGACACCATTAATAAGTGTTTGCAGTGTCGTATGACCGCGACAGAGTTCGGCTGCTTTGCACAGTTCGGCGCAGGCCTCGGGACTTTGGACGGTGACAGTTTTAAAAGTCCCGTCATCAGCGCTTAAGCCCGTGGCGTTAAAAGGCAGTCCCATCAAAATTGAAAGTGTTAAAAACCTTACTCTGAATTTTGAAAAAATCTTGCGCATTTTGATCTCTTTTATAAAGTTCATAATGCTAACTTAATCCCAAGGGCATTCTAAAGTCTTACGATTTAAATTAATTTTGCGACAGATTAGACGATGGATTTTGACCGCTCGGTGTGCGTGAAACGGATTGTGTGTTTTTAACCTCGCCTATACCCGCTGCAATATTGCGTTCCGAGATAAAGGCGTCCGAGAGGTTTTGATAGAAACTTATCAAGGACCGGGTTTCGTCATCTTGTGTCAACGGGTCCGGAGCGTTGAGAGGTAAACGTTTTAGTCCTTTATGTGCCTTCACCATAAATCCCTTCCAGACATCAACGGGTAACAATCCGCCTGTGATTTTCTTTGTAGGAGAATTATCATCATTTCCTAACCAGACACCGGTCGTATATTGCGCTGTAAATCCTATAAACCACGCGTCCCGGTAATCTTGGGACGTACCCGTTTTCCCCGCCGCTTGGCGACTTCCTAATTGCGCGCCATGTCCTGTACCAGTTTCAATGACATCACGTAAAATCGTCGTCATTTGTCGGGCATAAGGAATAGCGTAAACCCGTTCGGGGGTTGTTTTCCGTCGTGTATATAATGTCGTTCCTGATGTGGTTTTGATAGCTTCAATCAGATGCGGACTACGTTTTACACCCTCATTGGCAAACACCATATAGGCGGCTGTAAGCTCCACTAAATTAACTTCGGATGAGCCTAATGCGATTGAGTAATTCGGGCGTAGGGGGGTATGAATTCCAAAACGTTTGGCTAAACGCGCGATTTTTTCGGGGCCGATTTCAGCCCCGATCTGAGCGGCAATTGTATTGATGGAAAGCTTAAGCGATTCTCTGAGCGTCATGGGGCCGCGATAGCGTTTCGTATAGTTTTCAGGGGCCCATCCGGCTATCTCTGTGGGTTGGTCAATCCTGACGGTCCCCGGGGTGAAACCATCCTCAAGAGCGGCCGCATATACGAAAGCTTTAAAGGCTGAACCGGGTTGTCGTTTGGCTTGTATGGCGCGATTAAATTTACTCTGGGTATAATCCTGTCCGCCGATTAAAGCACGAATAGCGCCTGTGCGCGTATCAATTGACGCCACAGCGCCATTATTTACTTTTTTATTTTTACTATACCGTGTCAGGTTTTTAGCCAAGGTGTCATGGGCTGATTGTTGCAAAACCGGATCCAGCGTTGTTTTAATAATCAGATCTTTATGATCACTCCCGATCAATTCCTGGGCGCGCTCTGATATCATATCAAATACATGACCTATCAAGGCCGGCTTAATGGCCTCTTCATGATCTTTAATAATAACAGGTGGTGTGGTTTCTGCGTCACGTAATTCCTGATGAGTGATGATATCATTGGTAAACATTTTTTGTAAAACCAATTGTGCGCGTCCCCAAGCCAGGTCGTAATTTTTACTGGGATCATATCGGCTGGGCGCTTTGGGAAGGCTTGCGAGCATAGCCGCTTCTGCGAGATTTACAGCGGAAATCGATTTGCCAAAATAGCGTTGCGCGGCAGCCTCCACGCCAAATGCGCGATTGCCAAGCTCAATCCGGTTAAGGTAAAGGCTTAGAATTTCTGGTTTACTTAAAACATGTTCCATCTCATTGGAGAGCCACATTTCCTGAAATTTGCGCCGATATGTTTTCTCGGGCGTTAATACCATGTTTTTTACAAGTTGCTGGGTGAGGGTAGATGCCCCTTGGACTTTACGTCCCGCTTTTGTGTTTTCGAAAAAAGCCCTGAATATCGCTTTACGATCAATACCCGTATGTTGATAAAACCTTTCATCTTCGATTGCTAAAAAAGCCGCAGGTACATAGTCGGGCATGTCCTCAAGCCGGTAGGGTTTACCTACATGTGGCCCTCTATGTCCGATAATGTGTCCGTCTTTGTCCAGCAGGGTTATATTGGGTTGCAGATTAAGTTCCCACATGGCGGTTTTATCAGGGAGATCGGGTAAACCGTGAAAAAGATAAGCGCGCGTCTGCATATACCCTATGCCAATGAGCAATAAGATAGCGATTAAGGCCGTGAGGACCCAGTTTCTTTTCCGCCTCACACGGTTATCGTTTGCGGCGCCAATATCGGCGCGAAATGTTTCCATATCTTCCGCTAGCGCAAATTGATCTTTGACGCTAGATATCCTTTATGACTGATACAAATTCTTCTGACTTTTGGAAAACCAAAAATATGGCAGAAATGAGTCAAAAGGAATGGGAAAGCTTATGTGACGGGTGTGGAAAATGTTGTTGTATCCGGCTCGAGGACGAAGACACGGCTCAAATTTATATCACTGACGTTGTATGCAAGCTTTTTGATGCTGAGAGTTGTCAATGTACGGATTATCCGAATCGAAGTCAAAAAGTACCGGATTGTGTTACCTTAACGCCGGAAAACACGCCTCAATTACATTGGATGCCCCAAACATGTGCTTACCGGATTTTGGCAAATGGAGGCGAATTGCCAAGCTGGCATCATCTTGTTAGCGGGTCGCGCGAGACCATACATGAAGCGGGTATGAGCGTTCAAGGCGCTGTTATCAGCGAAGTTCATGTCCCGGAGGATGATCACATTAAACGAATCGTGATTTGGCCTGGGGAACCCGATATCTCAGAGCCATAAAAAATAAGGAACTTCATATCAAGTTTGGAAACTCGGGCGGCTAGAGAGACCTGCGTACCAGTCATGTAATGTTGTAAAACTTTCGTCAGGTTTAAGTTTAACCCATTTCGCGAAGTCTATGATAATAAAAGCAGTTATGTCAGCGAAAGAAAAATGTTCACCTGCAATATAAGGTGTCTTTTCTAATTGAGAATTCAAATCTTCAAAAAAATACCCAAGACGTTTTCGTCCCCGTTCTGCCAGCATGGGGACCTGTTCGATATTACGCGGCCCGGTTAGGGCGCGGTCTTTCATGCCTTTGGATGAATTGCGCAGAACTTCAGCGACAGCCGTTAAACCTTCAAATTCACACCATGAATTCCATTGCAACACAAGCGCCCGTTCCAAAGGGGTTTTTCCCATTAAATTCGGCTCTGGAAATAAATCTTCTATATAATTGGCTATCGCAACATTTTCGCAAATGGCAACGCCGTCTTCTGTAACAAGGGCTGGGACTGTGCAGCGTGGATTTATCTCAATAAATTCAGCGCTAAACTGTTCACCCTTACGTAAATCAATTTGGATTTTTCTATGTGGGATTTGTTTTTCTGCTAAGAAAATTCGGGCCCTACGTGGGCTTGGTGCCGTCTCGCTATCATAAAATTTTAACATATCTAAACACCCTCTTGAAAGGGCCCCTACACCTAAGCGTTATACAATTACTGTATATATCGTGTATTTTTAACATGTTAAAGTCTTAAGTGTATCGACTTCTATGCTATATATTGTATCAACTGTAGTGTTATAATGAACGTTTTAACCGTGTAGATAAAATAACGGAAGAAACCGTGCGTTCCACACCCTCTATTGCGATTAACTCGTCAATAACCTTGTCGAGGGCGGTTACGGTTAAAGCGCCGATTTCAACGACTAAATCATAAGGCCCTGATACGGAATAAATGGCGCGAACCGCGTGTATTTCCCGCATGGTTTGAATAATATCTGAGGTCATGCGAGGGCTCACCGTGATTGAAACATGGGCTTTGATTTCCTGATCTAAATACTGGGTGGATAATCTGACCGTATATCCGTCAATTACACCTTGGGTTTCCAGCCGTTCTAGTCTTTTTTGAACCGTAGATCGTGATAAGCCTAAGCGCTTTGCCAATTCTGTTGTGCTGGCGCGGGCATTATCCCGTAGAACCCCAATGAGCTCATGATCTTTATCTGTGAGGCGCATTGCCTATACGTTACATTAAATTGCATAAAAATACACATTAAATATACCAATTTAGCCCTACTAAAGACATAAAAAAGTTTTCATTATTTATAAACCGACTCATTAAATCCAATATAGAGATCAAACTATCGGTAAATTTAAATGCAAAGGAAAACGTAGCCATCTAGAATTATGTCCGAAATCAAAAATACATATGTGATTCGTCCTATCGTTTTAGATGATGCCGATGCTTTGCTTGATCTCATACGTCTCTCAAGCGGGGGACTGTCCAGCCTTCAACCCCGATTGGATTTTTTAAAGAATTATATAGAACATTCGCAACATAGTTTTAGCGGGATATTGGATGTTGAAACCCCCCACAAATATCTCTTGGGCATGTTCAAAGACACAACAAACCAGCTTATCGGTTGTGCCGCTGTTAAAACCCAAATCGGAAAGGATACGCCTTTTATAAACTTTGACCTAAAAGGCGACGGTGCAGATGAATATCTTATCGCCTCGTCACGTTATACCGGCGCTACCGAAGTTGGATCTTTATTTTTACATCCTGATTACCGGCGGGATGGTCTCGGACGGTACTTAGCTAAAATGCGGTATTTATTGATCGGGTCAGAGCCGTGGCGGTTTAGCGATACGGTGATTGCAGAGCTACGCGGGATATGCGGGCCAGAGGGCAGCCCGCTCTATGATCACCTATTTGAATATAAACTTGATAAGTCGTTTCTCGAAGCCGACAGGGAATATTATGACCGCAATCCAGACGCATTAGGAGATATAGTTCCCATTGGTAAACTTCAAACGCGTGCCTTTCCAAAAGATGTTCGCGCGTCAATCGGTCAACCCCACCCCACAGGGATTGGTGCCATGCGATTATTGCAGGATGAGGGATTCATTTTTTCAGGAACAATAGATTTATTTGACGCCGGGCCGATTATGTCTGTTTACCGCGATACCATCCGTACGCTTATGAACACAAAATCCCGTCCTGTTTGCGTATCACCAAATGTCTCGACAGGACAGACGTGTCTCATTTGCACAGGGAATATTAAAACCTTCCGAGCTGTTGTCACGCAAGCGGTGATAACGGATGACGATATTTTTATACGTCCGCAGTTGCTAAACCCATTACAATGCACGCTCGGAGCAGAGGTTAGAGTATGGCGGAAAAATACATCGTCACAAATAAAACCTGATCACACCCTAGTGCGCGCGCATAGTTAGGCTTTTTTGACTTTATGTTTGACCGTGCCATTGCCATAGACACTGCTTTCGTAAATCGATTGGAAACATCAGATTTACCCGTCATGACCTCCAATTTAAATCTGACACCCCAACAGCTAGCGGATGTATTTGACACTCAAATGATGAGCCGGCATCTGGACTTAATGGCACGCCGCACCAAAGGGCAAACCTTTTACACGATTGGAAGTTCAGGACATGAAGGTCTCGCCGCTTTGGCATTGGCATCTCGTAATTCAGATATGGCCTTTTTACATTATCGCGATGCCGCATTTTGCATTCAAAGACGTAAGGCTGTTACGGGTTCAACGCCTTTATGGGATATGTGTCTTTCATTTACGGCAAGTGCGGAAGATCCGGTTTCCGGGGGACGCCATAAAGTGCTGGGCGGAGTAGATATTATGACGCCCCCGCAAACCAGTACCATTGCGTCGCATTTGCCCAAGGCCGTTGGCGCTGCACATGCCTTATGCTTGGGGCACTCAAATTTACCTCGTGACTCTGTCATTTTATGTTCCTTTGGCGATGCGTCGTCTAATCATTCAACCGCGCAAGGCGCTATGAATTCGGCTGCTTGGGCTGCCTATCAAGGTTCGCCAATGCCTGTGGTGTTTATTTGTGAAGATAATAATATCGGCATTTCTGTAAGGACCCCCAAAGGCTGGATAGAAGCGAATTATAAAAATCGTCCTGGCCTGCATTATATAGAGTGTGACGGCACGGATATTGTTGAGGCCTTAAAAGCATGTCAATCAGCACTCGCTTATACGCGGTCTCGACGAAAACCTGTTTTTCTGCATTTTAAAACGGTACGCCTTATGGGGCACGCTGGGGCGGATATCGAAAGTAAATATAGTTCCCGCGCGCATATTGAAACCATAGAACGTCATGATCCTCTTATAAAAACCGCCGCCTATCTGGTTCAGAATCAAATCATGGCCCATCAAGATATAATGTCTGCTTACGAAACTATGCGCCAGCGCGTAGACCGTGTTTCTCAATCTGCCTTTACGCGTCCCAAATTACCAACTGCGGAAGCGGTTATGGCTCCGATTACGAGCTCGCATTTATCAGTTATGCCGCCCATTCCCACGGATGCGGCCTTAAGGGCTGCGGGCTGTATAAATGACGGGCGCGCTCTGACGCTAAATAAAATGATAAATAAGACCCTAACTGAAATAATGGTGCGGCATGAAAATACACTTGTATTTGGAGAAGATGTTGCACGTAAAGGCGGTGTGTACGGGGTTACAATGGATCTTCTTAAACAATTTGGTCCGTCCCGGGTGCAAGATACTTTGCTGGATGAGCAAACCATATTGGGCATAGCAATAGGCGCAGCGCAAACGGGATATTTACCCATTCCTGAAATCCAGTTTCTGGCATATCTGCATAATGCCGAGGATCAAATACGCGGGGAGGCAGCAACGCTGTCTTTTTTCTCGAGAGGACAATTTTCTAATCCCATGGTGATACGCATTGCGGGTCTGGCCTATCAACGCGGATTTGGCGGACATTTTCATAATGACAATTCTATTGCTGTACTGACCGATATTCCCGGAATTATTATTGCCTGCCCGTCTCACCCTGAGGATGCCGGGGCCATTTTACGCGAATGCGTACGATTGGCGCATGAAGACAAGCGTATTGTCATTTTCCTTGAACCTATCGCGCTTTACGCCACATCAGACCTGCATTCAGGAGATAAGGCATGGACTGGTAATTATAAGCCCCCCAATATGGATGCCGTTGTGAAATTTGGAGAAATTTCTCAATATGGGCAGGGCACAGATATATGTGTGCTGACATATGGCAATGGATATTTTCTCTCCAGACAAGCGCTCGATCGTTATGACAATATCCGTATTATAGATATGCGATGGTTGCATCCTTTGCCGTTAAATGAAATTTTGAAAGCTATCAAACCGTGTGACAAGATTTTGATTGTCGATGAATGCAGAGCCACCGGAAGTCTCTCTGAAACCCTTATGGCCCAGTTACTAGAGGCTAAAGTAACACAAGCTATCGAGAGGATTACCGGCCATGATAGCTTTATTCCCCTAGGCAAGGCTGCCTATACGGTTTTACCGTCTGTTGAAGATATTCAGCGTCGTGTCGAGGCCATGTTATGACCCGCAAAACGGCTATAATTGTTTGCCCCGGACGTGGAACCTATAACGCCCCAGAGCTTGGATATCTAAAACGGTATCACGGTGATAAGCTCGACTTTCTAGCTATGATAGATGACGTTCGTAAGCAGAACCAACAAATACCGATTACAACACTGGATAAGGCTGAACGCTTTTTGGCGCGCAATCAGGGGCGAGGTGACAATGCCTCGCTCTTGATATATGCCTGCGCTGTAGCCGATTATATGAGTATAAACAAAGACCTATATGATGTTGTTGGTGTAACCGGAAATTCTATGGGGTGGTATTTAACTTTAAGCATTGGCGGTGCCCTTACGTTTGAAAACGGCGCCCGTCTTGTTAATACAATGGGCGGAATTATGACGGAACATGGTGTCGGTGGACAGCTTGTATACGGGCTTGTGGATGATGACTGGCGCATAAACCCTGATAAAGTCAAAATCCTCGACACGGTATTAGAGACACATCCCGATCTTTCCATGTCCATATATCTAGGCGGCATGGCCGTAATCGGGGGGACGGAATCCGATATAAAGCAGGCCATGTCTAAACTTCCGAATGCGGGCCATTTTCCTTTCCAAATTAAAGGGCATTCGGCATTTCATACGCCCTTATTATCCCATTGCGTAAATCATGCTCAAAATTCTCTAAAACCAACCCTGTTTTCGTCCCCTAAGTTACCATTGATTGATGGCTTTGGTAACATCTGGAGCCCGCAGTCTACACATATTCAAGCCCTTTATGACTACACATTAGGGCGACAAATCGATGAAACCTATAATTTTTCAAAAGCGATAGAGGTCAGTGCAAAAGAATTTGCTCCCGACGTCTTTATCGTTTTAGGGCCTGGCACAACAATGGGCGCCCCTGTTGCCCAGACATTAATTTCGCAAAGCTGGCAAAATATCATATCAAAGAAAACCTTTCAGACACGGCAAACAAAAAACCCCATTATTTTATCAATGGGCATAGAAGAACAACGGGCTTTGTGCGTATAAGCCCGCAATAGAGAAGGACACGGTTATGGCCACATCTTCAGACACACCGGTTTTACATAAATGGGATGACCCCCTTTTCCTTGAGCGCCAGCTTAACGAAGACGAGGGCATGATACGGGATATGGCGCGTAAATACGCCATGGATAAATTAACGCCGCGCGTCATTTCAGCCAATCGCGAAGAAAGATTTGATAGAGATATTTTCTTGGAAATGGGCAACTTGGGATTGCTTGGCTCCATGGTTGATGAAGCTTATGGCGGGATTGGGGCCAGCCATGTAGTTTATGGACTTGTCGCGCGTGAAATCGAGCGCGTGGATAGCGGATATAGATCCATGATGTCTGTGCAGTCGTCACTTGTGATGTATCCTATTGAGGCCTTCGGTAGCGATGAGCAAAAGAAAAAATATCTCCCGAAACTGGCCAGTGGCGAACACATCGGTTGTTTTGGTCTTACAGAGACAGATGGAGGCTCTGACCCCGGTGCAATGCGTACCATAGCGACGTCGGTTTCTGGGGGATATCTCCTGAACGGCTCTAAAATGTGGATTACCAATTCTCCTGTGGCAGATGTGGCTGTAGTCTGGGCGAAATTAGACGGAGTTATCCGGGGCTTTATTGTCGAGCGCGGTATGAAAGGGTTTTCAACACCGGAGATCAAAGGTAAATTATCATTACGGGCGTCCATCACAGGCGAATTGGTGTTTGAGGATTGTTTTATATCTGAAGACAATATTCTACCTCATGTAAAGGGCTTGCGCGGCCCGTTTAGCTGTTTGAACAAGGCACGTTACGGGATCAGTTGGGGCGCCATGGGGGCCGCCGAGTTTTGTTGGCATGCGGCTCGGGATTATGCCATGGCACGCATTGTCTTTGGCAAACCTATTGCGGCGACGCAACTTGTGCAAAAAAAGCTAGCCGATATGCAAACCGAAATTTCTTTGGGGTTGCAGGGGGCATTGGCCCTGGGACGTGCGCTTGATGATGGAGCCTATGCGCCGGAGTCTATCTCTTTGATGAAACGTAATAATTGCGGTAAAGCGCTCGCGATTGCCCGAGACGCCCGTGACATTCACGGGGGCAATGGGATTAGTGAAGAGTATCATGTTATGCGTCATGCTATGAACCTTGAAACCGTGAATACATATGAAGGCACGCATGATATACATGCGCTCATTTTAGGCCGCGCCCAAACCGGCCATCAGGCATTTTTTTAGTCTATACGCGCTCACCTGATATGACACGCGCATAGGCGCTCTCGCATGATATAGCGAAAGCCATATGTTAAAGGACAGTCTGCGAAGCCGGCCCGCGTGACGGAGACCGTTATGAGAGACATTGTTTTTCACGAAGGCGAACTCCGCAGCAGCATGGTTTTGCGCAGGTCCGGACAGGCATGGTTCTAACCGATCTACAGACGTACGGCAGGGTGCCCTCGACGTTACACAAGGGTAGTGCCTACACATGCTGTCCCTGATCGCTTGTTAACGTGGGCAAACTGTCCAGTGATCAGAGAACAAGATTACAATAAACGCCTCAACGGAGGCGTGGATATGTTAAAAATTTTGCAGCATTTAGAGACAGTTACCGGCCACCTGTGCACTATTGATCCGTGTATACCGACACTGGGAGTATTGATTTAAGGTCTCTTGGATATCTAACAGCAAAGCTTAGTGTTGCATTATGTTTAAGAATGTTTCTGGCATATGCGATGTGGAAATCGAAAACATCATCAATAACCTTGGCATAATATTTATCGCCGTCGGGCGGGTGCCGCAAGAACAATCAATTCTTTCGCCACGTCCAATCCTTTTCTTGCATGGGTATCTATCTTTGTCGCACTGTTGCCAGCCCAGAACCATATAGTGAAAGCCAATATATAAAATAGACGCATTTCACTCTCTGACGGCCCTCAAATCAGAATATATGGGTAGACCTTTTAAAAGTCTAATCCGGCCTGTTCTCTCAAATATGCTGAAAAGTCAGCCAACATCCGGACACACGCGCGTTTAGGCCCCTTGGGACAGGCGCATATTGACTACATCCAAGACTTCAATAACGCATTCAGGGATATTTGTACCCGGCGGAAACACGGCTTTTGCGCCCATTTCCTTTAAGGTTTCAACGTCTTCAGGCGGGATAACGCCGCCGACGATAATCATAATATCTTCACGGTTTCTGTCTTTGAGCGCTCGCTGGAGTTCGGGTATAAGAGACAGATGTCCAGCCGCTAGGCTTGAGGCCGCGATGACGTCTACGTCGGCTGTAATCCCCGCATCTGCGCTTTCTTGAGGCGTTTGGAATAAGGGGCCGATCACCACATCAAAGCCAATATCTTTAAAGGCTGTGGCGACAACTTTCTGGCCGCGATCATGTCCGTCTTGCCCCATTTTTGCGATCAAGATTTTAGGCTTTCGACCTTCGAGTTCGACGAAAGCATTGATCCTGTCGACCGCTTCGGAATAGCTTGGATTTCGAGGGTCAAATGCAGATGAATAAACGCCGGATACGCCTGTGGGTTGGGCTTTAAACCGTCCGTAAACTTTTTCAAGAGCCGAAGAAATCTCGCCAACTGTTGCTTTTTTCTGCGCCGCATCGACTGCGAGTTCCAACAGATTACCGTCTCCCGTATCTGCGGCCCGCGTCAGGGCATCGAGTGCAGCCATGGTTTCCTCGGTGTCACGATCTGCTTTTAATTGATTTAAACGCGCGATTTGACCTTGGCGAACGCTGTCATTATCAACCTTTAAAATTGGAATATCATCTTTTTCATCGCTAAGGTAATCATTAACGCCGACAACGGTTTGTGCGCCGCTATCTATGCGGGCCTGTGTTCGCGCCGCACTTTCTTCGATACGCAATTTTGGAATACCCGCTTCAATTGCGGCGGCCATACCGCCCAAGGATTCAATCTCCTTGATATGTGCGCGTGCACGTGCGGCTAAATCATGGGTCAATTTTTCGACATAAAAACTTCCCCCCCAAGGATCAATTTGGTGATGATGCGCGCCTTCAGTTTGCAAGAATACTTGCGTATTGCGCGCTATCCTTGCGGAAAAATCTGTAGGTAAAGCAATGGCTTCGTCTAGTGAGTTCGTGTGAAGGCTTTGAGTGTGTCCGTCAACGGCGGCCATGGCTTCTATATGGGTGCGGCCGACATTATTAAATACATCCTGCGCGGTCAGTGACCACCCCGAAGTCTGGCAATGTGTTCGCAACATGGTCGATTTCGGGTTCTTAGGCTCGAACGGCGTCAGCAGTTGCGCCCATAAAAGGCGCGCCGCACGTAACTTCGCAACTTCCATGAAATAGTTCATGCCGATAGCCCAGAAGAAACTCAGCCTCGGCGCAAATCTGTCTATATCCATACCGGCGGCGATTCCGGTGCGTACATATTCCAGACCGTCCGCCAATGTATAACCGAGTTCAATATCGGCAGATGCGCCAGCTTCCTGCATGTGATAGCCGGAGATAGAAATCGAATTAAACTTCGGCATATGTGCCGAGGTATAAGCGAAAATATCGCTGATAATCCGCATGCTGGATTGCGGGGGGTAAATATAGGTATTGCGCACCATAAATTCTTTGAGGATATCGTTCTGGATCGTTCCCGATAATAAGGCGGGCTCTACGCCTTGCTCGCGTGCTGCGGCAATATACAGTGCGAGAACTGGTAAAACGGCCCCGTTCATCGTCATGGAGACGGACATTTTATCCAAGGGTATTTGATCGAATAAAACCCGCATGTCATAGAGGCTGTCAATGGCGACCCCAGCCATACCAACATCTCCGGGAACGCGGGGGTGATCACTGTCATATCCGCGGTGCGTTGCTAAATCAAAGGCAACCGAAAGCCCTTTTTGACCTGCCGCCAGATTACGACGATAAAATTTATTGCTGTCTTCGGCTGTCGAAAATCCCGCATATTGACGAATTGTCCAAGGGCGTTGTGTATACATTGTGGGGTAGGGGCCACGAATAAAAGGCGCCAATCCGGGCAGGGTGTTTAACCCCGTAAGTCCGCGCATATCTGCCGGGCCATAGGCGGGTTTAATCTCGATAGCTTCAGGTGACATCCATGTTTGGCCATTGCGAGGCAAGGTGGCGGGTTTGCCAAGATCGATTTTAGTGAAATCAGGTGTCATTTTACGTCCCCCGTAACAGCGGTCCGTATTTTAGCAACGCGGCCATTATCTGTCGGGTGTAAATTCACACCTAATATAGGATGATCTTGATCTTGCCGTGCGGCAATAGCCTGATCTATCCGTGCATTAAATGGGGCAAGGTTTTCAAACCCGCCTTCACCTTCGATCTGCTGGAATTCTGCCCATGCCTTTTGTGCTAAGGCGTCTGTCAGCCGTTCGTGATGATAGCTGCCAAATGCCGCGTCTTTGACCTGCCCCAGACGGCTTTCTTCCATCATCAATAATTGCATATTCCGGGCGATACGATAGCCAAAAGGCGTGGCGTGACCCAAAGCCTGTGTAAAGGGCCGTGTTGTGATAAAATCGGCACCACCGATAACGGCCCCGAATCCGGCGCTCATGACACGTAGCATATTTGTCCAAGGATCAATCTTTTGCATCATACGTTTGGCCGTGATGGCGTGCAGGGATAAGCTTTGGTTTTCTATGCCAAAGCTTTGTGCAATTCGGGCATATATACGCCGCGCGGCGCGTAATTTCGCTATGCTAACGTGCCCGTCTTGATGGGTTGCCAGTTCTGCGCTTATGTGACGGGACGCCGGCTCTGGCCCTAATTGACGAAAGGTATATGCCGCGCTGGCGGCTAAATAAGCCAGTTCTTGAACATCCGTGCCGCCGCGGTCATATATTTGTGCCGCATCCAAAGTCACAAGCTTCCAATTTTCGGGACACTCGCGCGTATATGTCTCAAGATCTGCGGTGCGCGGTGAAAGCCCTAAATTTAGATGTGATTTTTCATAATTCTCAAACAGCTTGAAGACAAAGCCGTTTTCATGCGGTGCGAGATATATAGGGATGAGATCTGTAAACACCTGATCAAGAAGGCGTTTAAGGTCATTTTTATGCCGAATAGCTACGCCGTCTACACCACAAGTTATTCGGGCGGCACTGGCCCCGCCATTTAAATCTTCAAGCAATTGCCTATTGGCAAAGGAAATGTCGGGATCACTTACAGGAGCCGAAATGTGCCAATCCCGTTGATCGAGTAAAGGTATATCCTTGCGAAAATAAGGGGCTATATCCGTTGAAATATCGGCCCGTGTGGATAACGGCCCCTTAATGATCCCGTCTTCCGTGCGATGCACAAGTGTATCAAAGGCCGCTCCTTTAAGAAAACTTTCGGCCAAGCTCGACCAATCGGAGATTGTCGTGTCAGGAAAGGGGGGGACGGCGGCTAAGTCTATATCAGGCATATCAAGGTCATAAGCATTTTGTTGTATATATCAATACTGATTTAAACACGCGCCCCATAAATCAAATAGCAATAAATGGCTTTGATATGTGTCAGCAAGAGAATTACATATCAAGCCCTAAAACCGCCATATAGCACCTTTACCCAAGCGCAGAGTCGCGTCATAAGGACAAAACTTACGCATAGGTGATATGATGGATTTTTTAAAACGTATATTTACATGGTGGAACGGCGCTACAGTAGGCACGCTACTGGCGGTGCGTAAAGGTAACAAGATCGCGACAGACGAATTTGGCAATACCTATTACGAACAGCGTGGCGAGGGTTATGATGGTCGTAAACGCCGCTGGGTCACATATACAGGTTATGCTGATGCGTCGCGGATTCCGCCTGAATGGCATGGTTGGCTACACCATATTTACCCTGATCCTCCCTCCCAGACCCCGCTTAAACGTCAAGCTTGGGAAAAAGAACATCATCCCAATCTGACAGGCACGATCTATGCCTATAAACCCAAAGGCAGTTTGGACCGCGGCGGCATTCGGGATAAAGTCTCAGGTGATTATGAAGCTTGGTCTCCGGATGCTTAACTCCGGATTGCGGCATAAGTTTCGCATGGGTTTAATTCTGGCCTGTGCCCCCGTGTTCGCGCTTACGGCGGCGGCTGATAATCTGATCGGCACATCGGTTAAATTGCGCGCCTTGGATAAAGTGACAGCAACAACACAAGATTTCACCGTAGCTATTGGTGATGCGTTAAATTACGGGTCTTTACGCGTGGATGTAAAACATTGCGAAAAAAAACCTCCTGAAGAGATCCCTGAAACTTATGCGTTTTTACAAATATTTGACAATCGCACAAATGGACAGGGACGTAATGTGGAAGCCGAAAAACTATTTTCGGGATGGATGTTAGCCTCAAAACCCGCGATTTCCGCGCTTGATCATGCCGTATATGATATATGGGTTTTGGATTGCAATGTACCAAAGCTTGAAATTTTTACTCGTGATTCCAATGAGTTGCGGCGATAAGTTAAAATCTGTATTGTCATTAAAAACGGGCTTCATGTTGCAAGGCGATTTTAAGTTTTGCCTGATACGCATCGCGCGTAATTTCGACTCCGCCCATACTCCGCAAGTGATCGGTAATGAATTGGGTATCTAATAAAACAAAACCTTGCCCGTTTAAATGCTCTACAAGTTTAACGAGGGCGATTTTGGACGCATTTGTGCGTCGCGAAAACATGCTTTCTCCGAAAAAAGCCCCCCCGATGGAGACGCCGTAAAGCCCCCCTACAAGCGTCTCATTGTCCCAAACCTCAACCGAATGTGCATGTCCGGCATCGTGTAATTTTCCGTATAAATACTCAATCCCGTCATTAATCCATGTATTTTCACGCGTGACGGTTTCTTGTGCGCAATAGGCTATTACCTCTCGAAAGCTGCGATTGAAACTTACCGTAAAGTGCATGGATTTCATAAATTTTTTAAGAGAGCGCGATATATGAAGCCCGTCTAGAGGCAGAATACCCCGCGCATCGGGATCGAATAAATAAATACGGGGGTCATCACGGCTATCGGCCATTGGGAAAACACCACGGCGATAACAGTCTAACAGTTCATCGGGGCCAAATTGTTTCATAAAATAAGCTATCGGAGGGTAAAATAAATGTAATGCTAGGTACAATATATATAATTATAAGGAGATATATTATAAGGTGGGGGAGGTAAAAGATTATATTTCGCCGATTGCGCATAACCCAGACCTATGTCACTATCTTTGTTAAAACAGAATTTTATTCGAGGACATTATGACCAAACTCACCGTTAATAGCGTGGACTACGATGTTGATATCGAAGACGATATGCCGCTCTTATGGGTTTTACGCGATGTGTTAAAAATTCATGGCCCGAAATATGGCTGCGGTGTTGCACAATGCGGCGCCTGTACAGTCCATATTGACGGCGTCGCTATCCGCTCATGTCAAATGCCGCTCGGAAATGTGGAAGGCGAGGTTACAACTATTGAAGGTCTGGGTACACCCGAGGCTTTAAATGCGGTTCAGAAAGCCTGGATTGAACACCAAGTAGCCCAATGCGGATATTGTCAATCCGGACAAATTATGCAGGCTGCCAGCCTATTGAATGAAAACCCGTCGCCTGATGACGCTGCTATTGACGCCGCCATGTCCGGAAATTTGTGTCGTTGTGGCACTTACCCACGTATTCGGGCCGCTGTTAAGAGCGCGGCCAAGGCCTTGGAGGGCGCGTAATGGGTAAATTGGGAACACTTGCACGTCGCACATTTTTAATCGGCTCGTCAGTCGTTACAGGCGGTGTCGCCTTTGGCGTATATAGTTATAAAAAACCGTTTGCCAATCCGTTGGAAAAAGATCTCAAAGACGGAGAGGCAGCCCTTACACCCTTTGTTAAAATTGACGCGTCAGGTGTCACGCTCATTACGCCGCGCGCAGATAAAGGGCAGGGCGCGTATTCGCTTCAGACCTATCTTCTGGCGGAAGAATTGGATGTGGATCCGATGACCGTTAATAGCTCTGTGGGTACGCCTGCCAAAGCTTATACCAATTATGCGCTCATGAATGAAGCGGCCCCCGGAATGGGACATATCATCGGAAAGCTAATGCCAATGCAAATGACTGGCGGGTCGTCTACCGTGCCGGATATGTTTGTTCGCATGCGCTATGCCGGAGCCGTTGCCAGAGAAACGCTCAAGGCGGCAGCCGCCAATTTATACGATGTGAAAATATCCGATCTTACAACCCAAAACGGTCATGTCATTTTGCCGGACGGTCAAAAAGTTAGCTATAGTGCTTTGAGCGTTGAAGCCGCAAAAATTAAACCGGTTAAAGATGTGAGTTTACGCGATCCGTCACAGTGGAAATATCTGGGTAAAAACATTCAACGCACGGATATCGTTGCTAAATCTACGGGGACGCATGTTTACGGAATTGATTTAGAGATGGACGATATGGTCTATGCGACTGTGCGGGCCAATCCGGGCCTTGGCGGTTCTGTAAAGTCCTATGACGCGACAGATGCCAAAACAATGCGCGGGGTAAAGAAAATCATCCCGATCGCCAGCGGTATTGCTGTGGTTGCGGATAATACATGGCGCGCCATTCAGGCCGCGAATACGGTTGAAATTGAATGGGGTGAGGGGCCATATCCTGCCTCCACGGCCGAAATGTGGGCCGTGCTTGAAGAGACGCATGCTGCGGACAAGATTGCTCTAAACCGCAAGAAAGATGGCAATGTAAAGGCAGCTTTGGCGCAGGCCGATGTTATTAAAGCCGAATACCGCGTGCCATATCTAGCGCATGCGCCGCTCGAACCCATGAATGCTGTGGCGCGTGTAACCGATACACGGGCGGATATATGGACCGGCACGCAAATTCCCGGTTTCATACAGACCCATGTCGCCAAGCTTACAGGCCTTAAACTTGAGAATGTGCATATTCATGTTTTGGCTATGGGGGGAAGTTTTGGACGCCGTTTAGAAGATACATATGTGTTGCAAGCTGTTGAAATCGCTATGGCCATGAAGGGGCGTCCGGTGAAAATGACGTGGTCTCGCGAGGAAGACTTCGGCCATGACTATGTACGACCGATGGCATTGGCGCGTGGTCGCGGTGCTGTTAAGGATGGTAAAGTCGACACGTATGATCTCGATACGGTGTGCTCCTCCATCGCAGGATCACAATTTCTCAGGCTGATGGGCTCAGTGCCGCCCATGCCTGATACAACCCTTACAACCGGGGCTGATGATCAACCCTATTCAATTCCAAATTATCATGTGAGTGGTTATCAGGCGCCCGAAATGGTGCCGATCAGTTCCTGGCGCTCGGTTGGAGCATCACAAAACGGGTTTTTTCATGAATGCTTCCTTGATGAACTTATTCACGCAGCCGGCGCAGATCCCTTGTATGAACGCATCAGATTATTAAAGGCCGACCCTTTATCGGTCAAAGTCTTGGAAGAAGTCGGACGCATGTCAAATTGGAACGGACATAAGCTGGGGGCCAATCGGGGGCGGGGCGTAGCCTTCACAAAGTCCTTCGGGGTGCGCACGGCTGAAATCATTCAAGTGGTGCAAACGCCAGAGGGTATCAGGATTGAAAAGGTCTGGGCGGCGGCCGAGGTCGGTAAGGTTCTTGATCCTATTAATTTTGAAGCCCAGTTTTTTGGCGGGATCATTTTCGGGCTCGGTCATGCGATGAATTGTGAATTGACCTATGAGGATTATGCGCCCGAACAAACAAATTATCACGCTTATGAAGGCATGCGTTTGCACCAAACTCCGGAAATATTTATTAAAGGTCTCGAAAATGGTGATGATGTGCTGGGCATGGGCGAACCGGGCGTTCCGCCCGCAGCGCCGGCTTTGGCCAATGCTATTTTTGCGGCCACGGGACAAAGGTATAGACAATTGCCGCTGTATCACGCCTTAGATTTTGTATAAGCGCATAGGTTCGAGCATATGATATCACATTATAAGATGGCCGGAATTTTCCTGATAATTTCAGGTTTGTTACATATCCCCATGTTTCTTGTCGGTGGATTTACCGGTAAAACCATACAAATGGCTATTGTCGGTGTGGTGTGGGTTCTATTGGGGCTGGGCTTGCGTCGTCAGATGAAATATCTGGCCTGCGTTGTCTTTGCCTTGATGTTGGTAGGCATTATTGTGGGGCTAACGAGCTTAAATACTGGCCCTGTACCCAATGCGTGGTGGTGGCTTATTATCCTCGCGGATTTGCTTACCGCGATCTTTCTCTTTCGAATTATCTGGTCGAAAACTTAGCGCGGGATATAGCAACTTAGCGCGGGATATAGCGCTTTGGTGCGATTATCAAAAGAGTAGGGGGCAAAGCTAGCTGACAGGAATTATGGCCTCGGGTTCAATGGTGCGTTCAATCTCCAACAGCGATTCAGCCACCTCGTTTATTCAGCTTTCGAAACTATGAACAGTAGTCCGTTTAAGTGCCTCTAGGTCAAACTCTATGTAAATGATTTAGGACGGCTTGGCTTAGACAACAGTAGGGAGAG
>CAZSKN010000028.1:0-25868 GCA_964607445.1 uncultured Caulobacterales bacterium
GCGGAGAACAAAGCACTATGGTTATGGGCGAAGGTAAGTCACCGAGACTTTCTCATCTGCGTGCTTTGGGCGAGGTCGCTGGAGTTCGCAAAGTTCTAGTTGACGACATCATTGACCAAGCACGAGCAGTACTCGCGGACTGGGCAAGCCTTGCAAAAGAATACGGCGTGAGAACGAGCAACATTCGTTTGATTGTGGAACGAATGGCGGGGCGGATTGAATGATATTGGAATTCATTAAGTACTTCGAAGTCTAAATTAAAACACTGCGGCGTTCAGTATTTTTATTTGGCAGGTAATGCTACTGTTTTGCCTTTCATTGGTAGAATTGCGAATTTTTTAAATGAACGAATATGGATTTTCGACTGATTACCAAAAGTAGCTTTTCATTGATGAAATTTTTTTGGCTTCATGCATCTAAATTCTTGTGAAAAAGATAACGCGCACAACCCAATATTGCCGAATTGGTGACGGTCTCCATTATTCTGATTTGGGATGTCATTGAGTAACTTGGTGACGTAGTGCCCACTAAGGCCAGTTCATAATGAAAAATAAGGTGTTAGAATGTTGATCGTGCTTTGATCTATTAATAATGCAACAATGCGCCATAACATTTTTAAGTGGTATTCCTGCCTTAATTATGTTAGCAAAAATTTCAGGTGGGGCGCCAGAACCAGAATAATAATTATGTTTACGTTCTACCTTTTTGAGACGGAGGCGTGAAGTTGCATGTAAATATACTCAAGTACTGGCAACATTTACAAAATCTTCCGCCAGTTCATCGTGATCGCCCGGCCCCGCGCATATGTCGTCTCATGACCGACATGTTTGAGTCTTGGACCAGTAAGAGCCCTTTTCCGGAATTTGGCTGTTTCGGACATTTAAGGGACCACAAACCCAGTGTCCTAAACGCGCCGCTTCCCATTCGCCGTGCACATTCCATGGCCATCATGCTCGATATGATTTCAAGCGATTGGGGGCGTGATCGGCAATTTTTCAATGTGTCCGGTGATGAATTGGTCGTGGGTAACATGCCACCATATTCAGTCGGCCAAGGCAAGGAAATCATGGACTACCTTCTCGCCGATCAGGACGGCGGCGAGGATGAACGCCTGAAGTTTGAGATAGGATATATGAACCCGTGGTCTAATTTTGGCCATATCTGTCCAAACTATGAGCGCCTGGTGAATGTAGGCGTTCGCACTATGATCGAAGAATGTCGGGAGCGCAAAGGCCAAGCCGATGATGTTCAATCTGTATTTTACGATTCCGTCGAGATTGCGTTGGAAGGCGTCATCAATTTTGCGGAAAATTATGCCAATGAATGCGATCGGCGAAAGGCCGAATTTGAAGCCGTATTGGCTAGAACGGAAAGTCAGTCTCAACACGATATACTGAAAGAGCGTATCCAAACCATGACAGACGCTGCCGAGCGATTAAGGCGTGTCCCGGCAGAACCATGTCAGTCCTTTCAGGATGCAATCCAGGTCATTTACCTGATGAATAGCGCCCTTCATTGGACCGGCGAACTCACCTCCCTGGGTCGACTGGATCAAATTCTGAACCCATTTTTCGAGAAGGATAATATCTCAGAAGGTCAAGCACAGGAAATCATCGATTGTTTTTGGGTTAAACTGGATGAGCAGGTGGTTCTGGATAACAGGCTCGTCGAGGATCACTTTACATCGGCAGATGGTGCGTTGCTCGGTGCTGGCGGACCCAGTAATTTCGATCAGGGCGCCCTGATTAACCAGTGGATGCAGCAGGTCACAATCGGTGGATATGTCGCCGATAATGAAGAGGTCGAAAAGGACGGAACCAATGCCGTTACGCGCATGTGTTTACACGCAGCACGAAAATTTCCATTCAATTGTCCCACCGTTGATCTGCGGGTTCACGAAAATACGGATGACGACATTTTAGAGTTGGCAGCAGAAGCTCTCCTTAGCGGCGGTGCGCATCCGATCTTAATGAACGATGATAAACTCGTACCGGCTCTGCATAATTCCGGTGAAAATGTGGACCTCAGAAGCGCGAGAAATTACGCGTGTGATGGCTGCTATGAAACCCACTTCCCAGGCGAGACAGAGTTTAGTTTTATTTATGTTCCGGGCGTCGATGTTCTGGAAAAAGCCTTAAATAGTGGCGCTGGTTTCGGATCGTCCGGCTCCCAGAACCTGCGCGGCTCCAAAGGCAGTTTTAGAACAAAGCCAGCATCTGACATTCAGAGTTTTGAGGAATTTTACGATTTGATTGAAAGTCATATCTGGCTCGGCATTAATCAAAGATTGTCGGGATTGATCAATGCTTATGGCGTGAAGGGCGGAATCTGCCCAACCCCGATTTTATCCGCGCTTATAGATGGATGCCTGGAGTCGGGCCGAGATCTCTATCACGGCGGGGCAAAATACAAGATGTTTGCTCCCCTAATGACAGGCATCAGTACGGTCGCGGACAGCTTATATGTGATCGACCATTTCGTTTTTCAGCAAAAAGATTTTTCACTTGAAAAGCTCGTAGCCTTTTTGCGCAGTGATTGGGGGAACCGGACGGACATCATCGGCCTTAAACCCGGCCCCGCTGAAGCCAAAGCCTTCCGACAAAAATGTATCAATGCGCCCAAATTTGGATATGGCAATACTTCGGTTGACCAATATGGATGGAGACTGGCCCAAAGTTTTGCTGATGCCGTCAAGAAGGCACTGGCTCACCCACTCCATCAATCAGGTCTCAACCGGTTAAAAGAAGAATATGGCAGCGAGGTACTGCCATTCAACATGATGATCACGCCTGGCGTCGGGACGTTCGAACAATATGTTCTGGGCGGCTTTTTTGCCGGAGCGACGCCAGACGGTCGCCGCTCCGGGCAACCGATAGCATCTGATCTGGCGGCGTCTCCTTACCCGCAGGATATTGACCTCCCGGATAAGTCCGCTGAGGATTATGCGTCACAGCCAGAAGACTCAATCGTTAGAACCCTGGAACGGACCTGCTCGCTAAGCCAGGCCATGTCCTCCTGGAATAATCCGTCATTTGATCTCTTCGCCGATGGTGCCCCATCTGACTTTAATATTCCGGAAGACTTTCCCCAGGATGAACTGGTCGATGTCCTGCGCATGTTCGCCAACGGCCTAGGCAGCAACATGATGACCGTAACTGTGGCGGATAGGGAGACCTTCCGCCAAGCCATGGCTAACCCCGATTATTACAACTTGTTACGGGTGAGAATGGGAGGATGGACCGAGTTTTACAGCGTTCTCTACGGGGAGCACAAAAAACAGCACATCCGTCGCCCCATCTATCACACTTAATCGTCATGGAGTTGACACAATGACGAAAATGACAAATCTGAATATCTCGCTTCCGCTTCCCTTCGGCCTTACCAATGGCAAACACCAAAGCGGGATTACCGATCCACGCTGGCCTAAAACGCCGCCGAAAGGATTTGATCCTGAAGCCATAATCGCAACTATAAAAGAAAGGATTGATGATAAGCGATTAGATCCAGAACATTTTGATTTATTGGTCGTGGAAGACGTCCGCGAGTCCTATCAAAAAGACTATGCCGGTCGAATTTCCAAACAAAGGCATATCTCCATTCTGCGAGCCGACGTCCTGGGGGAGACTCAAAATGAGCTCATCAATATATTCAAATTATTGACGGAATTTGCACGTGGCGAGATAGACAAACTACCCTCCGTCAAACATTTGCGCATTCTGGAAACCATTCCGGACAGTTACCGCGTAACTGTAACCCTGGGCCTCGGAGCCTCACTCTTTACGACATTGGACGGATTTGATCGTTTTGGCATTGGAAATTTGAAGCCTCGATATTTGAAAAACATGCCGTCATTCACAGGGGATGCCCCTGATCTTGATACGCGTAAATCAGCATCTGATCTAATTATTCTGATCGCCAGTGATCACCCTTATATCAATGTCGCTGTTGTTCGCTTTTTCGCCGAGTATTTTAACCTAAAATACCGGGAAGATCATGGCGGCTCAAAAGATGTCATCAATATTTACGGTGTGGAAGAAGGCTTCCAACGTAAAGACACTCGCGAATTTTTGGGCTTTGACGACGGGATAGACAATATCAGTATGCGTGAAGACGAGCTTGAGAGCCTTGTTTACATTAATGAGGCAGACAATGAGCCCGACTGGTGTGTCAACGGCACCTACCTAGTGTACCGGAAAATCCGCGAACACATGCCGACATGGGAAAAACTAGATGTTAGCGCCCAGGAAAAAATGATCGGGCGAGACAAGGAAACTGGTAAACCCTTATCCCGGGAGACCGAAGGTCCGAAAGGCATGACACCAGTCTACCATGACGGCAAAAACGAAGCGGACGGACCACTCAATTCACACATCCGAAAAGTTCAACCACGCCGAAATGCCAAAGACCTTTTTGGACTGGATGATCTTGAACGTCGCTTCCTAAGGCGTCCTTATCCATTCTTTGATGGACTAGATGAAAACGGTAAATCCATTAACGGCCTGCAGTTTCTGGCATTTATGAAAAGTATTCAGCAACAATTCGAACACGTGGTGAATATGTGGCAACTTAATCCGGATTTCCCTGTTAAGGGGGCCGGAATAGACGCGCTTTATCACCATAATATTTTGGAAACGCTGGATGGGGGATATTACTTTTGTCCACCAGGATTAAAATCCGAAGCCGATTTTTTCGCCTCCGGTCTGTTTCAAAACTAGTATGAGCCGGAAGCCCACAGCGACATCAAAACGTGCTCAGGGCATGATCAAACGCCGCTTGAAAAATGGCGTCATTGAGGATTCCGACCGGAGATATTTATTGCAACGGCTCAATATCAGCACAGAAGATTTGTTGCTTGAAACCATGGACGTTGTCAAAAAACTGGCGTCGCCGGAAACCTCGGGTTATAAAGTGGGTGCGGCCGCTCTTGGCGGCTCCGGTAATATTTATGCCGGCGTCAATGTCGAATTAAAATATTCGGATGTTTCACAGACCATCCATGCTGAGCAATGTGCAGTTATTAATGCCTTTCATGAGGGAGAATCCACGCTCCAAATGTTGGCTGTATCGGCTGCTCCCTGCGGATATTGCCGCCAGTTTCTATATGAAATCAACGGTAAATCACCTTTGCAAATACTATTCAGGGGCCAACCGAAAACGCCTTTGTCTCATTTCTTACCTTCCCCTTTCGGGCCTCAGAATCTGGGCGTGCAAGGTGGGTTGCTGACCCCGAGATCACATGGCCTGAGCCGTCCTCGTTCAACAGGGTCGAACCCGATGTCGGCAACTGCCGTGAACTGGGCGAACAAAAGTTACGCACCTTATACAAGCGCTTTTGCCGGTGTCGCTTTGATGCTGACCGATGGTCATGTACTAGGGGGAACCTATCTGGAAAACGCAGCGTTCAATCCCAGCCTGTCCCCCATAAAGACGGCGCTTTGCCGTCTGTTGATTTCGGGGCGGAGCCTGGATGACGTTCGCGCCATTTATGTAGCGCAGGCCGCTACCTCTAAAATCAACCACATGTACGCGGTCGAACACATCGCCCATTGTCTGCCTGGGGTCGTCCCTGTCCAATTTGAATTGCTTAGTTAAATGGAGATCACCTTATGAGCGCCAAAAATAAAATCCAGAGCTTCTATTTTTTCGATTTGGACGATAATGCTTTTTTTTTAGATACGCCTGTATTTATCAAAAATCTGAAAACCGGAGATGTTAAATCCGTTTCCACTCACAAATTTGCCGAAATGCGCGGCATGCTCGGCAATACGGATCCATGGACAGATTACGCTTTATTTGATGGATCCTACAAAAATTTTAGAGATCGCGGCCAGCGAGGTAAAAAAGAATATCTGGTTGAAGATATCGAAAATACCATCAAAAAGCCTGATAGTGAATGGCAAGGTCCTGCCTTTAAAATGTTGCAATATGCCTGTGCGAAAGGCCGTCCCATCGGCATTGTAACGGCCCGCGGACATAGTCGAGCCACCATCAAAAAAGGATTAAAAGTCCTCGTTGATCACAAATATTTGGACAACCCCCCAAAATTCCTCAACATCTATGCCGTCAGCAATGATAGTATGAGAAATGAGCTACTCAACAGTGTCACGGATCCCGCTGAGCGCGAAGCCATTGAAAATGATCCCGACCCGACATCACCTTTAAAACGCATTGCTATTCGCAATCTGGTCGAAGCCGGTCTTAATAAATACGGCAAAAAACCTGAACATAATTTCGGCATGTCGGATGATGACCCGAGAAATGTCGACTTGATCATCAAGGCCATGTGCGATTGCAAAAAGAAATACAAAGACAAAAGATTTTTCGTCATCAACACGCACAAAGGCGAGCATGTGAAACTGGAAGTCTTTCCAATGGATTTCCCGGTCACAAAGCGTCCGGAAGCAGATGAAATCTTCGGTTAATCAAAGGGGCAAACTATGCGTAGATACAAATCAAATGGTAAAATATCGGTTCAGGTCTATGCGGGTACGCATGTGGCACTGCTGGGGATGAATGTATCATCAGAGGCGCGAAAAGGTCTGCTTGGCTTCACAATTGAAAAAAAGGGCGCAAGATCAAGTAAATTTAAAGCCCTGCGAGGTGGGCCTCGTTATTTCAAGAACTTTGACAACCTCCCAAATAATGACAGTTCTGTGACCCCTATTCAATCCATGATGTGGGCCGACTATACGCTGGGCCCTGGAAAAGCATATGAATTTCGCGTCACCCCTGTTTATGGTCAGCCCGGCAATCTCAAAAAAGGGTCTCCGGTTTCGGTCAAAATTGAAACCGAGCGACAGGACGATGGCATACATGGTGTCTATTTTAATCGGGGCGTCGCAGGGAGCCAGGCCTATACACGGCGATTTGGAAAATATCTTCGCTATTATCCCGGCGAAATATTCACCCGCAATGGTCCCAAACTCATTTCCAAACCCTTTATAAAACCTGGCGATGTCCCGGACAATGATGCCTATAAATGGCTGTCAAGAGGTCTGGAAGAAGGCATGCTGAAGTTTCTGTCCCAAGCCAAAGACGAGAGTTGGTCCGTCCGCGCATCCGTTTACGAGTTTTCATGGAAACCGGTCATTCAAGCCTTTGTTGACGCCATTGATCGCGGCGTGGATGTGAAAATTATTCATCACTGTAAAATGAAAAGCGAGTATATCCTCAAATATCAAAGAGGTCAGCAACTGGTAAATACCTCGGTCTGGGGCAATGGCGCACATCCGGATGTAATCTTTAAGAACCGATACGGAATGAAAACCCAAGAACCTGACGGCATTGCCAAAACGGCACTTGCCACGGTTCGGGAAATGGGGTCCGTGAAGCAGAAAGATTTCCAATCACTTGAACATATGATGATCAAGCGAACCAACACGGCGATCTCCCACAATAAGTTCATTATTCTGCTCAAGGATGGTGTCCCTCAACAGGTCTGGACTGGATCCACCAACTTTACGGGCGGAGGTATTTTCGGTCAGTCTAATGTCGGACATGTTATCCGGGACAAAGATGTCGCCCAGGCCTATTTTGACTTCTGGACAATGCTATCCGGTGATCCAAAAAGCAAAGACGGAAAAGCAGGTAATATATCCCGAACACCCAATATTTCCGGTGAGCCGAAAAAAGGGGTCACCCCTATTTTCAGTCCTCGGCCCGATGAGGGCATTTTGAACTGGTATGCAGATCGGATCACAGCAGCGAAGTCCTCGGTCTTTCTGACGACAGCTTTTACAGTCAGCGACCCTTTCATTGCCGCCTTGAAAAAAGACGGAAACCGCGCCAGCGGCGACCCGTTTGCTCGTTATATTCTCATGGAAAGCAATGGCGGCTTACTCAAAGACAAGATTCCAGAGATGAAAAAGAGCAAGGATAATGTTCTGGCCTGGGGTGAAGTCAAAAAGAACAGAGACGAGTTGGAACAAGAGCACGACTCTATTGAAACGCTGACCGGGCTCAATGATCATGTCAATTATCTACACACTAAATATATGATCATAGACGCGTTGACAGACGATCCGTTAGTGATTTCAGGATCGGCGAATTTCAGCTCAGCTTCGACCACCAAGAACGACGAAAACATGCTCATCATTCGCGGCAATACCCGGGTCGCTGATATTTTCGTGACGGAGTTTATGCGTTTGTTCAATCACTATGAAAGCCGAAATCATTACAACCGCATGGACGATGATGACTATGAAAAAGCCATGTATCTGAAATCCGACGACAGTTGGACCCATCCATATTTCAACAAAAAAACCCCGCAATGGAACGAGCGCCTTCTATTCGCAGGTAAAGGCAAAGAACTTTAGCAAAGGACATTCAAATGAGTTTTTTACAAATCGGCAGTCTCAATATTGAACATTTATCCGGCGCGAGTCGCGAAGATAAAAAGCAAACCGCCTACGCTATTTCAGAACATATCGAAATGGCAGGGATCGACATATTGGCCTTGCAGGAAATTTATGTGACGTCCACGGATGACGACGGTAAACGGCGGAACAGCGAATTGGATCGCATATGCGAATTGTTAGAGGAGCATCTCCGGGTAAAATGGGATTATAAACTATACCCCAAACGCCAGGCCAATCGGAAGACACAGCTTGTCGCCCTGCTATGGAATACGTCTAGAGTTCGTAAAAGCGATGAAATGAAAATCCCCGTGGAGCATGAGAAAGATGGTTTCCCACTATGGGATCGTGCGCCTCATGCTGTGAAATTTTCCATGTTGATGGATGTCTGGGTAAAAACCGATGGCGTTTGGAAACAACAAGAAGAGCAGAAAAGCATTATCGTTATTCCCGTTCATATGAAATCCAATTATGGCGGCCCCACAAAGGCCCGTCGCGTCCGCCAACACGAAGCTCAGACATTGGTCCACAACTTACCCGGGGTCCGGGAGACCTTGAAGGATGAAAGCATTGTCATCATTGGCGACACGAATTGTCTCAATGCCTATGAGCCTGCCATTGAAACCTTTGTGGACGCCGGTTTCCGGGATTTAAACAATAATGACAGCGCGACATATTGGAGTAAATCTTATGGCGAATCCCCTTTTGATCGGGCCTTTGTAGCCGAAGGACGCAATGAGTTTAAATATACCCGACAATATGTATTGCGTTCCTCAGATTTAAATCGGCATGACAGATTTATCTCTGATCATTATATGATCAAAATCAGCGTAAAAACATATCTCGATGACTCCGACCCAAGAGAGGACGCGGAGGACAACCAAGTCTAAGGCAGGATTATGAGATTTATCGATAGACAATCTGTTGAAGAACCCGGCATTTTGAGAAGTCGGCGCGTGGAGGAGGCAAAAAAAGCCGTGCGCGATTATCTGGATCAAGACGAGGGTATGCGTCGCCAAACCCGTATGCAGTTTTACCCAGAGCTTTATAGTAATGATGAAGTGAAGGCTCGAGTGAACGAACTTTTCGACGGCAAATGCACGTATTGCGAATCTCATGTTACGGTCAGTTCAAACGGGATGACGGAGCATTTCAGGCCTAAACAAAACGCCGGAAATGACATGAAATCAACGCAATTGGAGTATTACAACTGGCTCGCTTATGACTGGGAAAATCTCTATCTGAGTTGCCCGATTTGCAACCAAAATAAACGGAATTTTTTCCCTGTTGACGGTGACCGCGGCGCCCTTGGGGCATCCATAAGTGATCTCCGTCACAGCGAGGTCACCCATATTATCGATCCGTGTTTTGATTCCCCTATGGCGCATCTCAATTTTGGGTTTGACGGGCGGGTTTATGCCCGGAGCGTCAAAGGTGCGAATACAATATCCTTGTTAAAACTTAATCGTACGGCACTTGTGGAACAGCGCAGAGATCGATGCGACAACCTCTTCGTCGCACTGGAAGAAGATCCCTTTTTCTATCCCATAGCGGAAACCGGCTCTGAGAATCCCAGCGAGAAATTCTGTTTTGACAATATTGAGTATGCTGGTGCGATGACCAATGCGATCCTCAATGTGCAACAGGACAATAAAACAAATCTCAGTCAGTTCTTATCAAGGCTGAACGAACTAAGCGATGATGAGCGAAGCGCCGTATTACATGATTTAAAAAGCTATAATGTTCAGGATAGTTTTAAATCAAAAAAACAAGGCTGGAGTCTTGGACGCGCTTTTGACGACATTAGTAAAGTCTTTAGCAGTCGACAAAAACATGGCGAGGTCTTTCGCTCAAGAATTCTCGATGAGATGCAAACGGCTGATCATTACATCGGCCATATACATATTCAAAACTTTAAAATCCTGAAAGACATTGAAATCACCATCCCAGAGAAAGCTCAGACAAAAAAAGATCATCGCGTCGGAGACCATCCAGACAATTACGAAGATACCGGACTAGCTCCGTGCTTGATGCTATTAGGCGAGAACGCAACTGGGAAAAGTACAATCTTGGAAGCTATCGCTTTAACTCTCATTGGGGCTGAGCACGCGAATAGACTAGCCAAACTGGTCGATGATGATATCTCTCCAAAAGGTCTAATATATCGTCCTAAACTATCTAAATGGGATAAGACGGCAACTGAGGATTTAAACGCAGTCGTCGAGTTGAGAGGATCTGGTAATCCTGCGCATATCATGGGTTCTGGATCTTCATCGAGATTTACAGGTACAAAAGACCCATCGAAAATCGTCCTGGGTTATGGTGCCCGTCGATATTTTGATAAGAAGTCCAAATTTAAACCTTCAGCCCCTCATCGCATCGTCAGCTTGTTTAATCCACTATCTACAATTGCTGACCCTGAAAGTTGGCTTTTAAAACAAGACAAAGATTTTGACGCAGTAACCAGAGCTTTAAAAAATATTCTGCTTTTGAACACAACCAGCAAATTTATAAAAAATGATGATGGAATTGTCATAGAAATTGACGGACAAGAAACACAATTCAAACACTTATCCGTCGGCTACAAATCCGTTGTGGCTCTGGCTGTTGATATTATGCGAGAATTGCTAGTTCATTATGATAATTTGGAACAAGCAAGTGCTGTTGTCTTGATTGATGAAATTGAAACCCATCTTCATCCACGCTGGAAAATTCTGATCATGCAGAAATTGCGTGAAGCGATGCCAAAGGTGCAATTCATTGTTACAACGCATGATCCTCTTTGCTTGCGTGGCATGTATGACGGCGAAATATTTGTTCTGCGCCGCGCATTTGATGAAAAAAAAGATATCTATTCAGGACCGCCGGAAATCCATCCTTTAACCGTTATGCCAGGCATGGACTCAGACGACATACTTACTAGCGCAGGATTTGGCCTGACAACAACATTTCTCGATGAAACAATCGAAGATGATATTTCTGAATATAGCCAATTACTTCTCTTGCAAAACCGCAAAACTTTAGATGACGAGGCTCTGGATGAGGAGGATTCTATACGATTGGACCGTATACGCCGTAGACTTGGGGGTACTGTTACTGGATTTGGGGCCAGCCCCATTGAAGAGGCTGTAATTCTAGAAAAACTCGACGAAACAGGCACGGATAGCACCTTAGATATGCCTTCCAATTTTGAAAAAATAATTGCGCAGGCTTATAAAGCCACAAAAAACAACCATGATTAAACTCGAAAGACAACAGGAACCGCCTGAATTCCAAAACGCTGCCCTTGCAGCCAGGACTGCTGTACAATCGGTTTTTCGAAATTTTTTGGAATTGGACGTTACAACTAAGGGGCCAAATTATCCTGATGTTGACGATGTTTGGGGTCGCTTCAAAGGAAAGCTTTCAGAGGCATATTATAAGCGATGTGCCTACTGCGAGGATTTTGCAATCGGAACTGCACCAGGAGATGTAGAGCATTACAGGCCTAAAAAACGAATTCGACAGCTTGATCCTCAACATGTAGGAAAAGAAAAAGAGCATCTAATTAACCTAACCGGACGTAAATATGTTGATGGTTGCACAACAGGTTATTGGTGGTTGGCCTATGATTGGGACAATTATTTACTCGCATGTCCGCCGTGTAATCAAAAATGGAAGAGCGATGTGTTTCCTGTCAAGGACGATACAAACATTCGTAATCGACCGCTCATCTCTAACCATCATAATGAAATTCCATTACTTATTAATCCGACTGATACTGATCCTGATGAACATTTGCAATTTCAAGCCGATGGTACTGTTATTGGACTAACCGAAGAGGGCTGGGCAACAATCGCCACAGTGGGACTATGGAGACCATCTTTGGTAAAAAAAAGAGCCGACCGGTTAAAATCGATTGAGTGGAATATCCAATCTATAGAGAAGGAAATGCAAATGGTTGTCCCCAATTTTGATAACATCCGTGTTGCCGCCAAAAATATTGTTTGGAGTGGAAATTATAATTCTCTTAGCAACCTGTTTCCAGGAGTGATTCGAAACTACTTCCAACGGCGCGCCAATATGGATTGGGATAAACTCATCGAGTTAGCAAACCCGTAAAATAGTAAGCACAGAAACTGTCGCTCTACGCGGTAAGCTAGCGTCGATATTGAAGCGGTTTCAATTTTGACCTACAAATACCCCACAACTTGACCCACAAATTTTGTTGACCGAGTCGCTAAGTCATTGTAATATATTGATATTAAAGGAAGATATGCGGCTTCTCGGCCGCACCAATCCTTAAATTAGCAGACGGCACTCCGTCTCTAAGCGGTTGAAATAATTAGTTTTAATGTTTCTCTTGAAATTTGGCCCTTAGCCAAGTGAGTACAAAAGTGAGTACAGTTTTCGGGTACAGTCCGGAAAGTGATCTCACCATATTGAGAGGAAAACTACGATGCATGGCCGTCATATCAAAAAACGAGGTCAAAAGTGGCATTACTATAGAAATCGTCCAAAACGGTTTGACGATGTAGAGATGCGTTCTGTAATCACGTTTTCGCTGCATACAAGTAGCGTCTCAGAAGCGAAACTTAAAGCGGCGCAAATTTCACATGACTTAGAAAAGCAATGGATGGAAGCCCAATCTCGAGGCGTGTCGTTAGTTAGTCAATCTAAGGGTCAACAATATGCCGGAGCAGTTGCCGCCAACCAAGCCTATGGATTTCAGCATACATCTGCAGCCAACTTGTCGGAGAGTGAATTACTGAACCGTCTACGTTTTTGATTGCCGGTAAGGCAATTAACGGGGAAGAAAAGGCCATAATAGGCCTTGTTGAAAAACCCCAACTATCTTTGATGCAATCTTTTGAACGCTTTTGGGCACATATCGAGGACGAATGGACGAATCTTAGTCCTGATCAAAAACGTTGTAAACGGAATGTGTACCTCAAATCAGTTCGTCATTTTGAAGAAGCTATCGGCGCAGTCATTCTGTATGAAATCACACGTACACATGCCATGGAATTCCGGGCATGGTGGATGAAGCGAAAAAAGGAAAACGGCTTAAAAAGCTGTACGGCTAATCGAGAATTAGATTCTATTAGGCGGCTCATTCGGGTCAATTTTGATATTGATGGATTTGAAGGTAAAAATCCTTTTGACCGTGTTCGTCTAAAAAAAGAAGTGAAGGTAAGACGGTCTCCTATTTCCAGTAACATGATTCAAAATAAAATACTGACTGATGGGAAATTGGATGGTCTGCATAAAGATTTCCAGCTCTTGGTTAGATTGGTGATCAATACTGGTATGAGACCGCTCGAAGCGATCGGACTTGAATTGAAGGACTTTAAACTAGATCAAGAAATTCCTCATGTTCATGTTCGGCAAAATAGCATTAGAGTTCTGAAAACGCCTCACTCCGAGAGACTCATTCCGCTTGTAGGCGTGTCTCTGGACGCTGCGAAAGAACTTGTCGAACAAGGAGGCTGGGGTAAGCGGCTAGGTAAAAATATGTATGCTACAACCATCATTAATAGGCATTTCAGAACCACCCATACTTTTGACAAGGAAAAACAGTCATTTTATTCACTCCGTCATTGGTTCCAAGATCAACTGACCCAACTAGGTACTGTAGACCGTGTTCAATGCCAATTGATGGGACACAAGTTTAATCGGCCCATATATGGTGATGGTGCGCCCTTAAACATGCTTCGGGACACGATTGCCAAGTTCGCGCTTTAAATCACGACGCCAGACTTTGAAGATAATCTAAAGTCGTTTTATCAGATTGTTGGGTCTCTTTTATATCTTTCAACCGCTTATGTATCTGGAGGATAAGACGCTGCTCTCTGTCAGTAGCACCGATCAAGAGGTTGCCCAGTAATGTTTCCATTCGGGCAAACTCGTCTGCTGTCAGAAAATGTGAGCTGACCTTCTCCAAGACTTAGACACTAATATCAATGTGTAAATCAGCGAGTTTCAACGCAATAGGCGCAAGCGCCATATCATCCAAGGACACCCAAGTTTCATGTAGATTATGCCATTGTCCACCCTTGAGCATCCGTGTCGGGTTGCGCCCAATGTGACGTAAAAACACCCTCTGTCCTATAGGAGTAATCTCAAGGTGGCGGCCAGAGACACTCGGCTTTTGTCCGCCAAGATTGCCACGTCCCAATATAATAGGCTGCCCATCATGCAAGGTAAGTCCGTAACGTGTCCCCAAAGTAGGAATAGTTACTTTTAACTGGCTGATACGTGGGAGTACATCGCCTTCAATGCTCACCTGACACCACGGGCAGTGCTTATGGCTGGAGGTTATCACAAATGCGTTTCCACAATCGTGAATAACAATGTCATGTAGAGCTTGCCCAAAAGCGCGCCGCCATTTATCGGCTGAGGGCCGTTGATTAGGATCAAGGGAGAAAGCCGCATCAAACAATGCTGGCAAGCTATCTCCTAATGCTTCAATCGGTACGTCATCAGGCCCGCAGGACATCGTTCGTTCCGGCCAAATACCCGATGTCAGGATCATTTTCATATCAGATGGCACACGTGCCGCATCAGCTGGGTGGCGACGCATGATCAGGATATTATAGATAATCCCGGCTGCAAAGCGGTCACTCTCGATGTCCGGCGTATGACCCGAACTGCCTCTCAACTCTGGTGCCATCATCATGCCCCAACCGCCCATTGTCGGAGCCGGGGCATTTGGATGTGTACTGGCAAAATTATCAAAATCGATCAGATAGACCTCACCTTTGTTGGTGATGATGATATTGGACGGGGCTATATCACCATGCGCAATCCCTTGTTCTTCCAAAATCGTCATCAAGCAGGCAAGGTGAAAAGCTAGCTCCATATTTTCTGGAAAGGTTCGAGCGTCAGATAATAGGTCATGTCCGGGCGCGAAGGGAGCCAAGTGGACAATTTCGTCATTACCATCCAGATTGACCGCTATTGGTGCGGCTAGAAATGGGCTTAACGTCGGCAGCGCTTTATCCACTAAGAATTTTGTGCGATCTTGCGCGACCTGAGTTATCGGCAAATATTTGACCACCAATCCAACCTTAGGGTCATTGGTTAGAGCAACCTGTTCGGCGCGTCCTTGTCCGCCAGTTCCTAAATGAGGATTGATCACATTTAGAATAATACCGTCAATATCGTAAGTCTTAGGCATTAGACATATCCTCCGCGTTATCAGACAATCCTAAGGTGCCCGCTGAACGCTCAGTGAGATGCGCCAAGACCAAAGTCATATTGTCATCATGCAGATAGGCATCAGTCTTTGGGTCACGAGCTTCCTCGATCTGGGTCAGAAAATTATCAACCAACCCGTGCTGCGTTCCATTAATGAGATGATTTGCAAAAGCTTCCCGTTTTTCAGCAAAGTCCTGATAGGGAAATAAGTCACTGGCTCCGTCTGACATCAACATCAATGTTGTGCTGGGTTCCAAGGTCACTAAGCCAGTGCGAGGAGGCACATCGCAGTTACCCCCGATGTAACCTGTGATAATGTTGTCAGGCTGACCCAAAATATGGTGGGGAACCAATATCTGACTAACCATGCCGTCTGGCCAGATAGCCGCTAACGCTCCGTCGCCCAGAGTAGCATAGGTTAGTATATTATCTTTGACATGCACGAGGACCGCAGTTGTCAGCCCAGTAAGCTCTTTAAGCTTGGCAGATTTTCGGGCTCGTTCAATTGCTAGCTTAAGTCGCTCACCGGCGCTCAAACCTTCTCCTGATGTTTCCTTCATAGTTGCAAGGCAGATGTCTGAAGCGGATAGAGCGGCTTGATGCCCGCCTACAATTCCCCCCGCACCGTCAAATACTGCTAGAAAGCCTGATGTTTCACATTCCTGCCATATGGTAAACGTATCTTGGTTTTCTGAGCGAAATTTGCCTAAACGAGTCGAGCCATTAAAATTCCATCTGAAGACATTGTCTGAAAAGTCAGAGCAATCCTCAGATTTTTTGGGGGGTGGAGTATCTTTAGTAGTTTCGACATCATCATTTGCTCTATCTGTCATGGCTATGTCCTTTACGTATTTGGCGATGCGCCAGGAAAAGAAGGTCGACAGGCTAGTCGCGGCGTACACTCCGCTCATGTGAATGGTTTTCCAGGGTAGCGCGCGGGCTTGCTCGATTATGAAATTTTGTATGAAGTCGGGATCGATCATTATGTACGCCCCCGTCCCAAGATGCGAGTCATCGCGTCTTTACCTTTAAGCAAAAGACGTGCGCGCGGATCGAGCTTTCGTCCCCTCTCGGCAAGCACTTGCTCCATTTGAGGGTTTTGTACGGGGTAGCGTTGATCTGGGTTATCAATATCAAAGCCGGAACGGCGGGCCGTTTGCCGCGCCGTGTCCGATATTTTGTAGGCAGTTAATGTCATGGCGTGCCCTTTCAAATTCACGCCGCTTAAAATTCACAAATAGGAGCGATACGCACCAGACAGGATTCCGTCAGGAGGTGACGGAATCCTGTCAATAGAAGGCAGGCTTTCACGCGAATAAGGAGAAGGTGTCATATTAACTAAGGAGATCATCATGACGACTTTACAAAACCAGCCGCTTACAACGGCTCCGCTGCAACCCATATCGCCTCCTGCGGCATCGGTAGGGTCGCCGCAAACTCAAACTGCACCGCTAGGGGTGCAGCAAACGGCAACAGCCTTGCCCACATTGAAAGTGAGTAAGCCTGTTAAAATCCCAACGGGTGTATCGTCAAATGCCAAACAGCATGTTTTGCTGGTACGTGATAATTCTGGTTCAATGTCCGGAAATAAAATTGATGAACTCAATCTTGCCAGTTCCGGACTTATTCACGAACTCGCCAGTCCGGAGAACAAAGATGGTTTTCTGATCAGCGTGATCGAGTTTTCCAGCGGATCGTGTCGCGAAATGTTTGCCCAGTCTGCTATCACGGCCACTATGCCTTTAGCACAAGCAGAAGGAGGTACAAACTTTGACAGTGCGCTTTTGGAAACGATAAGTACGATTGAGGAACTTAAAGCTCAACCCAATCCAGATGGTTGGCGATATTTGCGCCCTCAAGTTCTGTTCCTTTCAGACGGGCAGTCATCAGTGTCCGATAAGAACATTGCTGATATTCAGGAATTTGCAGATGTCACCGCCATTGCATACGGGAGTGATGCGAATACAGATACTCTGTCTCGTATTGCTTCTGACGGCCAGATACATATAATCGGTACAAATGGTGGTGAATTACGAAAGTTTCTAGCAGAAGTCGGTAGGACATTGAGCCAGAGTTTAGCGGATGTAAGATAGAGAAAGATTGCTCCGTCAGAGCACTTGTTAATAGCATCGGAAAGGCGACGAAATACCGTCGCTTTTTTAATTTAGCAAACAGCTTAGGTTTAAGCTTTATAAGCTGAGGAGCGTAAGATGGATAACGATCAAAACAATGAAAAGACCTCCGTGATGGGGATAATGGAAAGAGTGTTTCCTGAGTTAGAAATAAAAATAACGCCCGAACAGATTGAAGCTGCCGATAAGCAGAGTAAGAGCATTAATTTGCGTCCAATGGTGGCTTGGTTCCATCTAACAGGCACCTTCGGTAAGGACCGTAACCAACATGAGATTGCCCGGCGGTTATATGAAGTGACGGTAATTCCGGCTGTAGGAAATCAACCAGAAGAAATTGATGATGAAACTGCATATAATCGTTTTGATAATGTTATTTCCGGTCGACGGAAAATGTTAGATGAAGAGGTAGATTTCTTCCGAAAATGCATTGCTTTTCATCTTGGGGAAAACCTTGCCGCTTCAATTTCTTGCGATGAAATTCGGGAAGGAAAAGCCCTTGGCTTAATGCGTAAGCTATTTCTCCAAGCTCCGGCTTTAAGCTGGATTGATATTGATCCGCTTACAGCGATTTTGTCACTTGCCTGTTCCAGGCTTGAGATTGATGTTTCTTTCAGCGAGAAAAAGTTAAGACGTGCGGGGGATAAAGACAGCCTGCCGATACTACAAAGGCTCGAAACTGACGTAGTTTATCAACCAGGACGTAAGTTCTTTATTGATTCTTATGTACCCAAAAATTTTCTAAAGACCAAACCTCTAGTTTTAGAGTTTGGGTATGACTCAGTGCGCACAAAAGACGGTCGCATATTGCGGGCAACTAATTACCCTATAACAAAAAAATTCTTGCTTTCTGAAACGATTGATAAAGGCGAAGTTCCAGAACCAGATTGTTGGAGAACTTTCATGAGACCTAAAACTCCTTTTAATGTGACAGAAGAAAAGGGTCGATTTGGATTTCTAGTTCTGGGGAAAGCGGGCGGTGATATTGCACATTGGATACCAGAGAATGCGGACCCTGAATGCCTTAACAATGAAGACCTAAAATATATGTACGAGAAGCTAATACACTGTGCGAGCATGGAAGATGATATCATTTATGGTATGGAGAGTTATCGAGTAGATTAGAATAACAACAAATTGTCTTACGATATAATCTTCATTTCTAATGCCATCTGATATGCGGTTTCTTCAAAAGCGAACCAAGCGAGACAATTTTTTAGATCTCCATCTACTTTAAGGGGCTCGCCTAAGTTATTTTGGACCTCATCACGTATTTCTTCGATCAAATCATAGTGCTTATCGAAGAAGGAATGAGTGTCGGAATAATATATAAGGCTTCCGATCATCCCTGATTTGCAACCGTGCTGCAGAATATCAGTAAAAAAGTCAGATATATTGTGATAGTCAAGAGCCTCTTTAGCAACACTCGCCTTTATTGAGTTTGGCTCCCCGGCAATTAGATCTTTAAGGAAGTTAGGTGTTTTGTCGTTTGTCGGGTTTTCAAGAACTTCCATCTAAATTCCAGAATATTTGGAACGGTGTTTCAAGCAAGGTTTGTGCAATCAGGCATTATCGCCTGTCAGTGGAATATGTTTCTTAGGGAAAAGCTCGTGCAAATGTTGCTGCAACATATAATAATTTGGTTCTCCCAATCCAAATTGATCTTCGGAATATCGGGCGGCTTCGGCAAGAATTTCATAGTCAATCATTGAGGCTACCCCATTAGGGTGGATCCCAAGGTTTGTACGATTTTCAATGGCCGTCGCTTGCGCAAAATCTCCCTGCATAGCGTCGCCTTTTGGACTGGTGAATTGATTAAACCATCCGACTTGCTTTGCTTCATGATCTTGAATGATGATGGCGTCGTATCCTCTCATCCCGCCTAGTAGAGCATTCATGACCAACTGTACCTTTCTGAGCTTTGCGGGATCAGTACGAGATAGGATGTGGTTTTCTATGTCGATACTCTCTCCAAAAAAATCGGTTTGACCGTCCCATTCATTTTGGGTCCATATCTTAGCAAGTGATATCTTAAGGCCGATAATGTCATCACTGTCTTCTGGCCGCCAGGGGATTTCACGATTTCGCCCATTCGGAAGTTTTACGCGAGCAGCGCGGGTGCCGTCGGGTTTGTTATAGGCAATAGCGCCGTGTCCGATTTGAATAGGATTTCGAGTTTCTGTGTTTAGGGGCTTCCCAGAAGCGTCCACGGAATCTAAAGCTGAATTCACTTGACCGCCTGTTTTGGCCCATACAAGCCTTCCTAACTTTTGTTTTGTTTGATTTGAAATGGCCGGAGTCTCATCAATCTTCGTCATAAGGTCTGAAAATACGATGGAGGCCGTATCTCCTGTTAGGTGCAACTGGCTCGAGGAAATCAGATGTTCAAATACGTTTGCTTCTTCTGGATCATTGATGGTTGCGCTCATTTGATCAAGAGTTGTTGCAATACCTCGCAACCAACTTGTTAATTCAGTTTTATGAATATCGGATAGCCCCGAAGCCTGATCAGAAATTAGTTCCGATAATCTCATTTGCGCAGCTGCAATTTGATCACGTCCGGTTTGGTTGTTTGCATAGGCGGCGATATCTGCCTTTATTTTGGAAATAGATTGGCGGCGTTCAGCATTCTTATCTTCTTCTTTTGATATTTCCTGATCGATTACCCGTATTTCTTCAATATCCGATGTAGCGCGGATACAATCGTCTAAGACCATAGGCCAGTAATCTTTGGGAATGTTATCCATACCACCAAACTCTTCCGCTTTTGTCGTTCGTAGGTAATATGCAGTTTTTTCTAACTGTTGGGTTGGACAATTGATCTCTAAATAATTTCTCGCCGTAAGTGGAATATCCGCAAAGATAATTTCCCCACTCAACTCATAGAGAGCATGCTGGGTTGCGACTTTTGTGGCTTCAGCCTGCTCATGGGCCGTATTTGGAGCTACTTCGATTCCGGTACCAGTCTCAAGATATGACATGTGTCTCGCTTAAGTATAACGACACTCTGGAAAATATCTAATCTGCCTTTATCCTAAGGATTGGGCTTCGGTTTCTCCATCGTATCTTTCACGTCAGAGAGCACTTTAATGGTTGCCTCAAGTTCTTCGCCTTCTTGCTTTACGGCTGTTAGGACATCCTCCTTAGCTTCCAAGTGTTTTTGATGTTCATTGGCTTTTCTTAGGCTAACGGCACGCATACATTCAGCGATTTGTTCTTTCCCGTTTAGATTTAAATTCAAGCAATCCGCCTGAGTTTTGGCTGAGGCATATATTGATGACTTTTCTACAGCATTTTCTTCTGAAGCATCAACATTTGAGCATGATGCCATCCCAACACTCATGATAACCAAACTACCAATCAAGAGAACTCGCGTCATGAGCTTGAATCCGCGTTAGAAACCGGTAATTCAAATGGGTCGAAAAATTGGACTGATTTTGAGATTGCTAAGGCCTGCTCATGATCAACCGCGCAATAATGTATGGTACTTCTGATATCTGCATGGCCTAGAAGAAGTCGGGGGATTTGATAATCATTTTCCGCTGCAGTTAGAATTGGACGGACACGTGAACACCTTAGTGTCTTCGTTGAATAACGCTCCGGGTCTAACCCGATTGCGATCACACATCGTTTGATCATGAGGCCCATAGCTTCTCGGCTGATGGGTGTGTTGAGTGGAATGTCTTTTCGCGAACGCAAATGCGTAAATAGAAAGTCGCCGTCGGTCTTATTGGATATTTCAATCCATTGCCGAACGGCATTTCGGGTGGGTTCACTCAAATAGCACTCCACAGTGCTTTTGTTCTTCTGTTGCCCCCTGACGAGATGAGAACGGACGTTTCCGTGAATATCTATCAGGTCTTCATATTTTAACTTCAGAAGATCGACAGATCGAAACAGGCTATCAATTCCAACCATGAAAAGCGCAAGATCTCTCCAATGTTTGTTTTGGATTAACCAGGCTTGAATTTGCTTGGTTTGATCAATTGTTAGAGGACGTTTCTTCCCTCGGCTGTTACAAAGAATTGACATGGGGGGATTAGTGATGGCCTGCTCATGACTTCCGTTCTTTGGAAAAACAGAAGTTACAACGGCAGTAATTGCGCTTGTTTAGGCGCTCCAACTAAAACTAATGAGAAATTGGAATGATTGAGAGCGCATTAATAACGGGAAAACGAGCCTACGATACTTTTGCTTTTCCAATAAGCAAGACTATCCTGAATTAGCGCAGATGAATTGTTTTCAAAATTCCGGTAAAATATCCCTAATACATAACCCTAATCAGCATGAAATTTGGAATTGGCCACGTCCGAGTCTCCTCCAACAAACAATACGAACATGGCGACAGTATCGAAAATCAGATGCAGTGCATAGAAGTGGCGGCAAAACTTGCTGGCTACGTGATTATTCGTTGGTTTGAGGAGCATTACTCGGGACGTAAAAATCAACGTATGGTGATTGAGGATATGCTTACTTACCTTGATGAAAATAGAGGTGATGTAGATGCCGTTTTCATCAATCAAATAAATAGGTTCACACGCGCGGGAGGCGATAATTATCTCTTCCTGCGTAAACAACTGTTTGAACTCGGCGTAGAACTCATTGACGCATATGGTGTTATTCAAGAAACCAAAAATACGCTAGCACATCTTGGGTTCAGCTATGATTGGTCTAACAGGGCACCAAGCCGAATGGCTGAAGTCATCATGGCAGAACAAGCTCATGCTGAAGCAACAGATATTCTGACAAGAACGGTCGGACAATCCATACGATTAGAGCAAGGCGGATATCACGTTAGAGCCGCTAACATCGGATATAAGAATGCCAAAGTAATGTCTGACGACGGCAAAAAGCGGCCAATTCTCCTACCGCATGAGATTGAAGCCAAATGGATGATATCACTTTTTAAGCTTCGCGCTGATGGCCAATATTCGGACCATCAAATTTGCGATAAAATAAATGCTATGGGGTTCAAAACGAGGCGAACGGTTCGGCGTGACCAGAAGACCAGGCAAATTATCGGCTATGGTGGGGAAAGACCGCTTACTATCAAACGAATGGATACATATGTTACCAATCCGATTTACTGCGGTGTTCGTGTCGGTAAATGGACGCATTATGAGCCCATCAGAACTCCATTTCCGGGATTGGTATCAATTGATCTCTTTAATAGAGCCAACCGAGGAAAAGTCTTCATTCAAGAACTGAAAGATGGGAAGCTACGTTTGGAAAGGAATCTCAAACAGCCTCAACGATTCCTACGCAAAACAGAATTTACGCTCAGACATGTTGTGATGTGCCCAGAATGTGGAAAACCGCTATGGGGTTCATACTCCAAAAATAGAGCAGGTAAGCGTTTTGGATACTATCATTGTGAGCGGAAACATAAAAGATTTAGCGTTCCAAAAGATGTGTTCGAAAGCTCTGTTGGGTATCTGTTGAAAGACTTACGTCTGAAGCCCTCATATTTGAATGTACTAAAGCTTGCCGCATTGAAGGTATGGCGTGAGAAAAACGCCATGGCGAGAGTGGAAGTTGAGACAACAAATGAGCACGTCAATGATCTTAGGAAGCGACAAGATTTAATTATCCAAAAGTTACAAATTATCGACTCACCCATAGTTATTCGTCGGCTTGAAGAAGAGATTGAGGCTATAGAAGCGGATATAAAAAAAGCAGACCAGCACAAAGAGCAATATGAGGTCAAAGAAGATCAAATCATGGCTTATTTTGATGTTGCGAAAACCATTCTGGAACACCCTGATAAGATTGTTGAAAAAGGCTTACCCAGAGAGAAGCTTGAGAAGCTATGGCGTACTATTTTTGTGCAAAATCCCACATGGGAAGAAATCGACTCTGGAACACCTCAATTATCGCTCGCCTACAGGCTTAACCGCGATATTGGCAATGACCAATCCGAGTTGGTGGGGCAACTCGGAAAATTCTGGAACACATTTGAATGCGACGTTAGGCGAGTTGTGTACGGTCTTTAACAGTGATTACTATCAACATATTCATCATAGGCAAACTCTGCCGCCTCCGTCATTATATCAACAATTTCCTGGATTTGCTCATCGGAATAATTTCGATGGGTCATTCCAAGAGCTTTTCGGGCTTCAACAATCGAGATTGAAGATTCGTCTTGGTTTTTATTTCTTTGCATGCTGACATCAGCGTACCTTGGTGCTTTTTGAGCAAATTGGGTCTTAATGGTTTCATAATAATATTCGCAGCCACACTCATACGGCTATCAGTCAAACAAGTAGATTTGTTTAATTTTACGGTTACAATTTTTAACCAATGTACGGAAAGACGATTAGGCTTCTTCGGGTGTCACTGTTGAAATTTCGAAAACGAGACCCGCTGCCCTTTTACTTTTAACTGCCTCGTTAGCGTCCCCGTTGAAAACCACAAATCCAATATGTGATTGATTATTCCCTGGCTCTACTTGTAGCCTTTGCGAAGAAGAATTTAAGTTTTTCAGTTGGATGCCTTGCTTGAACAACTGAGCAATTAAATTTGAACTTTTGGCTCTTTCGAGCAAAGGCCGCGACCGTTCATGAATTGAGTCCGCTGGGATAGAATCAAGCGCGCTTACGTAAGCCGCTTTTACTTCTCGACTAAATGGAATTTGGAACACCTCTTTTCCCTGATAACATAAGCCTTGAAATGTTGTTTTGTCACCCAATACTAGTTCTTGAAATGTTTCTTCGGGGTTCGAGTATAAAATCCGGACACTTACAGGAGTAGTAAATGGTAATCGCGCCATATAAGCTACCCTGCTCATGTGCCCGGTCCAAGCTTGTTGAATTGTAGTTGCTTCTGCATCTCTCAAGGTTCCGGCTATCATCCAGCTTTTCTCATCTCCGCTTAAATAGGAATCCAACTCGGCGGCCGAATATGACACTACATGATTTTTGTCCCAGTCAATTGAAAAGCGATTGTCACCATGGCTAAAAACGGGAGTTCTTATTCCTTCGAATGATGGGTCATAGGTGGCGATATTGATCGGTTTGAGGCGGCCTCTTCGGGAACTCAGACAAAGTTTTGTTGAAACCCTTTTATCTTCAATAGATGGCGCGAGGCTCAATGGCCCTGTCCTCGCGGAACGGCATCCCGGAAACGCAAATATTCAATTTCCGGATCATGACGGAGCTGACTTACTTACTCGCCTCCAACCTAATCTTGCAGCTTCAACGGGGGCGGCATGCTCATCGGGAATGATTGAACCTTCACATGTCTTGCAAGCCATCGGCCTATCAAAGATACAAGCCAACAAATCTGTTAGATTTAGCTTGGGTCTTGGGACAACAGGTGATGATGTTGAAAGGGCCTTAGATCTTATTATTAAAGCAACGCGGCCCATCTAAGGCCGCGCTCGAATTATTGCGTCATCCATAAATCATCGATCACGTTCAACATTGAGTGCATGTTCCTCATTAGCAACGCGTCCCCGTAAGATTAACTGCTTATCTGAACGCGCCTTTTGAAACCCTTGCTCATACGCTTCCAAATATGTGTTGATAAAGATGCCTGCTGAACGGATTGCCAGATCAGGATTAGGATCATAAAAGTCCTTCGTAATGCCCTGCTGATATCCTAAATAGTAACCGACCTTTTGCGCTGTCTTGATATCCATATCGACCTCCTATTCGCGCTCAATGGAGAGGTCATGTGATGACATCGAATAACTATAGCTGGCTTTCTCAAGATTCACTGACGTTTCATGAAATCCCTGACTAAAAGCCGCAGTATAATTTTCAAGCTGGCCAATAGCAGCATAATCACGGCAGGTAGCCAGATCAGGCTTATATCCCGAACCCGAAATGGCCGCAAAACTGCCGTCCTCATGTCCCGACTGCGATACAGTTCTATCTTTCATTGTTTTGCTCCTAAATAGCGATGAAATTAGGAGGCACGATAGTTTTGAGAGGGGAGGACTGTCGAAGGACGGAACTTCGTCGCTTCAATAGGCCTTGTTCATAAAACCGTTTTGTTTTCAGTTTTACGGGTAAATGATTGGATTGCAGCATGAGCGCTTCATTTTGTTTCATGCGGATAATTTCGTTAGCAGGCATGAGTAGGCCGTTCTTTCGGCGGCCCATGCGGGCTTCGAGATTTCGGGCCGTATCAAGCGCTACGCCTGGCAAATAAATTTCCGTCCCTATGGATTCCAGAATGGTCTTGGCGTTTATAGCTCCATAAC
>CAZSKN010000029.1:0-25721 GCA_964607445.1 uncultured Caulobacterales bacterium
ATAAGGACGTGTTTACGATTGCCGATGCTTTGGGCGAGCATATTAGTGAGGGGACCGATGGTTAAGCTAGGTTATAAACTTATAACATTACTAGTTGCCTCACTTCTCATATCTTGTAACGGCACTAGTAATAACTCAGAATCTATCAAGTCTGGAAGCGGAGTATTTATTAGTGAAATTTCAAAGCAACTAGAGGTCATTGCAGGTACAGAAAAGCTCTCTCAATGCCCAGCTGATATGTTCCCACATACAAACGAAGAAGATATCCATGTTTGTATCAAATTTCTTAACGATGAGACATCAACTGAAGCCTTAGATTACACTGCGCAGTATGAAGATTTACTACAAAAAACGGAATGGAATAAGATTTCCACCTCTGGCCATTTCTCTTTTTTTCGAAAAACCAATGAAAGGCCAAGCAAAGATAGTCTTAAACCGTGTGGTAAAATGCTTGGTATGGCGACTTGGTATGATGGCAATGCCGAGTTAGTAAACAAAGCAATGAAAAATAAGAATACAGCCCAGTTTAAGCACAAAATATTAGCATTATCCATATCAGGAAATGAATGTAGTTGAAATGACCCAAAGAATTGACCAAACATTTGCGGCATTATCTGCTGCTAACTCTACCGCCTTTGTGGCTTACATCATGGGCGGAGATCCTGATCGTGCAAACTCTCAAGCCGTGCTCAATGCGCTGCCTGAAAATGGCGTGGATATTATTGAACTGGGCATGCCCTTTACTGATCCTGCCGCTGATGGCCCGACCATTGAAGAGGCGGGATTGCGCAGCCTTGCGGCGGGGACAACACTGACGACCATCCTTGAAATGGCAACAGAATTTCGCAAAGGCAATGACACGACTCCCCTTATCATTATGGGCTATTGCAATCCGGTGCATCATATGGGCTATAGCGTTTTCGCGGCCAAAGCCAAAGCCGCAGGCATAGACGGCGCAATTATTGTTGATCTGCCGCCCGAAGAAGATAGCGAACTCCGCGAAGCATTTGACGAACATGACCTCGCCCTCATCCGCCTTGCCACACCAACGACCGATGAAGCCCGCCTCCCCCGCGTTGTCGAAGGCACCAAAGGTTTTGTCTATTATGTCTCGATGACGGGCATAACCGGCGCGGCGTTCAGCCAAGCCGGATCCGTAAAAGACCAAGTAGCTAAAGTTCGCAAAGCCTCCGGATTACCTGTTGTCGTAGGCTTTGGCGTGAAAAGCCCAGAGCGCGCCGCAGAAGTCGCACGAGATGCAGACGGCGTTGTAGTGGGGTCAGCAATTGTGAAAGAACTGCATGAAAACGGGACTGAGGCCGCTTTGGCCTTAGTCAAATCCCTAGCCGATGCCACACACGGAAAATAATAATCGGGTTTCGTGCGAGCGCCACAATCCGTATTAAAGCTCGATAGAACATTAAGGTCGATAAAATTGGAGTGACAGGCCGAGTTAAATTGCACGTCGTCTAGCGTTACATATCGGACACCGAGATAATTTTACACTCACATCATAGGCGGTAGTTATGAGAGCTTGAGGTCGAGGTTGGCCCAATGGATTTTGAAAATAGTTATCGCCATTGGCGGCAACAATATTCACCGAAATATTGCCCGCAAAACAGGGTTGCACCACTTGATTAAACTTGAAAAACTTAAACTATAGGCCGCAATGCCTATTGGTTACGAAAGATAAAGCCCCGCCCGACGGCGGGTAATGTTGGACGCGACAGCGTAGTGGCGGATGGCTAAGGGGTGAACCTTTTACAAAAGACAGACATACTACCAGAAGGCCATGTTTCAAGAGGGGCTTATAGAGGCACAACTTACGAGACCTCTGAACTCAGATAATTCACATGACTATGCGTGGTAATACCTAATCGAAACGGATCGCGCCTATTATTTTTCGATTTCAACCACATGCGGATAGGGTATGGAAATGCCGCCTTTATCAAAAGCCTCTTTGACCGATTTCATCAAGTCAAACATGACATCCCAATAATGTTCCGGCTTACACCAGACCCGCATTTGAATGTCGACAGAGCTATCATTTAAGCACGTCACCTTCGCCCACGGCGCTTCTAACAAACGATCGTCTTTTGCCGCCACAGTTTTAATAATACCGATAGCTTTATCAATGTCGTCACCATAATCTATGCCAAAATCGACATCGACCCGCCGCTTGCCCAAAGACGTCAAATTCTTGATCGTCGCGCCGCGCACCTCGCCATTAGAAATAATCACTTGGACATTATCAACTGTGCGCAACGTAGTTGAAAACACATTAATTTCTTCAACCGTACCTTCTTGGCCTGACAATTCTACATAGTCGCCAACTTTATAAGGACGCAGCATAATCAGTAAAATACCAGCAGCGACATTACTCATGGACCCTTGCAAAGCAAGTCCGATTGCCAAAGTCATAGCTGCAAAAATACCTAAAATAGAGGCAACTTTAACACCCAGAATCGAAACTGCGACAAGAGCCGAAGCTATTAAAATAGCCATTTTGGCTATATTTGCCGCCAAACGCCCCAAGGTCATATCTATGCGTGGATTATTTTCAGCCTGGTTCGCAAGTGTCGTGAAAACGCGTTTGGCAATGGCCGAACCAATCCAGAACACGACCAAAGCCGCTACAAGTTTCAATATATAACCCGGCGCTTTATCAATCAAAAAGCTTTGAATTTCGGGCAATTTTGCCTGTAAATCAAAAAGTGAACCGGTTGAGGCTGTGTTGACGACCGCCTCGGTTGCTTGTGTATCTTGTGACATATCTTCGCCCTACCCTATTTCGCCTTCATCGGAATTATCATGCAATGTTCATAAGGAATCTCAATTCCAGCCTTATCAAGCGCGGTTTTCACACGCTGTGACATATCCACTTTCACCGCCCGCAAATCCTCGGATTTGCACCAGACCCGCAATTGTATATTCACCGCACTATCGCCCAAGCCCGTTACTTTAGCCCAGGGACCATGCGGCGTGTCTATGATACGGTCATCTTTTGACGCCGCCGACGTTATCGCTTTAATGGCCTTATCCAGATTGGCATCATAGCTAACTCCGAAATCCATATCGAGACGAAGATCACCAAAGCTGCTGTAATTTTTGATTTTATTACCAAAGGCCGCGCCATTACCAACCATGACCTCGATATTATCAACAGTTTTCAGCGTGGTTGAAAAAATATCAAGTTGCACGACTTTCCCGCGCTCGCCGTTAATTTCAACTTCGTCCCCCACCTTATACAGACGGAAAAAGGCCAGCATCAAGCCCGCCGCCAAATCGCCCAAACTTTCTTGTAATGCAAAGCCGAGCGCGACAACCATGGCGCCGAGGATCGTTGCAATAAATCCCAAAGGAATATTCATTGCAGACAAAGACGCAATAGTGACAGCAAAAAGCCCGCCAGCGGCGACAATAGATCCTAAAAACTTTGCGATCGTAATGTCAAAATTCGGAAGCTTTTGCGTCGCCTCAACTGTCTTACCCGAAATTTTATTGACGATCATACGACCCACAATATAAATCACGATGGCCAGTAGAAGTTTTGGCGCAAAGCCAATGCTCCATGAGATAATGTCCGGTATGCGTTCGGTTACAAGCGTTTCGATGTTCACAAGACCCCCTAAAGTTAGTAAATAAAGGGTAACACTTCGGATTTGCAGTTTGCAAGAGCCCACTGTTAATTTCTACAGTTGACGGCAGCGGAACGACCACCTTCAACACCAAACCCCGTTATACCGATATTTGTTTTTTCTAATATTATAGTCTTATGGCTTTCACGCCGGTCCATTCTCTGTAAATAAAATGATGACATAAAAGTCTGCACCTGACGTCGGAGTTCCTCATATGGATTTGGCCTCTTATAAAATTCAGCTTAATCCGGCAACCGGCGGCTTGGATATCATTGGAACGGCACCGCCCACGCAAGACCATGCTATAAACCTACACCCACTCTGGCTGCGCGAACGCGTTATCGGTGCGGATATGTTTGATCCGGTAAATCACCAACGTCTTTATGAACATGGCGAGTTAGCTGAAGATCTTAAGATCACCAAAGTGATATCCCGACAGAATGACAGGCTCATAGTTGAGTTTAATTCAAATGAAACTTTTGAATTATCTCTTAATAGCACATTCACAGAATTAGGGTGGCGTCAGTCCCCTGATGACTTACCCACTCCGCAAAGCTGGGATGCAAAACTTGCCCGTCTACCCCAAGCGGATTGGGACACGCTGGACGATCCGGCTATATTAATGTCTGTGCTCAAAGATTACTTTGTACACGGGTTTTGCATTTTGCAAAATACACCAACCCGAAAGGATAGTCTAAAAACATTGAGTCGCCGGTTCGGCTATCTACGAGAAACAAATTTCGGAGAGCTTTTTAATGTCGAAACCAAACCCGCCCCCAGCGATCTCGCCTATACGGATGTCGCTCTGGCTTCGCATACGGATAACCCTTATCGCGACCCCGTCCCCGGCATTCAATATTTACACTGTCTGACCAATAATGTCTCCGGAGGGTTATCAACCCTTGTTGACGGTATGAAAATTGCGCAAATCCTTCGTGAAGAAAGCCCTGATCAAGCCGACAGGCTTGAGCAGATTGACGTGCGTTTTCGGTATCAGGGTCCTTCGGCGATATTAGAACATCATGGACCGATAATTGATCGGGACCATCACGGGTTCATCCGTCATATTCGCCTGAGTTCACGAGTTGATTATGTCCCGGCACTTGAGCTGGAAACCCTATCTTTGTTTTACGCCGGACGGCGAAGGCTTTATGAATTAAGCAATGATACGGCCTTTCAAATTCGGTTTCCTTTCAGACCCGGGACGTTATTAATGATGGATAATTACAGATTACTGCATGGGCGCACGGCGTTTGATGCGCAAGAAGGACACCGGCATTTGCAAGGCTGTTATATAGATCATGACGGCCCCGCTAGCCTCTACCGGATGTTAGTCCGGGATGGACGAACCCTATCCGTCAAACGGGAGATTTAGATGAAAACCGTTTCTTTTACGCGTATGGATGCGGGCACAAAAGCAGATTATGCTTTGCTCGCTAAATATGAATCCGAATTTTGTGCGGATTTACCCAATCGTATTATCAAGGCACTTGATAACTTACGCGATAGTTTTTCAGGCTATCAAATAGACCGCCTTGAACATAGTCTGCAAACTGCAACGCGCGCAGAACGCGACGGCGCAGATATAGATTGGATCGTCAGCGCTCTTGTGCATGACCTTGGCGACGATTTGGCGCCGTTAAATCATGACAGCCTCGCCGCCGCTATTCTAAAACCCTATGTGCGGGCAGAATGCGCATGGGTAGTGCAACATCACGGCATATTCCAATATCGCTATTATGCAGATAAAATCGGCCTTAACCCGGAAGAACGTCAAAAATATAAAGACAGCCCTCACTTCGACGCCGCGGTCAGATTTTGTGAATACTGGGACCAGCCCTCTTTTGATCCAGATTATGAGACCTTGCCACTCGGGCATTTCCGCCCAATGATAGACGAGGTTTTTACGCGCAAAGCCTGGGCACAAACTTAGGTATTATATCCTTCTTTACAGACCCTTCGGCACAGATTTAGCTTAATCGGCTAATTTTTTCGCGCGGTCACGCAAGACTTTTTTCTGTATCTTTCCAGTGGCCGTCTTGGGCAAATCGCCAAAAACAACTTTCTTTGGACGTTTAAACCGCGCCATATTCTGCGCGCAAAATGCCATCAAATCATCCTCACTGGCATCCAAACCCGGTTTCAATTCCACAAAAGCACAGGGGACTTCGCCCCATTTATCATCTGCCATAGCCACGACCGCAGCGTCTCCAACTGCATTATGCTTGTAAAGGGTAGCCTCGACTTCAACGGAAGAGATATTCTCACCTCCAGAGATTATGATATCTTTGGCCCGATCTTTGAGCTGGATATAACCATCGGGATAGACCACTCCCAAATCACCCGAGGCAAACCAATCTGACTTAAATGCCTGTTGAGTCGCAGTCGCGTCTTTTAAATATCCTTTCATCACCGTATTTCCACGAATGACAATTTCTCCCATAGCCTGTCCGTCATGCGGTACAGATTGACCGTTTTCGTCAACGACATCGACGGTTTCAGTCATAGCAAACCGGACGCCTTGACGGGCTTTTAATTCTGCCTGTTGCGAAATGGTCTTATGTGACCAATCGTCTTGCGGCGCGGACTGCAATATATGTCCATAGGTCTCGGTCAGTCCGTAAACATGCATAACATTAAAATTGAACTGCGTCATGGCTTCCAAGACCTTGGCCGGTGGAGGGGCGCCTGCCGTCATCACCTGTACTTCACGTAAAAACTTTTTTTGATCTTTGGTCGGCGCATTCGCCAGCATATTTAAAATGATCGGCGCCCCTCCAAAATGCGTAATGTCATGCCTCTCGATCAAGTCAAAAACGGTTTTGGGTTGAAAAGCCCGCAAACATATGACGGCCCCTGCCAATAAGGCCATAGTCCAAGCATGTCCCCATCCATTACAGTGGAACATAGGTACGGTGTAAAGATAACGCGGATGTGGGCCTAATCCCCATGACGGCACAGTGCCCATACTCATCAAATAAGACCCGCGATGATGGTACACCACACCTTTAGGCCGTCCTGTCGTACCTGAAGTATAATTAAGCGATATCGCTTGCCATTCATCTGTCAGCGCTTCGCCGCGATATAGAGAATCTCCATTTGAGACCAGATCTTCATAGGCTGTATAGCTTTCGGGCAGCTCAGGCATGACGAGTGCTGAAGGGTCCTCAACGATAACAATTTCGGGACGCATTGTAGAAATATCTAGAGCTGCATGCACCACAGGCCATAGCTCTCGGTCAACAATAAAAATCTTACTCTCGGAATGATCAATTATATACGCGATCGTATCCGCATCGAGACGCGTATTAATCGTGTTAAGAACGGCTCCCGATAGAGGCACAGCAAAATGGGCTTCAAACATTTCTGGCGTGTTATAACTCAGTACTGAAACCGTATCATTTTTACCAATCCCGCGCGCGTGCAAACTCGCGGCAAGACGCCGACAGCGGTCTCTGACCTGCTGCCAACTATAGCGTCGGTCATTATAAATAACCGCCTCTCGGTCGGGATAAATATCGGCCGCACGGTCCAGAAAAGATAACGGTGTTAAAGGAACATAATTTGCTCCCGTCTTTTTCAAATTCTCATATTCCAAAGGCATATTAATTCCTGATTGCTTTTCCATTATCAAGAAGAGATCGAATGCGTGATTGCGTTTGCGGGGTCTTGACTAATTTTAAAAACGCCCGGCGTTCCGCATCATAAAGATCTTGTTCCGACCACAATGTTCCCGGCACGATTTCGCCCCCCGTTACAATCTCCGCTATACGTGTAGAAACGAAGACGTCATGTGCATATAGCTTACCCTTTGCGTGCATATCTTCCGCCCATGCCACCATTTTATCAAATGCAGGTTTACCCGCCATCGCAATAGGGTTTCTGACAAAATCACGCTGACCCGTGCCACTCTCTATCGCGGCCAGACTTTCAGATAGAAGACGGTCGCGATTATTCACGTAGCGATCGTTCTCGCGTAACATAGCCAGATCTCTCGCGAGCATTGGAGAACTGGCGGTCTTGCCAAAGCCTAAGGACATATAGGCTTCCCATGCCGCCGCGCCTATGTCGCCATTTTTTTTATCAAGCCAACGATAAAGCGTTTCCTTACATCCGCCCCCACCGGGGATTAAGCCCACGCCACTTTCTACAAGCCCCATATTGGAATTAGCATGACATATGATTTCCTTGGCATGCAGCACAACTTCAAACCCGCCGCCTAGTGACAGACCAACGGGCGCTGCAATAACTGGAAACGCGGCCACAGCCATTTTATGTACAGTGTGTTGGAAATGATCGAGAAAACGATCTAAACCGTCCCAATCTTCACTCTCAAAAAAGGCGCGCACAGCGTTTAAATTTACCCCACACGAAAAGTGCTGAGCATCATTATGCACAATCACGCCGCGAAAACGGCCTGAGGCGGCCATATCCAGAGCTTGGTCTAATATCCCCATAGATCCCGCACCCAGTGCATTGGCTTTTGAATGAAACTCGACCAGCGCCACACCGTCTATATCATAGCAACTCGCCTCCGAATTTGACGCCACAGGTGAGAGCGTTTTCCGCTTATCGTTAAACCGAAGCGTCCCGTCAGGACGTTTAATATTTTGCCACGCGCCACCAAATTCACGAATCTGTAGGACATCATCGGCTTTATAAAATGTCGAACCGGCCGCTTGGCGTAAAAATTCCGGCACATATCGATTTTCAGCCTCTAACCTGTTTATGAGATAATCCACCCCTATCTCGTCTATTAATTCGAACGGTCCCTTGATCCAATTATACCCCATTTTCATCGCGTCATCTATACCCACGGCAGTTTCACCGACTTCGGGTACAAGAGAGGCCGCATATGACAAGACATTTGACATGACCGCCCACGCATATTCCCCATATTTAGACTCATCATTTAAGATGTGAATAATACCTTCTTTTTCCGCCTTTAGCGCGACAGGAATAGTGAGCATTTGCACAGGGCTATACTGACCCGATGTCAAATCCATGACCTCTTTCACACCCGCTTCAAATCGGTAGAACCCTGCACCTGTTTTACGTCCACGCTGTCCATTCGCGATCATATTTTCCATCAGAGCTAGCTTCATCCCGACCTCATGAAAAGCATCCCCTTGCGATAGGATCGACACTAGACTTGTGGCAACATCCGACATGAGATCAATACCGATCAAATCATAAAGTCCGAATACGCCAGTCTTGGGAATACCCATAGGGCGTCCAAACACAGCATCTGCCTCTTGCGGGGTAAGGCCCATATTATTCGCCATATGCAACGCCGTTTGAATGGCATAACATCCGACACGATTGCCTAAAAAACCCGGTGTATCTCGACAAGGTATGACGCCTTTGCCCAAATCTTGGTCACAAAACTTATGTAAAACAGCCATAACATCGGCGTCTGTATCTTCACCGGCCACAAGTTCAAGCAATGGCATAAAGCGCACAGGGTTGAAAAAATGTGTGATCGCGAACCGGCGCCTAAATTCAAGCGGCATGTCCTCGGTCAATAGCTTAATCGGGATCGTTGACGTGTTTGATGTTATAATTGCGCTAGGTTTGCAGACCTTATGAAGATTTTTATATAGCGCTTTTTTTAGATCAAGACGTTCGAGAATAGCCTCGGCGATCCAATCACATTCGGCGAGTTTTTCAAAATCATCATCAATATTTCCTACCGTGATCTGGCCGGCAATATCTGGACTTAAAAGGCCGGGGTCTGAAGGGTTGGATATCCGGTCTAAACCTCTTTGGGCAAAGGCATTTATATCGCCACGTGCGTCCGTATTGGGTAAATCCAGTAATAAAACATCATAACCGGCATTGGCCGCCTGCCCGGCAATGCCCGCTCCCATTGTTCCCGCCCCGATGACGGCCACTTTTTTAAATTTCATAACGCTACTTTCAAATCGACTTAATGTCTGTGTCCGACGATTAATTGTACTTAAATCAATGCAAATTTTGCAAAAATTCACGTAATGCGCCCAGTGTTTGTTTCGGAGCCTCAAGCGGCAACATATGTCCATAGCCCTCAAGCACAGTCGGTTGGATACCCATAGCTGTCGAAAGCGCTTTACCCGCACGCAAAGGAGTCATTTTATCCGCGGAAGCCAGAATACAATGTGTCGGAATTTCAAGCGTAGGCACCACGGCATCACCCTTGGTATAATCCGCGCAGGCTTGTAAATCCAAGGCCAGTGGATTGCGGGCCATAATGGCCCGCGATATCGCAATGGGTTGCATGCCCGGAACTGAACTGGCGCCTAAATGCGCGTTCGGTCCAAACCCCCAATTACACATCATCTGCGCGGCTTTATCTGAACTCTCTTTCGCCATATCTATCAAGGCCTGATTGACCGGAATAGCCGCAGCCGTTGCAACAGCACAAAGAGACGCACAGACGTCAGCTTTGGTTTTATAAAGTTCCAGCGCACTCAAAAAGCCCTGCGAATGCCCGATAATATGGGCCGACCGCACCCCCAGATGACCAAGAAAATCTGCTAACCACGGGCCACTCTCTTCTATAGTTGAAAAGGCCTGCCCACCTGACAGACTATGACCGGGTAAGTCTGGAGCTAAAACGCTATAGCCGTGATAGGCAAACCAGCGGGTCTGCAACGCCCAAGTCCTATGATCTCCGCCGCTCCCGTGCAAAAATAAAACGGTAGGCAATTCCGGGTTAAAATCTTTACCACCTGTCGCAACATAAACAGGTACATTGTTCAGAGTGATTTTCATTATTTGGCCTCGGTTTTTTTAGCGGCCCGTTTGGCCGCTTTGAGACCTTGACTAAAATCTACCTTGATATCTTTAATATCTTCAAGTCCTACGGAGACCCGGATCAAATCTTCACTAATACCGGCCGCCGCTAATGCGTCCTTGTCCAGACGGGAGTGCGTCGTACTCCCGGGGTGCAGCACAAGCGTCCGGCTATCGCCAACATTCGCCAAATGCGAGGCAAGAGAGACGTTCTCGATAAAGGCAGCCCCGCCCGCGCGCCCGCCTGTCACCCCGAAACAGAGCATAGAGCCAGCCCCGTGCGGGAATAATTCTGCCACATGGTCGGGGGCCTCGATTTCAGGATGACGCACCCATGTCACCTCGTCTTGGTCTTGCAGCCAATTTCGCAAAGCCGTCGTGTTGGACATATGTTTATGCATACGCAGTTCCAAAGTTTCGACACCTTGCAAAATCAAAAACGCATTATGAGGAGACAAAGCTGCACCCAGATCACGCATGGCTTCACTTCGAACTTTCATGACAAAAGCTGTCGGGCCAAACTCTTCCCAAAACTTCATCCCATGAAATGGCCCATAAGGCTCTGTTAATTCGGGAAATCGTGGATTTCCGTCTGCACCTAAAACGCCCCAATTAAAATTGCCGCCGTCAATAATACATCCACCAATAGCCGTGCCATGCCCGCCAATCCATTTCGTGATCGAATGCACAACAATATTAGCGCCGTGTTCTAATGGGCGATTGAGGATAGGTGTTGCAAATGTCGCATCCACGACGACAGGTACACCCGCTGCATTCGCGATTTTCGAAATCTGGCGTAGGTCGGAAACCTCCATGCCCGGGTTAGAAATACTCTCGCAAAACACCAATTTTGTACGTGGCTTTATCGCAGCTTGCAGCTTATCCGGCGCATTTATAGGAATAAAATCGCACGTTATCCCCAAACGGTTTAGCGTATGGCGCAATGTTGTGGCCGTTGAACCATAAAGCTGGCTTGATGCTACAATATGATCGCCACTCGAACACAAGGTAATAAAGGTAGAAAACAAGGCTGACATACCTGATGCCGTGCAAATCGCACCGGCCCCACCTTCTAGCGCCGCTAAACGTTGCTCAAGAACTGCAACCGTTGGATTGGAAATACGTGAATAAATATGTCCCCCCTGTTCGACATTAAACAATGAAGAAGCCTGCGCCACGCTCTCAAACGCATAGGATGTTGTTTGGTAAATAGGGACGGCCCGTGAACCATGATCAGATTCCGGGACATAGCCCGTGTGCAAAGCAATGGTAGAGGGCTTGAAATAGGAGGATTTAGTCATGGGGTATCTTAATATCATTGCCACAGAATTCCAACATCTATTCGGCTCTTAGACCCCACATCCCTGCATATTCCACACTCAGACGCAGCTTCGGTCAATATAACGTGCTGTTGGCATGTTAAATCTCCCACCGCTCAAACACCCCCCCATACAAACACCAACGGGGCGTTGCTGGATGGCTTTGAAGGTCATGCCTATTCAACGCCTGTCATATGGCTCTATTCATCATTAAAATTCGCGAAACCAAATACCCGCTTTTAATGCCCGGATTATTGGCATACAGTATTCAAAACTCCTGAGTGCCAATAATTAAGACCATCATTAGCTTATATTACTATCCGGGAAACTGGCTTTTCGGTCTTCTATGTATTTGAGCAAGCGCGCATCAATATCCGGATCAAGTTCTGGCGGGCTATATTCATTGAGCATAGTTTTATAAACTTGCGCCGCACGATCTTCCGCCGTTGTCGACCCATCTTCAACCCATTGTTCAAAACTATTATTATCGGACACCTTTGATTGATAGAAAGCCGTCTTAAAGTTCTTTTGCGTATGCTCACATCCCAGAAAATGTTTGCCCGGCCCCACTTCGGCAATGGCGTCAAGGGCTTGTCCGTTAGCGCTCATATCAACGCCTTTGGCAAAGACCGCCATCATGCCCGCTTGATCGGCATCCATGATAAATTTCTCATATCCCATAGCCAGACCGCCTTCGAGCCAACCCGCTGTATGCAGCATGAAATTCACGCCCGCCATCAATCCGGTTTGTAGGGAATTTGCTGATTCATATCCGGCCTGAGCATCCGGGATTTTCGAGGCGTTAAACCCCCCTGCCGAGCGAAACGGAACACCGAGCCGGCGCGCTAAAGCCGCACTCATATTGATGATCAGTGAAGCTTCTGGCGTGCCGAATGTTGGCGCGCCTGTCTGCATAGACATAGACGTCACAAAATTTCCGTAAATGACAGGGGCGCCCGGACGAACCAGCTGTGTAAGGGCCATACCCGCGAGACCTTCCGCCAAGCTTTGCGCCGCCACACCCGCCGCAGTCACAGGTGACATTGCACCCGAGACAACAAAGGGGCTCGGCATCGCGCATTGCCCTGCTCGCGCGTAATTTTTAAGCGCTCCGAGCATAACACTATCCCACGTCAGCGGAGAATTGGCATTAATCAGATTGACCAAGACGCAATTCTCTTCAACGAAATCATCACCAAAAACAATCTTGGCCATATCCACGGTATCCAAAGCACGCTCGGGCTGGGTCACTGACCCCATGAACGCCTTGTCAGAATATTTTATATGGCTGTAATTCATGTCAAAGTGACGTTTATTGACAGGCAGGTCGACAGGTTCACAAACAGTGCCGCCGCTATGATGAAGCGTAGGTGACATATACGCGAGTTTTACGAAATTTCTAAAATCTTCAATATTGGCATAGCGACGCCCTTCTTCTTTGGAATAGACAAATGGCGGGCCGTAAGCTGGAACCAAGACCGTATTATTCCCGCCAATCTGGACATTGTTTTCAGGATTACGGGCATATTGCGTAAACTCTTTAGGGGCCGAATTTTGGACGATTTCACGGCACATGCCGCGCGGAAACCGTACACGTTCACCATCAGCAATCGCGCCGGCTTTGACAAAATAATCAATAGATTCCTGATCTTCCTGAATATTTAAACCGACCTCTTCCAAAATCGTATCGGCATTATATTCTAATTGCGCAAGATCAGTGTCCCCGAGAACGGAATAGGTTGGAATATTGCGTTTAATATAAGGAACGCGTGGCGCTTTCTCTGCCGCATTTGCGGCGACACGTCCCGCGCGCCCTCCTCTGGTTCGTCTGGCCATATATTCCTCCCGATACTTATGCTGTCGATCTTCGCCTGCGGCGTGTTTTTTTTGTATTTTCAGAGACAGCCGTAGCGGTTGGAAAACTCATCGCTCCAACAAAATAGTCCTGAAACTTTGGCTCTAGTGCTGTTTCCATTTTTACAACGGCGTCTATAGCCGTCTTAATCTTCTGCTTTTGCGCGACGTCTAATATTGCCATAGCGGCTCCCATTCCCGCCGCATTCCCGATAGAGGAGATAATCTTAGCCGGAGCATAGGGTACAATACCTATGTCGGCGACATATTGACTGTCTAAATGGGTTCCGAAAGCGCCCGCCAATACAACGGCATCAAAGCGCGTACATCCTAGACTTTCGGCGAGTAATTGCGCACCCGCATAAAGCGCCGCTTTGGCAAGTTGCACGGCTCTTACATCGGTTTGTTTAACAATAATCGGATTGTCAGCTTGGTTTACCAATATGTAAACCCAAACATTACCGTCTTGGTAAAATCTGTCCGGCGCTGCAGACGGTACAAACAAGCCGCTCTTATCTATCAAACCTGCATTCGCCAATTCGACCATGACCTCAAAAATACCTGAACCGCAAATCCCGGTAATTTTATGATCGCCAATTTCGTCTTGGTCTGAGAGCCAATCATCCTGGCCGATGATTTTGACTTTACCGTTCTTTGTCACAGGGTCAATACGTACGCGCTCAATCGCGCCTTGGGATGCACGGATGCCCGAACTGATTTCAGCGCCCTCTAGAGCCGGGCCTGTCGGAGAGGACGCGGCGGCAATCTGACCATTATGGGACAGTACAATTTCCGCATTCGTACCAATATCAACCAATAAGACCGACCCTTGGGACATAGGTTCAATCTGGGTGAGATATGCCGCAGATGTATCCGCCCCAACGTGACCGCCAATAAGCGGAAAGAAAGAGACCCGCGCCGCCGCCTGTAGTCCAAATTCCAAATCTAAAGCCGGAACCTCAACCCAGTTTTTAACGGATAGCGCAAACGGTGCCTGTCCCAGAGGTGTCGGGTCAATACCAAGTAAAAGATGATGCATGATCGGATTGCCCACACATATGACTTCAAGCATTTGATCGACCCCTATTTTAAGCGTCGATACAGCGTCTAGAAGCATGGTTTTAATCTGGGCACGAATATCGGCGGTGAGCTTGGCCTCCCCTCCCTTATTCATCATGACATAGGACACACGGCTCATGAGGTCTTCGCCATAACGGATTTGCGGATTCATCGCGGCTTTTTCAAATTCTAAATGCCCCGTTGACAAGTTATAAACATAAAGTGCCACAGAGGTGGACCCAACATCAATCGCAGCCCCATAAGCCGCCTTATTGGACGGCGGCCAAATATCTACAAGTTCAACACCGTCGCGCACGACACAAATGACCCGACGATTATGCGCATTTAATAAGGGTTGTAATTTGGCATAGAGTCGTACAGCTTGAGCCGGTGGAATATCAGCGGTCACACCCACGTCTTTTAAAGCGGCCAGCAAAGCTTCGCCGTCACTAGGATTGTCCTCTAACGTCGGTTCGCGCAATTCAATCATGTGCAAAATTATGGCGGGGTTAAAATCAACGTCAAAATGTGTGCTCTGCTTTTTAATCGCGCTTTCAATCTCACGCGAATCTGAGGGCACTTCAACGACAAGATCACCGCAAATTTTAGACCGGCATGCGAGGCGGCGCCTCTCTGACAATTCACCATCATGACGGGCTTTTTTTTCTGTCGGCGAGAGTTTAGGAATATCCGCTTCACTGACACTTAACTTAAACTTAGCGAACTCACCCGGTTCAACTTCAACTTGGCATCGGTTGCATAATCCACGTCCGCCGCAAATAGACTGCATATCTACGCCCGCGCGCAGCGCAACATCGTAAAGGCTGTCTCCGGCCTGCCCTTGGGTTTGTATGCCGCTAGGGGTGAATATGATTTTATGTGTCGTCATGATTAAGTTCCCGATATTATCAATTAAGACTTATGGTCTACGGATTAATATCGTGTGCACAGGTGGCTGTCTCTCCTAATTTAGTTAACGTGTACCGTTTTCTGGATAGCTCTCATATTGCGGGAGCCCATCCGTAATTTCATAATAGTCCCCTTTGCTTCCGACAAAAATATGCCCCTTAACTTGGATCTCGGATGTATCCTCAATCGTACCGGCAATAATACTAATCGTCGGCTGGCGGCATTGATCCCAAAACATATAACTATGACAGCTCGGGCAATGCCCTGTTTTTGACCCCCCTTCAATTTCCGAGCCTATGATTGATGTCCAGACCACATCTCCGTTAATGTGTAACTTATCACGCGCAACCCCGGCCGCGGCCATATAATGTCCCGTCAGTTCTCGACATTGGCGACAATGACAATACCAGATGTCTGACAGGCCTTCGGCGCTATACTGCACGGCACCGCAATGGCATTTGCCGGTATATATTTTATCCACGACGACCTCTACGGCGGCTGCCCCGTCCTCGGCGTCCACTCTCTTCGCCTTTGGCGGGAGCGGGTCGATAATTCTTAATCCAATTCGCACAGCTTGGATCAACCCCGTTTAGAACATCAGCGGCGCGTACGGCCGGAACCAATCCTTCATGTAAGGGATTGACTATTGCGGAGGTCATTCCGGCGGCTGCCAGCATGGGAAGGAAGGCATTATTGATCGTATGACGTTCGGGTAATCCAAAGGCGACATTCGACGCTCCGCAGGTCGTATTTACACCCAGTTCTTTGCGTAAGCGCCCAACCAATTTAAAAACATCTGTGCCTGCACTGTTTACCGCACCGATAGGCATGACGAGTGGATCGACAACGACATCTTCGGGTTTGATACCGTAATCAGCCGCGCGATTGACAATACGTTTGGCGACTTCAAAGCGCACATCCGGATCTTCTGAAATACCTGTATCATCATTAGAAATCGCCACAACGGCGCAGTCATATTTGGCCACAAGCGGTAAGATGCGTTCCATCACCTCTTCTTCCGCCGTGGTGGAATTGAGCAAAGGTCGCCCCTTATAGACTTTCAACCCGGCTTCAAGCGCATCCATGATAGAACTATCAATACATAAAGGTACATCCGTTAGACTTTGTATCAAAGGAATAACTTCGGACATAATAAGGGCTTCATCTGCCAAAGGCACGCCAACATTCACATCGAGAACTTGCGCGCCGGCCTCGACTTGGGCGATGGCTTCTTTTTTAACACGCCAATAGTTTTTTTCCTTCAACTCTTTGGAAAACAATTTCCGGCCCGTTGGATTTATCCGCTCGCCAATCATGACAAAGGGTTGATCAAAACCGATGGCCACTTCCTGTGTCGCTGAGGCTAAAATTGTACGTGTCATAATAAATCCTATATTTGCGCTGCTCTATTCGTGGTGGCTGGCACGGGTGACCACGGGGTTCTCGATTTCAAAACACCTGAACGTTTGACAACATCTTTGACCCATTTCTCTTGACGGTAAGCCATTATATGAAGACCACTCACCCCCGGGATGGATTCAATCTCCTGCATTAGTTCAACACAGATATTGCGGCCTTCGCGAAGAGGTTTATCTGCGCCTTTAAGGCGGTTGATAATATGATCAGGAATGTGAACACCGGGAACATTCTCACGCATCCAGCTAGCTGTTTTCGCGGATGGCAGAACGCCAACCCCCGGCAGGATAAAACAATTTTCAGTCAGGCCCATATCTACGGCTCGCTTCATAAAGTCTTTTAGAACAGCTATATCAAAGCAATATTGCGACTGGATATATTCCGCGCCTGCCATAATTTTTTTCGCAAGCTGATCAACCCGGTTATCAATGGGCGGGACAAAAGGATTTATTGACGATCCAATGAATAGCTTTGGAGCGAGGTCAAGTTTGCGGCCACTGAGAAAACGGGACTCATCACGCAAGATACGCAATGTTCGTGTCAATGATATACTGTCAAAATCAAAAACTGCTTTGGCTTCAGGATGATCCCCCGCGCCAACATCATCACCCGACAAGCAAAGCGCATTACACACGCCAAGCGCGGCGGCACCTAATGTGTCCCCCTGAATAGCAATGCGGTTTCTATCGCGGCAGGAAATTTGCAAAATCGGAGAATAGCCCGCGCGTGTTAAAATAGCGCACACGGCAAGGCTCGACATATGACAATGCGCACCTGAACCATCTGTGGCATTAATCGCATCGACATAGCCATCAAACAAAGCCGCGCGCGCCAAGACTTCGTCCGGGTCGGAAGAATCTGGGGGCGCGATTTCCGTCGTTATGGCAAAATGCCCCGCTTTTAAGACACGCTCAAAACGTCCATGCGAAACATGGCCATCCAACATCGGCAGGGGATCACCCGGATTGGTTCCAAGATGCGCGGCGTCTTGCATGATCTGCTTAGACATTCTGGCCCTCTGGATTTGAGGTTTCGCGCGCCAGTTTTAACCATGTCGAAGTCCCTTTAGTTCGGTTGTCGACGGCAAATTCAATATTTTTAATCGCGTCCCCATCTTTCATACGCGCCGCGCCGTCCCACGCGGCAACCCAAACACAGCGCATATCAGGTTTGACCTCGCACATGCCATTTGCCCGTACTCCGCCGCACGGTCCGTTGCGAATGGTCTTAGGGCAATTCATCGGACAACTCATACCCGTTTTTGATAAGGCACAGTCGCCACACATTTGGCAATCAAACAAAACGCCTTTCAGGCCAGCTTCTATAGCCGTGATCGGACGATCGAGGCGGGTTCCAAATATTTTCGTGAGCGCTCGCAAGCTCAGTAAAATCGACGGGTTAACCGCATTATACAGCCCTTCCATAAACCGTGAATGCTTTACTGACCACAAGCGTATTTTATACATGACGGGCCTTTGGACCTGTGCGCCCTGTTTTGAACTCGGGCGCGACCTCCAGCCATGAAATCGCTGTTGCCAAGCCGCCATAGCCCACCTGCCGATGTTCAAAGGTCAGTCCTAAAAATAATGCAGCTTCGCGCGCCAAATTTATGAGGTGTGGATCTGGCGCTTGCGAGAGATAAACCAGTTTTTCATAATTTTCGAAATAAGTATCTTTTAGCTCAGGATATTGGTCAATCCCCATGCCTTTAACAATCAATGTTTTAAAATGACGCGCAAGATAATCCGTCAGGAAAAACGTACCCAATTCCGCTTCCATTAAATTTTCAAACCGATTCAATCCCGTGTAAAAGGCATAACAATGCGCGCCCGGCAAGCGCACAGCATTTGCATAATTTTCCAACAAACGGTCCAGCCCGCCACCTGTGCCACAATCGCCATAACCGATCAAAATACGATCATATTTTCCGGCTTGCTTATCCAAAATAGTCTTGAGACCCGGTACAATTTTTTCAGGACGGTTATGATAGTCGGCCGGTAAACATTGTAAGTCAGCCGTATGGGCTAGCTGCTTTAACACATACACAATTTCCTTGGCCAAAGCCCCGCAGGCCACGATCAATGTTTTATGTGTCGGAGCACTCATACTACCGATTTTTACCCATTATCGCTTTGGCCAGCTCAGAACTCATCGCCGCATCCCGTCCATAGGTGTGGGCATTTATGGCATCGGCAAATTCTTGGTTAAGCGGCGCGCCTCCGACCATGACCGGCAGCTCTTTTAAAATTCCGCGCTTATCAAGTTCTTCAATCACGACCCCCATATAGGGCATTGTTGTCGTGAGCAAAGCCGACATACCTAGAATATTAGGCTCGTGTTCCTCAATAGCGGCGAGGTATTCTTCGACAGGTGTATTAATCCCCAAATCGATGACTTCAAAACCGGCCCCTTCCAGCATCATCCCAACGAGGTTTTTCCCGATGTCGTGGATATCGCCTTTCACCGTGCCAATGACATATTTGCCGACACTCGTATTATTTTCGCTATTCGCCAGAATAGGCCGCAAGAGGTTCATACCGCCCTTCATGGCATTCGCGCTTTGTAGCACTTCGGGCACAAAGAGAATACCGTCCCGAAAATCAATGCCGACAATGCGCATGCCCTCAACAAGCGCATCATTAAGAACCATATTGGCGTCCCACCCTCTATCGAGCAGGAGTTGAGTGCCTTCGGTGACCTCATCGATCATACCGTCATAGAGATCATCTTGCATTTGGGCGACAAGTTCTGTGTCATCCAAATCTTTGAGTATTAACTCCTGATCTTCATCACTCATACAATTCTCCTTTCAAAAATGAGGTTAGGCCAGGCCTACGATTTGGCCATCCTCATCAAGTCCGATATCGAGCGCCGCCGGATGTCGCGGAAGTCCCGGCATGCGCATAATCGTTCCACACACAGCAACGACAAAGCCCGCGCCTGCATTTAACGTTGCCTCGCGCACTTCAACTGTGTGGCCGGACGTAGCGCCAAGTTGTTTCGGGTCAGTCGAGAAACTGGACTGTGTCTTGGCAATGCAAATTGGCAAATGGCCAAAGCCCATTTTTTCGATCTGGCGGAAAGTGGATTTGGCAGAGGCGCTAATGCTGACCCCATCTGCACGGTAAATTTCCTTGGCTACCTTTTCGACTTTAACGGCAAGCTTATCGCTATCGTCATAGATTAGAGTGATTGTTGGTTTGGGTTTATCTAGCTCCACTTTTACAGCATGGGCCAGATCTTCAGCCCCCGCGCCGCCTTCGGCCCAATGACGCGCGATAACCATCGGCACGCCCTCCCGGTCACAGACTTCTTTGACAACCGCAATTTCGGCGTCCGTATCATGAACAAAATGATTGATCGAAACAACGGGAGTGACGCCAAATTTTTTCAGGTTCTGAATATGGCGCTCAACATTAACGCAACCCGCGCGCACCGCGGCTACATTTTTAGGCCCCAGATCATTCTTGGCCACACCACCCTGCATTTTCATGGCGCGAATAGTACAAACCAAAACAACAGCATCCGGGCGCAGGCCTGATTGGCGGCATTTAATATCAAGAAATTTCTCAGCCCCGAGATCAGCGCCAAAACCAGCTTCAGTGACAACAACATCTGCCATTTTCAAGGCCGTTTGGGTCGCAACAACCGAGTTACACCCATGCGCGATATTGGCAAAGGGGCCACCGTGAATAAAGGCCAAATTATGCTCAATAGATTGCACAAGATTGGGCTGGAACGCATCTTTGAGGAGAACGGTTACAGCACCGTCCGCGCCAATATCGCGAACTGTAACCGGTTTTTTCTTTCGGGTTTTGCCTACAATTATATCGCCAATCCGTTTTTGCAGGTCTTTCAAATTTGTCGCGAGGCAGAAAATAGCCATGATTTCCGAAGCCACTGTGATATCAAACCCGCCTTCTCGCACAACGCCCTGTGTCGGCCCGCCCATGCCCATGACAATATGGCGTAACGCCCGATCATTCATATCCACAACCCGCCGCCACGTAATCCGGCGCGGATCAATATCAAGTTCATTTCCCCACTGCATATGATTATCCAGCATGGCTGAAATCAGAGAATGAGCTGAGGTAATAGCGTGAAAATCACCATTAAAATGCAGATTAATATCTTCCATTGGAAGAACCTGTGCGCGACCGCCGCCAGCAGCACCGCCCTTCATACCAAAACATGGCCCTAATGACGGCTCACGCAGACACACCATAGACTTGACGCCAATCCGGTTAAGCCCGTCATTCAAACCCACAGATGTTGTCGTCTTGCCTTCACCGGCCGGCGTCGGCGTTACAGCGGTAACAAGCACGAGCTTTCCATCGGGCTTGTCTTTCAAGCTCTCAATATAATCCAATGACAATTTGGCTTTATAATGTCCGTAGGGCACAAGGGCCTCGGCCGGAATACCTAATTTATCCTTTGCCAATGGAAGCAGTGGCTTCATTGTAGCCGCGCGAGCAATTTCAATATCAGGCGCTCCGGGTACCGGTAGGTGTGTCTGGGTCATAAAATACCTTTAAGTATGAGGTCAGTTTAGGTGTGAGCCTACGCATGAACTTTTATAAATACGACATTTTATTTTACAAAAACGACATGCTAAAATATATGTCAATTACCCATAGATCATTTTCTTTCAAGCTTCGCTTATCTCTTAAATAATAAAACACGATGATAGAGCATTATTGAATAATCTCTCTCATAATCAATAGGGTTTATGCTAGGAACACACAGCTTCTATGGCATTTTAAAGCCCTTAAGGCTTATATTGCCTTAAAGGAGAAGGTCTTATGCAGTCACCTTTTTCGCCGAAACGGCGTAAAATCGGCCCACAATATTATGGCAATCTAGATAAATCTCATAACGGGCCAGCAACGGAACCAACGGATAAAGCCAAAGCCGAATTAAACGCGGCAGGCCTTGAGTTCCCTAACCAGACAGCCATGCGTCATTACCGCTTGAACCGGGTGATCTCAGAGCTGAAATCACGCAACCTCATGGGGATATTACTGTTTGACCCGGTCAATATCCGCTACGCCCTTGATGCTCGGAATATGTCCATTTGGACATCGCGTAATTTCGCACGCGCGGCCTTTATCGACACAGACGGCTATATCGTCTTATGGGATTTTGACCGCTGCGAACATTTAACCCAACATCTACCCTTAATATCTGAACATAGAACCGGTGCGGGCGCCTATTATTTTGCCCATGGAGATAGAGAGTCCGATTATGCTAGCCGGTTTGCTGCCCAAATCGCAGATTTATATACCGCTCGGAATAAAGGCACGCTCGCCGTAGATCGTATGGATCTTGACGTCATCACGGCCTTACAGGCCCAAGGCGTGTCCTTGACAACGGGACAAGTCGTCATGGAACATGCCCGCTTGATTAAAGGGCCTGACGAAATAAAGGCCATGAGATGCGCGGCCCATGCCTGCCAGTTAGCTGTCGCTGAAATGGAAGACGCGCTACAAGCTGGACTTTCGGAAGTCGAGCTATGGTCGGTTATGCATGCCGGCAATATTGCCCGCGGCGGAGAATGGATCGAGACGCGCTTGCTCGCCTCCGGCCCGCGGACAAATCCGTGGATGGCCGAAGCCGGGCCTCGTATCCTTAAGGACGGAGATGTTTTAGCCTTTGATACAGATATGATCGGACTTTACGGCTATATTTGTGATATGTCGCGTACATGGCTTGTTGGTAATGGCCCTGCCAGCGACGAACAAATTCGGCTTTACCGCGCCGCCTATGATCACATCATGACCAATACCGGTTTATTACACCCCGGTGTCTCTTTTCGTGATTTAACCTTTAAAGGCGATAATCACGCCCCGCAATTTCAAGCCCATCAATATTGTGTTAAAATGCACGGTGTTGGCCTTTGTGATGAATTTCCCAGTATTTATTACCCCAATCAATTCATAGACGGGGCGGCTGATTACGAACTCGCGCCCGGCATGGTTTTAAGTGTAGAGGTTTTTGTTGGAGAAATTGGCGGCAAAGAAGGAATAAAACTTGAAAACGAGGTTCTGATAACCGAAAATGGACATGAGGTCTTAACGACCTATCCATTTGATAAACACTTATTAGGCCAATCGTGAACGAAGAAACCAACATTGAAAATTTGGAAGTTGACGATAGTCCGTGCCAGCTCGTCTGTTCTATGGACAAAGAGAGCGGGTTCTGTTTTGGCTGTGGCCGGACGCAAGATGAGATCGCCTATTGGACGTTTAAGTCCGAAGATGAGAAAACGGCTCTACGCGCAGAGCTTGAAACCCGCATGCCACCCTTGCGGATAAAACTGGCCGAACGCCGCAAACGCCGCCGCGTCAACCGGCGCGGCAAACGCACGCCCACAAAATCACCGGATTAAGACGCGCGGAACGGAACCCATGTTCGGACACAACATCCACAGCCAACCGCAAAAAATTGGGTTTTTATTACTTCCTGAATTTTCAATGATCGCATTTACCGCGGCCATAGAACCTTTACGATCCGCTAATCGCCTTAGTCGGAAAACCTTATATCAATGGTCAAGCCTAAGCTTGGACGGCTTACCTATTACAGCCAGTAACGGGGTAACGCTTACACCCGATACCGCTTTGCGAAACGCACATGATTGCGATGTGGTATTTGTATGCGCTGGATTACAGCCCCAAAAACATCTCTCCCAACCTTTGCGAAATGAACTTCGCGCCTTATCCTTGCGAGGTAAATCTCTTGGCGCCCTATGCACTGGCTCATTTGCACTTGCCTATGCCGGGCTTTTAACCGGATATAAATGCACAATCCATTGGGAAGACATTGAAACGTTCAAGGAAATATACCCCAATTTGGATATAACCGCGACCGTGTTTGAAATTGACCGTAACCGCTTTACCTGTGCGGGTGGTACGACCCCACTTGATATGATGATTTACGCGATTAAACTTGATTTCGGAGACACGTTAGCCCTGAATGTCGCCGAGCAAATGCTTCACAATAATGTCCGTGAACCGCGGGCCACACAGCGTATGGCCCTCGAATATAGAACCGGTATACGTCATCCAAAATTATTGGCGGCTATCGCCTATATGGAAGCTTATACAGAACACCCGATCAAGCTGGATGCTCTGGCCGCTCATGTTGACCTGTCACTCCGACAACTGGAACGCTTGTTCAAATCCCATTTAAAAAGCTCACCCGGGCAATATTATCTGGGCATCCGATTACACCGTGCCAGACAATTTTTGCGGCGAACCTCCATGTCCATACTCGAAGTTAGCTTGGCGTCCGGCTTTAATTCCGCCTCGCATTTTTCGGAAAGTTATAAGCGCAGGTTTGGACATACGCCGCAATCAGAGCGGTCGTGACTTTACCGTTTTAGCCCCTTTTTTACGCCGCAATAAAATATATCGCGGGTCTGAACGCAAAATCCCGATCATTGAACGCGGACGCGGAACCGTTACATAATCCGCACTATCTTCGGGACGGGCCCGCTTGAACAGGCGGTAAAATCCGTAAATCGCCAAAACAAAATGCACACATGCGGTAAAGGCAAACATAGAAGACGGGCCGTAAGCCTTCATCACAATGGGTGCGACTGTCGGGCCAATCACGGACCCGACCCCGTAAATCAGTAAAAGCCCACCACTAATAGACACAAATTCATGAGGTTCGGCATAATCATTGGCATGAGCCGCAGCGAGGCCGAAAAGCTGCATGGCGAAAGACCCGTAAATAGCGCCCCCGATAAGTAACATATTTAGTGACATAGGCGCATATCGCCACAAGAATACGCCGGACACGGCGCTGGCCATCGATATGATAATTATTACAATCCGTCGTCCCCAACGGTCTGAAAGCCAACCGACAGGCCATTGTAATACAGCTCCAAATAATATAGCGATCGACATAAATGACGATACGGCAACAATCGGATGTCCTAATTGACTTACCAACACCGGAGCCACCCCCCAAAAAGATCCATTGGCAATTCCAACGACCGTACATCCGATAACGGCCAATGGGGACGTCTGGATAATTTTACCGATGTTAAGCGAAGTTTGCGTGACTGTTATAGGCGCCTTAGATGTCGACAGGGATATTGGGAATATGGCAAGACAAATAAATATAGCGACAAGAGAAAACAGGACGAAATCCCCCGGATCTGCAAGATTAAGCATAAATTGGCCAGCCGTTACTGCGCCCAGATCTACCATACGGTAGATAGAAAGAACCTGACCACGGTTTTCATTTGGTGCTTGTGCGTTAATCCAGCTCTCAATCAGAATATATAAGCCTGCAAATGAAAATCCGGTCAATATGCGCAAACATATCCACGTCCCGACATTGATGGTGATCGCATGCATAAGTGTGGCCGCGGCAATAAGAGCTGAAAGCGCTGCAAATACTCTGACATGGCCGACACGTTTAACCAGAAAAGGTGTGCCCAGACACCCGCCAATAAACCCGGCAAAATAGGCCGAGGTTAAAATCCCAATCGCAAATATGGGGAAACCCTCTATTTCCGCCCGAATAGCAATAAGCGTAGACAATAATCCCCCGCCAGCGAGTAAAATCGCGGCAGAAAGTAACAAGGCACCGATAGAAGACAAAACAGCCTTCATCGCATTCATCCTTCAAAGCAGACGCACTGCACCAAGCCCGTCACGGGTATAAATCGCCATATTCGTCTCTTTAGCTTTTTGCAAGGCAAAAACTGTCGGGGCAGAGACAGACAATAAAGCTTGTACGC
>CAZSKN010000030.1:0-25692 GCA_964607445.1 uncultured Caulobacterales bacterium
CAACACCTATGCCGGTGAAAATGCGGGCAGCCCCTAAGATATAGACATTGGGCGCAATAGCTGCGGCCAACATGCCGATTGTAACCATCACCAAAGACAATAGGGTAATGGGTCTGCGCCCATTATTATCTGCAAGTAATCCCATGCCAATGGATCCAAAGGCAATACCAAGAAGTTCGAGTGGCAGAAGAACACCGAGGGCGGCTTTACTCAGCCCCCACTCTTCAGTCAGCCCAGGCGCTGCAAAGCTAATCGACAGAACATCATAACCATCAAGCGCCATAAGCCCCAAGCAAAGCAAACCAATAACCCATTGTTGAAACTTCATGGGAGCAACATCTAATATTTCAGATGGCGACATCATATTTTTATCCGACATATTGAAACTCACCCTTTACATTAAATCTTATTGTTTTTGTTTTCCAATATATCATACTTATTCGTCAATAAGTTTAAAAGCCATAGGTGATATTTGGCGCCAACTCATTAAAGGCGCGCTAAAGGCTATTTCATTGTGGGCAATATGGCTCCGTGATCCCCCAATAACTATAGCAAGCGGGAGGATGTGCGCCAAAACGCGGCAGAGGAACGGCAATCCCGGCTATCCTGACCAGATTGACGCTCGCCCATCATACGCAAAACTCCGTGCTAATAACGCGAAGTGAATCAGAAACGGCAAAGCCATGCAAGAGGAGAGTTTTTCAACACTATCAGGGGTAAAGATAACATTAGAGTATAATATTCTAACCAGCGCCATCCCTCCACAGCTGAAATCGTCAAATCTGAACCGCCCCGGGTGTTCCAGAGACGTCTAACGCGTCGTCATAAGAGTCACTTTGCAAAATAGGTGGAACAAATTTTCACATGAGGTACGCGAACGTGCCGCTCAGACATAATGGAGCGTCAGGGCAAGGACACGCGCCCCTGCCGATATCTATTTTAGCCGCGCCTGAGCTATTTTAATCAAAAAAGACAGCGGCAAATAGAAAACCGTCCAGCACCGACGCTTACACTCCCGTAAAGCCCTCGCTTAACAACCGTCAAAGAGGTAAGCTAAGTCTTTCTACGTCCTGACCCGAATCCGAGACAAAATATATGGTGATGGACCGAACACCCCAGTGAATTCAAACCACTGTAGCGGCCGTTTCTATAATATAGCTATATAAAACAATAGATTTAGCACAGGCCTATATTGAAAAGTGGTGCGGGCGGCCGGAATTGAACCGGCACTCCTATACAGGAACAAGATTTTAAGTCTTGCGTGTCTACCAATTCCACCACGCCCGCAGCGGATTGAAACGCCTGCCTAAACATTTGCAGACCATTGGACAAGTGTTTTCGTCATCATTTTTTGCTTTTTAGCTTGAAAGTTATAGCCGAGCTCGCAAAGAAGAAATGATTGCACTTCGGTGATAATCTGCGAAGCATTTTGTGCCCCAAAACCGCTCGAAATGAAACGACAAAATTGGAATCATAAAAGGGCATTCATGTCAGTCCAGCTCAAAACAGATTACCTTATAATTGGCAGTGGTGCGATGGGTATGGCCTTTACCGATACGCTGCTAACAGAAACAGACGCAAATATCATACTCGTTGATCGCTTTGCCAAACCCGGCGGACATTGGAACTCCGCCTACCCCTTTGTCACCCTACATCAACCATCTTCCTTTTACGGCGTTAACTCCAAAGAACTCAGTCAAGGCCGCATAGATAAATCAGGGTGGAATAAAAACTTGGCCGAACTGGCCACGCTATCCGAAATCATGGCCTATTATGAAGACGTAATGTATCAACGCTTCCTGCCCTCGGGACGCGTCACCTATTTTCCACTTTGTGAATATGAAAACCCCCATCACGGCACTTCCAAACCACAAGCGCCTTTCGGGCATTTCCGGCATAAATTATCCGGCAAATCCTATACGGTAGACTATAAGAAAATTGTAAATTGCACCTATCTGAACACAACCGTGCCATCTACCCACACGCCCAAATTTGATATTGACGAGCCTGTGCGCTTTATCCCGCCAAACGACCTCCCCCTGATAGAAGACAAACCCGATGGTTACGTCATTATAGGCGGCGGTAAAACAGGTATCGATAGCTGCCTCTGGTTACTTGAACAAGGTGTGAATCCGGATGATATATCTTGGATTATATCACGAGACGGTTGGATGCTGGACCGTCAGAACACGCAAACAGATATCGCTTTTTTTGCCGACACAATTGGAGCTCAAGCCAATCAATTCGAAGCTATTGCTGGCGCTAAAACTCCGGAGGAAATGTTTGATCGTCTTGAATCCTGTGGATATTTCCTGCGCCTAGATAAAAAGCATCAACCCTCTATGTTTCATGGGGCCACAATAAGCCGTTTGGAATTAGAGCAATTGCAGCGTCTTAAAAATGTCATTCGACTCGGCCACGTCACCTCTATTTCACAAGATGATATTATCTTGAATCATGGTCGCATGCCAACAACAGCCAATACAGTACATATTGACTGTTCGGCCAGCGCCATCAAAAATTATGCGGGTGATATCCCGATATTTAACGGGGCCATTATCACACCACAAACTGTCCGGTCTTACCAACCCGTTTTTAGCGCCGCCTTTATAGCCCATATTGAAGCCAGCTATGAGACTGACACAGAAAAAAATGCTTATTGCAAAATTGTACCCCTGCCTGACACCCTTACAGATTATATACGTCTCACCCTCGCCTTTATGATGAACCAACAGCTCTGGAGTCGTACACCTGAGATTCGTGACTGGTTGCAGTCAGCCCGCCTTGATGGCTTCTCGAAGCTTGTCGCCAACATAGATAAAGATGATACGGATAAGCAGGTTATTTTAAGCAAATTACGCACCCAAGCTGTACCGGCGGCTCTGAAACTCTCGCAGTTTTTATCTGCACAAGAAAACCTCTAAAAAGCTAGCGCCTAGGCACGGTGCCTGTTATAAGACTATATGAATTATATAGATGCAAAAGATGCCGAGGATATTCGTGATGGTGCGATTAAACTCCACACAGAAGCCGATTTTGTAGGCATGCGTAAAGCCGGGCGTCTGGCCGCAGAATGTCTAGATATGCTTGTCCCTATGGTCAAGCCCGGTGTCACGACAGCCGCCCTTGATAATGCCGCGTTTGAATTTATCCTCGACCACGGTGCGGTGCCCGCCTGTCTGGGTTATAGGGGCTATCAACATACCATCTGTACCTCCGTCAACCATGTGGTCTGTCACGGTATTCCGAATGAGAAAGGTCTCAAAAACGGAGATATAGTCAATATAGACGTAACCGCTATCGTTGACGGGTGGCACGGAGATACCTCTCGCATGTATCCGGTCGGCGAGGTCAATCGTAAAGCTGAACGCCTGACCCAAATCACCTATGATAGTCTAATGTTGGGCATTGCCGCGGTAAAACCCGGCAATACTACGGGTGATATCGGCCATGCTATACAAACATTCGCCGAAGGCGAACGCTGTTCAATCGTGCAGGACTTCTGTGGACATGGCCTTGGTAAACTTTTTCACGACAGCCCTAATATCTTACATTTCGGACGTTCCGGTGAAGGCGAAACACTCCGCGAAGGCATGTTCTTCACCATTGAACCGATGATAAATCTGGGTCGACCGGGTGTAAAAATTCTTTCAGATGGCTGGACGGCCGTTACCCGTGACCGGAAATTGACGGCCCAGTTCGAACATTCTATCGGTGTGACGAAAGACGGGTGCGAAATTTTTACCTTGTCTCCGGCAGGCCTTCATAAACCACCTTATATGTCATCATGATTTAGGAACGCTGTTTTGGGGGAAAAAGCAAAACCACATTATTATGGACACCGGGATCGTCTACGGACACGTTTTGCTGAAGGCGGTATTGACGCCCTTGCTGATTACGAGCTCTTGGAGCTTTACCTGTTTAATTCCATCCCCCGTAAAGATATAAAACCTATTGCTAAAGATCTCATCGCACGATTTGGCAGTTTCGCAGATGTTATAGCCGCGCCCATAGACCGCTTAACCGATGTCAAAGGCGTTAGCCCTAAAATTGCACAAGATTTGAAATTGGTAAAAGCCGCCGCCGTCAAACTCGGGCGTGAAACCGTCATGGGACGCCCCGTGCTCTCATCATGGACGGCCTTGCTGGATTATTGTCGCTCGGCCATGCAATTTGAACAAAAAGAGCAGTTTCGAGTTCTCTTCCTTGACCGCAAAAACCGATTGATCGCGGATGAAATCCTGGGTCACGGGACGATTGACCGCGCGCCCGTTTATCCCCGCGAAATCATTAAGCGGGCTTTGGCCCACGAAGCATCTGCGATCATTCTGACCCATAATCATCCGTCCGGAGACCCAACTCCAAGCCATTCCGATATAGAAATGACAAAAAAAATCATCAGCGCAGCCGAAACGATTGGTGTATCTGTGCATGATCATTTGATTATAGGGCGTGAAAACACAGTGAGTTTTAAAACGCTGGGCTTGATGTAGACACCGTGCAACCATAATCATTAAACAACTCACACTTTACTCTTAATAAAGCTGATTTTACCTCCAAGTAGGGTTGACCAGCGTCAAACTTTGCTTTCAAGTAAAAAGAAAACCTATGGAATTTCCGAATGGATAAGACTGAAAAAACTGCGGAATTTTCACCGCATTATCGTACATTTGCACTTTTGCTTTTGACATTAGTATATGGGTTCAATTTCATTGATCGACAAATTGTCGGTATTCTCGCGCCATTCATACAAGCAGACCTCGGCTTGACCAATACACAACTAGGCCTGTTGATTGGCCTCGCCTTTGCCTTCCTATATACAATTGTCGGCATACCCATAGCCTATTTCGCCGATCGCATGAACCGCCGTAATATTGTCGCTATTTCATTGGCCCTCTGGAGTGGGTTTACCGCCTTGACGGGACTCGCTAATAATTTTGTCCAGATTGGCTTGGCCCGTATGGGTGTTGGTATCGGAGAAGCTGGCGGAAGTCCGCCCTCACACTCTATCATTTCTGATATGTATCCCAAAGAAAAACGCGCCGGTGCGTTAGCTGTCTATTCTCTTGGTATTCCCGTGGGCATTATGGCCGCCTATTTCGTTACGGCCAGCTTGATGGGCAAAGATGCAAATCAAGTCAATTGGCGACAAATTTTCATAATACTCGGCCTCGTCGGTATTGGTTTGGCTGTAATTGTGCGGCTTGTTATTCGAGAGCCTAGGCGCGGTGCTCAGGAAACAAGCGCGCATGCTACGATTGACCCCGGAAAATTTTCTAGCAATTTAAAAACCCTCTTATCGATACCATCATGGTGGTTCATGTGTTTTGGCATCGCATTTGCTTCATTTTCATCTTATGCCTTCATCGGATTTCAAACAAAATTCATCCGATTACTAGATCCAGAATTCGACTTTAGAACCGTTGTTATTGTTTTAGGCATCATCAATGGTGTTGCCTATACGGGTGGTACGTTTTTGGGAGGTCTGATTGCGGATCGTTGGGGTAAAAACAACGTTAGCGCCTATGGATGGGTTCCTGCCATCGCAATTTGTTGTGCAACGCCCTTTGCGGTTCTGGCGTTTTGGATCAATACCGTGCCCTTACATCTCATGGCCACTACAGGTCTTTTAACCTTTTTAGGCATGTATCTGGGGCCAAGTTTTGCAATCGCCCAAACACTCGCGCCTATACATATGCGTGCCATGTCGACGGCCTTATTCTTTTTCATCTTAAATATGATTGCCCTAGGTGGAGGCCCGACAATCGCCGGCATTTTAATTGATGTCTTTAAATCCTCAGGTTATGCACCTCTTGAAGCCACGCGCTTGGCTATGACCATCGTTTGTGCGGCCTTGGTAATTGGATGTATCAGCTTCTTGATAGCGGGCCGACATTTGCCAAAAGATTGGGCCGCGGCTGAAGCGCGCAATGAAAGCTCTATGCACACATAATCATGGCTGTATTATACATTGGACCCCAAGATTGGTTGGGCACGATAATATAGTAATCTAAGCTTAGTTAAATGCCCTCTGGGCATGAAACTGGCTTGACCTTTGGCTCGCGCTTTTGTCTAAGACGCGCAGGGACGCGTGTGAGTCATACACCCGTCCCGATACAGACGTATCCATAAACAAGTGAGTAAATCATGATCGCACGTTACGCCCGTAAAGAAATGACCGAGATATGGTCGGCTGCCAGTAAATATCGTATCTGGTTCGAGATTGAAGCCCATGGTTGCGACGCTCTGGCAGATTTGGGAGTTATACCTAAATCTGCGGCTAAAAACATTTGGGAGCGCGGCGGAAATGTTGAGTTTGACGTGGACAAAATCGACGAAATAGAGCGTGTCGTTAAACATGATGTCATTGCCTTTTTGACCCACTTAGCCGAATTCATTGGCGAAGATGCTCGATTTGTCCATCAAGGCTTTACAAGTTCTGATATATTGGACACGACCTTATCTGTGCAGCTTGACCGCGCAACAGAACTGCTCCTCATCGGCATGGACAGAGTTTTAACCGCGTTAAAAACCCGCGCCGAAGAACATAAACACACGATTACGATTGGGCGCTCTCATGGAATTCATGCCGAACCCACAACATTTGGCATCAAACTCGCCCAGGCCTATGCAGAATTTGCCCGTGGCAAAGCACGCCTTGAAACAGCGCGTAAAGAAATAGCTGTCTGCGCAATATCCGGAGCGATTGGAACCTTTGCCAATATAGATCCCTCTGTTGAAGCTCATATAGCCAAAAAAATGAACCTTGAAATCGAGCCCGTCTCGACACAGGTGATCCCGCGTGATCGTCACGCGGCCTATTTTGCGACACTGGGCGTTATTGCCAGCTCTATTGAACGTTTTGCAACCGAAATTCGTCACCTACAACGCACCGAAGTGCTAGAGGCTGAGGAGTTTTTCTCAAAAGGGCAAAAAGGATCATCGGCCATGCCTCATAAACGCAATCCGGTTTTGACTGAAAACCTGACAGGGCTTGCCCGGCTTGTGCGTATGGCGATTACCCCGGCCATGGAAAATGTCACACTGTGGCATGAGCGCGATATTTCGCATAGCTCGGTAGAGCGTGGGATTGGCCCGGACACTACTGTGCACTTAGATTTCGCCCTACACAGATTAGCAGGCGTGATCGAAAACCTTGTCGTTTATCCCGCGAAAATGAAAGCCAATATGGATCGTCTAGGCGGTCTACATAATAGCCAACGGCTTTTATTAGCCCTTACACAGGCCGGAGAGCAACGCGAAAGTGCTTATCGTCTGGTTCAGCGTAATGCTATGCAAGTCTGGGAATTATTCCGCACACAAGGGAATGCGGGAGATGGTGCATTTCTGGAACTGCTATTGTCTGACAAAGACGTCATGGCGCGCCTCACCGAGCCCCAAGTTCGGGATATGTTTGATGATGAGTACCACCTAAAACATGTAGACACTATTTTTAACCGGGTTTTTGTTTAACGCGGCACATATACACTTTGGTGATAATTGCCAAGGCTGACAAACATTCTCAGCCGATCCTCGACCTCTCCCCTGGCGACGAAAGGCGATATATAAACCGGGTTGAACCAAAACAGGACACAGATATATCCCTGAATTTATCTACGCCGCCCCCCTTTTTAAGACAATATTCATGACGAAAACATGGAACTTTGGAAATGTTTATGGTTAGCAATGGTTAACAAAACGAGGCTTTCCCGGCCTAAGTCCGGCTAAAACCCTCGATAAACAGTGATTTTAAATTTTTTTTCTATTTTATTACACAATAAAAACAATGGGTTATCCTTAATTTTAACGAATCTGGAAAGCATTGTAAACATCTTCCTAACGACGAATTTGCGGATCATTTACCAATCCTCGTTATACCTTGGTGCAACTATAATAATAACCTTAAAAATGACCAAGAGTATCAAAGGAATTTGAAAAATGAAAAAATTAACTGCTTTTCTGACAGCCGCAGCTGTCACCACGGCTTTCGCTGGAACAGCTTATGCGGCCTCTCCGGATGCCTATATCGTAAACTTCCGTAATGACAATGACCCCAACAGCCAAGCTTTGGATAGTACGCTTGCATCTGCTATGGCTTTATCTGGTGTCAATATTGAAGAAGTTACAATTGACACATCAACGGCTGCAAAGTGGGAAAAGGGCGCACATGAAGCTTTTGACCGCGATATTGTTCCGGTTTTTAACAAATGGGTCGGCCTTCCCGGATTTGCAGTTGTCGTAAATGCGAAAACAAAACGTGTAATGGGATGTGTAAACAGCACATTTACGACGACAGAATTAGCCAATGAAATTCGTAAAATGGCGTCGCGCGCGTCAGGTTCGGCATATCTATCAAACGCGTCTGTTAAAACCAAGACAACCCGCTGTCCCGCACCGCATAACGTAGACAACGGTCAGTAATTTTCTCAGCTCAGGGGTGGGAATAGGCCCGGACGCGCGGGGGAACAGCGTTCGGGCTTTTTATATGTGATTTTTGTAAGTCACACATTTCTCCCTAATTGCAAAGACATCTGTGTTTTTCAGATGCCATTCGCGCTGATCTGATATAAACTCCATAAGATCAGGAGACTATATGCCTTTTACCGACATCATTTCGAAAACCTTCAAACGCCGCATAATAACCATATTTGCGAGTGTCACGGTTTTGGGTGCCAGCGCGACGGCTGTAGCCCCCCTCGCCCAGGCTCAAATTGGACTAAACCCGTCCCCTGACCTCTATGTCGTGATGTTTCGCGCGGATTGGTGCGCTCCGTGTAAAGTTGTCGAACCGACAATACAAAAGGCTCTCAATACGCTCAGAGATCCGAAAATCGAGTATCTCACGATCGATATTAGCAATCCCAGCTTATCTGAGATAAGCGCACACGCCGCTTTTGATCGCGAAATTGTGCCACAATATAATAGCTGGTTAGGTGTAACAGGATTTGCCGCGATCATTGACGCGGATACAAAACGCACATTAGGCTGTGTAAACATGTTATATGATCAAAACGCGACGACAACGCATATTCGCAATCTCAAAACAATTGCAATAATGAATAAGCCGAGCCTTGATCTTACCTGCCCCGATCAAATTACGGAACGCCCATCGGTTCTTTAGGTATCGCCGTAAACTTCTTCGCGGGCTTGCCCCATGCAAAGCGTCATTTGCTCACGCAAGGCTTCATCTGACAATTCAACATTGGCCGCATCAAGATCTTTACGGAGTTTACGAAAGACGTCTTCGTCACCGGCTTCTTCCATATCTGCCGCGATAACAGCTAAGGCATATTTTTCAGCATCCTCAAGCCCCATAAGTTCGGCCGCCCAATGTCCAAGCTTTTTATTACGACGCGCCTCAGCTTTAAATTCTTTTGCCGCATCCATCACAAATTTGGTTTCATTGGCATTTTTACGTTCGTCAAATGATGACATTATGTCCTCCGGCTGTTTCTGATACATATTTAAGAACTCAATCTTGATTTAACAACCGTAAAATCCCCAGATTTAAATAACATTTCATATCAAATCCATTGCCGCTGAACGCGGCCTAAGTTAATATGCATGTTTAGGGAGATTCTTTCTCTCCTGCTGTAGTCGAGAGCCGATATGAGCCGCCGCAAACAAATCTACGAAGGTAAAGCCAAGATACTTTATGAAGGCCCGGAACCGGGTACGCTCATCCAATATTTTAAGGATGATGCCACCGCTTTTAATGCACAAAAAAAAGCGACCCTTGACGGTAAAGGTGTACTTAACAATAGAATCTCTGAATTTATCATGCTGCGCCTTGGTGAAATCGGCATACCCAATCATTTTATCAAACGCCTGAATATGCGCGAACAATTGATCAAGAAAGTGGATATTATCCCGCTTGAGGTCATTTGTCGTAATGTGGCTGCGGGCACTATGTCCAAGCGACTGGGCATTGACGAAGGCGAACCCCTTCCCCGGTCTATTGTAGAATTTTGCCTTAAACGTGATGACCTTGGAGACCCTTTAATAGCTGAAGAACATATTTATGCATTTGGTTGGGCCAGCCAAGCCGAACTTGACGAGATGATCGCCATGACCTTACGCATTAATGATTATCTGAGGGGTATGTTTTCCGGTATTGGCATTAATTTAATCGATTTTAAAATTGAATTTGGTCGATTAGCTGTGAGCGCCGCTGACGGGGAAAGCGGCCATCAGGTCATTTTAGCTGACGAAATAAGTCCCGACAGCTGTCGGCTTTGGGATCGTGAAACCAATAGAAAACTCGACAAAGACCGCTTTCGGCGCGATCTTGGCGAGGTCACAGAAGCCTATACCGAAGTCGCAACGCGCCTCGGCATTATCAAACCGAACGGCAATACGTCCGGCAAACCCGTACTTTCAATCGTTCCAAATGAGGATTAATCATGAAAGCGATCATTAAAATAGGCCTCAAACCTGGCGTGCTAGACCCTCAAGGCCGTGCCATTGCACGGTCTTTGGGAGATCTTGGCTATGATGATGTTAAAGATGCCCGACAAGGCAAAATCATAGAGTTAGACCTCAAAGGTGAAGATGTCAGTGCGGCTGAATTAAAAGTTGTCGAGATGTGTGAAAAACTTCTCGCAAATACCGTGATCGAAAGTTACGATATACGGATAGAGGTGGCGTAATGAAAACCGCCGTTATTGTGTTTCCGGCATCAAATTGTGATAGAGATGCGGCTATGGCACTGGAGAAGGTCACGGGACGCAAGCCTGAAATGATTTGGCATCGCGATACGAGCTTACCCGCCAATATTGATTTTGTTGTCCTGCCCGGCGGATTTTCTTATGGGGACTACCTGCGCTCAGGAGCTATTGCCGCACGATCGCCGATTATTAAAGACCTTGTCATCCGGGCGAAAAATGGCCTGCCTGTTGCCGGGTTTTGTAATGGCTTCCAAATTTTGGCTGAAACCGGCCTACTGCCCGGCGCTCTTATGCGTAACAAAGGTCTGAAATATGTATGCCGGCCAGAATCTTTGAAAATCGTCAACACCCATTCGCGTTACACGTCGAAATACGGGAGCAAGACAGATGTCGTTTTTCCTATAGCCCATCATGACGGTAATTATTTTGCCGATGACGTGACCTTGAATAAATTGGAGAAAGAAGGCCGCGTTATCTTTAAATATAACAATAATCCCAATGGGTCGGCGCGTGATATAGCCGGAATTTGCAATGAAGATGGTAATGTCTTTGGCATGATGCCCCATCCCGAGCGCGCGATTGACTCTTTACACGGCGGTACAGACGGGCTTGATCTTTTTAAATCAATTGTCGAGTCGATCTAATGGCACGTCCTAAAAAAGTAAATATTACTCCAGAGATGGTCAAAGAGCATGGTCTATCACCTCAGGAATATGAAATCATTCTCACGCGCCTAGGTCGCGAACCTAACCTCAATGAGTTGGGCATTTTTTCGGTCATGTGGTCAGAACATTGTTCATATAAATCGTCACGCCGGCATTTAGGGAAATTTCTTACATCCGGAAAACATGTCATTCAAGGTCCCGGCGAGAATGCGGGCGTTATTGATATTGGCGATGATGATGCGATTATTTTCAAAATGGAAAGTCATAATCACCCCTCTTATATCGAGCCTTATCAAGGGGCTGCCACGGGCGTTGGCGGAATTATGCGCGATGTCTTTACCATGGGGGCCAGACCTATCGCTCTGATGAATGCGTTGCGCTTTGGCGATCCGACCCATCCGAAAACCAAATCTCTTGTATCCGGTGTCGTTGCCGGCATTGGTGGTTATGGAAATTGTGTCGGGGTTCCGACCGTTGGCGGCGAAACCAATTTTCACGAAGGCTATAACGGTAATATCCTCGTCAATGCTATGTGCGTCGGATTAGCGAATAAAAACAAGGTATTCTATTCAGCGGCCAAAGGTGTGGGTAATCCTATCTTTTATGTGGGGTCTAAGACAGGCCGCGACGGTATTCACGGCGCGACAATGGCCTCGGCCGAGTTTGATGATGATAGTGAGGAAAAACGTCCAACTGTCCAAGTGGGCGACCCTTTTACGGAAAAGCTCTTAATCGAGGCCTGTCTGGAGCTTATGGAAACAGATGCGATCATTGCAATACAAGATATGGGAGCCGCCGGACTGACCTCTTCATCTGTTGAAATGGCCGACAAGGGCGGTGTCGGGATTACGCTAAATCTTGACAATGTGCCCCAACGCGAACCCAATATGACCCCTTATGAGATGATGCTCTCTGAGTCTCAGGAACGTATGTTAATGGTCATTCAACCCGGGAAAGAGAAGCTGGCGCTGGATATATTCCAAAAATGGGAACTCGACGTTGCTGAAATCGGAATTACAACAGATACAGGACGTCTCACCTTAAAACATAAAAAGAAAATAGTTTGCGATATCCCTATCGCCCCTTTGGCCGATGATGCGCCCAATTATGACCGCCCTCATGTCGAGACCGAAAAACGCGCTATTCTTGCCCCCACCGATATCATAGAAACCCAAGATTATAATGATGCCCTAAAACGCATTATAGGTTCACCCGACATTGCCTCGAAACGATGGATCTGGGAACAATATGACCGCCATGTCATGACCGATACGGTCGATAGCAGCCAAAGCGGCGGTGATGCGGCGATTGTCCGAATACATGGAACCAATAAAGCGGTCGCCATTACAACGGATGTAACACCACGCTATTGCCTCGCCGACCCGTATGAAGGGGGAAAACAATGTGTTGCGGAAACATGGCGCAATCTCACATGTGCGGGAGCCGATCCCATCGCGATTACGGATTGCTTGAATTTTGGCAATCCTGAACGCCCTGAAATCATGGGACAACTCGTCGGCTGTATCGACGGCATGAATGAAGCCTGTCGTGCATTTGATTATCCTGTCGTCTCCGGGAATGTTTCGCTTTATAACGAAACCAATGGACAGGCTATTCCGCCAACCCCCGCCGTCGGCGGTGTGGGTCTAATTCCAGATTTAAATCACTATTCCGGACTAGACCGGGCGAAAGAAGGCGATACGCTCATTTTGATCGGGGATACGGTAGGCTGGTTGGGGTGTTCAATCTATCTCAAAACAATATTACGACGAGAAGACGGCGCCCCGCCACCCGTAAACCTCGAGATCGAAAAGAAAAATGGCGATTATGTCCGCCGCCTAATCCGTAATCGTCGTGTCGGCGCCGTCCATGATCTTTCTGACGGAGGGCTGGCCATTGCCGCCGCAGAAATGGCGTTTAGTTCACAAATAGGGGTCAAACTTCAAGCCTCAACCGATATGCCCGCACATGCGTGGTATTTTGGTGAAGATCAGGCACGTTATTTGCTGTCTGTGGGCGAACACAGCGTTAATCCGGTTATTTCCACCGCGCATAACCTTGGCTTATCCGCCCGTATTGTCGGCACAGTTGGGGGTGACATGATTACGGCTGAAAACGCCTTTAATGTCCCACTGACAAGCCTACGGCGCGTACACGAAGATTGGCTTCCAAATTTAATGAACAGCTAAGGACTATCAAGATGGCCATGCAGAGTAAGGACATAATCGACATGATCAAAGCTGCACTGCCGGATGCAGACATTGAATTGACTGATCTTGCAGGCGACAATGACCACTGGAAGGCGATTATAATATCCCAAGCCTTTGAAGGCAAAAGCCGTATACAACAACATCAAATGGTTTATGCAGCTTTAAAAGGAAATATGGGCGGTGTTTTACATGCCCTCGCCCTTGAAACCCGGGTCCCTAACCCTTAGGTGCAGAGTACAACTGCGGAGATGCATATGTCTGATACACATTCGAGAATACAAAAAACTGTCACTGAAAATGAGGTTGTGCTCTACATGAAAGGCACACCCGTATTTCCCCAATGCGGTTTTTCATCCACTGTTGTGCAAATTCTGGACTATGTCGGCGCCTCGTATGAATCCGTTAATGTCTTGGAAGATCCCGAAATTCGCGAAGGTATTAAAGCCTTTAATAATTGGCCCACAATTCCACAAGTCTTTGTAAAAGGCGAATTTATTGGCGGTTGCGACATTGTAAAAGAAATGTTCGAAACTGGCGAGCTACGTGAGATGCTAAACGATAAAGGTATAGAACTTACAGCTTAAACACGTAAGTTAAGGTTAGCAAAAGCTCAACACGCCTTTAAAATTTACGTAAGACCTCTGTGCTAGCATGGGGCGGTATATGGAAAAGCAGTACACATATGTGTCAACTGTGGGAGCTTTAGCCATGTTAATAAAGAAATACAAAGCCGGGTCGGGTACATTTCATTATAATACTGACCCTGGAAAAAATAAGCGCAAATTGCGGAACGGCCGCAGCATGTCAGATGGGCGTATTGTAAGAACCTCGGTGTCACTTCTTATAGGTGGTTTCGTCTGTTACTGCGCATTACATTATGTACCCGCCTATGTGAATACGGCGAAGATTATCTCTCTTTCAAATATTGATATTCCGACAGCCCGCTCAACGGATGAATCCCAAAGCTCCACTGTAAGTGCCTATTCGGATTTATTCAATGCCCGACGCACCTATTTTCGGTCAGGACAGTCTATCCTTGTCGAATATAACCTCCCGAATAAAGCCAATTTAAACTTGAAGATTACGGCATGTCAGCGCGTATTATTATTTGAAATATTCAAATGCATTCCCAAGAATACACAAACTATTCGCATCCAGAACGAAACCACTGGCACGCAAAAATTCACATTTAAAACGGGTGGTTTTTTTGAATTTAACGATACTGTTATTCGACACTCTACACGGCTTCAGCCTTATGAAGTTATCTGGCGTCGGAGTTAAATTTGCTATTCAGGCATCTCATAAAAAACCGCGCTACACATTGTAGCGCGGTTTTTACTTTAATGTTGTATATCGGCTTAACGAGAATAGAATTCGACAACAAGGTTTGGTTCCATCACCGCAGCATAAGGCACTTCGTCAAAACTTGGCGTGCGCACAAATGTAGCTTTCATGCCTTTAAGATCAAGATCAATATATTCAGGGATTTCACGTTCTGGACTCTCTAACGCTTCAAGAACCAAGGCCATAGTCCGTGACTTTTCACGCACTTCAACAACATCACCTTCACGACAACGATAGGATGGTATATTGACCCTCTTACCATTTACAAGCACATGGCCGTGATTCACAAATTGACGGGCCGCAAAGACAGTGGGAACAAATTTCGCACGGTAAATAACCGCGTCCAACCGACGTTCCAATAAGCCGATGAGATTTTCAGAGGCATCGCCCTTCATACGGGTTGCTTCTGCGTAAATACCCCGAAATTGTTTTTCCGTGATATTCCCGTAATACCCTTTTAGCTTTTGCTTGGCGCGTAATTGCGTACCGAAGTCAGATAATTTGCCACGGCGATTTTGACCATGCTGACCCGGAGGAAATGGGCGCTTATTTACAGGAGACTTAGGACGCCCCCAGATGTTTTCGCCCATACGGCGATCAATTTTATATTTTGCTGAATGACGCTTAGACATGCGTTTAACTCTCAATTTGACGTGGACCGGCTTATTTGACCTTCAAACAGCGATTTCGACGGCGGTTCCACACCTACCCGTGATTATGGCGCGCTTATTAAGACCTTGCACCGTAATGTCAAGGCCTTTAGAGCCTTTGGCCTAACGTATAGGCGATAAGAGTTCCGGAGCCGTTACCAGAGCCCTTACGCCATGTGATTTGCTCTCGTTAAAAACATTACCCTCTTTGGCCCATTTATGCAGTGAGCCAATATCGACCTTAGCACAATTTGGACGAACGTTCCATGTCACCTCAACCGGTGAACAGACAGATTGGCTATAGCTCGGCCCTGTCGTTGACCCGCGGAATTTCACAGGACGACCTGTATTTGACGGTATAGCCTTGGCACGATGTAGACCATTTGTGGGCGCACCGACATAATCAAAATCCGTAAAATCCAATGCCGAAGGATCATTAACCACAAGGAAAGCCTGTGCCTCGACCCGTAAGCGCGGGGATTCGCATGTATCGGATAGGCAAGAGCTGAGCCCTTCCCCCGGCACGATATCACATGTCGAATGCACCCAATGGACTTCTATAGTATCTCCGGGCTTGACCGCCTTGTAATAAGCCTTGCCGTCATAAGGAGCTGTCTCGGCCGCAGTTAAAGCCTCCGTTTCATTACACTGATATCCGCCACTTGCGCCCTCACCTGCAAAGACTTCAAAGCCCGGGCCTTTATGCTCCGCATTTGTATGGGTATGGATGTTACACAAATTCATCTCGGATGCAGGGGGCGCATAGGCAAAATCAGCCAGATTTGTCCCCGCGGCATTTGAAATATCGCGCGGTGTTTGCGGACCAAAGCCCTCACAAAGTCCTGTATTCGTTTGCGTTGCAGTTTTTGCTACCTCCGCAGGAACAACCGCGTCTTGTTGATTACACGCGCTTAAACCCAACCCGATAACGGCTCCAATTACAAATCTAGATATGCCCGCAGATGAAGAAAAAAATGAACGGCGCATACGTGTCTCCTAAATATACTATTTGTACTAAATATAAAAATAACCCATGATTATGCTTTGTTTAAACAAAAAGAATTTTCAATAAAAGCTTTAATTTCGGATTATATTTCAATTTCCGATTACAGACTGTGACATACATCTATGAACACGCCCCAATCACATAATAACACTCAAGGTTCATCAGCTGTATTTGCGGGTGTTTTCGCCTATGTATGGTGGGGTCTTTTCCCGATATATTTCAAAATTATAGAAACCGTGAGTGCGACAGAAATTCTGACGCACCGAATTATCTGGTCTGTCCCTTTTGGGTTGATGATCCTTCTCATAATGCGGCAATGGCCGCAACTGACCCAAACCCTTAAAAACAAGAAAAATATGTTCTTACTCCTGATTGCCGCCATCGCAGTTGCCGCAAATTGGGGCATTTATATTTGGGCGATACAAATAGATCAAATTTTTCAAGGCAGCTTAGGATATTACATTATCCCCTTATTCTATGTCATTGTCGGCGTTGTATTTTTGGGAGAACGCCTATCTCCTTGGCAAGGGTTAGCTGTTTTCTTAGCTTTAGTCGGCGTTTTGGTATTAATTTTTTATGGTCAGGTCATCCCGTATATTGCTCTGTTTCTCGCGGCGAGTTTCACACTATATGGTGTCATACGCAAACAAATCACGGTCCAACCTATGGTCGGTCTCTTCATAGAAACAGCCTTGCTTATGCCCGTGGCGCTTTTCTATATCTATTGGTTATCCCGGACGGGGCAATTTGAATTTCAACTCGCCTCTTTAGACCTTAAAATCCTCCTGCTTCTAGCAGGGCCGATAACCGTGTTACCGCTTCTGGCGTTCACAATTGCAGCCAAAACACTGAAGCTGTCAACCCTCGGGTTTTTACAATTTATCGCGCCGACCCTGCAATTTATATGCGGGTTATATTATGGTGAAATCTTTACCCCCGCCCATGCATGGTGCTTTGGACTTATTTGGCTCGCGGTGGGTATTTTCTCATGGGATAGCTGGCATCAAAACAAACACGCAAATGCTTTGCCCGCACGCTAATCCGTTAGACGCCCGGTACAGAACTCGCAGACGTCGAGAAAAAATACCCTAAACCAAAAGCTGAAAATAAAATCAAAACTTGCAAAGCAAATAAATAAACAAGGTCTAGCGCGAGCCCCGCTTTAATGCGGGCTTTTGCGACGCTCTGCTTGCGTGCATATTTAAAATTCAGTGTCGCGATGACGGCCACTGGTAAAAGAATATAGGGATGCACGGCAAACCATCCCAATATGCCAGCTACGAGAATGAGGATATATCCTAAAAACGACATATTATGAAGATCCTTTCAACGGCCTATCAGGCACTTGCGACGCTGGGTCTATATGTTTTTTTGTTGAAGCCCTCGCACCGCGCCCTTTGGCCAAAGCTTTTATAATACCGCGAAAGGTGCGAACTTCCTGTTCTGTCATTTTCGCCCGTGTAAACGGGGCGCGAATATTTTGTCGCATGAGCGTCATTTTCTCTGGCGGGTAGAAAAAACCCGCGTCCATCAACTCGGTTTCCAAATGCTCAAGCATACGAATAAAGTCTTCGCGCGGAGCCGTATCACCAATCTCGGTTTGAAAAAGCTCTGGTGGCGCCATGGTTTCCGCTGATTTCCAGATATAAGAAAAAACATTAACGGCCTGAGCCAAATTTAAAGACTGGAAAGCAGGATTAACCGGGTAGGTCAAAATAGCGTCACATAAGGCTACATCTGCATTCGTTAAACCCGCCTTTTCAGGTCCAAATAATATACCTGTGGGTGTCTCCTTATTGGCATAGCCCTGTAACCGAGCCCCTACAGTTTCCGTCCCAATGACAGCTATTTCCAGTTCACGGCGCCGTGCTGTGGCCGCCAGAACATATTTCAAATCCGCAATCGCTTCAGATGTCGTCGCAAATACTTTGGCAGCCTCCAGAACGGGTGCCGCCCCTGCTGCCATGCTCAGGGCGGCTGGATTGGGCCATCCATCACGCGGGGCCACAAGACGCAACTCTGTCAAACCAAAATTCAACATGCACCGACACGACGCCCCGATATTTTCACCCAATTGTGGGTTCACAAGAATAACAGCGGGTTTAATCCTATTATCGGGTTTAGGTTTTTCGCCAAGTTGATTTTTTACGGCTTTTCCCACCAAACAATCCTAAAATATTATGTTACAGGCTCAAATCGGCGTAATAACGGGCCTTTAATGGCTACGTCACCGATTAATCCTTTTCTAAAAGCTGTACGGGTGTTACACCGCCGCAAAATATTATGTCCACTACTTTACAGAGGAATCCATGGCTAAAATTAAGGTAACAAACCCCGTCGTCGATATGAATGGTGACGAAATGACCCGCATCATTTGGGATATGATTAAAGAACGTCTCATTTTACCTTATCTGGACATCGAATTATTAGACTATGATTTGTCTATTCAGAGCCGCGATGCCACAGATGATCAAATTACCATAGATGCGGCCAATGCGATTAAAAAACATAATGTCGGTATAAAATGCGCGACCATCACACCCGACGAACAGCGCGTAGAAGAATTCGATCTCAAAAAAATGTGGCGATCACCTAACGGAACTATCCGCAATATTCTCGGCGGGGTGGTTTTCCGTGAACCTATCATTTGTTCCAATGTTCCACGCCTTGTTCCGGGCTGGACACAACCTATTGTTATTGGCCGTCATGCATTTGGCGATCAATATAAAGCCACAGACTTTGTCGTCCCCGGTAAAGGTAAGGCGACTATGAAATGGGAAGGCGAAAACGGCGAGGTTATAGAAAAAGAAATTTTTGATTTCCCAGACGGCGGCGTATTAATGGGAATGTACAATCTGGACAAATCTATCGGTGATTTTGCCCGTGCCTGTTTTAATTATGGATTACAACGTAAATGGCCTGTCTACCTCTCAACGAAAAATACTATTCTAAAAGCCTATGACGGGCGTTTCAAAGATATGTTCCAAGACATTTTTGACGCTGAATTTGCAGATAAATTTGCCGAATTTGGCGGAGAGTACCAACACCGTCTCATCGACGATATGGTCGCAGCCGCGTTAAAGTGGTCCGGCGGCTATATCTGGGCCTGTAAAAACTATGATGGAGATGTACAATCCGATACGGTCGCCCAAGGCTTTGGATCTCTCGGGCTTATGACCTCATTTCTACTTACGCCAGATGGTAAAACCATGGAAGCCGAAGCTGCCCACGGCACGGTAACGCGTCACTATCGCAATCATCAAAAAGGTGAAGCGACTTCGACGAATTCCACCGCCTCAATTTACGCTTGGACTCGTGGCCTCGCGCATCGCGGTAAGATCGATGATAATGAGGCGCTGGTTAAATTTGCAACCGGCCTAGAAGAAACCGTCAAAGAAACGATTGAAGGCGGGCAAATGACCAAAGATTTAGCCTTACTTGTTGGTGATCAACAAGGTTGGTTAACAACGGAAGGTTATCTCGAAGCGATTGCAGAAAACTTCGAACGCAAAATGACATAAGCGCCACAACGGCTTCAATGACCACCCGTCCAATTATTCTGGGCGGGTTTTTATGACCCCGATGTCTCCAACGCCCATTTTACCAAGGGGAGTTGGTCATTGCCAAAGTAAAGCCTCTCACCCGTCCCGAAGGGTACAAATATGCTCGGCGAGCCAAAAGCGCCGCGCGCTATTGCTTCATCCGTATTATCTCGCAAATGGGTTTTACAGTTTGGGCCTTGGGAGCGCAAACGCAGCGCCTCTCCGTCCAATGTCACCCCATTGGCTATATCGACTAAAACTTCAGGGTCATCGAGGTTTCTCTGGTCTGTATAATAAGCTTCAAAACTCGCTTCCATAAACCGCAATAAATTAGCTTGATCCTGTTCAAGGCCGCAACAAAACCGCATCGCATGCACAGAACGAAGCGGAAAATACGGACCGGGAAAATTCAAGGTAACACCGGAGAGCGCCGACCAATCCGCAAGACTTTGCACGAGTTGTCGCCATTTCGGCCTATCATAATCATTAGCCCGTGCCTCCGGATAAGCTTTATTAACCTGATTATGAACCCCACCGACCAAAAAGGGTCGCCAAATAATTTCAGTCCCAAGCGTCTTCATCATCGGCCTGATATTATGAAATGCCAGATAGGTCCACGGCGAAGACACGTCAAAAAAGAACTCTATCTTTCTGGCCATAGTTTTACTCTAACGAAACTATTCTCCGACAAGGCGTAAAAATTCGGCCCTTTGCTCGGCGAGATGAAACTGTCCGGACAAGGCCGAACTAATCATACGGTGCGGCGTTTTAATCCCCCGCATAGTCATGCAAAGATGTTCTCCCTTTGCCATAACAGCAATATTATCCGTACCCAGAATTTCTTTGAGGTGATTGGCAATATCGGACACTAATTGCTCTTGCAAAGTAAGTTTATGGGCGTGCTTATGCGCTATACGTGCAAACTTTGACAGGCCGAGGACTTTATCATCCGCAATATAGGCAATCGACACGTCGCACCAAAAGGGCAACATGTGATGCTCGCACATCGACCACACTTTCATCCCAGTAACCGCCACCATTTGATTATGTTTTACCGCCGAAAATGTAGTATCGAGCTTGCCAGCATCATATTCTATAAATTCCCGCCAAAAATTAGCTATTCGACGAGGTGTTTCCTTTAATCCTTCTCGGTCAGGGTTCTCACCTAAGGCTTCAAGTAATTCTCCGACTAAAGACTTTACTTTATCATAGTCGATTTTTCGGGCCGGCTCATTAATTCGTATAGGCATAAATCTCTTTCTAGCGATTAAAAATTAGAAGACATGTCGCAGTTAATTTAGGGATAGGGGTAAATGTCTATTTAAGAGCTTGTCGAATACTCTCAACGCGTTTCTTGTTAACCCCGCGATCTGAATATCCCACGCGCGAAGCCGACCGTATATCGACACGCTCATCTCCTGCGTTAAAAATTTCAACATCATCTACAAATTTAAAAATTTTCGACATATAGGTCGCGGAAATATAACTATCAGATTCAGACGTTATCGTGCCGCCGGTTTCTTTAATAGCCTCTTTAGCAGATGCCAATGATGCCTTTAACGGCGGAACTTTTTTTTCCGGTTGCACATCATCCGCGCTAGAAACACTATTGGGCGCACTGCCCGGTTCAGCTAATTTATTATTTATCAAGCCCTTGGCCGCCCCCTTTTGTGATTTTAATCCCAGTAGAAAAAATACGATTGAAATCAAAAAGCCCAGCGCCAATATAGTTTTTAAAATACTCATGCAAAAATCACCTGTTTCATATAGCTATCATACCATGTTGGCCCCATAAAGCTTTTAAAGAAACCATTATGACCGCCATAATTCAAGCGAATATCACGACACGACTCCGATAGTTTTAACGAATCAATATGTTGGGCAGGTACGACGGGATCATCTTTTGCCATAATCAAACTTGTCGGCGTTTTACAATTGGCCAGATCATCTGGCCAAATACGATAGGCTGTAAAATATGTTTCAAGATCAGGGTAGCCAGAATATTGAGGTAGAATATGTTCTGACATGTCCATTATGGTCTTGCTATTCAACGCCTCGGTAAAATCATGCACATCGGGATAAAGAGATTGTTTTTTCTTCAAGGTCGCAATCAATTTTTTCTTAAAATAACGCTGTATAAAATATCCTTCATCCACCAAGGGCGCTGCCGGCCATGGGTCAATGACCGGGCTGATCGAAAAAATATGGACGAGATCAGCAATAGGTTTGTGTTCAAGGGCCCGGGCGATACGAAGAGCAAAGTTTCCTCCCAGTGAAAACCCGACAATATAAACCGGCATACCCTGGGATAAAGCGGCGGCTTGACGGACGGCTTCAAAAACTTCTGCAAAGCGTGTGGCTAGGAATATACCAGTATTGAGATGGTGCGTATCTCCGTGATCTCGGTAATTCAGACGAAATATAGATAGGCCCATATTAAACATCTGTCGAGCCGTAGAAACGACATAGGTACTCTCTTGGCTCCCTTCCCATCCATGCAGAAAAATAATCAGGCCTTTATGCGGAGCGGCGCGGGAATAACTTCCCATAAGCTGGACATCTTCTCCGGTTTCGTCAATTCCGCATTCCAAGGTCATATGCTGAGCGGACATCTGCATATCCGAGTGTCCCGCTTTGCGAAATTTCAAACTGGCCAAACCCGTTTGCACCATAGCCGGACGCATATAGAATGGCGGTTTGAAATCTGGCATTAAGGGTGAAGGCTTCATAATGTTTCGTACTTGCATATGGTAAACTATTAAACCAAAAAGATCATATGCGCCGCATTCAAAATAAACCGCTCACTATCATATTACCTGCGTTAATCACAGTTCTTTCAGCCTGTAGCACGCTGGAAACCGGCACGCTGCTTTCACTCGCGTCTCTATCGCCGGAAGATGTTGACCCTGCAAGCGGACGCGTGGCTGTTTTATGGCCCAAGAGCGTAACCCAGTACCGCCCTCCGATCCTGACGACGAAGGCCTTAAAAAACGGCATTTTACAAATAGATGAAAAAATCCAGCTCACACTCGATCCTGCGTCTGAAAAATTTGTCCCCTATCCCAAAACTCAAGGCTATCTGACGGTTTACAAAGTAGCACAATCTGATCTGGCAATAGCCTATAAAGCGCAAGACGTTGGGAAAGATATAGCCAGAACCTCCCGTATCTTTGGCGGTGCGGATTGGGATGTTACCCACAATGCCGATTTCAGTTTTACCATAGAAGGCCCTGTCTTTAGGGCCTTTTGTGCAGGTAGTTCTTCTTTGGACATATCCGTCTGGGTCAAGGTCAATGCGACCCGCCCATTCCAACGCCTGATAAATGACAAAGCTATAGACCGCATTGTCAAGGGTCAGATAAAAGCCGAATGTGACAACCCCGAGACCACTATTATCACCCCTTCAAAAAAGTAAGGTCGTCAACTTAAAATCTTTTGGGACGCTTTTCTAAATTCAGATCACCTGCTGTATAATCACACCGAAAAGGTACCCGGAATATTACAAGCATAGTTAAATCTGTCGAAAAACCAAAATCAATATCATCACGATCGCCGGCTCCTAAAGAATAAAAGGTATAGTCGCGAGTTAAGGATCTACCGCAAACTCCATAATCACCTCATCTACGGCGAGATTATCACCAACTTTGGCGTTAATTTTGGCGATCACACCCTTTTTCTCGGCCCGTAACGTATTCTCCATTTTCATAGCTTCGACCACAGCGAGAGCTTGACCATCTTGAACCTCTTGACCCGCTTCGGCCAAAATACTGACAATCACGCCCGGCATCGGACAGAGCAATAGATTAGATGTGTCAGGCGCGACTTTGACGGGCATAAGCTTGGCAAGTTCCGCTGCGCGCGGCGTGCGTACGGCGACTTTAAACTCACAGCCTCTATGCCAAACACGATATCCTTCAGAGCACTTTCTAGCTTTGAAATTAAAACCGCTATTATCGATAAAGGCACGCACCAGCTCTTGCCCCGGCGTCCAATTAATCAGCACTTCCATCTCGATAGCCGCCTTATCCTCATCAGGATTATCCATGACAATGGTGCGCAATCCGGTCTCCCCGTTAATATCGGCTGTGAAATTGTACTCCCCGATATTTACGGCCCACTCATCAGGGATGTGACGCTCATGATTGGGCAGGGAGCCTGAAATTTCCGCCGCACGGTGCTCGGTAATATCATGCATCAGCGCGCAGACCGCCGCGATTTTCCGCATATGGCCGGTATTAACCTCCGCCCCTTCAAACCCATCAGGATATTCATCCGCGATAAAGGCCGTGGTAATATCACCGCGTTCAAACCGGTCATGATCATATACGGCTTGGAGGAACGGAATATTGTGGCCTATGCCGTCCAGTTCAAAGCTATCCAGCGCATCTTTCATCGTATTAATCGCGATGCCGCGATCTTCGCCCCATGTGCAAAGCTTGGCAATCATCGGGTCGTAATACATCGAAATTTCGCCCCCTTCATAAACGCCTGTATCATTTCGGATAATCGCGCCATTGGAAAGCATGCCTTCGGCAGGTGGACGGTAGCGTTTTAGCCGCCCTATCGAGGGCAGAAAATTACGGTAAGGGTCTTCGGCATAAATCCGGCTTTCAATCGACCAGCCCTTGATACCAATATCTTTCTGTTTCAGTTCCAGCTTGTCACCATTGGCCGATTTTATCATCTGCTCAACAAGGTCTACGCCTGTAATGAGTTCCGTCACAGGGTGCTCGACTTGCAGGCGCGTATTCATCTCTAGGAAATAGAAGTTTTTATCCTTATCGACGATGAACTCCACCGTGCCTGCACTGTCATAATCCACGGCCTTGGCCAGCGCGACAGATTCCGCGCCCATAGCTTTACGGGTTTTCTCATCAAGAAATGGCGACGGAGCCTCTTCAATAACTTTCTGGTTGCGGCGCTGAATAGAGCATTCGCGCTCATTGAGATAAATCACATTACCATGTTTATCGCCCAAAACTTGGATTTCGATATGGCGCGGCTCTTCGACGAATTTTTCGATAAAGATGCGGTCATCGCCAAAACTATTGGCGGCTTCGTTTTTGGAGGAGGCAAAACCTTCCCGCGCCTCGGTGTCATTATAGGCAATACGCATGCCCTTCCCGCCGCCGCCCGCAGAGGCTTTAATCATCACGGGATAGCCGATTTTCTTGGAGATTTTGACAGCTTCGTCTGCGTCTTCAATCAGGCCCATATGGCCCGGCACAGTGGATACGCCTGCCTCTTGCGCCAGTTTTTTAGAGGTAATCTTATCACCCATAGAGACAATGGCGTGCGGGTTCGGCCCTATAAAGGTGATCTTCTTTTTGGCGAGCAGCTTTGCAAATTCAGGGTTTTCCGAGAGGAAGCCATAGCCGGGATGCACAGCATCCGCGCCAGTTTGCTCAATGGCGTCGATGATTTTATCCATCACCAGATAGGATTGATTGACAGCCGGCGGGCCCAAATGCACCGCCTCATCTGCCATATCGACATGGAGCGCATTTCTATCGGCGTCGGAATAAACCGCCACCGTCTTAATGCCCATCTTACGGGCAGTTTTAATGACGCGGCAGGCGATTTCCCCGCGGTTAGCTATAAGTATTTT
>CAZSKN010000031.1:0-25355 GCA_964607445.1 uncultured Caulobacterales bacterium
TATGAGGTGACTTGAACGCGTCCACCATGACGGCTCATATTGGGTATTTAACCCCAATAGGGAAAATAAAAATTTTATCGTAAAGCGTATTATCAGTATCAAATTGATAAAAAAACCGCCAATATCCTATAATGTTTCCAACCTTTAGATATCGGCTCGGGTATATATATACGTCTTATATTATGGCTTTAAGTATATTGGCTGCGTGTTCTTCCCTGCCCGTCTCTCAGCCCACACCCACCCAGGATGGTGATATTCGTAAGCCGCTTCAACCACGTGACTTAAAAATAGGTGAGTGCGGATTATTTGTTTGGCTAGGGGAAGATTTACAATTCTCTGTTTTTTCTCAAAATGGTGAGACCGCTTTCTTGGCCCAAGATGGAATTGAAAACATTTTACATTCACAAGAGAAACCAAGGCCCGCCGATAATTATGGCCAATATCCGCAACAGGTTTTCCAAGACAAGAATGGACGGGAATACAGGCTGAATTTAAGTCGGGCTAAAGCTGTTGATGGCGGCATTCGCTATGCGGGCGGAGTCTGGCGCACCCAAGATGAAAATGGGTGGGACCTCGTTAAACCTGCTTATGGTTTTTCAACGTGTCTACAAGAGACTGTGAAATAAGCCTACACTTACGACTATGCTTGCTCCGCTTAACTGCAAGACCTAACAATCCGTCATATCATTGGGACAGGTAAGATCGGCACGAATGGATTTTGACCTTGGTAGCGTTTTTTTTTTCAAATACGGCATGATTTCAAACGTGAGTTATATTTCAGCAAACTGAGCCAAAACTCTCCGGGATAAACAAAACCGACTCTGCCGACCCTGTTTATAGAATTTCATACCCAAATATCAAATCCGCCCCAATCTAAGTATTCATTCTATAGCTATGTATTCATTCTATTTTTAATAAGGTCATCTACAATTTCCGGCTCGGCTAGAGTGGAGATGTCTCCCAAATTTTCAAAACTGTTTTCAGCTATCTTACGTAAAATGCGTCGCATAATTTTTCCGGAGCGCGTTTTGGGTAAACGCGGTGCGAATTGTATCAAATCGGGAGTCGCAATCGGGCCTATTTCTGATCGCACATGTTTAACAAGTTCTTTGCGTAAATCCTCTGAAACATCTGTCCCAAGCGTGACCGTGACATAGGCATAAATTCCTTGTCCTTTAATGTCATGCGGATAGCCGACAACCGCAGCTTCAGCGACTGACTCATGCGAAACCAGAGCGCTTTCAACTTCTGCGGTGCCCATACGATGACCCGATACATTGATCACATCATCAACCCGACCTGTGATCCAGTAAAATCCATCTTTGTCACGTCGACACCCATCTCCTGTAAAATAAGTACCGGGGTAGGTGCTAAAATAAGTATCGATAAATCGTTGATGATCGCCGTAAACGGTGCGCATTTGTCCCGGCCAAGAGCCTTTGATAATTAAATTACCTTCGGTTTCACCTTCAAGTTCTTTGCCGTCTGCATCAACCAGAGCGGGTTCTACACCAAAAAATGGGTGGCTACCGGCTCCGGGTTTCATGTCTGTGGTTCCCGGCAATGGTACAATCATGGCGGCGCCTGTTTCTGTCTGCCACCATGTATCGACAATCGGACAACGTCCCTCTCCGACAACATGAAAATACCATTCCCAAGCTTCGGGGTTAATCGGTTCGCCTACGGTTCCTAATATGCGCAAGCTTTTACGCGAGGTTGCTTTTACCGGTCCCTCGCCTTCCCGCATCAAAGCTCTAATGGCCGTCGGCGCAGTATAAAAAATAGAAACGGCATGGGTGTCACAAACCTGCCAAAACCTCGATGCATCCGGATAGGTAGGCACGCCCTCAAACATGACAGTCGTTGTGCCATTGGCAAGAGGCCCGTAGACAATATAGCTGTGCCCTGTAACCCATCCCACATCAGCCGAGCACCAATAGACATCATCTTCCTTAAGATCAAAAACATATTCATGCGTCATAGATGCCCAAACAAGATATCCACCCGTTGTATGTAATACACCTTTGGGTGTCCCTGTTGATCCTGACGTATATAAAATAAATAACGGATCTTCCGCATTCATCGGTTCCGGCGAACAGCTATCAGAAACATGCTGCACAGCTTCGTGCAGCCAAACATCCCGCCCTGACGTCATATTAACATCGGCACCGGTGCGGCGCACTGTCAAAACAGTCTTTACCGGATTACCGGACTTCGCAGCAATGTCGCAGGCGGCATCACAATTGATTTTAAGCGGAACTTTCTTGGTTCCACGCAGACCTTCATCTGCTGTAATAACAATTGTACTGTCGCAATCCGTAATCCGGCCTGCCAGAGCTTCCGGCGAGAAGCCACCAAAAACGACGCTATGTACGGCGCCAATCCGCGCGCATGCCAGCATTGCATAGGCTGCCTCTAAAATCATTGGCAGGTAAATAGTAACACGATCACCTTTTTTGACGCCTTGAGCTTTGAGTACATTTGCAAACCGGCAAACTTCACGGTGAAGATCGCGGAAGGTTAAAGTCCGGCTCTCACCGGGGCTGTCCCCTTCCCAAATAATAGCGGTTTTATCGCCGCGAGTTTCCAAGTGTCTATCAATACAATTGGCCGAAACGTTTAAGACACCATCACCATACCACCGAACATGCAGATTGGATTTCTCCCAACTTACATCTTTGACCTGGCTATAAGGTTTTATCCAGTCTAACCGTTGTCCTTGTTCACCCCAAAACGCTTCAGGGTCAGCAATGGAAGCCGCGTACATGGAAGCGTATGAAATGGGATTCAAATTTGATGTTTTCGCAAATTCTGACGGAACAGGATAGGATTTAGACATATCGCTCATATTTCGGGGTTTCTTTCACATTCTGCTTAAGGATTTATGTTGTCGTCATATCATTAAGGCGCGACTATCTAAAAGCTTTAAATTACGAAAGCGCGATCAAGATTAGCGGATATAAAAACAAACAAGATCGGCGAGATCCAAGACGGGGGATGAAATATTTAAACCACCGAAGCACCATCAATCCAAAGCGCCATCAATATGAACATGTCGCCCGTTGATCTTTGCTTTAATCCCGTAAACATGAGCCAAGCGGTCTTCGGTTAGAGTCTCGTCCACGGTACCCGTGCTTATGACCTCTCCCGCTTTCATCCAAATTATGCGGTCAGCATATTGGGCCGCAAGAGAAAGATCATGCAAGACAATCAAGGCGCCCCCTCCGTTCGTGACAAATGTTTTCATAAGATCCATCACGCGAAATTGGTGACGCGGGTCAAGCGCAGCTACAGGTTCGTCCGCAATTAATAACGGAGCTTGCGTTGCAAACGCTCGCGCACAATGCATACGGGCTAATTCTCCACCAGAAAGGGTATGCGAAGCGCGGTCGGCAAGATGTGTGAGATCGCAGGCCACGAGTGCATGCTTTACAGCCTGCGCATCCATCTCGCGTAGGCGCCCCCCCATATTCGCCCCGTAGGCATAACGCCCCAGAGCGACGACATCCCTTACTTTATTGGGCCAGGCCAACCCTCTTTTTTGCGGGAGATAGGTGAGTTTTCGCGCCCGGTTTAATGCAGAAATATTGGCTATTCTGACCCCGTCTAGTGTAATCTGCCCCGTCTCGGCTTGGATGGCTCCTAATGCCGCTTTTAACAAAGTGGTTTTTCCAGCCCCATTAGGCCCTAAAAGCGCGATGAGTTCGCCCGAACGCAGGCTAAAGGATGCGGATTTAACGAGGGTTTGGGTCCCGCTGCTGATAGATATATCTTTAGCTATGAGTTCAGTCATGACCGGCTCGCCTTTGCACTGCTATCCACACAAAGGCCGGCGCTCCGATTAATGCGGCGACAACACCAAGTTTAAGCTCTGTTTGTGTCGGAATGAGGCGAACGCCAATATCAGCCACAACTAAAAATATTCCGGCTAATAAAGCCGATGGGATAAGGGAACGCGCCGGGTCGTGATCGACGAAGGGGCGCATGAGATGCGGGGCTACAATACCGACAAAACCAATAGCTCCAGCAATAGAAACGGCTGCGCCTGTGGCTAATCCAGCTCCCAAAACGACACATATGCGTTGCGATCGAAGATTTACTCCCAAGCCTCGCGCGGCTTCATCCCCTAATGTTAAGGCAGACAGCCCTCGCCTTGTAGCGAAAAGCGTTATGAATCCAAAACTTAGAAATGGAAGCGCAAGTAATATATCCTGAAAGCTACGATTGGCGACAGATCCTAAAGTCCAATTGATCATATCGGATAATGAAAAGGGATTTGGAGCCAAATTTAAGAGCAGGCTCATAATGGCACCTGAAAAACTCGACAGGCCGACCCCAATTAAAATCAGGGTTACGACAGAGCGTGTATAAATCGCTGCCAGTGCTATTAGCGATGTCGCCATGAGAGCCCCAATAATCGCGGCAATAGGCACAGCCCATGAACTAACACTGACCACCCCGTAATAAATGGCAAATGTTGCGACAAGAGATGACGTCGCCGAAACCCCGAGTACGCCGGGTTCGGCCAGCGGATTGCGTAATAGTCCTTGTAAGGCGGCGCCGCTTACCCCAAGAGCCGCACCTACAAGAAAGGCAGCTAATGCGCGGGGTAATCTTATGTGCCAGATAACGAGTCTGTCTCCCAGGGTTCCTTGCCCCAATATGGCATTCAGAACCCTAGACACACTTAAAGGTGTCGCACCTAACAAACAGGCGGTAAACAGGCTGATAAGGCTACCCCCCAGCAATATAACCAATAAATTATTTGGGTTGCGAGTCATTTGTCAGCCTCGCCCGCAGACTGTGTTTGAGGGCGTGCATATCTGCGCTCAGATAAGGCTTGAACAGCTTCCACAGCGAACCAGGCCCCACAAGACATCCAGCTTCCGTTCAAATAAACTGTCGGCAAGGAATTGATTTGAGCCTTGGCCACGGGATGCCGCATAGCACTCCAAGCATCTTTTTGATGGCTGATACTGTCAAAAAAAGCCGCTGCGACCATTTCCGGTCGTTCATAGGCCAAGCGTTCCAAGGGTAATGACCTCCACCCCGGTTGATTTTGAAAATTTGTCAGTCCTGCCAGCTTCATTAATTCGTCGACTAAAGACCCCGCCCCGCTTGTCACGCCTGAAGGGGTCATATACAAGCCTAATGTCTTTTCATTTGGCGAATCTAGCCCCGCAAGCTTTGTCTCGATATCCGTTATAACAGCTTCGCCAAGGTCTTCGGCACCCAATCCTTTCGCCATCTGCCGCGTAACCGTCTTTATGCCGTCCATATCCTCCGCCCACCCGACATTTAAGACAGGAATGCCCGCAGCTTTAAAGAAAGCCTCAGCCTTAGGTCCGCCCCCGTGAGACCTCACAATAAGATCAGGTTTTAAAACAAGAATATTTTCAGCAGACGCCCGTACGGTTTTAAGGCCTTTCGCTGTTTTTCGCATATATGAGAACGGTTTCTCGGCATCTGGAGACAGAGCTAAAATACGGTTAGGTTCAACAAATTTAAGTACATATTGATCCGCGCAAAAATCGAGACTTACAATACGTTTCGCGCGAAGGTGCTGTTGATCTTTTTCAGAATGGGTGGGCGCATTTTTGCAAGAAGCAAAAGCCGTGAAACAGAGGCAGAATATAATAGAAAGCCCTGATAGCCTTATCATCTGCGTCCCTCGTCTATCGCAAAATTTAGTCTCTAAACGGTCATTATTTAACGCCGCAGTATATATGGGTATGTTAAGTCTGGGCTTGACTGTCAATCCTGCAATTATGATAGTTTAAAGATGATTACCTTAACTCTTTGACCTGCGGACGCATAGGTGTGTAAATAAATAAAATGTCTATCCAGACCCTTATATCCCACCGATTTCGTGGATTTTCTGATCAGGAAAATACGATTGAAGGCCTCTTGGCCGCACTTGATTTTGGCGTGCAGCATCTCGAATTTGACATTCGTGTTGCGAAATGCGGAACCCCGATGATTTATCACGATGAATATGCCGACGATGGTGAAAACAACCGTCAGACCTTAAATGGCGTTATGGCCAATGATTATCCAAAACTCGGTGGTCGGTTCAACCATATACCGCGCGCTGATGATATGTTTGCCGCTATTGCCTCCCATGCAAACCGCACGGCCAAATTTTGGGTAGATATTAAAGATGCCGGTTTTGAAGCCGAAATTCACGCCCTTATCTGTCTTTATCGCTTACAAGACCGGGTAATTTATGTCTCATGGGTGCCAGAATGTCTCTATGCCCTGCACCGATTGACCCCACAAACCCCGCTCTGCCTAAGCCACTGGTGTAAAAATCCAAGTCTGAAAACACGTAAAATCCATACCGTCTATCGCGCCAAAAATGGACATGTCCCCAATAGTGGACGCAAATATATTCACGGTGAACGCTCAGGGTGGTTTATAGACGGCCCTTTACAGGGCGCATTACGCGAGATTTTAATAGCCTCTCAAGGCGCGGTGTGTGTACCGCAAAATATGGTCACGGCAGACCTTGTTAGATATTACCACACTGATCGCATTCAAGTCAGCACATTTGCTTATACAGATATAAGCCTTATAAACACCCATCAAAAAAACTTTAACATCGATCTTTACATGATTGATAATAAAGACGTTTTTGAAAATCTATAGATCACGTTCAGGATCACGATCATTGGCCGGCAACATAGCCTCCCCGTCGATACCCGGTAGAGAATATTGCCCATTTAACCATCTTCCAAGATCTATGTCCGAACAGCGTTTGGAACAAAAAGGCGCATAGGACTTCGTATTACTGGCTTTACATAAAGGACATTTGTCTTTGACACTCACCGATCTGTTCCCACATCCATAGTCCGACCACTTTCGAGTTTAAAACGTGCCCCTATCCTCTCAGTTAACGCGGATTTCCACCCTATTTGTTCGGCCTCCAGCCATGATTTGACGCGCGAAGGCACGATTAACGTCAGTATTGCGCCGCCATTGGCACGGCCTTCAGCTTCCAATCTGCGTAACGCACGCAAGGCTTGTGTTTCTATCGTTGGGTTTCCAAATCGGTCATTAATAGTTTCATCAAGCGAAAGACCAGATTTTGAACGTGTCATTTCCACAGTCCCAAAGCGTGACATTGGCGCAATTTTGACGATATGCGGATCATTATCAAAGGCTGCGAGCATGGTTTTATGCAATTCATCCCGTTGTCGCGGTTGGCGTACATTAGGAAGATCAATGATAATCAAGCCTCCGATACCGCGAAGACGTAATTGATCTGCAATGAGAGATGCAACCGATTTACCGACGTTAAATCCACTTTGAGCAGCACCTTTATCAACGTCAATGGCCACTAAAGCACGGGTAAAATCTATAGCAATATCGCCCCCGCCCGGAACGGATATCTCCCGCTCTAGGGCGGATTCAATCGTGTTTACCTGTGCGAATTCAAAGGTAATGTTATTATTAAATCTTTTTGCAATAAAATCTTGCAAATTATCACCCGAAATCCGGCCGGTCTTGTCTAACTTTGATAGCGCTCGAAATTTAAGCACGGGCCCCTTCCCCGCTTCGGCTTCGCGTGTCACTTCAACATTGATCCGCAATCCTTCGTAAAATCTGGGTGCCTTGGGAGCCATTGTGAATTTTAGAAATCCGTCAATTTTTAACCCCAGATCAACAAAGGCCGCCCCCATTGATTTATCAATATGGCGTATAACACCGCTAAAGACATCGCCTGTCCGCGCATCTTTTTCAGCGCTCCATCGCCTGACATAAAGCTCTACGCACTTCTTACCTTCGTAAACCGCGGCTCGATTTTCTCCGATGGCCTTCTCTATGACGCATCGACGCTTCATTTAAAATATCCGGATGCGGTTAAAAGATTATAAGTTTCAAATAAGGGCAAACCAACAACATTACTGTAAGATCCTGATAGATAAGGAATATACATAGCAGCCCGTCCCTGAATACCATAGCCTCCGGCCTTGCCTTGCCATTCCCCACTTTCAAGATAATCTGTAATTTCGCGTTCAGATAACGCCTTCATTTTTATTCGAGTTTCAACCACACGACATCGCAATATCCCCGCAGTATCTATAACCGCTACAGCTGTATAAACACGATGCCCTCTGCCGGACATAAGGCGCAGACACATTTCGGCTTGTACCGGTGTTTCGGTTTTGGGAAGAATACGTCGCCCCACGCCGACAACCGTATCTGCGGCCAGGATTGTAGTCTCAGAATGCTTGCTTGCAACTTTTGTTGCTTTTTCTTGCGCTAGACGCAAGGCATGCGACCGGGGCCGCTCACCCGGAATGGGGGTTTCATTAATATCGGCGGGAATAATCTGATCGGGTGTCACAGATATTTGCGACAGCAAATCCAATCGTCGCGGCGATGCACTGGCCAGTATGAGGGAAGGTGCGCTCTTTAGGGGTGGCGCATCGGAAACAAGGGCGTCACCCATAATCGTTTATTTAAAACGGTAAGTGATCCGACCTTTGGAGAGGTCATAAGGTGTCATTTCACAAAGAACCTTATCCCCCGCAAGAACTCGAATTCTATTTTTACGCATCCGTCCAGCCGTATGTGCAATGATTTCGTGATCATTAGCCAATTTCACGCGGAAAGTCGCATTTGGCAAAAGTTCTATAACCTCGCCTTCAAATTCTAAAAGTTCTTCTTTAGCCAAACCAAATCCTCTTGTTTAAACGCTTATTTATGGGCGTGATTCTCCTGAATCGACGCGAATATAGCGCCTATATAGGCATTCTTTCAAAAAAAACAGCCTTTTAGTTAATTAATATCGACAAAACGATCTCTTAACCGTCGCTCTATCAAGGCGCGAATAGAGCGATAATTATTCATCATAGCGCGAACATCCAGTGATCCAGCCGTCGGGTCAGGCGTAGGCCAGACTTCAACACGCGTGTCTGTGTCGGCGAATAAGGCTTTTGCCGCATGTCCGGCCTCCGCTGTGAAGGCGATCACCATATCAAATGATCCATCATGAATATCGGCCAAGGTTCTAGGCGTATGTCCGGACATATCGATTCCGCATTCATTCATCACCGCGACCATTAGTTGATCGACGTCCCCTGTCGCTAATCCACAAGATTGTACAAAAATCCGATCCCCTGCCATATCTTTTAACAATCCCTCGGCCATAGGCGACCTAATGGAGTTCAAATAACACACAAACAAAACGGCACTCGGTAATGACGAGGATACAGGCATAGTTACTTCCGCCGGTGTAAAGCACAAAGCAAAACGAAAAAACGACGGGCTGTGGCAAATTCGACTTCGGCGTGATTGCGCAAACTGTCCTGAAGCATACGCGCGCCTTCATTATGCAAACCACGCCGTCCCATATCAATGGCTTCGATTTGAGCTGATGTCGCCGTTCGAATAGCCGTATGATAGCTTTCGCAAATCAGGAAATAGTCTTTTATCACGCGACGAAAAGGCCGCATGGATAAAAGAATTTGTCCGCGATCAGATCCATTACTGCGCTTCATATCCATCAATAAGCGATCTCCCTCTTTCAAGGATATATCTATGACATAGGGGCCACTTTCGCTTTCTAAGGGGCGGAATTCATTATTTTCCAATAGGTCGAAAATAGCGACCCGACGCTCATGTTGCATTTCCGGACTGATCGCAGGCAAGCTATCAGCATCCAAATTAAGTTCAACAATGAAATGATCGTTTAGTTCGGACATTACATGTCTCGACTTAAAGGATGTAAAGGTCGTTTATCCGTTTCGCGTGATGTTGATACATCCACCATAATCGCGTCGATACATTCAACATGCAGTAAAACTTCGCCCCCACCGGCAAATACCAGAGCCAAATCTCCGGATGGCTTGGGACGTTTTGGTGTAAATAGCAAAGCCAGCATAACAATCATAGCGTCGGGATCAGAGCGTTCAATACCGCGAAATTTCACCCCGATAACACCATCAATGCGCACCCCGGTTAGAATGCGTGCCGCTGTGTCTTGTTCATGCTGAAATCGGGTGAGCCTTAAGTTGAAGGATCGCGATATCTTGTCATAATGCATATCCCCGACGCGCCCGATAGCATCTTGCAAGGACGCTGATAGGACTTCGATGTCCTGATCGGTCTCAGCCTTAAGTTTAAGCGGATTCGACATTAACTTTCCTGCATACGTTCAATTCTAGCTCCACATTGACCCAGTTTAATTTCGATATGCTCGAACCCGCGATCAAGATGGTAGACCCGTCCAATATGCGTTTTTCCTCGCGCTGCCAAGCCCGCACTGATTAAAGACGCTGACGCACGTAAATCTGTAGCCATAACGGGGGCGGCTTTTAGCTCTTTTACGCCTCTGACAATGGCTTCGCGCCCTGTAACCGTAATGTCTGCCCCCATACGAACCAATTCCGGACAATGCATAAACCGATTCTCAAATATATTTTCACGAATAATCGACACGCCATTCGCCAGCGTCATCATGGCCATGAATTGTGCCTGCAAATCAGTTGGAAAACCCGGATAGGCTTGTGTGTCAATATCAACGGCCTTTAGACGTCCACCTCCGCGCTCAATTAGAACGGTTGTTTCGTCTAAGCTGACCTTGGCACCCGCTTGGGCGATGAGCGGCCATAGCGAACCTAAATGATCGGCTCTAACATTTTTAAGACGGATGGACCCACCTGCCGTCGCTGCGGCCAATGCATAGGTTCCGGCTTCTATCCGATCCGGAACGACAGCGTGGGACACACCGGATAGGCGCGAAACACCTGTAATTGTGACTTCCGAGCGTCCGGCGCCTGAAATTTTTGCGCCCATGGCATTTAAGCAATCCGCCAAATCAATAATTTCCGGTTCACGTGCAGCATTATTAAGTACCGTCGTGCCTTTGGCTAAAACGGCGGCTAACATTGTGTGTTCGGTTGCCCCCACACTGATAAAAGGAAAGGTAATATCCGCTCCCTTAAGGCCAGACTTGGCCGTAGCGTGAACATAGCCCTCGTCGAGTACAATTTTAGCCCCTAGGGCCTCCAAAGCTTTGAGGTGGAGATCAACAGGTCTTGCGCCAATCGCACACCCGCCCGGCAGGGACACGCGCGCTTGTCCTTCGCGCGCCAATGTGGGTCCCAGAACATTGAATGTAGCCCGCATTTTCCGTACCAAATCATAAGGTGCGGTTGTTGATGTCAGGGATTTTGCATTCAACTGCATTTTCGCCCCTGGCCCTTCCTCGACTTCGACGCCCATATGGGCCAGTAATTGCCCCATAAACCTCGTATCGCGTAGTCGCGGCATATTCGTCAGCGTTATAGGTTCATTGGTCAGCAAACAAACGGCCATGAGTTTTATAGCCGAGTTTTTAGCACCGCTTATTAAAATTTCACCATTTAAGGGAAAACCACCTTCTATTACTATTTTATCCATTCGTGCGTCCTGCCTGCAAACGATAAAGCTACCGTATGTTATAAAATTCAATTTTCACGAATCATTGCGACCATGTTATGGTCACATTAAGGCAAGTTTAGCCTCTTAGAAAGTTAGTTTGATCGCCTTTATTTCAAGCCAGTCGGTCCATTTTCTATCACCGCTACACATATAAGGTAAAAGGCTGCATTTCACGCCTATTCTTGCACGCATAAACCTAATCCTTGGGCCGGATGGATTTTCGCGCCGCCGCTTTGCGTTGTCTTAAATTCATACGAAGGTTTTCAGCTAAACGCGCATCTCGTGCCATTTGCTCCGGTGATTTATCCGGCTTTGGACGGGGTGATGACTTGGGTGAATCAGAAATGCTCATAACTTGAATATGTCATGTCCGGATGAGGCTTTCAACATATCAGAGCGATAATCCCTGCCTTATGGCTAAACACATATAGTGCCTCGTAAGTTGAATACATCTCCCTGACTGTTATAGGGTATACACTCATAGCCTGCCTATAAAAATACAGGTTTAACTGCGTCCCTAAATTTTCGTGATTGATCGATTTTGGGTATGAGCATTCGATTTCGAGACGTTTTTCCGAGTTATTATGCTCTCATTATTACTATGAATTCGTCGTCAATCGTTTGATAGGAACCGACGCAGGATCTCTTAACCCCGCTGAAAATGAATTGGAAGCGAATGAGCCTTTTAATATGAAACACTCCGGTATCGTTTTATCGAATATTCATAGGCTCGCAATAAACAGTATTGAAGCCACGATAGAAATGCCTAATTGCCGTAATACTGGCTTCCGTATAGCGAGGGCTTATTCCGCTGCAGACAGTTTAGCCGACATATCCTGCAAAAGCTGGTCTTGGTTATTTTTCAATTCCCTGAAAGCTTTCAATATTATGTTAATGTCGTCTTCAGTATGGGCTGCTGACAGGCTAATGCGGAGTAATGAGGAGGATTGCGGCGTTCCGGGTGGAACCGCCAAATTCACATATACTCCATTTTGAATAAGCTGGTTCCATTCCATAGCGGCGATGGCTTCATTCGGACGTCGTACGGCGATAACAGGGCTGGCATCGGCACACAGGTCATATTGCATCTCTGTTAACCCGGAATGCAATTGCACCGCTCTTGCTTTAAGGTTTTTCCTTAAGTGACTACCTTGCTTCACTTTCTCTACAGCTGCGCGGGCCGCGCAAATATTTGCCGGTGTTGCGGATGCCGTAAACATATAAGGCCGCATAATTTTGCGCGTAATTTCAAATTCAGCATGTCGAGACACACAAAACCCGCCAACAGATGCCAGACTTTTTGAAAATGTCCCTGATATAAAATCCACCTTATCCAAAACGCCCTGAGCTTCGGCTAATCCACATCCGGTTGGCCCGAAAATGCCATAAGAATGAGCTTCATCAATAAACAGATAGCCCCCATGTCGGTGTGTGACTTCGAGAAACTCGTCAATTGGGGCAATATCCCCAAACATGGAATACATACCTTCAATTACAACTAACGCATGCCCCCCTTCAATTTCACCTTGTCGGCGTAAACGCTTATCAAGATCTTCTGGTGAGTTATGACGAAACCTAATTGTAGACGCCCCGGTTAAACGCGTGCCGTCAATAATACAGGCATGGGCATCTGCATCCATAAAGATCACATCTTTATCGCCTGCCAAACCCGAAATCGCCGCTAGATTTGTTTGATAGCCCGTCGTGAAAACAATACAGCTTGGCATGCCAAAGTGGTCTGCGAGAGCTTTCTCCAAATCTACATGTTCCGTATAACTTCCATTGGCAATCCGAGACCCTGTCGTGCCTGTACCATGGGCATCCACGGCATCTTTGGCGGCGGACATGCAATCTGGATCAAATGTCAATCCCAGATAATTATTAGTCCCAGCCAGTAATATGTCACGATTGCCAATGCGTCCGCGGGTTGCGGATATAATATCATCGAATTGCACGCCCAGAGCATCTTGGCCCATTTTCATCATAATATCGACACGGGCTTGAATGGGAGCGTATTTATCAAAAAGGGACATAAGATATCTGCATTTGTTAATTATTGAGTCTAAAACTTATTTCGTAATAAGTTGTTTAACGGCGTTGACCAGTTCTCCGACAGTTTTGATATCACTGACCATTTCCATAGGAATAGATACATCATAATGATCTTCTAGCGCCATAACCAAATCAAATACTGCTACAGAATCCACTTCCAAATCCGAGACAATACCACTTGCCAAGGATATAGGCCGACTTTCGGGATTATACGGCTTTAAAAGTTCGCAAATTTTAGCATATATTTCGTCTTTAGACGCATCTGCCATATTCATGTCTCCGTTCAATCCGCGTTTAAGTACGGTACGCATGTAGTGTCGTGCGTAAAGCCTCGATGATGGGCGTGGCGTCCTGAATCAGGTCGTCACTACTCCAATCTTCATAAAGGAACTCCCGTAACTTTCCTAGGGTGAAGTGCCCGCGCCCGAAAAATCGAGAGGTAAAACTTGTGATTCCGGCAACCGTATAAAGTATAAACTTTGGCAATGGCAGCACTTTAACGGGACGCCCCAGTGCGTCTGCACAGGAGAGACTAAACACAGGCCAAGTCATTGAAGGTAAACTGGCTGGGGATACTATTTTTCCATCAAATTTGCCCGTTACCGCACGTAGTGACAAGCAGTCGGCAAGGTCATGCACATAGACAAGCGAGAGTTTCCGGCCTCGCCAATTCAAGCCGCCCGGCACTGGCAATACCCCCTTTTGAGCGGCTTCAAAAAAGGGGCGTGTCGCCTCATCACCAGGCCCAAATACAGGCGGCGCCCGTAAAATTGCGATATCCCCTGCAAAATTCGACTTCACAGCCCATTCTCCAGCCGCTTTTGACGCCGCATAATCAGACAATTCCGGTTTACGTGCCGCAATGGACGACAATAATACGAAACGTTTTACACCCGCAGCCTGTGCTGTTTGCGCAAACCTAGCTGTAAAGTCGGCATTGATTTTGAAATAATCTTGACGCACCCGCCCCTTGATCACACCCGCGATATGTAAAACTATATCGGCATCAGCCACAAAACTCGAGAGATCACCCTCTAACGTCCCTCTGTGCCACTGTAAATTTTCGTGCGAGATACCTTCAGATTTTTTAAGGTTCCGGACAAGCGCGCGAACGCGATATCCCGCTGCTAACAATTTAGATAGGGTAATTTTTCCGACAAAACCTGTGGCACCTGTCACGGCAATCAAAGGCCCTGCTGACATGATTACGCCTTGTCAGATTGCACAATTTTCATAGGTTCTGTATCTTGCAGGTCAATAATCGCCCCTTGCAAGAACCGGTCTTTGACGCGCGCACGGGCGAGTTTTCCAGATGACGTAATAATCATGGAACCACGCGGCACCAAGACAAGTTGAACAGGCACTCCGACTTCAAGACGGATTGCAGCCGTTACAGCCTTCTCGATCTCGTCCAATAATTTTGGATCGCGCGTTCGACATTCTAATAGCAGCATGATGTTCTTTTCATCACCCGCTCCCCCCGTCGCAAAGGCACAGGCCCGGCCACATCTATGCGGTGCCGCGGCTTGAGCCGCCCATTCAATATCCTGAGGCCAAATATTACGACCATGCCATAAAATCAAATCTTTGAAACGCCCTGTGACGACAATCTGGTCGTCTAGCCAATACCCTAGGTCGCCAGTATCCAACCACCCATCTTCGGTAAAAGAGGCCTGTGTCGCCAATTTATTGCGAAAATACCCCGGCGACACGCTCGGACCTTTAAGGCAAATACGTCCGACGTGCTTCTGGCCTAATATATTATTATCAAAATCCCTAACTTCGATCTGATGTTCCGGCAAAACGGTTCCACAAGTCACAAATGTACGACGGCTTTCTTCCGGTGTCAGGTCTGAGGCTTCAACGGCTTCGCCGCTGCGTTCATACCGTTCCATGTCAATTGTATGTTTTTTAAGCCCCTGCCCTAAAGGCGCGAATGACGCCGCAAGCGTCGTTTCCGCGAGGCCATAGCTGGGTGTGAAACTCCCGGAATTAAACCCCATACCCCCAAATAAGGTCGAAAACTCTGTGAGGGGTTCGGGACGCACCATGTCACCGCCAATCCCGGCGGCGCGCCACGACGATAAATCCAGAGTTCTATCTTCACGCCAACGTCTTACACAAAGTTCATATCCAAATGTTGGGCTATAAGATAATGTGCCGCCATGATCTGATATCAGTTGCAACCATGTTATCGGACGTCGTGTAAAATCCTGAGGGTCAATATAATCGACGGACATTTGGCTCATCATAGGTGTTATCAAAAATCCAATTAACCCCATGTCATGATAGAGTGGCAACCAAGAGGTGCACCGATCTGTTTCTGTAACTTTTAATCCATGCTGGGTAATGGCCTTGCAATTGGCCGCCACCGAACTCTGTGTTCCAATAATGCCTTTGGGAGAGCTTGAACTTCCCGAAGAATATTGAATATAGCATAAATCATCAGGGCCATGTTTGCGCAGGGTGTCACCTTGGGGTAAATTATCAACTTCTTCGAATGTCAGAATGGGAATAGAGTGATCATTAAGCGCTGAACTCATGATCGGTTCCATAGTTTGCGGCGTTAGCAAGGCATGAAAGTCCGCAGTATCGGCCATACGTTGCAATTGACGCTCATAACTTGAGCGCCCTCCAAGGGTAACCGGTAACGGAATGGGCGCGGGTACTAACCCGGCATACTGACAGGCAAAAAACATAATCGCAAATTCAGGAGACGTCGTTGCGGCAATACCGATACGGGCATCCTTATCTGCAAATTTTACCAATCTTTTAGCGGTCTCGATCGCGCGATGACGTAAGTCCGTATATGTCAATCGTGTTTTAAGTTCCCCTTTTCCGGTAAAGTAATTAAATCCGGTATCGCTGGACGCTGCGTAGTCAAGGGCATCAGTTAGAGTCTCAAACTCGCTATATATAAGGGGTTGACCCCGATGTGTTGGGGTTGGAAGAAATGGAGTGGGCTCAGTCATAAATTCCCGCCTCAAAACAAACGTCTTATGCGTTTTCAAAGCGTCTTACATAATGTTTGAAAACGATTTGTAAAGCCACGCTATCATGCTGTGTGGACAATATATGTCACATCTCAATTCAAATTGTAACAAAACCTACATATATTTTGACAAAAATTCTCTCATACGACTGCTGAGTATAGAAAGCTTAGCGGCGCCCCATGCCCCGTCTTTCAGCATGGAATTGACAACACTATCATAGCGTTGTTTTGCATCGGACTGCGTCAGCAACCAATTATGCAGGAAGGTGCGTATATGATAGTTTTTTTGTTTCGGGTTTAATTCGCCCCAATGCGCCGCTATACGGGCAAAGTGGGCTTGTTGAGAAAAGAAATCTTCTTCGGATTGTAGAAAAGACAACATTTCCCAATGGTTATCTGGTCGTGAATTGAGCATAATCGCGCGAACACGGTCTATTTTCAACATTGAACCCAATGTATAAAACAATTCGGCACTTGCTTTAATATCCCAGTCAATAGCTTCTGATAACTCAATAATATCAAATCCAGATGCGCGTGAGCGTAATAAAGCTATATTCATCGCCAGAGCTTTAGGAATACCGGCTTTCTCGAAATGTTTAACCCGAGTCTCTGCGCGTTTACGATCATATGGTGATAATAAAGACAGCCAGTTTTTATCTATTTTTTTGAGAGCCTTATCTCGCCGATCAATATGTTCTGACAATGACGAAACAACATTGCGACGAACCAGCCATGACACAACACGTCGTAAAACACCGACTATTTCCGCCTGCAATTGGAGTTGCGCCTGCGTTGTAACTTTCGTGTCCAAGGCTGATATTTGCGCGCGGTAATCCCGAATATGCAAAGTTTCATAAGCGATTAAAAAAGCACGCGCGATATGTTTGGGTCTGGCATCGGTTTGCTCGATTAACCGCATCACAAATAGAGGGCCTGCGACGTCTACAATTTCATTCGCAATACGAGACGAAATAATTTCTCGTCGCAACCGATGGGAGGACATGGCGCTTTCAAACTTTTGCATGGCCTTGGGAAAATACGACAGGAGAATAGTTTCCGTATAGGGATCATCGGCAATATCTGTTGCGACAAGCGCTTCAAACAAGGTGTTTTTAACCATTGCCATAAGAACTGAAATCTCGGGTCGTGTGAGTGGTTTTGAACGTCTTAGCCGATCTTGCATCTCCAGCGTATCAGGTAAACCCGCGACGTTACGATCCAGATCACCCGAGGCTTCTAAAGACAGCATAAGGCGCTCATAGGCGGGGTGATCTTCGCGCGCCAGATATTGGGCGAGAGATAAAGCTCCCGTTTGATCATAATTATGCTGAAGTACAAGGGCCGCGATACCGTCCGTCATGCTTTCAAGTAAAGTTTCACGCTCGGAAGCTTTGAGCGCACCTTGCTCAATCGCACCGCTCAGTAAAATTTTAATATTCACCTCATGATCTGACGTATCCACACCGGCCGCATTATCAATAGCATCGCTATTAATCCGGCCACTGGACATAGCATATTCAACACGTCCGGCTTGCGTGACCCCCAGGTTGGCACCCTCGCCTACAACTTTTGCCTTGACGTCACAGGCATTGACCCGAATGTTGTCATTGGCTTTATCCGCAACATCCGCCACGGTTTCATGGGTAGCTTTGATATAGGTCCCTATACCTCCAAACCAGAGTAAATCAGTATCTGCCTTTAACAAGGTTTGAATAAATTCGTCTGGTGTTAAAGTCTCGGCTCTAACTCCCAATAATTGACGCATTTCATCGGTTAAAGTTATGGATTTTAGACTCCGCGAGAACACACCGCCGCCTGCAGATATAAGTTTAGGGTTATAATCTGCCCAACTCGTCGAGGGCGTGTCATATAAACGCTGACGTTCCTTGAAAGATTTTGCTGCATTAGGGTTCGGATCAATAAAGATATCTCTATGATCAAAAGCTGCGCGCAACCGGATATGTTTTGATAGCAACATACCATTGCCAAAGACATCACCTGACATATCACCACAGCCAATAACGGTAAAATCTTCATTTTGAATATCAGTACCGATTTCGCGGAAATGGCGTTTAACCGCCTCCCACGCCCCGCGTGCGGTAATTCCCATAGCTTTATGATCATATCCCACAGAGCCGCCAGAAGCAAAAGCATCGTCAAGCCAAAACCCATAGGCCTTGGAGACCGAATTTGCGATATCAGAAAATGTTGCCGTTCCTTTATCCGCTGCCACAACCAAATAAGGATCAGGGTCATCCCAACAGACGACATTTTCAGGTGGAACCGTATGAGCGCCTTTGTAATTATCGGTTAAATCTAACAGGCTGGAGATAAACATCTTATACGCCTCGATAGCGGCATCTGTTACGGCTTTGCGTGACCCGTGGGTTGGCAGTTTTTTAGGATAAAACCCGCCTTTAGATCCCACAGGAACAATGACTGAATTTTTTACTTGTTGAGCTTTTACAAGCCCCAGCACTTCCGTTCGAAAATCATCGCGACGGTCTGACCATCGTAAGCCCCCGCGCGCCACAGACCCAAAGCGTAAATGTACACCTTCCACCTCTGGAGAGCTGACATAAATTTCTCTATAAGGAATGGGGTCAGGCAAGTTTCCGACGTCAGGGCTAGAAATTTTTAATGAAATATAGGCTTTGGGTTGACCTTTACGGGGGCCTGAGGTTTGAAGTTGATAAAAATTCGTTCGCAATGCGGCCTCGACTAAGGTTTTCATACGGCGTAAAACCCTGTCATGATCCAAAGACACAACTTCTTCCAATGCAGTATCAATTGTCGTTAGCAGGGCCGTTACCGCAGTTTTCCGTGTCTCGAAATCTGTAAAGGCTGCCGGGTCAAATTTTGCGGTTTTAAGCGCAATCAAGCCTCGGGCTATTTCAGGGTAAGCCACTAAAGCGTCAATTTGTACGGCTTCTGACGGATCCAACCCGCTTTGTCGACGATATCGTGCCAGAAGCCGGATGAAGGCTATATCCCGCCAGTGTGTTGAAAGCCTGAGTATTAAACGATTAAAATCATCATCTTCATTCACCTCATACCAAATCGCCATACAGGCCTGTTCAAAAAGCGTCGCTATGTTCGCTTGCGGTTCTGGTGCATAGGGCAGTTTCAACTCAAAATCATGTATCCAGACGACCTCTTTACCAGAGCACGACACGGCATAACCCGTCTCTTGTTCAACGTGTAGATCAAAATGATTTAACATAGGCATGATACGTGACGGCGCTATACGTTCACCCTGACTATACAGCTTCATACGAAGGGTTTCAGCCCCGTCTCCCTCACGTTCATAGACTTTGAAATTAACCGGCGATTGAGCATTCAACTGGAGAATATAATCAATATCGTTGGCCGTTTCATTAGCCGAGAACTGATATTGATAGGCCGTTGAAAATGCAGATTTAAAAGCCCTAATATTTTGCATCTTCTGATGGTTTGATGTGCGCTGTTCCAAAGCCAATTTAACCCCGTCAAACCAGGGTTGTGCCATGCGCGCAATTTCGATTTCTATGTCTTTTACATCGGGTTGCGCCCGAATACCGGCCGTCAGACCGATAATGAAATGCACACGCGCCATGGGGGCATCGCTATACTGGGGATAAAAGGCCGATATTCGTCCTTTATAGGCCGATTTGAGATATTCACCAATACGTTCACGAAGGCGTGGATTATAATGTTCTTTAGGCACGTAAACCAAGGCCGACACAAAACGGTCAAATTGATCATGACGTACAAACAGACGGGGACGAGGACGATCATAGGCTTGCGAAATTCCGGTAGCGATACGCTGTAAATCATCTGTACTAATTTGGAAAAGCTCATCTCTTGGATAGCTATCCAATACATAAGCTAAGGCTTTAGCATTATGAGACCCGTGAATGGCGTCCGATTGCTGTAAGACATGTTCAACTTTTCGCCGAATTAATGGTATATCAACAGCAGATTGACTATAGGCACCGGATGTAAACAGGCCAACAAACCGCGTTTCTCCGATAACACGGCTTTGGGACTGACCGGTTTCGTAATGCTTAACTGATATATAATCCATACGCACACGCCGGTGTACGCGGGAAAACAGATTAGATTTTTCGACTGTTACTGGTTCACCGCGATCTATAAAGGCTTGGGCATTTGACGCTATAACGGAGGGTTCAGACGTTTGGCGTAAAACAAAAACATCCTTATCACGCAAAACACCAAGTGCTGAATCTGTATCTTGCATTGCATTAACATAATCTAGTAATGTGCTGTTTTTTAAAGGTTTAAAGTTATAACGGCGCGCACCGAGTAAAACAAAGTTTCCATCTGCAATCCAGTTTAGAAATGTCACGGCTTCATTTAGGGTTTGCGTATTTAAATCACCCGAATTCTTTACAAGTTCATTAGCACACGCTCTCACTCTGTCGGTAAGCTTGTGAAAGTCCTTATTAATCAGTGTAACGTCGTTAAGCGTATCTCGGATCGCCGTTTCGATTCTCCGGGTTTGTGAAGCCTCTTGTCTGGGAATGACAACCAATATCATCGATTCGGATACGGCAGTCCCGCTATTGCTCCACCGTCCCTGTTCATCACGAGAGCCAGATATAATGGGGTGAAATAATCCTAGAACATCTATTCCAAAGGCTGAAATTGTGTTTACGATCGAATCTACTAGAAACGCCTTATCGTCTGTCACGATACAGATAAACGATCCATCATGACGTGCCATTTTACCCGACATACCCTGCATTGAAATGAGGGTTTCACCCGGATCGCGCCGTACACCCGACATCCAAAATGTCCTTGCCAGTTCCAGACATTCTTCCAAATTATAATCTAAGAATTCATTTTCAATGACGTCATCATAAAACAGGCGTAAAAATCTCTCTGCCCCCAGTTCAAACACATGATTGGTCGTGAAATCAGTTTCGGCCTTACAGGCCTCAAAAAACTCATCTTGAGAAAACATCATAGACGTCATAACGCTCTCCTTTAGCGTCGTGGCAAACGACAATATATACCTCTATGCATATCAATATAGATTACATAATGTTTTTAAATATTCGTTTCATTGCCCGAATATGTTTGGCAATATTTTTCTTAAAAACATTTTTTTGGGGAAATTTATCCTAACATTACACGATAAAATAGACACAAATCCCTTATATGTTAGACAACAGTCTGCGTCAACGTGTTTAAAGCCCGCGCCGCCGACTTCATCGTTCCCAAAGCAAAAGCCGCGCCTGTTCCGTCGCCAACACCGACTCCCAGATCATGTAACGGCGTAAGACCCAACCGGTCGAGTAAAGCTCCATGAGCAGGTTCGCTTGAAATATGTCCAGCCAAACAATGTGAAATGGTCGCGGGATCAAGCTTATGCAACACAGCCGCAGCCATGCAACTGACAAAACCATCCAGTATTAGGGGGATAGATTGGTGACGCGCGGCCAAAATGGCACCAACCATTCCGGCTATATCACGACCTCCGTAACATTGTAATATTTGCAATGGATCCCCTGCGAAATCCCGGTGTCGTTCAACAGCTTGCCTGACAGCTTCAATCCGCCGAACCGCAATTTCACCCTCTCCACCAGCCCAATACTCGGCCGCACCGCCGTATAATGCCAAAGCCATAGCCGCCGCACCGGTTGCCGAGCCTAAGCCCGATGCCCCCAAAGCAATGATATCTGCACCTTCCGCCACAACTTCCATACCAAAGGCAATGGATGCGGCACAGTCACGTTCAGAAAGTGACGGTGCCTCCGTCATATTTTCACATGGATATTCAATACCCATTTCATAGACTTTAAACGCAGAGTTCAAGTCTAGGGCAATACCCCTTACCGCCGCGGAACCTTCTGAGAGATTTTGAATGCGTTGTCGCGCCAAATCATTCACATCTTCGTCCCGTAAATCCTGAGCGACCTTATGACTTCCAGCAAATACCGCGACTAAGGGACGTTGTATAACCGGCGTGGTCGTTCCTTGCCATCCGGCCAGCCATATAAGGGCAGATTGTAAACGACCCAAAGGCACCGAAGGCCCGGATAATGTTTCAAATATAGTCTCGACCTTAGCACTCACTTTATCATCGCGCGGCGGAATTTTATCCACAAGATCACGAATATCGTCAAAGGGACGTCCATTCGTCTTTGACTCTTTATTTGACATATATAATCCTAATTAAATAACGCTCTTAAGGCATGATGATCTATACCCTATTTCGCGGTATAAAACACCTGTTCATTAGTGATTAATTCGACAAATTTGAATATTTAGAAAAATGAAACCTTGTCACGCTACACAGACTTATGACACAGCCTATTATCAAAGAAGTTATAACCATTGGCGTGATTGGCTTGGCCGTCGCTTGGGCCGCAAACAATCGTGAATTAATTTATGCTCAAATCGGCCTTACACCGAGCACGCCCCACACACAGACGGTTGAAGATATCAACACGCCACCACCGCCGCAAAAATCGCTCTCGGGATCAGTTGTCTCTATCCCAAAAAACAAACAAGATGGTCAGTATTGGGCGGATGCCCGCGTCAATAGCGGCTATGTAAAATTTCTGGTGGATACAGGCGCAAGTTCTGTAGCCTTGACGTTAACGGATGCGAAAAAAGCAGGCATACGCACGCGTGACCTCACATATAATGTGCCAATTAGCACGGCAGGTGGGCGCAATTATGCCGCAGCCGTCAAGATTAATTCTATCGCTGTCGGCGGTATATCCCTTAAAAACATCAATGCCTTAATTGTTAAAGACGGGTTACACGTTTCCTTATTGGGCATGTCTTATCTTGGTAAGTTACAAAAGGTTGAGGCCACGCCGTCTTCACTAATATTACGTCTTTAAAACACAGCCTTACGCGCCATATTTAAAGCTATAAATAACAAGCATATGCCGAATATAGATTTTAACTTTTTCTGGCTGAGACCATGTGTAATCTTAACGCCGATGGGAATAAATATATAGGCAACAACGGCTATACATATAAAGCCCAATACATTGACATACCCCAAAGATAATGGTGGACGTCCACTTACAGCCCATCCTGATAGCATAAACCCTAAACTGGCGGGAGCCGCTATCGCAAAACCGAATCCGGAGGCCGTTCCGATAGCTCGATGCATGGCCATCCCGCACATGGACATAAGCGGCACGGTAATCGAGCCCCCCCCAATACCCAAAAGAGAAGACAATCCCCCTATCGTTCCGCCAATAAAAGGCGGCGCAACGCCTTTGGGCACTGTATCACGTAATCGCCAATCCGGTCGCCCAAAAATAAATTGCAAGGACGTCACGCCTATGATGACTGCAAATAGCAATGTTAAAAATTGCCCAGACAAATATGGCGCAACCCACAAAGCCGCCACAAAGGCCCCTATGCCAATCCAGACCGCATAGCTTTGCAGCCTGTTTGGCGGCCATAACAACTCCCAATCCACGGCCTTGTGTCGATTATGGCCGCGTACAGATCGAATGGAATTTACAACAATCACCGCTGTCGATGTCGCAACAGCGCAATGCATAACCACCTCAGATGAAATGCCCAAAGCGGTAAAAGCAAAAAACAATGCAGGCACCATGACGGCCCCTCCGCCGACACCAAACATTCCCGCACTTAATCCCGACAGAACTCCCACTGCCAATAAAGTGAGCACCAAATATATGATATCCATAGTCATAAGCCTTTTAGGCCGCGGATTGGAAACGGTTCAAGACTTTAGCCGCCTGTATTATGTTCTGCGCGGGTGTTAATCCAGAGGACATATTTTCACTTAAACTACGACGCCATAAGCGCGCGCCGGGCTGCCCACTATATAATCCCATAATATGGCGAATAAGCGCCTTTGTCGATCTGTCATTCGCCTGTTTGGCTTCAGCATATAGGATAAGGCGTTCTATAATGTCTGCGCGTTGCAATGCCGTTTTCTTATCTGCGTAGATATAGTGATCGAGTTTGGATAACATCCAAGGATTGTGATAAGCGGCACGCCCAAACATAGCGCCGTCCAGACCGTCAGTTTCGTCTTGCATTTGGTCTAGTGAGGTTAATCCGCCGTTTAAAACTATGTCCAAATGAGGAAAATGCGTTTTCATTTTATGTACAAGATTATAATCTAAAGGCGGCACATCTCTATTTTCCTTCGGGGACAACCCCTTGAGCCAGGCCTTGCGGGCATGAATGATAAAATGCGTACACCCCGCCCGCGATACCTTATCGATAAAATCAGGGAGCGTATTTTCAACACTTTGATCATCAACGCCGAGACGGCATTTTACAGTTACCGGAATATCGACCGCATCTGACATAGCCCGAAACCCTGTTGCAACGAGATCGGGTTCTTGCATTAGACACGCGCCAAACCGACCTGACTGCACACGATCAGATGGACATCCGATATTAATATTGATTTCGTCATAGCCATATTGCGCCCCTAGCTTTGCGGCTTTGGCAAGTTTTGCCGGGTCACTCCCTCCGATCTGTAAGGCAACGGGATGCTCTTCCGGGTTATAAGCTATCAGATAGTCTTTATTTCCGTAGATTACCGCATCGGCGACGACCATCTCTGTATAGAGCAAAGCGCGTGATGTTAATTGCCTATGGAACCAACGACAGTGACGGTCTGTCCAATCCATCATGGGTGCAACACTTGCTGTAAACTCTTGTTTTTTATGCATTTTATTCTACACTTCAGACAGTTAGAAAGGACACGTGTGCACGCTACTTCACTAGAAATCACCTTAATTCTCGGTAGTACTGCACACGAAATGGGAAGTATAGTAAAACTTCAATAAGCGTAATTACCGCATCCAGATAAGACGCAAGGGACAGTATGCGTCAAAAACCTTTTCAAAAAAATCTGACGCCCTTT
>CAZSKN010000032.1:0-25215 GCA_964607445.1 uncultured Caulobacterales bacterium
CCTTCGGAGGGCAGCGCTCTATCCAGCTGAGCTACGGGTGCTTGGAGCGCCGCTTTTAGTCACTCATGAGCTATTACGCAAGCGGCATTTATCCTATTGACCCGACATAAACAGGGATAAAATCCGCACACTGATACTGGATTGCGTCTGCGGTTTTGACGACCTTGGCTAATCATTGCTTGCATGAACGGGACTATAATCTATGTATCTCATATTGTAGTAAAGAGCCTATATACGTGATCACCCCCCGTTTTAAATTTGCTTTGCGTATAATGTTGTCTGGTCTTATCGGGCTCAGCCTAATGGCGTGTGACCCAAGGGGGTCTGTTGACGGGAAAGTCTCGGCGGCCCGTACTCGTAATGACGCCCCGCCTATATGGATCATCAAGGACGTTGATAGCACGCTTTATCTTTACGGAACGGTACATTTACTGCCCCCTGAGATCGACTGGCAGCACGAGGATATGCGGAGGGCATTTGACAGTTCAGGGACAATATTTTTTGAAGTTGCAAGTGACCGCAAAGCCCAGCTTGAGGCTTCTGTGCTGACACATTCTTTGGGGTTTTACAAAAACGGTCAACGCCTCTCCGGCCAGCTTGACAGCTATCAATTAAAATTACTTGAAGCGGCCGCTAATAATGGAAACGTAAGCCTGGCCGCACTTGAGTCTATGAAGCCCTGGCTGGCCAGTGAATTCTTAACACTCGCTGCCGCCACGGAGCATGGTCTCTCGCCGGATATTTCCGCAGATGAAGCCCTGAAAAGCCGGGCACGACGATTGCAGAAAAATGTCATTTATCTGGATACGATTGAAAGCCAAATACGCCTTTCCGCCGACCAAGCGGAGTTTGTTCAAATGACAATACTATCAGAAGTTTTGTCCAATTTCAATCGCCTTGGCCCCGATGCCAAGCGCGCATCACAGGCCTGGTCAATCGGTCAAACTGAATTCTTAACGCAAGAAATCATAAAGCCTGCAAAATTGAAATCACCAGACATGTATCAGGCTTTATTTTCTGATCGCAACGCCAATTGGGTGCGGACACTCACCCCGTTCCTAGACGGTAGCGGTACAGGTTTTGTTGCCGTAGGTATTGGCCATTTACTCGGCGAAGATAGTTTGCAAACCCAATTTCGCAACCAAGGCTACGACGTCAAACGTTACCGGGCCTTTCAAGGCGAACCCGTGATACGCCCTGCCTTTACGTCAAAATAACATCCCCAATCCCCTCGCCTGACCGGCTCTATCTAACCCAATCATGGTCAGATCTTATTGATAATCCCTCTTGCCATAAACCGACATTACTTTTATCCTTGTCAGATAAAAAACTTTGGGGAAAGTTGGGAAAAGCATGACACATATGCAAACCGGATTTACGTTCCGTGCGTTTAGACGCGTGCACAGCCTTACATTAATCTCGGCATTTGCACTCTATGCTTGCGCGCCAGAGACATCTGTAAAAGAGAACACCGTCCCGGAAAAACCCGAAAGCCCTATATCTTCCCCTATATCTTCCCAGACATCAAATCCGGACAAAAATGCCTATTTTGGGGATCTGCATATACATACAAAAAACTCTTTTGACGCTTATATATTCAATGTACGCAGCACGCCTGACGATGTTTATCGTTTTGCCAAAGGCGAGAGCGTGCGTCATCCCGCTGGATATGATATCAAGCTGGGCGGGGATCCATTAGACTTTGTTGCGGCGACAGATCACGGCGCTTATATGGGCGTTTTGCCAGCGATGGATACAAAAGGTCATCCGCTTAATAATCTTGAAATGTCCGCAGATATGTTCAGCCAAGATCCTGACAAAATTATCGCCGCGTTTTCAATAATCGGCGGGTCCGTACGCAGTGGAAAACCCATCTCGCAAATATATGATCGCGACCTCATAGATCAAACATGGCAAAACACGGTAGCCACAGCCAATAAACATTACGCTCCGGGAAAATTGACGACATTTGCGGCCTATGAATACACATCTGTTACCACGCAGGGTCGCGCGGATGAAAGTTTTATAGGGGGTAATTTGCACAGGAATGTTGTATTTAAAAACGACGCCCCGCAACGCCTCTACTCTGTTCTGGATTCATCCAATCCGGAGGATTTATGGGACTGGATGGACACGGAACGCGCACAAGGTCGAGAGGTGATGGCCATTCCGCACAATAGTAATGTTTCAGACGGTGAGATGTTCTCGCTCAAAACCTATAATGGAGACGAGATAGATGCAGATTATGCCGCTCAACGCATTCGTAATGAACCGATTGCAGAAATTTCCCAAGTTAAAGGCACATCGGAAACCCATCCTGCCCTTTCGCCTAATGATGAGTGGGCTAATTTTGAAATCTACGAGAAATTGCTAAGTTCCTATGTCACCTCCAAAATAAATGGCAGCTATATTCGTGAAGCTTTGGCCAATGGGTTCGAACTTAAACGACGTACAGGAATAAACCCGTTTAAATTTGGACTGATTGCAGCCTCTGACACACATGTTTCAGGCGGCGCATTTGATGAACAGGATTATTGGTCAAAAGTCGGCATTGTTGACGGCACTGCCGAAGCGCGGGGCTCCGTGCCACCGGGGGGCGCAAAAACATGGGAAGGCGTTGAGCGAGATGTCAATGCAGAAAGCTGGTTTTCACGTTGGAGCGCATCCGGTCTTGCGGCTGTCTGGGCCGAAGAAAATACGCGGAGCGCAATTTTTGAGGCCATGGCGCGTAAAGAAACTTTCGCGACGTCCGGCCCACGCATAAAAGTTAGGTTCTTCGGGAGTGCAGATTTTGCACCTGATATTTTAGACCACACCAATCTTGCAAAGACCGCTTATGAATCAGGCGTGCCTATGGGCGCAGACCTGAATGATGACCGGTTACGCTCGGGTGAAATGGCGCCCAAATTTATAGCTTGGGCTCTACGCGACCCACGTAATGCTCCCTTACAACGCCTACAGATAATTAAGGTCTGGCATATGGACGGCAAAGCCCAAGAAAAGCTTTATGATATCGCATGTTCGGACGGGGCGGTTCCGGATTCTACCACACATCGATGTCCGGATAATGGTGCCAGCGTAGACCTATCGGATTGCTCCATATCTACACATAATGGCGACCCGGAACTCAAAGCGCTCTGGCAGGATCCGGATTTCGACCCTAAGGTTTCAGCCACTTATTACGTTCGCGTTTTGGAAAACCCGACATGTCGTTGGACGACATGGGACGCGCTCAAAGCCGGGGTCGAACGCCACCCTGACGTACCTCCGACCTTACAAGAACGGGCATGGACGTCGCCAATTTGGTACGACGCGACCCCGTAAATGCCGTGGTTTCTAAAAGACCCCTTGACCCAGTTCATACTACTGGGTCTGATGCTGTTCACAGCTCACTACATGTGGGAACAATCCGTAACCCGGCAAGACTATACCATTCATATCAGCGCAGATGAGATTGAACGCCAAGCGTTGATTTTTGCTGGTGAGAACAGACGCCAACCGACAGATCAAGACATCAAGGCTCTCCTCTTTGCTCATATTGAGGAGGAAGTGCTGATGCGCGAAGCTCGTAAACGCGGATTAGAACATGATGACACCATCATTCGCAGACGATTAGCACAAAAAATGCGTTTCATCATTGAAGACGTCGAATCGCCAAAACGTCTTTCAGAACCTGAATTAAAAATATGGTTTGAAGATAATATTACACAATTTATTTTACCCGAAACCCGTAGTTTTTCACATGTCTATATCAGTCCCGAAAAACACGGTCAGAATTTGGACGCCCATGCGCAAAGCCTATTATCAACTCTCCAGAAAAGCACAGCACAAGCCCGCGAGAACTGGACACAGTTAGGCGACCCTTTCATGATGAAACAAAGCTATACATCCCTATCAGAGGTCGAAACCCGTCGCCTGTTCGGGCAAGAATTTGGGGCGGGGATATTTGCAGCCCCCACCGGACAATGGACGGGGCCTATTGACTCCGCGTTTGGGCGACACCTCATCCGCATAGATAAGATATCAATCGAACACACCCCCCGATTTGAAGAGGTGCACGACAAAGTCGAAAGAATTTGGCAAGACGAGGCGCAACGTGCGCAAAACCAGTCCGAATTGAAATCGCTTATCAAACGCTATAAAGTCAATGTCGAGGATATTGACGAGTGAAACTATTTTTGCGTCTATTCTTACTTGGGTTTAATGTCATTGTTCTCGGATTGATAGCGCCGACATTAGCTAGCGCACATGAGGTTAGACCGGCATTTTTAAAACTCGAACAAACAGCTCCGCTCCGCTTTAATGCCATTTGGAAACAACCTGTACTCGAAGGAAAACGGCTTAAAATTACACCAAAATTTCCGGATGATTGCAAAAAATCCCCAGCTCAATCCCAAATTTCAGACGGCACAATCAGAGAAAACTTCACAATCACCTGTGCACTTAATCACGGGTTTTTAACATTTGAGGGTTTGGAACATACACTGACAGATATTTTTGTTGAGATAACATTTCTGGCCTCTGGATCACAAAATCAGGCGATACAAGACAGGCGAGCCCCACTGACAGCCTTGATAAAGCCCAGTCAAGCTCGTCTGGATTTATCCCGCCCCACTCCGCCTGCACTGGGGCCTTATATTGTTTTAGGGGTCGAACACATCTTATTCGGATGGGACCATTTGCTCTTTGTCATTTGCCTCACCCTTATGGTCTCACGCCGTCAAATCTGGGGTGTGGCCACAGCTTTTACTGTGGCGCATAGCCTGACACTCGTCTTGGCAGCATTGGATCTCATTTCTGTGCCGACACGACCTGTTGAAATTCTTATTGCCGCCAGCATCGTCCTGATGGCCGTCGAAATCATGCGAAAGTTCAAAGGTCAATCCACTCTCGCCTTACGTCGCCCTTACCTACTTGCCTTTTTCATAGGCCTTATTCACGGTTGCGGCTTTGCCAGCGCGCTATCACATATTGGCCTGCCCTCTGGCACGGAATTACTGGCACTCCTCTTGTTTAACATCGGTGTAGAGCTCGGCCAATTTGCGGTTATATTAGGACTTTTAGCTTTGTTTTGGATGTTAGGACGCTGGGCTTACCGCAGCTTGCGCCCCTTAGAATACGGACTTGTATATTTTAGTGCCACAATTGCTGTATTTTGGGTTATAGATCGATCAAAAGAGTATTTCATTTAAATCAATGGGGAAAATTATGCCATTTAAATCACTGCAACATCTATTGATAAGCACATTTGCAGCTTCGCTCCTAATTACAGCCTGCACCCCCGCCACCCCGGCCGGTACAAATGAAAATATTTCTACCTCCTCGTCCTCAACGCAAACAGGCTCTGTGACCGAAGCCATGATTCTTACGCCTCAATCAGATGGATGGCGCACGCATGGTGGCTCTTATTCAGAAGAACGGTTTTCTCCCTTATCGTCTGTAAATACAGAAAATATCGACCAATTGGGTTTGGCGTGGTCATACGGATTAGGGACAAGCCGCGGTATTGAAGCCACCCCCATCGTGCATGACGGCATTATGTATGTAACCTCGACATGGAATATTGTTCACGCCATGGATGCCCGCACTGGTGAAGGCTTATGGACCTTTGATCCGAACATCGACAAAGAACAGGCCGCTAAAGGGTGTTGCGACGCGGTTAACCGTGGTGTCGCCATATGGGGCGACAATGTTTATACAGGCACTATGGATGGACGCTTGATCGCGCTGAATGCAAAATCAGGCGCTAAAGTCTGGGATGTGCAGACTGTAGACACCTCTAAACCCTATACAATCACCGGCGCGCCCCGCATCGTAAAGGGTAAAGTTATTATCGGAAATGGCGGCGCTGAACTCGGTGTACGCGGTTATTTCAGCGCCTATGACGCTCTGACGGGCGAACAGATCTGGCGGTTTTACACGGTGCCCGGCAATCCCGAAAACGGCTTTGAAAATGAAACCATGGAAATGGCGGCTAAAACCTGGACAGGTAAATGGTGGGAAGCGGGCGGGGGCGGTACCGCATGGGACAGCATGGCCTATGATCCTGATCTTGACCTTCTATATGTCGGGGTCGGCAATGGCTCGCCGTGGAACCAATCTATCCGGAGTCCAGAAGGCGGCGACAATCTATTCCTCTCCTCTATATTGGCCGTCCGTCCCGATACCGGAGAATATGTCTGGCATTACCAGACCACACCGGGTGAGACATGGGATTACACGGCTACTCAACATATGATTTTAGCCGATCTGGACATCGAGGGACAAACGCGACAGGTTATCATGCAAGCTCCGAAAAACGGATTCTTTTATGTCATTGACCGCGCTACTGGCGAATTTATCTCGGCCAATAATTTTGCACCCGTGAATTGGGCGACAGGAATAGACCCCAAGACGGGTCGTCCGATAGAGGTCGCCGAAGCGCGCTACGGCGGACGGGGCCCGTTTCTGCAAACACCGGGTCCCTTAGGCGCGCATAATTGGCACCCGATGTCGTATAATCCACAAACAAATCTTGTCTATATTCCAGCGCAGGAAACCGCTTGGTTGTTCCAAGACAGCGAAAATTACGAATATAAAAAATATGGCTGGAATACAGGGGCAAATTTTGAAGTTAACGGCTTGCCAACAAATAAAGCTATTTTTAAAGCCTTAAAAGCAACCCTGAAAGGGCGGTTGATTGCATGGGATCCTGTCAAGCAAGAACAAGCTTGGGCCTTTGAACATATGGGGCCGTGGAATGGAGGTATATTGTCAACCGCAGGCGGTCTTGTTTTTCAAGGGACAGCTGATGCGCATTTCGCAGCTTATGATGCCAAAACGGGAGATCGAAAATGGCGTTATTTTTCTCAAACCGGCATTGTCGCTGCACCTGTGACCTATGAGTTAGACGGCGAACAATATATAGCGGTTGCCTCGGGCTGGGGCGGCTCTTACGCCTTGGCCTATGGTGGCGTTTTACCAACAGGCAGCGCCACGCAACAGGTCGGTCGGGTGCTTGTCTTTAAAACGGGTGGTAAAGCCGAGCTTCCAAAATTGGAAAATATAGAAATTTCTAAGCCAACCCCGCCCAAAGTTACGGCATCAGAAGACATTTTGAAAAAAGGCAGCGCCGCCTATGCCTATGCCTGTGTCACCTGTCACGGTGATCAGGCCTACTCATCCGGTCTGATCCCAAATCTTCGGTTTTCTGCGGCTTTAAGTGACGCTGAATATTGGAACGAAATCGTTTATGAAGGCGGGTTAGCTGAAAACGGCATGCCTAATTTTGGAAAACTATTCGATCAGGAAACGGTTGAATCTGTTCGGCAATATATTATCTCTTTGGCCAATTCGGAGTTTAATTCAGAATTTTATGAGAGCTTGGCACCCGCTACACCTGAATAAAGCCGCGCCTAATTTATTTCCGGTAAGCTTTGGTGATTTTAACAGGCTCGGTCAAAAATTGACCTTGGGTCGCTTCATGATCGGACGACCCGCCTGTCTCACGCGCTTGAATAGCGCGTACGACATCCATGCCGTCGACAACCTTGGCAAAACTTGCATAACCTTGGCCATCCGGGTTACGGGCGCCCCCATAATCAAGAAAACTATTGTCCCCGATATTGATAAAGAAAAAAGCCGCACTGCCAGTTCCGGGCGCATCACGCGCAATTGAAACCGTTCCCTCGACATTTGATAAGCCCGTCTGAGTTTCATGGTCTATGGCTTGTGTAATGGCTTGCAAGTCTAGGCGTCCGCCTTGAATCAACGACATGCCCATCTCTCGTGGATCATTATCAGGACGTACAGACCGGTAAAACCCCTGCCCGTCATAAAGACCTTCGTCGACATAATACAGAAAATCACGCGACGAAATCGGAGCCGTATCCTGATGAACCTCAATCTCCACCAGCCCCAATTCAGTCTCAAGGATGATATTCGGACGATTATCCGCACAGCTGGCTAATGAAAGCGCCGCAGTCAGCCATATAAGAGCCTGTTTCATTAATCGTCTTTATCAATTTTTTTAGACGTCAGGCCCATATCAATCAAGACAATCGCGGCGACGCCGGCAAAAAGCGCAAAAAGAGGATGACGCAAGGTCGCAAAGACGACAATGCCAATACCGATACCGAAAATAAGTGCGTAAGGATGGAAAGATGTTTTCATTCTTCTAATTCAACATCCCAGTACAAATAGTCAAGCCAACTTTTGTGTAAATAATTCGGAGGAAAGCGACGACCTTGTGCCTGTAATTGATACATGTTCGGAACAAAGGGCTTGATACGTGGATGCATACGCGCATCCAAGGGTAGCCGCCCGCCCTTTTTAAGGTTGCATTTTGAACATGCGGCAACGATATTTTCCCACGTTGTCCGTCCACCTAAACGACGTGGAATCACATGGTCAAATGTAAGATCATCCGGGCTGGTACAATACACACATTCAAATCCATCGCGTAAGAACAGGTTAAACCGCGTAAAGGCCGGCGAGCGGTTTTGCGGGACATAATCCTTAAGCGACACAACGCTAGGAAGTTGCATTTCGTAACTCACCGAGCGGACGGTTTTCTCATATTGGTTGATGACATTAACACGGTCCAGAAACACGGCCTTTATCGCGTCTTGCCATGACCACAAAGATAACGGGAAGTAAGACAGAGGTTGATGATCAGCGTTCAGAATCAAGCAAGGAAAAGCACCGGAATTTACGGTTTCCGGTAGGGGGATATGTTGCGCAACTATACCCATTATCTACGCGCGCCCCCGATATATATTTTAAAATGCCTTTTATATTCCCAAATCAGACTGAAAATCGCTCTCCTTATTGTCTTATCAACTTGCTTCTAAGCTAAACAGAATGACAGGCGCATGGCAAGGGCTGGCCAGCACTTAATATCTGCGGGTTTTCCTCGCCATTTTCAGACGTTCATCGCACAATGATTTATGCGATTCGTTTTAAAAAGGCTGATCATAGCTATTGCCGTTATCTTGGGGCTTGGAATATCCTTGCCGGTTTGGGCGCAACCGGGACAAGAGTTTCAAAGGTCTAACCGTACTGCATCTCCTATACTGACCGGCCAACGCCCACCGCTCACCTTACAAAGAAATGTACGAGGCCCCACGCATGTGTTGAAAACACGCCAAGACTTAACCCTGAGCGAAGTCGCAACCGGGCTTGGTGATATATCCGCGCTGGCATTAGGAGAGGCCGGAGATATTTTCACACTCGATCGGCAAAAGGGTCGACTTTATCGTCTAGGTGATCGTGGACAAGACGGCGAAATAGACATGCGTCTGCCCTTGGCTATTCAATTTGACGCCCCCACCGGTTTATCGATATGCCGTAACTCTATTTTTGTCGCGGATCTAAATGCGATTTGGCAGATTAGCCTTAACGGTCAAAAAACGTTGTTCGTAAGCTTGGACAATGCAAAAGCCTCACCGATAGCGCCCAAGCCTCTCTTGTGTGACATCCAAAACAATCGCCTGATATTGGGTTTGAACCCGCTAACAGGACACAGCAAAATCATTGCCATTGATCTGTCTACCCAAACCGCATCAGATCTCGGCGAGATGGACGCGAAACTCTCAAGCCTAGCGCTCTCGCCATCTGGAGACATATGGCTGGGGTCACGCGATAGCTTGCATATTTTAGGGCGACAAAAATCCTATCCTATAGAACAGGGTCAGGACATTACCGGATTTATTTTGCCGGGAGCCGACACGCCTGAAAAATGGCCGGCCTATCTCCAAGACCATATTATTCTGGCGCAATCCGCCCGGCGTATACCGCCCTTTCATTCAGGGCCTCATCCATCACGCGAAAACCAAAGTGGGGGTATGAACCTTATCAGCATACCTACAACATTTGGCACATTGGATACACGGTTTTATATATTCGTGGACGGTTTTTTATCTGCGCGTGGTCACGCTGCATGGGGTCACCCCGGCCCTATGATCATGGATAAGCGTGGCTTATTTTTTGCCGATAGATGGCAAGGCAGTCTGTGGCGCGTATCGCCGCGCCCGGCTAAAAAGGCTAACGCGAAAAGCCGCTTGCCAGAGCCTCCCATTGACGACAACCTAAAAAAACCTAACCCCAATCAAGAGACACTCGCGGATGAAGGCGTATTTTCAAGAACGAAAATACGCGGCAGTCAAATTACAGGTAGTCAAATAAAGGGATCGCAAATTGGCAAAGCCTCAAACCTACCTTACGGGTCGCAACAGATAAAAGATTTCAACCTGCGTCAAACCTCAAAAAAGAGTGATGACAAAGCCAATCCAGCCACATCCCCTGATTAGACCTCTCCTGAATTATAATAAATCCTGAGAGTTCAAAACAACATTGCCAAAGTGATGACGCCAAAGTTTCACGCCCAAGGCCCCGGACCTATCCAGACTGGACCCGATAACAAGATCGGACAAGAGTAAGGGATGTAAGCCTGCATCAAATAAGGCAAACCCGGCAGCAAGTACGCATGTATCGGCCTGGATCCCGCACACCAATACATGGTCTGGTTTGAAAGCCCGTAATTTCTCGATAACATCCGGACCCGGTAAATAGCCATATTTTACACAAATATGATCAGCTTGGATGAGACTGTTATCATGCTTACCCGGCACCCATCCTAATTGTTTTAAAAACGGGGTCTTGGATTCGTCATGGCGTTCGACCGTCGCGATTGTCGGATAGATATCTGCCAAAGCCTGTATCCGGTCTATCAAGCTTTGAGGCGGTGCAAAACTGGATTGAATATCAACAACGAGCAAAGCATATCTCAAAGTCGGATCTATCATTTCCATATACCCGTTCGATATTCCATATCCAAAAGTCCCGCCAATTTGCGCAACCGCAGTTCGACCCGGCGTGTTATCAGATCTTTGTGCATTTTATCAATTTCCAATAAGAGGTGATTGCGGTCATCAATACGAAGCTTATAAGCTTGTAAAAGCTGACTAGAGCGCCCACAGGCTACAACCCCCAAACGCATAGCCGCCCCAAAACACCGGGCGGCATTTTGATCACTTTTGCTGAGTAAAGTTTCAATGGCGGCAGCGTTCGGAGTCGATTGTTTTTGGGTAAAAGAGCTGTAGAGTATCAATGACAGATAGGCTCGTTCTTTATGAGTCAGATCAACCAATGGCGCATAAAATACATTATTAAATACAAGGCTGGCTTGGTAGTCGACATTTAAACCTTTCCCAATCCCGGCCAAATAGCAGGCCGCCCGACGCAAACGGGTTTCATTCTTGGGCGCAAAACAACTTGGGAAACTCTGTGCCGCGTCCTGTAAGAACTCGAATAAAGGCTCTGCGAAATTCTGGCTGTGCAAATTACCGCGTGCTAAATCTCGGCATCCGTCAAATAAAGCATTACGCCGTTTTAAATCTTCAGATAAAGAATCATAAATCAGGCCTTCGCGCAGACCGGCTGTTGAAACAATAATCTGCTTAGGTTTTAACCGTGTGATCAAAATATCCAGTAATAAGGCCCCGTATGGTAGTGTTTCAGCCCGCCGCGTGTTAATAGCTTTCCAGTTCAGCACTTCGGCCAGCCCCGGTCCATATGCCCATTTGGCGTGGTTTTGGACAGGCTCTGCCGGCAAGGTATAGGCCTGCAACATACGCAAGGGATACGATATCCGGTCTTGGTAAATCTTCATCAAATTTCGCCATGCCCCGCCAATAAGGTATAAGGACTGCCCTTTGGCAAAGTTCATATCTTCGGGCCTTAAGGCCTGTGTGATACGATCTGAGAGCTTCTCGACATTAAAATTTTCCGGATTTGAGAGTGTCGGGCCAATAACTTTAAACGGCCCTAGAGCAAATGTATGACCGGGCTCGATTTTACGGTTATTGACTGCCGTTAATTCCAAACTCGCCCCGCCCAAATCCGCCGCGATACCCGCAGCATCAGGCATAGCCGCAATCAACCCCTGAGCCGTCAACCGGGCTTCGTCTTCACCGCTAACAGGCGAAATATCCACATCTGTCTCTTCTCTGACAGTTTGGATAAACGCTTTGGCGTCTTCGGCCTCACGCAGGGCCGCCGTGGCGCCGACTATGATACGGGGAATGCCCTGCCCTTTCGCAATAAGACAAAAGCGTTTAATTGCAGCTAAGGCCTGCTCGCAACCTTCTGGATTTAACGCGCCTGTTTGGCGTAAATCCCGTCCCAATCCGGCGAGAACTTTTTCATTATAAATAGGTGTAAACGCCGCACCAAACAGCTCGTAAATAACAAAACGGACGGAATTAGACCCAATATCCAATATGCCGATCCGGCGTAATTTTATTAAATCTGTCTTAGCCATTCCCGGTTTTCTTTGTACGCTTAGGCACAGTAAGTTCCTGCGGGGCCGAGTATTTAAGCGAGTTTCCTCGGCCCGACAAGGACGGATTTTTCATAAAATATTCATGTGCAGAGAAAGGCGCCTCGTCAGGCCCAACACTCCGCCTCACATATTTTCCAGTCGGCTGTAAATCCCAACTATGTAAGTTATCCATGAGATTAGCCACCATAATCTGGTTCATGATTTGACGTTTCACCGTAATATCTTCTACGGGAATCAAAGTTTCTATACGACGGTTTAGATTTCGGGGCATCCAATCCGCGGAAGAGAAAAAGACCTTACCCTTCACATGCGGAAGACCGTAACCATTCCCGAAACAGGCTATTCTAGAATGCTCCAAAAACCGCCCGACTATAGATTTCACCCGTATGTTTTCAGACAAACCCGCAACACCGGGGCGTAAACAGCAAATCCCGCGCACAACTAGATCAATCTGAACGCCTGCTTTTGAGGCCGCATAAAGCTTATCGATAATGTCAGTATCGACAAGCGCATTCATTTTCGCCCAAATCTTTCCGGGTCGGCCAGCTTGGACAAAGGCGATTTCAGCGTCGATCAAAGCCTGCAATTCATCGCGCAATCGCAATGGCGCTATAACTAATTTGGACAAGTCTTTAGGACGAGAATAACTCGTCACGTAATTAAACACCTTACCGACATCCCGCCCCATATCCTGATCCACGGTAAACAAAGCTAAATCCGTATAGATTTTCGCATTCTGCGCGTGATAATTCCCTGTGCCTAAATGCGTATATAAACGCAGTTCTTCGCCTTCACGCCGGATTACCAAAGAGACTTTGGCATGAGTTTTATAATCTATGAACCCATAAACAACATGCGCGCCTGCCCGTTCCAAATCCCGCGCCCACCGTAAGTTACTCTCCTCATCAAACCGCGCTTTTAGTTCGACCAGAGCTGTCACATTTTTACCCTGCTCTGCCGCCGTAATAAGGGCTTTGACAATCGGGCTATTATCAGATGTACGGTAAAGGGTCTGTTTAATGGCGACAACATCAGGGTCATGCGCGGCTTGTTCCAAGAACTGGACGACAACATTAAATTCTTCATAAGGGTGGTGCACCAAAATGTCCTTGGCAGCAATCGCCGCAAAACAGTCCCCATTATAATCCCGAATACGTTCCGGAAACCGCGCTTGATAAGGTTGAAACAACAAATCCGGCCGCTTGATATTCACAATTTCAGACAGGTCATGTAGACCGATCATGCCTTCAATTTCTTGTATGTCTTCATGCCAACACTCGAAATTTTCTATCAAGAACCGTTTCAAATCATCCGGCATGTCTGCATTCATTTCGAGCCGGATCACGCGGCCCCGGCGGCGTTCTTTTATTAAAAATTCAAAATGCTGGACAAGGTCTTCTGCCTCTTCATCCACAGCAATATCGCTATCGCGTGTAATGCGAAATACACCTAATGCCTCTTGTGAAAACTCTGGAAACAGCTCGGATACGAAATGGTGTAAGACATCCTCAATCAGGACGAATATAGCCGATTTGGATTTTGCCCCGCGCAAACGGATAAAGCGGGGCACATGTGCCGGGACAGGCACAAGCGCATAAAGCGGATCCAGATGTTGCTTGCGGTTTAACCGCATAACCACGCCAAGGCCCAAATTTGGAATAAATGGAAAAGGGTGCGCCGGGTCAACCGCCATAGGAGACAATAACGGCATAATTTGCGTTTTATATATCTGCGTTAATTCTTCCAAAGCTACTGGCGACAAATCTACTAGGCGCTTTACAAACAATTTATCTTTTTCCAACGCCTTTTTTTGCGCCTGCCAACACTGCTGTTGCGCGACCGTTATTTTGCGTACACGTTTAAAAATTTTTTCAAGTTGCCGACGCGGAGAATAGCCATCAAAACTGGGTTGCATGACCCCGGCCAGAACTTGCGTCCTTAATCCGGCTACGCGAACCATATAAAATTCATCTAAATTGGAGGCCGAAATCGATAGGAATTTTACGCGCTCTAATAAAGGCACGTTGGAATCTTTGGCAACGTCAATCACCCGGGTATTAAAAAACAACCATGAAAGTTCCCGGTTGAAATATTTTTGATCAGAATTGGATTTCATATATCCAGTTTCCAAGGGCGAACGTTGCTATATATGGGTATCATTAGAGCCAAAGCTCTAGACATTCAGCTTAACATCCAAGCGACACACCAGACAGGCGTCTTATGACAGCTTGCAAGCCCATGAGCAATGCAAAGTCCGATAGTTTTAGACGAACAAGGTTAGGCGGCATTGGCCGTAGAATCATCAGTCAGAGAGATAAACAAGCTTTGTGCATTCGGGGCGGCACGCAAACGTGAGCGCACATCTTGACGACGCAAACGACGCGAAATTTGTGCCAAAGCCCGTAAATGTTCGCCGCCCGCATCTGACGGCGCGATCAACATGGCAACCAAATCAACCGGTCTGTCGTCAATAGCTTCATAATCCAATGCTGTCTCCAGAGTCGCAAAAACCCCGTGAACAGCTTTTATACCGTCAAGACGCGCATGAGGTATAGCAACGCCGGACCCGACACCCGTCGATCCGAGTTGTTCGCGCTCCAGAGCGGCTAGCAGCACATCCCGTACGGTTTGTCCTGACCCTTCCAACACGCCGATTGCTTCGAAATGGGTCGCCATATCCTGAAATAATTGTTTTTTACTTTGTACAGACAAAGCACATATCATTCCATCAGCGCCGAACAGAGTATCAAGTGTCATGACTCACCAATTTTTCATTTATTTATTTGGTAACGCCCCCAAATCGAGCTCACCACGTTTGGCGAAGCCTTTAACGCTATTAACGTTGTGGGTCAATCCACCCAATATTACCGTCACTACGTTTAAAAACGACATTCAAACCGCCATGTTTGGCATTATTAAAGATAACCACACCATTATCTGCCAACCCCAATTCCAATGCCGCCATACTCGGCGTTAAAGTTCTGATTTTACCGGGTTTTTCAGCTATGACCATAGGGTCTGGTGCAACAGAAATTTCGTTTTCATCGTCCAAATCCGTCTCGCCGGACACGGGGTTTTCCAATATAAACATTGAAAACCCTTGCGCCTTGCTCTCGGCATTGTGATCTTTCAATCTACGTTTATAGCGTCGTAAGCGCTTCTCTATATGTATGAGGGCTTCGTCTGTCGCCGCATAAGCGTCTTGAGCTTCCCCTTTGGATTCTAAAGAGGCCCCAGAGGGCAAATGTACAGCACACACGGTTCGAAAGCCTGTGCCCTCTCGGCTAACAGACACCTGTGCCTCGCCATCCCGATGTATATATTTATCCATCATGTCATCTAATCGGTCCGAAATTCGCTCTCTGAGCGCGGGGGAAACATCGATACCTTTGGAGACAATCTGAATTTGCATAGGGATTCCTTCTATAGTGATGAGGCCAACCTATCATAAATTTGCTTCAAATGCAGATTAAATAAATATATATCTTGGAATTAAGTCAGCACATCCCTAAAATTATCTTATAGGATGTCCAACTTTGTGAAACTATCCCGTCCGACCCGTAATATAATCTTGTGTGCGGTTATTGCCCGGGTTGGTAAATATTTTTTCGGTCGAATCATACTCGACTAAATCACCCATATGGAAAAATGCTGTTTTGTCGGAGATCCGTGCCGCCTGCGCCATAGAATGCGTAACGATTATAATACAATAACGTTGCTTCAATTCGTCTATTAAAGCTTCTAACTTAGCCGTTGCAATAGGGTCTAGCGCCGAGGCCGGCTCATCCATCAAGATCACTTCTGGAGAAACCGCAATTGCGCGAGCAATCACTAGGCGTTGTTGTTGACCACCGGACAAGCTCGTGCCGGGCGCACGCAAGCGGTCTTTTACCTCATCCCATAGACCGGCACGATTCAAGCTTTTCTCGACAAGATGATCCAATTCTTCTTTTGACGCGGTCAATCCGTGAATACGAGGACCATACGCCACATTATCATAAATAGATTTCGGGAAAGGGTTGGGTTTTTGAAACACCATACCCACGCGCGCGCGCAATAAAACCGGGTCTAGACCCTTGGCATAAATATCTTCGCCGTCCATTCGAATATCACCACTGACCCGGCAGCCCTCAATTGTATCATTCATACGGTTAAAAACCCGTAGAAAAGAGGACTTTCCACACCCTGACGGCCCGATAAATGCGGTAACGCCATTATCCGGGATCGACATATTAATGCCGTGCAAGGCTTCGAAGTCATCATAATGCACGCGCACATCTTTAACGACAAATTTCATGGCCTGATCTGCTTGTCCGACATCTTTGAGGCCTGCCTCTTTCGACTTTCCAGATTGCAAATTCGCGAAATTAATATCCATTTGCCTATCTCCGTTTCTCGAGACGATTACGTAGCCAAATCGCAAATCCGTTCATACATATCAAGACTAATAACAACATAATGATAGCGGCGGATGTACGCTCTGACCATGCCCGTTCTGCACTATCTGACCACAAGAAAATTTGCACAGGTAGCGCTGATGACGGTTCCATTATCGATGTCGGAATTTCCGTTACAAATGCCACCATGCCAATCATCAAAAGTGGAGCGGTTTCACCCAGCACTTGCGCCATTCCAATAATTGACCCTGTAAGAATACCGGGGCCTGCCAAAGGTAATTTATGATGAAAAACCGCCTGTACGTGCGACGCACCTACGCTTAAAGCCCCATTCACGATTGAAGGCGCAACCGAGCGCAGAGCGGCGCGGGTTGCAATTGTAATGGTCGGGAAAGCCCGTAAGGCCAGAACCATACCCCCGACTAACGGGGCAGATCTTGGCATGCCAAAAAAGTTCAAAAATATCGCTAACCCCAAAAGTCCAAACACGATTGACGGCACAGCTGCGAGGTTATTAATGTTGATTTCTATCAGATCTGTCCACCTGTTCTTAGGCGCAAATTCATCCAGATAAATCGCCGCGCCCACACCAATTGGAAATGCGAGAATAAACGCCACGCCCAATAACATAAGCGAACCCATAACCGCACCGGCAATACCCGCAAGTTCAGGGTCACGACTATCGGGATTCGAGAAGAATATCTTATTAAATTTGGCCGTCACCACGCCGCGTGATTGCAAGGTTTCAACCCAAGCGATTTGCCGGTCCTTGACTTTTCGACGGGCTTCGGGCGTCTCGCGTTTGATATAACCTTTAAGCAATTGGTCTATCTGGTCTGACGTCGGAACCGTTACGCGTATCGTTTGTCCAATAAGCTGGGGGTTACGATATACTTTCTGGCGGAGTTGATCTTCTGCACCTGACGCCGAGACCAAAGCAAACAACTCCCTTTTTTCTTTCCGGCCACTGACCTCTGGAAATTGCGCATAGAGCGTATCTTGCACAATGCGTCGATAATTCGCTCCGCGCAGTTTTTCGCTATCACGCAGTCCACTTGGGTCAAGCACGCTTTCTTCCAAGGTTACGTCCAAGGTCATAAAGTGCTGGTAAAAGGCGGTATAACCTGTCCCGACAAGGCTGACGAGCAACCATAGCAAAGACGCTATAGCAATCCCGATCGCGGCCGCGCCTAACCTTCGAAAACGTCTTTCGCGGCGATGACGTTTCGCCAACCGCTTTATCGCCGTCTCTGAATTATGAATGGATGTCGAGCGTGTCATAACCATCAATCATATCTTTCGCGATATTTACGCACCACAGTCAATGCAATGACATTGAGTATGAGCGTCATAACAAAAAGCACCAAACCCAGCGCAAAAGCAGCTAAGGTTTTCGGACTGTCAAATTCCTGATCACCGGTCAAAAGTGCAACGATTTGTACCGTCACAGTTGTCACGGCCTCGAACGGATTTGCGGTTAAATTTGCCGCCCGTCCCGCTGCCATAACCACAATCATAGTTTCGCCAATCGCGCGCGATATCGCCAGAAGAAAGGCGCCGATAATACCGGGCAAAGCCCCCGCAAATATGACCTTGGTCATCGTTTCGGATTTCGTCGCCCCAAGGGCGTATGAGCCGTCACGCAAGCTTTGGGGAACCGCATTGATCACATCATCTGATAAGGACGAAATGAGAGGGATAATCATAACCCCCATCACAACTCCGGCTGAAATTGCGCTCTGGGTCGGGACAGAGAAACCTAAATTTTCAGAAATAACCCGGATGGTCGGCCCTACGGTTAAAAGGGCAAAAAAACCATAAACCACAGTAGGGATACCGGCCAAAATTTCCACGGCAGGTTTCACGATTGATCGTGTTCTCTGGCTCGCATACTCTGATAAATACACTGCGACCATCAAGCCAATCGGTCCAGCTACAATTATGGCGATAAACATAATTAAAAACGTTCCGGCAAATATCGGTACAGCGCCAAACGCTCCGGATTGACCCGCTTGATCAGCTCTTAATGCCGTTTGTGGAGACCATTGCAGGCCAAACAGAAAATCCGGCAAAGGCACTTGCTCGAAAAACCGCCAACTTTCAAACGCCAAAGATAATATAATGCCCAAGGTCGTCAGCACGGCAATTGTCGATAGCGCGATCAACACGCCTTTGATAAAACGTTCGACATAAATACGCGCGCGAAAATCAACGCTAATACTCCGGTTACACAGCATGATCATCGCCAATGACCCGATAATCAGCGTCGCTAGCCATAAAACATTAAAAACAGCCGTCCCTTGTGCCGAGGCCGTAGCAGAGGCAGGGTAGATAAAAACACCAGCACAAAAAATGGCCAAGCCCAAAAGCCCAACAAGCCAAGCGGTCAGATAGCCAAAATATCCAGATTGAGAATGAAAATACTGATTGTTTTGGCGCGCCAACAGCATTTTTTGCCGGGCCGCACTCCGATTATAGGCAAACCCGCCAATAACAAGGGCGCCCAGTAACACAAGCATATAAGACGAAATATTACTCACCTAAACCCATATTGTATTTCTATAAATAAAAGCGGCGCACTGCGCCGCTTTCCGTATAAAACTTATATGTCAAAATTCATACAGTCTTGACACAGATTTATGTAAATTACTGACTATATCCTACAAGGTTTTCCACAGCCGTCCGATATTTCACCTGTTCAGCGCGTGGAAGTGGCACAAGACCGATTTCTTCGAGGTAGCCACCCTCGCCCCAAGCTTGGTCAGACGTGAACTCCAGAGCAAATTCCTGCAAACCGGGTGTCTGGCCTATATGGTCTTTTTTTAAGTAGAAGAAAAGCGAGCGCGACACCGGATATAAACCACTTGAAATATTTTCAAATGTCGGTTCCGCCCCGTCCATACTCGCACCTTTAATCTTATCCGCGTTTTGATCCAGAAAAGAATAGCCAAATACCCCCACCGCAGTCGGTGTATTCACCAGAGTTTGCACTAGGGCATTATCATTTTCACCACCGTCGATCCATTTTCCATCTTCACGTAATGTATGCGAAATCGTTTTAAAGGCTTTTTTGTCGGATTTTCTCAAACCGGCGAGGCAGGTGACTTTTTTGGCACCGCCCTCCATAGCAATTTCGACAAATGCATCCCGCGTACCTGATGTTGGCGGCGGGCCATAAGCTTCAATTGTGGTATCCGGCAGGCTCGGGTTTATTTCGGACCATTTGGTAAACGGATTTGCCCGCAGTGTACAATCTGTATCCGACGTCGGCACTTGTTTGGCAAAGGCCATATAAACATCTTTAAGACCCATATTGATCGGGGCCGCATCAATCGCATTAGCCATGACGATACCGTCAAATCCGATTTTAACCTCGATTACCCCGTCCACACCATTATCGGTGCATTTATCAAATTCACTTTTCTTTTGCCGACGCGATGAATTGGTCACATCCGGTGTACCGGCACCTCCTCCTTCACAAAAAAGCTTGTGGCCACCCCCGGACCCTGTGGACTCGACCACAACTTTAAAGCCGGTCTTATTGCCAAATTCTTGCGCAACCTTGGTTGAGAACGGATAGACGGTTGAAGAGCCGACCACGCGTATATCCCGCGAGGATGCATTTGAGTGCGGCGCATTTGACGGCTTTGTCGCTTGAGATGAGGTATTTGTGTCTGTGCGAGAAGAGCTTGTCTCCCCGCCCCCGCAGGCAATGAGTGCAACCGCACTCACAGTACCTACAATAAAGTTTCGAATATACATGTTAGTCCCTTTTCCTTTAACCTAAAAATCAAACTGCACACGTGCAATAAACCCTGAGACATTATCGTCATCAAACCCTCGCAAGACAGTGGCCCCGTTAACTGTTGTGGAGGCGGCAAAGACATCTGCAATACCCTGGCTACTGCCAACATTTTGTCCCGAGAGTGTCGCATCCGAATTAAAGTAATTCAACTGTATACGGGCTTGTCTATGAAGCCACCAGTTCACACCGGCTGCAAATGTATCCAACTCTCCGCCTTCAATACCTTCATCTGTGAGATCAAGCGTATCATAACGCGCATTTATAGAAAAGCCGCCCCAGCCACCTTCTGTTACAGGGTTGTCAATATGTGGGCGTTTGAATTTACCGATTGCATATTTCCGGTGCCCGCCAAAGAAATACCCGCCGCCGATAGACCACGCCGAAAAACTGGGGTCTTGCGTACATACGGTTGACGCTTGCGCGCAATTTGCATTTACGACCGTATATTCTGCACTGGCAAAAGCTGGCCCAAATAGGCCTGCAAGTTCGCCGCCAAAAAATGTATCACTCTCGGCGATACGGCCCGTAGAAATAATACGACTTGTATTTTCGGCAAAGGGACGCTGGCGATAGCGCAAATCAGAGGCATCGTTCTGGTCGCGGTGCCGGAAAGATCCGCCGAGATGGATGAGGCCGTCATTGGTAAGGTCAAATTTATAGACAGCCCGACCCGCAATTGCCGTACCTTCAATGCCGGAGGCATTATTACCCACTTCTTCAAGGTTTTCACCAAATACACCTATTTGCAGTAAATAATTATCGGATTTTGTCGAAATCTCGAACCCGACACGGCGGTCCAACTCAAAAGCATCTGTGAAAGCCGCGCGTTCAATCAGGGTAACGTCCAAAGAGGAGTTAGCCTCTTCAAGAGAGTTTTGCGTCTTGAAATGTCCGGCCTTAAAGCTGATTTTACTATTATCAGGAGTCCATTGCAGATAGGCATCTTCGAGATTTACATCACCACCTTCATCAAATGTAGCTTCAATTTTATATTTCAAATTTTTCCCATACTGACCGTGACCTTTAAGGCGCGCTCGGCGCAACGCCGTCGAGCTAAAGTCAAAATCAGCATTTTCAGCGTCACCCGTTGCATAATCAACATGTAAACGCCCCCCAAGCTTAATCGTAAAATCTTGCGCTAAAACGGTTTCTGGTAATGCCAATAAAGCCATCATAGTCGCTGCGCCGTATTTGGCGCTTCTTATAATATATGTCACAGTCTAACCTCTATACTATGTCTGCAAATAAAATAGTGCGCAGGCATATACGTGCCTGTTTAACAAGCGTCGAATAGACTGAGTCCGGTGACAGTTTATTATAAGTTTTATGACAATTTTATGAAGACCGCTGATCGATTGCCCCCAGCTAACAGGGCTACGATATCAGATATAGTCTTTGGCAGGCAAATTGGGCACTTGCCGTTTGATTTAAGCTTTGTTTTTAAAGATTCTACGGCGCTCTATGGATGAAGGGATATTCATAGATTCCCGATATTTGGCGACCGTACGGCGCGCAATATCAATCCCCTGTGCGCGTAACAAATCAACAATTTTATCATCAGAAGTCACCGAATTCGCCGTTTCTTCGCTAATCAAAATTTTGATTTTATGGCGAACGACCTCGGCACTATGCGCTTCGCCGCCGTCCAAAGCGGGAATTGAAGCCGTAAAAAAGTACTTAAGCTCAAACATACCGCGCGGCGTTGACATGAATTTATTGGACGTAACACGGCTCACTGTACTTTCGTGCATTTCAATGGCATCCGCCACAGTACGCAAATTCAGAGGTCGTAAATGATCGACGCCGTAAGCAAAAAATCCATCTTGTTGCTTGATGATTTCTGTCGTGACTTTCAAAATGGTCCGGGCGCGCTGATCTAATGATTTTACCAACCAATGCGCATTTTGATGGCATTCGGTCATGAAGGTTTTGGTCTCTTCATCGGCTCCCAATTTGCATACTTCACTGAAATATCGATTATTGACCAAGACCCGTGGTAAGTTATCAGAGTTCAACTCAACCGACCATCCGCCTTGTGGTGTCTCGCGAATAAAGACGTCAGGTTCGACCACGGCCGCCATATCCCCTCCGTAAATCAGGCCGGGTTTAGGCGCCAAAGATTTCAAACGCATTATATAAAGCGCTAATGTATCTTGATCGACACCGCATATGCGTCTGAGTTTTGCTAAATCATGTTTAGCCAAAAGCTCCAAATGTTCTAGCAAGTCCTGCATAATCTGGTCATGCTGCCCACGTTCTTTTAATTGCAATGTCAGGCACTCTTGGAGAGACCGTGCAAAAACCCCTGTCGGTTCAAATGTCTGGAGTGTTGTCAAAATCGAATCCACCCGGTTAAGACCCACGCCGAGACGGTCTGCAATCTCCTGCGGATCGGCACGTAAATATCCATTTTCATCAACACAATCTATCAAATTCCGCCCGATAAGGCGGTCACGCGGGTCATGAATAGCCAGTGCCAATTGCTCATTTAGAACTTCGGACAAGGTCTTGTCAGCGGCTTTATTCTCCGCCGGATTATAATCAGATGTACCGTTAAAACTCCCACCAGACCCGGCTTTGGACCAATCAACAGTCCCGCCGACATCAACGGCATTTCCAACCGCAATATCGGCAATTGTCGCCTCGCTATCGATCGCGGAGGCCGGTGCGTCTAACTCACCCGCTGTCGCCGCGGGCGTATCAACAGAAATATCTCCTAAAGCCGTTTCAGCACTGGCATCGATATCTTCACCACGCCGGTTTTCATCACCGGTTCCGCGTTCCAACAAAGGATTGCTTTCCAATTGTTCTTCAACAAATGCCGATAATTCAATATTTGACAGCTGTAAAAGCTTGATCGCTTGCTGCAATTGCGGCGTCATCACAAGGGATTGCGATTGCCGAGCCTGTAACTTTGGCGCTATGGCCATAATATCCACCTTTAATTCACCGATCCGAATTTTTTCGGTATCCAATGCGATATGATTTACAGTAAAAGGTTTAAAATAAGGTTTTAGGCACGATTTTTGCTTTAGCGGTGGATTTTACCCGCTCAAATCACGCTATAACCCATCTGATCAGGTCTCCAGAATATAGACGGCCTGTTTAAATATAAAGCCAACGCGGTATATTTTGCGATACCCCAACTGAAAACCGTGGCTTTCAAAACTCCGGCACCACTCCGCATCTGTGCGGTTACTATGTGGATGGCCGCGAAACTCCAAATTCATCAAGCTATCAAACCGTTTTGTTATCCAGCCCATAATGGCCCCGTCATACACATCTTCAACTATAATCAGACGCCGGGCAATACGGGCAGCCTCAGCCAAGATAAGATCAGGCTCGGGCGTATGATGCAATATGGTCGGCAGTAAGGCCGTATCATAAGCCTTGTTTTTAAACGGCATAATATCGCCGTTATAAAGTATGGGACGAAGCGTGGGTCGGAAACTGTTATCGCGGATATCAAGACCATCGACACGATACCCTGCCGTGCGCATGACATGCAAAAGCGAGCCGGGGCCACTGCCAATTTCTACAATCTGTGCGCTCTGACCGAGCCCTGGCTCTATCCAGCGTAATTTACGCCGCGCATCGACCTTCCAACAGGCAAACACAAAACGGCCCAAGACGGGTATTTTCCAAAGACGGGTCATACGCACTCACTCCTGCCTGCCATCCACTTTAAAGTCATGAAAGTCAAAGCCATGATACCTATCATGTGCCTTATCACGAAACAGAGTTGAACTCGGCCTCAAGCTCACCTATGTCTGCGACTATGCCAGACCCAGCCCATAAAAATGTTAAAATATGCGGCCTCACACGCCCGCAAGACATAGAGAGCGCACTCAGATACGGCGCAAGCTTTCTGGGTTTTATAGTCGAAGCGGCCTCAACACGAAAATTGACAACCCCGCAAGCTGCACAACTCTCAAACCCGGTGCGTGGTATTATCCCGCGCGTAGCTGTAACAGTAAATGCGGGTGATGCACTACTGGACAAGATTATGTCCGAGATGACGCCTGATTATATTCAATGTCACGGCGAGGAAACTCCAGAACGCACGGCCGAGATCGCCAAAAAGTTTAAAGTCAAAACCATTAAGGCCGTCCCTGTTTCTGATAGGGCAGATATGATATATGCAAATAGCTTTTCCGGGGCCGCAGATCTTATATTATATGATGCACGCCCGCCTGAAGGCAGTCATATACGCGGCGGGCATGGTCAGACAATCGACTGGACTTTAATCCGCCATGCCGCGACCCCGAAAAGCTTTATGCTCGCAGGCGGCCTGACCCCAGAAAATGTAAAGCAGGCTATACGACAAACAGGCGCACCTCTTGTCGATGTTAGCTCTGGTGTTGAAGCCCGTGCAGGCGTAAAAGACGCCGATAAAATTAAAGCGTTCATGGACGCTGTGAAATTATAAAGACCGGATAAAGACACCAGATGGACGCCGTGTAACATGACAAAAATTGAAAACATGAATACGCCTGACGAAAATGGCCGCTTTGGCGATTTTGGTGGACGCTTTGTCTCGGAAACCTTAATGCCGCCTATTCTTGAACTGGAAGCTGCCTATAATGAAGCCAAGGCGGATCCAGATTTTCTGTCTGAATTGGATGATTTCTTTGCCCATTATGTCGGACGACCCAGCCCACTTTATTTCGCCGAGCGTCTAACCGAATTTG
>CAZSKN010000033.1:0-23768 GCA_964607445.1 uncultured Caulobacterales bacterium
CAACAGAGCTTGTCTCTATTCCGGCAACTTATGAAACTGTGACAGATACAGTTGTCGTGACGCCGCAATCAGTAGATTATGTTACTGTTCCGGCCGAGTACGAAACTTACACTGAAACAGTTGTCGTTCAGGAAGCTTCAACAGAGCTAGTGACAATCCCACCTGTCTTTGAAACTGTATCAGAGACTGTGGTTGTAACTCCGCAAACTGTTGATTATGTCGCTGTTCCAGCCACATATGAGACCGTAACAGAAACTGTTGTAGTGCAAGAAGCCTCAACAGAGCTGGTCACTATCCCGCCTGTTTATGAGACTGTTTCTGAAACAGTCGTGGTGACACCGCAAACTGTGGACTATGTCTCTGTACCGGCGACATATGAAACCGTTGCCGAAACAGTCGTTGTGCAAGAAGCCTCAACAGAGCTTGTCTCTATTCCGGCGACTTACAAAACTGTGACAGAAACAGTTGTTGTCCAAGAAGCGTCGACAGAGCTTGTCTCTATCCCGCCAGTCTATGAGACAGTTAGCGAACCTGTTATTGTTCAAGAAGCCACAACTGAGCTTGTGACAATTCCGGCCACTTACGAGACTGTGACAGACACAGTCGTCGTCACGCCGCAATCTGTGACTTACGAAACTGTGCCTGCAGAGTATGAGACTTACACTGAAACAGTTGTTGTCCAAGAAGCCTCTACAGAGCTTGTCTCTATCCCGGCGACTTACGAAACTGTGACAGAAACTGTTGTAGCCCAAGAGGCGACAACTGAATTGGTCACAATTCCAGCAACATATGAAACTGTTGCTGAAACAGTTGTTGTTAAAGAAGCCACAACAGAGCTTGTCTCTATCCCGGCAACTTACAAAACTGTGACAGATACTGTTGTGGTCACACCGCAATCAGTTGCTTACGAAGTCATTCCGGCTCAGTATGAAACATACACAGAAAATGTTGTCGTTCAGGAAGCCTCAACAGAGCTTGTCTCTATTCCGGCGACATATAAGAACGTCACAGAGACAATTGTTGTTCAAGAAGCCACAACAGAGCTTGTGACTATCCCGGCACAGTTCGAGACAGTAACAGAAACAGTTGTTGTTCAACCTCAAACAGTTGAATATGTCTCTGTTCCAGCCAAGTTCTCAACTGTACAGGAAACATATCTTGCACAGGATGCGGCCGAAGAAATTGTCGTTATCCCTGCTGAATATGAAACTGTCACAGAGACAATCGTAGTTCAGGAAGCCTCAACACGTCTTGAAGCTGTACCGGCAAAATACCGCACAGTTACAGAGACAATTGTTGTTCAGCCTGCACGGACAGAAATTGATGTCATTCCGGCACAATATGAGACACGCTCAGAGCGCGTTCTTATCTCTCCGGCTCGCGAAGAGTGGAAGCCAGGGTCGCAAGCGATCAATTCAGGTGCTTTCGCAACAGGTCGCGTGAACTCAAGCACACAAGGACAGTTCACTGTCTTTAACGGCGTATCTGATCAGGTTGTTCAATCCACACAAACCATTGTGGCTCAAACTGGTGAGATCCTCTGTCGTGTTCTAATCCCGGCGCAATATAAGACCATTACGAAGCGTGTTGTGAAAACACCTGCCCGTACGGTTGAGCGTCAGATTCCAGCTGTAACCAAGCAAATCACAAAGCGCGTAGTTGATGTGCCGGCGACGACACGGGAAATCCCTGTCCCAGCCCAAACACAGACACTTACACGTCGCATTGTAAAAACTCCGGCACGCACAGTGTCACGTTCAGCTGCAGGCGGTTCACGCTTTGCAGGTGGAACACGCTACTCTGGATTTGTAGATAGCAATTCAGATGGTCGTGACGATCGTGATGGTCTGTCCCGCTCAGCAGCAGCTTCTGCTGACAGAGCAGGTGGCGGTTCACGCGGCGGTGCTAGCTCAGGTGGCTTTAGCCAGAAAACAGGTACATACACAAAACGTGTTGTTTCTGAAGAAGCCAAAGTTGTCGAAAGAGTTGTACCGGCTGTAACCAAGCAGGTTTCACGCCGTGTCGTCAAAACTCCGGCTCGTACACAAGAGCGCGTTGTTCCAGCAGTGACCAAAACAATCACACGTCGTGTGGTTGACCGTCCAGCGTCAACACAAGAGCGCGTTGTCCCAGCTGTCACGAAACAGGAAACACGTCGTCGGATCAAAAATCCGGCCCGTACTGTCGAGAAGGTTGTACCAGCCGTCACGAAGACTGTATCCCGCCGCATTGTTGACCGTCCGGCCTCTACACAAGAGCGTGTAGTACCAGCTGTCACGAAGCAGGAAACACGTCGTGTTGTAAAAACTCCGGCTCGCACGCAAGAACGCGGCATTCCGGCTGTGACACAACAAGTACAACGTCGTGTAGTTAAGACACCCGCCTCTGTTTCAGAGCGGACAATCCCAGCGGTTACGAAGCAGGAAACACGTCGTCGGATCAAAAATCCGGCCCGTACTGTGGAGCGTGTCGTACCAGCTGTGACCAAGCAAGTGTCTCGCCGTGTTGTTAAAACGCCAGCTTCAACTGTTGAGAAGGTCATTCCAGCGGTCACAAAGCTACGTTCAGTCCGTGTCATCAAGACACCAGCAACTACGCAAGAACGCACTATCCCGGCTGTGACCAAGCAGGTTACACGTCGCGTCGTTGATCGTCCGGCAACAACACAAGAGCGTGTTATTCCGGCTGTCACGAAGCAGGAAACACGTCGTGTTATCAAGACACCGGCGTCAACTGTTGAACGTGTTGTTCCAGCGGTAACCAAGCAGGTAACACGCCGTGTCGTTAAAACTCCGGCTCAGACACAAGAACGGGTTATCCCGGCTGTGACGAAGCAGGAAACACGCCGCATTGTGAAAACACCGGCTTCAACTGTTGAACGTGTTGTTCCAGCGGTCACCAAGCAGGTTTCCCGCCGCGTTGTTAGAACGCCAGCTCAGACACAAGAACGGGTTATCCCGGCTGTGACTAAGCAGGAAACTCGTCGTCGCGTGAAGACACCGGCTCGGACTGCGGAACGTGTTGTTCCAGCTGTCACTAAGCAAGTGTCTCGCCGCGTGGTGAAAACACCAGCTTCTGTATCAGAGCGGACAGTACCAGCGGTCACGAAGCAGGAAACACGCCGCGTCGTGAAAACTCCGGCTTCAACTGTTGAACGCGTCGTTCCAGCGGTAACCAAGCAGGTTACACGCCGCGTTGTTAGAACTCCGGCTCAGACACAAGAGCGTGTCATACCGGCTGTCACGAAGCTAGAAACACGTCGTGTCATTAAGACACCGGCCTCTACAGCCGAGCGCGTTGTTCCAGCGGTAACCAAGCAGGTCTCTCGTCGTGTGGTGAAAACGCCAGCTTCTGTATCAGAGCGGACAATTCCGGCTGTTACCAAGCAGGAAACACGTCGTCGCGTTAAGACACCAGCTCGGACTGCGGAACGTGTTGTTCCAGCTGTGACCAAGCAAGTGACCCGCCGCGTGGTGAAAACACCGTCTCAAACAGTCGAGAAGACAATTCCGGCCGTTACCAAGTTGGAGAGACGTCGTGTTGTTAAGACACCGGCTCGTACAGTGGAACGCGTTGTTCCAGCTGTCACTAAGCAGGTTTCTCGCCGTATTGTGAAAACTCCGGCCTCTGTGTCAGAGCGGACGATCCCAGCGGTGACCAAGCAGGAAACTCGTCGTGTCATCAAGACGCCAGCTTCAACTGTTGAACGCGTTGTTCCAGCGGTTACTAAGCAGGTTAGCCGCCGCGTTGTGAAAACTCCGGCTCAGACACAAGAGCGGGTTATCCCGGCTGTGACTAAGTTGGAGAGACGTCGTGTTGTCAAAACACCGGCCTCAACTGTTGAGCGCGTTGTTCCTGCGGTAACCAAGCAGGTTAGCCGCCGCGTCGTTAAAACTCCGGCCTCTGTGTCAGAGCGTACAGTACCAGCTGTCACGAAGCAGGAAACACGTCGCGTCGTTAAGACACCGGCACGGACGATTGAACGGGCCATCCCGGCAGTCACCAAGCAGGTCTCTCGCCGCGTTGTCAGAACCCCTGCCCAGACACAAGAACGGGTTATCCCGGCTGTGACCAAGCAGGAAACACGCCGCGTTATTAAGACGCCTGCCTCAACTGTGGAACGTGTTGTTCCGGCTGTTACCAAAACGGAAACACGCCGCGTGGTGAAAACTCCGGCCTCTGTGTCAGAGCGTACAGTACCGGCTGTGACGAAGCAGGAAACACGTCGTCGCGTTAAGACACCGGCTCGTACAGTGGAGAAAGTTGTTCCAGCTGTGACGAAGCAAGTGGCTCGCCGCGTTGTGAAGACGCCATCTTCTGTATCAGAACGGGCTATTCCGGCTGTTACGAAACAGGAAACACGTCGTCGGGTTAAGACACCGGCTCGTACAGTGGAGAAAGTTGTTCCAGCTGTTACGAAGCAGGTCAGCCGCCGCGTTGTGAAAACTCCGGCCTCTGTCTCAGAGCGTGTCATTCCAGCGGTTACGCAACAGGTTCAACGCCGTGTTGTGAAAACGCCAGCGCGTACAACTGAGCGTGTTATCCCGGCTGTCACTAAGACGGAAACTCGCCGCGTTGTGAGAACACCTGCCCAGACACAAGAACGGGTCATCCCGGCTGTGACAAAGCAGGAAACTCGCCGTGTCATCAAAACACCGGCCTCAACTGTTGAGAAGGTTGTACCAGCCGTGACGAAGCAAGTCTCTCGTCGGGTTGTGAGAACACCAGCTCAGACACAAGAGCGTGTTATCCCAGCTGTTACCAAGCAGGTAACACGCCGCGTCGTGAAAACTCCGGCTCAGACACAGGAACGTCAAATTCCTGCCGTCACCAAGCAGGTGACACGTCAAGTGGTCCAGGAGCCTGCACGTACAGTTGAGAAAGTTATTCCAGCTGTCACGAAGCAGGAAACTCGCCGCGTGATCAAAACGCCAGCCTCGACGCAAGAACGGGTTGTGCCAGCGGTCACTAAGCAGGTTTCACGTCGTGTCGTTAGAACACCGGCTCAGACACAAGAGCGTGTCATTCCGGCTGTCACTAAGCAGGAAACACGTCGTGTTGTGAAGACACCGGCTCGTACATCAGAGCGGACGATCCCGGCGGTAACGAAAACAGAAACACGTCGTCGGATTAAGAACCCGGCCCGTACGACTGAGCGCGTAATCCCAGCGGTTACAAAGCAAGTTACTCGCCGTATCGTTCAAACACCTGCACGCACAGAGGAGCGCGTAATCCCAGCGGTTACGAAGCAAATCACGCGCCGTGTAGTGGACTCAACTCCACAGTTTGAGCGTCGTGTCATCCCTGCCCGTTACGATACAGTAACAGTTCAGCGTCAGGTACAACCTGCACGGACTGAAACTATCGTCATCCCGGCAGAATACGGCACTGTTGATAAGCGGACGCAAACAAGACCAGAGCGCGCTGAATGGCGTCAGGTTCTTTGTGAAGCCAATGCTAACACAACTGTTATCTCTGCTATCCAGCGGGCCTTAAAGACCCAAGGTTACTACCAAGGTGCGATTGATGGACGTCTCGGACAGCAGACATATGCAGCCGTCGAGTCCTTCCAACGTGCACGTAACCTCTCTACTGGTGGCCTGACATTGACGACTGTTGATGCTCTGGGTGTTAACTGGAGATCGCTTGTTGGCGGTACAACATCGACAAGCTCAGGTAGCTTCTCAACTGGCAGCACAACTGGCTTCTCCAGCGGTACTGTATCAGGTGGCTCAACTGGCTTTACGACAGGATCATCTGTTTCAACGTCAGGTGCTGGCTATACAATCCGTAACGGAAGCGTTGTAGACGCAGCCGGAAACGTATTGGGTACTCTGGACGGAAACGGCAATGTCGTGAACTCAGCAGGCCAGATCGTTCTACGCGGTCTCTCTTCAGCTGGCGGTAGCGCAGGCTCTGTGATTAGCGGAGCAGGTTCAGCCATCGGCGGAAGCGCAGGTTCTGTGATCAGCGGCGGTTCATCATCAGGTGGTGTGTCAGCTGGCGGATTTACAGTTCGCGGTGACGGATCAGTCGTTAACTCAGCTACAGGCCTTGTAATTGGCCGGGTTGACGGAAGCGGCAACATCCTGAACTCAGCTGGTCAAATCATTGGCCGAGTAGCTGGCAACTAAGCCTTAAACCATAAGATTAGAAAGCCCCGCAATTGAGCGGGGCTTTTTTATTAATAGGTCATAACTCTTTAAGTCGATTAGATTTGTGACCTCCGCGTATAAAATTTCCTCAGAAATTTTGTCGCAAGACTTTATATAAGGCGCGTTGACATTTAACGACTCGCCTGTATAAAGCCTCAAAACTAGCCGCCGGATATTGGCGGCTTTAATATATTTAGTAGATAGTACTCACCTCAGATGTGGGGCTTAAAAAGGAAAAAGACCATGTTTGCAGTCATTCAGACAGGCGGTAAGCAATATAAAGTCGCCAAAGACGACGTCATTATTGTCGAAAAGCTCGATACAGAAGCGGGTAAAACTATTGCCTTTAAAGATGTCCTTATCTGCGGAGAAGGCGCTAAAGTCACAGTGGGTTCGCCATTGGTCAAAGGTGCTGAAGTAAAAGGCGAAGTCTTAGAGCAGCGTAAAGGTAATAAGGTTCTCGTGTTCAAAAAGAAGCGTCGTCAGAATTACCGCCGCAAGCGCGGACATCGTCAAAACGAGACCGTGGTGAAAATCACGTCTATCAAAGCCTAATTTAAAACGAATAGGAGACAGACATGGCTCATAAAAAAGCAGGTGGTTCCTCAAATAATGGTCGCGATAGTGCTGGCCGTCGCCTTGGTGTAAAAAAGTCCGGCGGACAAGCTGTTATTGCGGGCAATATTATTATTCGCCAACGCGGCACGAAATATTATCCTGGTGTGAATGTCGGCATGGGCAAAGACCATACACTCTTCGCACTCACGGCAGGCCGCGTCTCATTTGCGACAAAACGTAATAAGCGCACATATGTCTCAGTCGAGCCGACGAGCCAAGCCGCAGAATAGGCGATCCAACATAAAGGATCGCAACCCAAAAGGGCGATCCGTTTAATGCAGGGAGACTGATCTCAGCCTCCCTTTTTTATTTCCTGCTTCGCCCCTCTGTGATCCCTCAGGATCATAGATATGGAGGTAAACATGAGAAATATACTTCCCACAGACGATCTCGTCTTACGGCCACTCCTTGACACGGATGCGCCTGCCATTTTTGAACTTGGCGGCGACATTCAGGTCAGCCATATGCTCCAATCGCACGCAAACCCATTCTCCATTTTGTCGGCCGAGTTCATGATAATGGATTACATTATGCGACAAAGACGCGGATTGGCTTTTGCATATGCCATAAGTCGTGCGCAAGACACGCAATTAATTGGCATGGTGAAACTCATGATAGCCCATATGGAATCGCCTTTTAGTCTAAATATATGGCTGGGCCGTCCTTTCTGGAAACGCGGTTACGCACGCCAAGCTGCTCAGACTGTCTTGCAAGAGGCCCAACATAGTCTCGGCGCAAACCGTATATGTGCAAATGTCTTCACGGATAATATAGCTGGCCTCTCCCTATTGCGCTCGCTGGGATTTAACACAATTGGAGCAAGCCACGGCATGTTCTCAATGGCGCGGATGGAAAATGCGCCCGCCCTCCCCTTTGCTATCGAGCTGAACCAGATGATCTGCGCGACAAAAACCAGTATTGAAGGCGAAACGCTTGATAAAATAGGAAAATATCGCCATGAAGTCTGACAAGGTGAAAAGATGAAATTTCTCGATCAAGCAAAAATTTTCGTCAAATCCGGAAATGGCGGTGCAGGCTGTGTCTCCTTCCGGCGCGAAAAATATATTGCCTTTGGCGGCCCCAATGGCGGGGATGGCGGCAAAGGGGGCGATGTATGGGCTGTGGCCACAAGCGACCTCAATACGCTGATTGATTATAGATATAAGCAACATTTCAAAGCCGGCACTGGCGTACACGGCATGGGACGTGACCGAGCGGGCCCTGCTGGTGACACGGTAGAGCTTAAAGTCCCCGTAGGGACGCAAATCATTGATGCAGAAGATGACACGCTCTTAGTCGACATGACACAAGATGGTCAACGCGCCCTCTTGGCCAAAGGCGGAAATGGCGGCTGGGGGAATGCACGGTTCAAGACCTCGACAAATCAGGCCCCGCGTAAAGCCAATCCCGGAGAAGACGGCGAAGAACGCTGGGTATGGTTACGTTTAAAATTATTGGCTGATGCCGGACTTGTCGGATTGCCTAATGCTGGCAAGTCTACCTTTCTTTCCGCCGTATCTGCTGCCAAGCCCAAAACGGCGGACTATCCCTTTACAACACTACATCCGCATCTGGGCGTCGTAAATCTCGGCACCACAGAACGCTTTGTGCTGGCTGATCTGCCCGGCCTCATAGAAGGGGCCAGTGAAGGGGTTGGGCTGGGCCACCGTTTTCTGGGCCATGTGGAACGCTGCGCCGCGATTTTGCATCTTGTAGACGCTTCTGTCGAAGACCCGGCTGCTGATTATGTGACCATCCGGCAGGAACTGATCAATTATGATGAAGGGCTGGAAGACAAGCCCGAAATTGTAGTCCTGACCAAATGCGACGCACTTGACGAAGCACATATACAAAATGCTACGCAAGCTGTCGCGAAGGTTTGCGGCCATACACCCCTGCCAATTTCAAGTGTGGCAGGACAAGGTCTGCGCCCCGTTCTCTCGGCCGTCTATCAACATGTCGCCAAAAGACGCATGGTTGAGGCTGAAATCAGACAGGCAGCCCAAGATAAGCTGGCCAATCCAGATAAGGACATAAACGAGACGAGCGGATGGCAGCCTTAAATCCATTCACACCGTCCCGACGCCTCATTGTTAAAATCGGCTCGGCCCTGCTGGTCGATAAACAGATTGGTATTCGCACAGATTGGTTGCAAAGTCTGTGTGACGATATCGCCGTACTCAAATCGGATGGCATTGAGGTCGTGATCGTATCGTCTGGCGCGATTGCGATTGGACGGCAAATGCTCGGCCTATCAACGCGAAAACTCTCTTTATCAGAAAAACAAGCCTGCGCCGCGACAGGTCAGTCACAACTTACCCAAGCCTATGCACAGGCCTTGGGCAAACATGATATCATGACCGCCCAAGCCTTGTTTACCTTGAATGATACTGAAAACAGACAGCGTGGATTAAATGCCCGCTCAACACTTAAGACATTACTGGCCCTTGGCACAGTCCCGATCATCAATGAAAACGATACTGTAGCCACTGATGAAATCCGCTACGGAGATAATGACAGGCTGGCAGCGCGCACAGCCCAAATGTTGGGTGCTGATACGCTGATATTGCTCTCAGATATTGACGGACTATACACCGCTGATCCGCGCCAAAGCCAAGACGCTAAGCACATTCCTCTCATCACAGAGCTTAGCGCAGACATTCTGTCTATGGGCGGCGGGATAAACCAATCCGTTCAGATGGGTTCGGGCGGCATGGCGACAAAATTACTCGCAGCCCAAATCGCCAATGAAGCGGGTTGCCATATGTGTGTTATGGACGGCACCGCCGCGCACCCTATCAAGCGTTTAAAACAAGGGGCGAAATCGAGCTGGTTTCAAGCCAAAGACAGCCCGTTAAATGCCAGACGCCATTGGATAAAAGCCAGCTTAAAGCCAAACGGCTCTATAGAGATAGATGCAGGCGCCGCAACAGCCTTAGGAAATGGCAAAAGCCTACTGGCCGCAGGCATAAGCTCTGTTTCAGGCGAGTTTAACAAAGGTGATGCGGTGAAAATCATCTTTTCAGGACGCGAAATCGCGCGCGGGTTAAGCGCCTATAGCGCGACTGATGTCGCAAAAATTCAGGGATTAAAATCAGGTGATATAACGACGGCCCTTGGCTATTATAACGGGGATGCGGTTATACATCGGGACAATATGGTGGATATGTAATGGACGAAACACACCTCAAAAATTATATGAACAGCTTGGGTGCGAACGCACGCGCGGCAGCACGCAGCTTACGTCTGGCCTCAACTGAAACGAAGAACGCGGCGCTTGAAGCTATGGCCCGCGAGATCGAGACCGCGCAAGCGGACATATTGAGCGCAAACGCAAAAGATATGACCCTTGCCGAGCAAAAGGGGCTCTCAGCGGCCATGCTCGATAGATTAAAGCTCGATGCGGACCGCGTCGCCTCTATCGCTAAAGGCATAAAAGACATAGCCGCCCTGCCCGACCCTGTTGGTCAAACCGATGATAGCTGGGCCCAACCCAATGGCCTGAACTTTTCCAAAGTCCGTGTGCCTATTGGTGTCATCGGGATGATATATGAAAGCCGCCCAAATGTGACAGCCGATGCTGGTGCGCTATGCTTGAAGTCTGGCAATGCCTGTATTTTACGCGCAGGCTCGGAGAGTCAAAATTCGAGCGGCGCTATACATGCCGCTCTTTCGCGCGGGCTAGAGCAAGCAGGCTTACCCAAAGACAGCGTACAATTAATCAATACGACAGACCGCGCCGCTGTCGGCTTACTTTTAGGCGGGCTAGACCAAACTGTAGATCTTATCATCCCGCGAGGCGGGAAAAACTTGATAGCGCGTGTTCAAAATGACGCGCGCGTTCCTGTCCTCGCCCATCTGGAAGGGCTCTGTCATAGCTATATTCACGCAGAGGCTGACCTGGAAATGGCCCGTGAGGTTTTACTCAATGCCAAACTGCGCAGAACGGGTGTTTGCGGTTCTACTGAAACCTTATTGATCGACAGTGAGATAGCGCCCAAAGCTTTACCTGATCTTGCGCAGTCCCTCATTGATGCGGGTTGCGAGCTACGTGGGGACGCACTGGCGTGCAAAGCCCATTCAGGAATAAAGCCTGCAAGTGATGCGGATTATTTCACAGAACATCTCGCCGCGATTTTAAACATTAAAACTGTCTCCGGCATTGACGCCGCTCTTGATCATATCGAGCATTATGGCAGCGGGCATACCGATGCTATCATTACGCAAAAAGCCGAGATCGCCGAGAGGTTCTTACGTGATGTCGATAGTGCCATTGTCATGCATAACAGCTCGACACAATTTGCCGATGGAGGCGAATTTGGCTTTGGGGCCGAGATAGGTATTGCAACAGGCCGCCTGCACGCACGCGGCCCTGTCGGGGCGCAACATCTCACCACTTATAAATATACAGTGCGCGGTAAAGGTCACACACGGCCATGATTTCGCGAACTGACCTACCCTCACAATATGGGGTCATCAAACATTATGGCAACGCATAACGGCCTCTCCATAGGCCTGCTGGCAGGCACGTTTAATCCGGCCCATGCCGGGCATATGCATGTGGCGCAATGCGGGATATCCCGACTTGGGCTTGATCAAATCTGGTGGATTGTCAGCCCGCAAAACCCTCTCAAACCCACCCAGCCCGCTTATGAGCAACGCGTCAAAACCGTAGAACAGCTTAACCTGCCCTTTTCTATGCGGATTAGTCATATAGAGCGGGATTTCCAAACGCATTACACTATTGATATGCTCAAACGTGCCCGTCAAAAATGGCCACAAAACCGATTTGTGTTTTTAATGGGCGCGGATAATTTTCTGCAACTGCCTAAATGGCAGGATTGGCAAGGTATTCTGAAAACTGTGCCGATTGCTATTATCTCCAGACCTGGAAAAAACGCACGCGATAATATCCGGCCCCGCCTTGGCCGTGTTGCCCGTCAATTCAGCCATGCCCGTCTTGCAGAAGCAGATGCAAAATTACTGGCCTTTAGTCACGCTCCGGCTTGGACCTATTTAACTCCGCCTTTAAATCCTCTGTCTTCAACCGCCATCAGGGCATAGAACAAAAAGTCATAATCTTAAAATCCCTCATGGTGAATAAATAAAAACTATGTTAGGATAGAGATGTCAGAATCGAGAATGGAGATTACCCTGACTACAAAAAGCCTTGCCAACGCTACGGCGCCAGCTCCCGGAAAAGACGCGGCGAAAGCCCTCTCGGACCTCATACTTGCAAATTTAGAAGAAAACTCTGCGCAAGATACTATCACTATAGACATAAGCGAAAAGTCCTCAGTTGCCGATTATATGATCGTGACCTCTGGGCGCTCTAATCGCCATGTAAATGCGCTTGCTGATTATGTCATCCGCGCCTTAAAGGCGGATGGTCAAAAGGATATGGGCATTGAAGGTCTAGAAGCCTCAGATTGGGTTTTAATTGATGCGGGAGATGTGATTTTGCACATCTTCAAACCCGAAGTCAGAGCCTTTTATAACCTCGAAAAAATATGGTCAGTACCCCTACCCGAAAGCCTGCAATCTGTAGGTGCTTATGAAGTGCAAGACTAAGTCCTTGCGCACTGATTGTTCATGAAACTTATTTTACGCGCCGGCGGGGTTATACGCAAAGGTCCGGAACGCGAATTGGTAGATGATTATATTGAACGGGCACAGCGCCTTTCGCGAAATCTCGGCATAAGCCAGATCCAGGAACAGCAAGTCGATTTGAGGGGGGCTAAATCGCGCAAGGCGGAAACCGAAATTTTACTCCCGCCCAATTCCGATAAATCCGCACACCATTATGTTATTTTAGATGAGCGCGGTAAAACCCTGACATCGCCACAGATCGCCGCCCAGATCGCAAGCTGGCGTGATGAGGGCTATCGTCAGGTCAGTTTCGTTATAGGCGGCGCGGACGGATTTGAACCAGACGCCTTACCAAGCCCCCTCACGCGCTGGGCCTTAGGTTCGCAGACATGGCCACATAAATTAGTGCGGGTCATGCTGGCCGAGCAAGTTTACCGTGCTTTGTCAATTTTAGCATCTACCCCCTATCACCGAGAATAAAATCACCTTAAAGCGATAAGCCATGCTTCGATTTGCACACATAAGTTTGCGCGCACTTCTCATCTTGGCTTATGGCGGGATTGGAATAGGCAATACTCTGGCACAAACGCCTCTGACCGGTGAAATAAACCCGGAGGCTTTAGATAAGTTGGAAGATGCCCAGAAAGCCGCCAAGGAAAACACGGAGAAACTCAGCAAGCAAAACCGGGCCTTAGAAAAAGATCTCAAAAAGTTACAACAAGACCTGATTAAAACCGCTGGCGAGACAGCGGCCCATGAAAAACAGGTCTATAAAATCGAAAATGAACTCAAAGATATTCAAGGGACAGAAAACGACATAAAAGAAGCACTCTTCTTAGACCGCAACGCCTTAATCACCTTATTGGGGTCATTGCAATCCATACAGGCCACTCCGCCACCGCAATTTATGGGTTCGCAAACAAGCCCCTTGGATAGTGTACGTACCCACCACCTCATGTCCGTTATTAGTCAGGACTTGCAAGTCAAAGCTGATAATCTAAGCTCGCAGCTCCAAGACATACAAACCCTTGAGCGGCGCACTCTAAAACAGCAAAAAAAACTGGCCAGCACGGAAACGGCCTTACTTAAAAAGCGCAAACAGATTAAATCTCTGGTGCAGAAAAAAAGCACGCTCAAGAAGTCCATATCGTCCAAGACACGTCAAGAGCAGGCCAAGGCTAAACAATTGGCATCTGAGGCCGAGGACCTCCGAGAGCTGATTTCCAGATTTGAAAGTCAGGCTAAAGGTGTGGCTCCACGCGTTAAGCCCGGGAAAACCATCATCTTAAAACGCTCACCCCAAGAGGTGCGCCCCAGATTAAAACCTCACAAGAACAAAACAGCCTCAAATTCCCGTCCCAACAAAAGCGCGAATAGCTTTCGTTCAGACTTTGCCAAAGCCCGCGGTACATTACGCGCGCCTGTTACGGGTAAACTCGTAAAATCATATGGGCAAAATCATAAAGGCCTTAGCTATAGAACTTCGGCGCGGGCGCAAGTCATTGCGCCTTTTGACGGGCGAGTGGAGTTTTCCGGCCCGTTTAAGAATTATGAAAATGTCGTCATATTAAATGTCGGTGACGATTATTTCATACTGCTCACGGGGCTTGGTGATATTTATGTCGACACTGGCGATAAGTTAAAAATCGGAGAGCCTGTGGGCCGTATGCCTTCAAATCTTGCCCAAAAAGGCGAGCTTTACCTAGAATTTAGAAAAAATGGTCGCCCCCTCAACCCTAAACCCTGGATAGGCACTCATTTTGCAAAGTCTCAATAGTCAGAAAATTTGTGAGATGAAGAAAATATCAAAATTAAGTCATTCTACACATGCAAGACTAGTCAGGGACATTTTACCCCGCTAGACTACACGAAATAACGCGGCGTCAATTGGACGTTAAGGAGTCGCAAAATATGAAATATTTTCTACCCGTACTCGGCACTATAGCTGCCGTTAGCCTGTTTGCCTTTGCAAGTCAGGAAAACACAGCCATTGCCGTAGAGCGTCCGAAAAACTCTGATACATTTGAACAATTAGAGCTTTTTGCGGTCGTACTGGCAAGAGTACGTGAAGATTATGTTGTCACGTTTGATGATAGTGAATTGATCGAGGAAGCCATTAACGGCATGCTTCAATCGCTGGACCCACATTCCAGCTATGTCAGTCCTGATAATTTCCGTGACCTCCAAACCTCTACAAGTGGTGAATATGGTGGTCTGGGTATGGAAGTGACGACAGAGGAAGGGTTTGTAAAAGTTGTCTCGCCCATTGATGACACACCCGCAAAACGGGCAGGTGTTAAATCCGGTGACTTTATTACTGAAATTGACGGCAAAAGCATTGTCGGTCTGAGCTTATCAGAGGCTGTCGATCTAATGCGCGGCAAGCCGGGGGAGCCCATTACACTCACCGTGATACGCGAAGGCGAAGACCCGCTCGAAATCACGATGGTACGCGAGATTATTAAACGCAAAGTCGTTAAGCATGAGATCAAGGACGGGGTCGGATATTTGCGCATTTCCCAGTTCAATGAGAAGACAAACAACTCCTTAATTGATTCTGCGAATGCCCTGAAAAAAGAATTTGGCGGAAAAATCCCGGGACTTATTCTAGACCTACGCGGAAATCCGGGCGGATTACTTGATCAGTCAGTTCAAGTCTCCAGCGCATTTCTGGATGGCGGCGAGGTCGTTTCAACCCGCGGACGTCAAGCACATGACACTGAGCGCTATAATGCTCAGCGCGGTGAAATTTTCAAAAATGTGCCTCTGATCGTGCTTATTGACGGAGCAGCGGCTTCGGCTTCTGAAATTGTCGCTGGGGCAATACAAGACCGCGGTCGCGGGCTTATTATCGGCATGACCTCATTTGGTAAAGGCTCTGTCCAATCCGTCATTCCTCTGCGAGGTGGTCGAGACGGGGCGCTCCGCCTGACGACAGAGCGTTATTACACACCGGCTGGTCGTTCTATTCAAGGGACCGGCATTGACCCAGATATTGCTGTCTCTGCCGTTCCTGAGGATAAGGCAAAGGGCAAAATCAGACGTGAATCCGATCTTCTCAACTCCATTGCAAATGAAAGCGATGCGGAAAAGGAGGAAACAGAAGAAACCGAATTAGTCATCGACTATCCTCCAGAGGATTTCGAGATTGAAGATGATTACCAGTTGAAAAAAGCTATCGAAATTTTGAAAAACGGTACTTACGCAGAACGTCTTGCAGAGGTCGCAGGATAGGCATTCTTGATTAGTTTAACTCAGGTCGCAAAATGCAAAAATTTAGTCAGCGAATAAGACTTATTGGCTTGAGCGCGTTACTTGTGCTTTTCACGCCATTGATAAATCTGTCTCTTGTCAGCGCAAAGACGGACATTGATGACAATACTGAAATTTTGCAAAAACTACATCTTTTTGCCAATGTATTTTCAATAGTTCGTGATAATTATGTCGTCGATGTCGAGGACAAACATCTTATCGAAGACGCCCTTAATGGCGCCCTTGAATCCCTCGATCCACACTCTCATTATGTTCCCAAGGATGACTTTCAGGAACAACAAAAATCATCCCGACGAGAATATGGCGGCCTTGGTATAGAGGTCACATTGGAAAACGGGCTTGTGAAAGTTAACTATGCCAATCCGGATGCTCCTGCGGCCCGAGCCGGTATTAAATCCGGCGATTATATTACGGCTGTTGAAGGCGAAAAAGTTCTCGGTAAAACCCTCGACCAAGCCGTAGAAGGCATGCGCGGTCTTGCGGGTGATCCGATTACAGTAACCGTTTTAAGCCCAAATAAAGCTCCGCGAGACATCACCATAATTCGTGAAGTCATACAGGGCAGAGCTGTACGCCACCGTGTGGAACAAAATGTCGGCTATATCTTTATCGAAACCTTTAATCACCCACGCCTCGATAAAGACTTTAAACATGCTTTAGAAACTCTACAGACAGAAATGGGCGGGAAATTACCCGGTCTTGTTATTGACCTGCGTGGGAACCGTGGTGGCTTGCTCGATCAATCCGTAAAAATTTCAGGCTTTTTCTTAGACGGAGGCGAGGTGTTATCTGCGCGAGGTCGGGAGGCCGATGATACAGAACGCTATAACGCTGAACGGGGCGATCTCTTTCCCGACATGCCTATTGTTGTGTTGATAAATAGCGGTTCAGCCTCAGCAGCAGAAATTGTGGCAGGTGCCTTACAGGATCGCGGGCGGGCTATTATTCTAGGCCGGCGCTCTTTTGGAAAAGGCTCGGTGCAATCAGTTATCCCCTTACAGCATAGTGGCGGGGCCTTACGTTTAACGACGCAACGCTATTATACTCCATCGGGTATATCCATTCAGGGGCGTGGTATTTTACCGGATGTATTAGTCGCGGCGCGGCCCGATACAGGAGAAATCCGCAAACGCTTCCGCGAGGACAGCCTGCCCAATGCCCTAACTAATCCGGATGATACGGATTATAAAGAAGTGCACACAAAGGTAGATTATCCCCCCGAAGATTGGCCTGCAGATGAGGATTATCAATTACGCCAAGCTGTCACACTACTCAAAAGCTCGCGCTATAAAACACTGATCACAGCGCAAAACAAACGATAGTCATCCCCACATTACCTAGAGTGTTTAGCTTGGCGTTTGTCATCACAGATATGGACGTCTGTAACAAACATGTCTAAACAGGCCCATGTCTGATTCACCGCAAAATCTACATGCTCGGGTCAAACGTCGAGAACCTGTTAAATTACCTTCAATTTGGTTACATTTATTCTGGGCACTATCGACATTGATGTTCTTGGCTATTGGGGGATGGGCCTTTCTGAAATCTTTCGGGAATGAGACAGATGCTGTACCAAAGGGCATTGTCCAAGTCGAAACACAACCCCTGCCCCCACAATCTGACAGTCTCGCAGGGAGTGCCAGTGCGCTGCCCGATCTCTTAGAGGGCGATGTCCCGAATAATATTAATCCGACAGAAACATTGCTTGGCAGTCTGGGAAGTTCGAACGAAAATTCTTTAAAAACCCCAGAAGTGGATGCGCTTGGAAATCCTATCAATAATGACGCCAATAACAGCTTGGTGGGTGTGCCTGATCTATTAGAGCCAGAGCTAGATACTACCGCAACACGACCCGCCCCGCGCGGGGCCCTCATTATTAACGGGGAGGTTATAACCCCCGCCGTGAGCCTGCCACCTGCCCCTTTTGGCGGGCTGAGCAGACAGACCGCCTTTGGCCCCGCGCCTGGTCCAAATGCCCAAGGCCTAAGCCCGCATACGCATTATGCCCGCCCGAAAGAACAATCGGTTGTAGGCAACCCCGTCAGTATCATTATTGGCGGCCTGGGTATTAATAGAAGGCTGACCCAAACTGCTATTGATAATTTGCCTGCTAATATAACGCTCTCTTTTGCCGCACATGCACCCGGCCTGCAAAGCTGGATAAATAAAGCCCGCGTAAAAGGACATGAGGTTTTGCTAGAAATCCCTATGGAATCGGAAGTCTTTGATAGCGCTGAAGCCGGCGCGAGCCGTGCTATGCGCGTGAGTGCCAACACAGCGGATAATTTACGCAATCTGGATTGGTTGCTTAGCCGTGCGCATGGTTATTTTGCCCTGACGAATTATAATGGCGATAAGTTCTTAAACCGCACAGACAAGGTCGTGCCCTTTTTTGATCATCTCAAAAAGTCAGGCCTTGGCTTTTATTTTGACGGGGCAAGTTCTGCCCCCTCTCTGCCCATCGTTGCCCAAAGCGCGAATTTACCTTTCACACAGGCCTATAATATCATTGATAACACCGCAGAGGCGAGCGCGATAACTGCAGAGCTATCCCGGCTTCAAGCCCGCGCAAGCGCAGGGCAAACGCCTATAGGTATTGGATTTGCCTTTCCTGAAACCATACGGAGCTTACAAAGTTGGCTGACTACACTTGACGATAAAGGTCTGGTACTCGTGCCTGCTTCTTCGAGCCAAATAAGATGACGGAGATAGCGCAATACCGGCCGTGTGTCGGGATAATACTGTTTAATTCACAAGGTCAGGTCTGGCTCGGCAAAAGGCTGGGTCATGACGGCCCGCACTGTTGGCAATTTCCCCAAGGGGGTATTGACCCTGGCGAAACGCCTCAAAAAGCTGTTCTGCGCGAGGCTTGGGAAGAAACGGGCGTTGACGTAGCCTTGCTCACCCCATTAGGGCAAACGCAGGATTGGCTGACATATAAATACCCGAAAGAATATCAAGTAAAACGCAACAAACAACAATGGCTGGGGCAAAAGCAACACTGGTTTGCCTATCGTTTCAACGGCCATGATCAGGGCTTTGACCTCAAAGCACACCCGCCCCAAGAGTTTTCAGAATGGCGTTGGGGACATCTCTCAGAGACTCCGGATTTGATCATACCGTTTAAACGCAAAGTTTATGAAGAGCTGGTCGTCACATTTTCCGCCTTTGCAAAGCCAGCCCTATAGCGTAGCTGGCAGATATGACAAAAAGGGTTCATAATAAAAACGCATTGATATTTGTCTTAATCACGGTGATGATAAACTCTATCGGCTTCGGGATTATGATACCTGTGCTGCCAGAACTCCTCAAAGAGCTAACAGGCCTGCCGAATAATGAAGCCGTCATTTACGGCATGTGGCTAACCTTTGTCTTCGCCCTCTTCCAATTTATTTGCATGCCAATAGTCGGAGGATTGTCAGATCGGTTTGGTCGCCGCCCTGTCATGTTATTGTCCCTATTCGGACTTGCCATTGACTATTTTATAATGGGTCTCGCGCCGACCATAGCCTTTTTGTTTTTTGGGCGCGCAATCGCAGGGGCTTTCGGGGCGACATTTACCACGGCTAATGCCTATATCGCCGATATTAGCCCGCCTGAAACACGCACGCAAAATTTCGGACTCGTCGGGGCCTCTTTCGGGGTTGGGTTTATGTTAGGCCCCGTTATAGGCGGGTTGATTGGGGACAGCTTTGGCCCAAGAGCTCCCTTTCTGGCCGCAGGTGTTCTCTCATTGCTTAATGTCATTTACGGGTTTATTTTCTTACCCGAAACTCTGGCACAAGACAAAAGACGCGCATTTGAGTGGAAACGGTCAAACCCCTTTGGTTCGCTTAAATCACTTGGCCGCATCAAAGGCGTCAGAAGCCTTATCTTTGTTCTCTTTTTAATGGCCATCGCCCATACGGTTTATCCGACAACCTATGCCTTCTCGACCATGGAAGGCTTGGGCTGGACATCTGGGGATGTCGGTCTTTCGCTCGGAGCATTTGGTGTTGCAAGTATGATAGTTCAAGGCGGGCTTATTCGTATCATCATTCCCAAGGTCGGCATGTTTTGGGCCGCAATGATAGGTATGTTATCAGCTATCATGGCTTACTCCATGATGGGCAGCGCAGATAAAGGGTGGATCATATATGCCGCTGGCCCCTTTGCTGCCTTTGCCGGACTTTATAACCCGTCCCTTACAAATATGATGAGCTCGCGCATATCTGAGAGTGAGCAAGGCGAATTACAAGGCGCGATTGGTGCCGCCCAAGGCCTCGCCCTTATGATAGGGCCTTTCGCTATGGCCGGCATGTTTTGGTATTTTGGCAATCAAGACCTGAAGACAGAAACAGGTATAGTCACATTCCCTGACAATATCACTCAAATGTTCCTGCATCCTATTACAGAAACCAATATTCCATATGTACCGGGTGCCCCCTTTTTCTTAGCTGCTTTTTTCGGGATTGCAGGTTTGGTCATCTTTATGATGGTCACGACCAAAGAGGAAAGGACTGCACGCTTTACAAAAGCCGATAATGCGATGGAAACTCAATTAGAAGAAACTTCGAAAAAGGCTTAAACGCAGCTCTGGGTTTATACGACGTCCAGCGGTTTGTGCTCGCCCTCAGGCAGCATAACTTTAATCCTATCATTTTTGGTAATCGTTCCGCCTTTAATGACAATCGACATGACCCCTGACTTACGGATTAAATGTCCATCATCATCCTTATCTAGGCAGGCCTTGAGAAGTCCTTTTTGAAACTTATCAATTTGAGAACAAGGATTACGCAGGTCTGTAATTTCTATAATCGCTTCTGATCCTATATGTAACCGCGTACTTCGGGGTAGGCTTAATAGATCAATTCCAATCGTCGTTATATTTTCTCCCATATCCCCGGGTTTCACATCAAAACCTTGTGTAGCCACTTCATCAAAAAGTTCTGAGTGAATGAGATGGACTTGGCGTAAATTCGGTTGCGTGGGATCTTTGGCAATACGAGACCGATGTTTAACGGTCTTTCCACCGTGAGCATCACCTTCAACACCAAAACCCGCAATCAAGGAAATTGCAGGTTTTATAGTCTTTGAAAAATTGTGACGAGTATCAGAAGAAACAGAAATAACCTTGCCGGATATTTGCTGCTTATCGCCCATATGTTATGAGTGGTAGAAATTATCAAAGCGGTTTGAAATATTTTTCAAACTCGCGAGGTTTTGTTGTGCGGCAAGTGCGGCTTCGCCTTCTTGCTGCTCAAGATCTTTTTCAATTTCAGCCATCAGCTCTTTGATCATTTCTGCATTAAGCTCGTCAATCGGCAAGGCTTTTTCTGCCAATATGGTCAAACCCGCAGGCGTCACATCGGCAAATCCACCTTGAATGAAATATTGTGTCTGTAGGCTGTCTTGGTGAACCGTGATAGACCCCGTACGGATAGCCGCCATTAACGGGCTATGGTTTGGCAATATACCCAAATCACCTTCTGTGCCGGGAACGTCAACCTGATCGACCTCGCCAGAGAATAATTCACGCTCAGGCGATACGAGTGAGAAGTTTAATTTATCCGCCATTTTGTTCTCCTATATGGCCATCAAAATGACCCAGAGCTTTTTCAAACTTATCGCGACATCCCGTATTACAAAACCCTACAATATGATCTTTATAGAGTGTGAGGGCGTCGCTTGAAACAGGCTTTCCAGACCAAGGACAATGCGTATTAACACAGTCCTTGATATCCAGAGCCTTTTCCAATTTAAGCTGCTTCGGCTGCCATTTTAGCGGCTTTTTCGATCACATCATCAATTCCGCCAACCATATAGAAGGCTTGTTCTGGCAAGTGATCATATTCACCCTCGCACAGACCTTTAAATGAGCGCACTGTATCTTCCAGCGGCACAAGCAATCCGGGAGAGCCGGTAAAGATTTCAGCAACGTGGAAAGGCTGGGACAGGAACTTCTCAACCTTACGGGCACGCGCCACTGTAAGCTTATCTTCCTCTGAAAGTTCGTCCATGCCCAAAATCGCGATAATATCTTGCAAAGATTTATAACGCTGCAAGATTTCCTGCACCATACGCGCTGTTTCGTAATGCTCAGTTCCAACCGTACGCGGCTCTAGAATACGCGAGGTACTATCAAGCGGGTCAACAGCCGGATAAATACCTTTTTCAGAAATAGCCCGGTTAAGAACGGTTGTCGCATCCAAATGGGCAAATGATGTCGCTGGCGCAGGGTCAGTCAAGTCATCGGCAGGAACATAAATCGCCTGAACTGATGTAATCGAGCCTTTATTGGTTGAGGTAATGCGCTCCTGCATCTGACCCATTTCTGTAGCCAGTGTTGGCTGATAACCCACCGCAGACGGAATACGACCGAGAAGCGCTGACACTTCCGAACCAGCTTGGGTAAAGCGGAAAATATTATCCACGAAGAACAGAACGTCTTTGCCTTCCTCGTCGCGGAAATATTCCGCCTGAGACAGACCTGTCAGGGCGACACGTGCGCGCGCTCCTGGAGGCTCGTTCATCTGACCATAAACCAGCGTACAACGGCTATCACCACCGCCGCCTTCGACGTTCACATTAGATTCGATCATTTCGTGGTAAAGGTCATTTCCTTCACGTGTGCGCTCACCAACGCCGGCAAACACTGAATAACCGCCATAAGCCTTCGCAATATTATTGATCAATTCCATGATCAAAACTGTTTTACCCACACCGGCACCGCCAAACAGGCCAATTTTACCACCTTTGGCATAAGGACAAAGCAGATCAATAACCTTGATCCCGGTTCCCAGAACTTCTGATTCTGTAGCTTGGTCTACAAATGGCGGGGCTTCCTTATGAATTGGGGCTTTCACCTTTGTCTTGATCGGGCCAGCATCATCAACTGGCTCTCCAATCACGTTCATAATACGGCCCAGAGTACCTGGCCCAACGGGCACTGTAATCGCAGCGCCTGTATCTGTTACGTCTTGGCCGCGTACCAAACCTTCAGTAGCGTCCATCGCGATAGTCCGCACTGTGTTCTGCCCCAAATGCTGGGCGACTTCCAAAACAAGACGATTGCCTTGGTTGTCGGTTTCTAACGCGTTGAGAATGGCTGGCAATTTGCCTTCAAACTCGACATCGACAACCGCACCAATGATCTGGCTAATACGTCCAGATGCCTTTGAAGCGGCGGATTTTTTCTTTGCTGGCGCGCGTTTCTTCGCGGGAGCCTTTTTCTTTACTGCTGCTTTTGCCATGAGTACTTCCTCTAGCTATCTTAAAGCGCTTCCGCGCCAGAAATAATTTCAATAAGTTCAGACGTAATTTGTGCCTGACGTGTGCGGTTAAATGTCAATGTCAGCTTATCAATCATATCGCCCGCATTACGCGTTGCATTATCCATCGCTGTCATTTTAGAGCCCATCTCGCCTGCCTGGTTTTCTAGCAAGGCCGAAAAGATTTGCGTATTAATATTACGCGGCAAGAGCACACGTAAAATACCGGCTTCATCAGGCTCATAGCTATAAATCGCACCTTCAAGGTCAGGGCCGCTGGCTTGTGCCTCGTCCATTTCCTCATCGGCATTTTCAAGCTCGGCATTGGCCGGAATAATTGTGGTGGCCACAGCTTCCTGTGTCATGACGTTTTTAAACTTGGAATAAATCAGCTTACAAACATCAAACTCGCCACTTTCAAACATAGTAGTGACTTTTTCGCCAATGTTTTGGGCGATGCCTGCGTGGAGTTTACGTTCTTCTTTTAGAGAAATATATTCCACGACGCGGTCATTATAAAGGCGGTTAAGCTGGTCATAGCCTTTTTTACCAATCAGGAAGAGTTTCACTTTTTTCCCGTCGCGTTCTAGCGCCGTAATTTCTTCTTGGGCCTTACGCACGATATTTGTGTTAAACCCGCCGCACAGGCCGCGATCAGCCGTCGCTATAATAAGCAAAACCGTGTCTGACTTACCGTTACCCACTAATAGCTCTGGTGCGTCCCCTGCCCCAGTCATAGACGCGGCCAGATTAGCAATCACGCCGCTAATGCGCTCAGAATATGGACGGGACTTTTCCGCCGCTTCTTGGGCTTTGCGTAATTTCGCGGCCGCAACCATTTGCATGGCCTTGGTGATCTTCTGCGTGTTTTTCACGCTTTTGA
>CAZSKN010000034.1:0-4465 GCA_964607445.1 uncultured Caulobacterales bacterium
GTAACAGTTTCATATTTCGAGTGGACGCGAAATCTGGGGCAGATGAAGCTCGGAAGACTCCAAAAGCGGCAGGACGTTCAGAAAGCTGAATTCCTGATTGATCAATTTGAACATAACGGCCTGAAAGTCCTGGACGAATACAGAAACTTGGCGACACGAGGGGGCGATGAAATAGATCTTGTGAGGTCTGGACTCGATGAAACCATGCGTTCGGCATATGATCGCATGAGAGTCTGTAAAAATTCAAACCCGAACATAACAGACTTGAGGACAGCCGCTTATTATCTGGCACTCCAAAGCATATCCGAAAGCTACCTTACACTTGGATTGTAAGATCATCTAAAAGTTCTGCTAAACACCATAATTTAAGCCTAATATTTCTTATATTTCTTCAATATTGGAAATATTGATACTTTTTTGACAAAAATAAAGACTCATATTCTTTTAATGTGCCGTAAGATTAAATCATGAGCAAACAGTTTTTCAAGCCCTTCAAAAAGAGTACACGGAGCGATCTAAATATCGACCTTTCAGAATTCTATCTGATGGGTGAAGATCAGGTTGTGTCTGTCTTGCTCGGTATTTGTCAAAGTTCGGAAGAGCAAAAGACAGAGGCTGGCGAATTGGCATCCAGTCTCGTCACAAAAATTCGATCAAATTCTGACCGGACGCCTGTAATTGATGCATTTTTGCAAGAATACGGCCTCTCGACCGAAGAGGGTATCATATTGATGCGACTTGCGGAGTCGCTCATCCGAACACCGGATAAGTCAAATGCATTTTCATTAATCAGAGATAAAATCGAACCTGGAAACTGGTTCAGTCACAGAGGCGACAGCCCGTCAAAGATCGTTGATCTTGCAACTCTCGGTCTCGGAATCACAAAAGGCTGGATAAAAACGACCGGGGGAAAGCGGGCCAGAAACCTTGCGGCCCGGATTGGAGATCGCGCCCTTTATTCCGCTATATTCCGCGTGATGCAAATGATGGGTGATCATTATGTTCTGGGAAAGAACATACATGCCGCGATCAGGAAATCGTTGAAAAATTCAGGTCCTCAAGACGCCTATTCTTTTGATATGCTTGGAGAAGCCGCATACACGCAGACAGACGCGGATCGATATTTTGAGGCCTATCGGTCTGCATTGCTAGCAATCGCGGACAATCAGGGTCAACAAGGGTTTGGATCAGGTCAAGCCGGTCTATCGGTGAAGCTTTCTGCCCTTCATCCGAGATATGAATTTGTACAAAAGGAAAAATGCGTTCCAGAACTGGTTTCAAGGCTCGCGGAACTGGCTGTTATCGCAAAAAACAATGATCTCAACATCACAATTGACGCTGAAGAAGCTGAAAGACTTGAAGTGTCTCTTTTGGTCTTGAAAAATCTTTGCGAAACACCCGAACTACAGAATTGGAATGGACTTGGCTTTGTGGTTCAGGCTTATCAACGCCGCGCCATACCCCTCATTCAGCACTTGATCAGGCTTTACGAAAAACGGCCCAATATTCTCAACATACGGTTGGTCAAAGGTGCTTACTGGGATACGGAAATCAAACGCGCTCAGGAAATGGGGCTTGAAAGTTATCCTGTTTTCACTCGTAAGGAAAATACCGACCTCAGCTACCTGGCCTGCGCAAAAATACTTCTCGATACGCCGGGTGCAATATTTCCGAGATTTGCCACCCACAATGCCCATACTGCGGCATCCATTATTCAAATGGCTGGAACGAGCAGAAACTATGAGTTTCAGAGACTGCACGGAATGGGGAAAGAACTGCACGAGGAACTCAAGTCAGTTTCCGGGGTTTCAAGCCGTGTCTACGCGCCTGTGGGGGAGCATGAGGATCTTTTACCTTACCTTGTCAGACGACTTCTTGAAAATGGAGCCAATAGTTCCTTCGTCAATCAGTTGACAGCCGAAGACATTTCCATTTCCGAAATTATCGCAGATCCGATCAATAAGGTCACTACGAATTCCAGGGCGGCGCATCCGAATATACATGATCCAAGAGATCACTTTAATGGTGAGCGTCTGGCAGCGCGCGGTATTGACCCTACACAGGCGTCGGTAGGTGCCCATTTAAGCCGACTAATCGGTAAATTTGAACCCGTACAAGCCCACTCCTTGATTGCTGGTGAAAAACCCAGCCAGTCAATTGGGAGGTTTCAGGTGAGATGTCCATATGACACTCGCGAAATTGCCGGAAACTGGAAGGCGACAAACATCGCTTCAATTGATGTTGCAGTCTCTCTGGCTCGCTCATCAGAGTGGATTACCCAGTTCTCGCCTGACCAAAGACGAAATGTAATTAACAAGGTCGGATATCTGATTGGAAAAAATTATGACAGGCTTTTAACGCTCTGCGTCAAGGAAGCGGGAAAGACCTGGCCGGATGCAATCGCTGAAGTTCGAGAAGCTATCGATTTTTGCTTCTATTACGCCAACCAAGTTGAAGATAGAGATTCACTCGGGGTCGTGGCCTGCATCTCGCCCTGGAACTTTCCGCTGGCTATATTCCTTGGACAGATCATCGGTGCGCTTGCGGGTGGTAATAGTGTCATTTGCAAACCAGCAGCGCAAACGCCCCTTATCGCCTATGAGGCCATCCAACTCCTGTATCAGGCAGGGGTGCCAGACTCGGCCGTTCATCTCGTCCTTGGTGATGGTAGGGAATTGGGCAATCACTTAAGCGCACATCCGGATATTAATGGTATTTGTTTTACCGGTTCGACTGCGACGGCAAAAAAAATCGCCGGCCAACTGGTAAAGACTGAACGCGCCCACATCCCATTAATAGCGGAAACAGGCGGGCTAAACGCCATGATTGTCGATTCAACGGCCTTGCTTGAGCAGGTCGTCGCCGACGTCATTGCCTCTGCGTTCCAATCTGCCGGTCAACGCTGCTCAGCCTGCCGGGTGGTTTGCGTCCAGGATGATGTTGCTGATGCCTTCATGACGATGCTGGCCGGCGCAATGAAGGAACTACAGCTTTCAAATCCGGAATATCTTTCAACAGATGTGGGTCCCGTAATCGATATTTCAGCCCGTACCATGTTGGAAAATTACATCGCGGCATCAAAAACTAAATACCGCACGATTCATGAAATTCTCCACAATGAAAACACAAAGAATGGTGTCTTTATCGGACCCATCGCATTCGAGATTCCCGGCATAAAAGTTCTGGAAAAGGAAATTTTCGGCCCTGTCTTACATGTTATGAAGTTTAATGAGAAAAATCTGGAAACCTTAATCCGGGACATTAATTCTCTTGGTTACGGACTGACAATGGGGCTGCATACCAGGATAGACAATCGCGTTGACCAGATTTCCTGTCTCGCCCGTGTCGGAAATCTTTATGTCAATCGTAACCAGATCGGCGCTGTCGTAGGTGTTCAACCTTTTGGTGGCGAAGGACTATCAGGAACCGGACCCAAAGCCGGAGGCCCTCATTATGTGCGGCGTTTATCCAAACCCAAGGGCACTTCCTCGGAAGAAGCCATTCATTCCGATGGTACGCTGCGCCATAAAACTCTAGACAAACCGCTCGACCTCGGCGCGATGAGAGCAGCCTCAAATACGTGGTTCTGCCAACTGGACAAAGACAAGCTTCAAGACCTTGTTGAGATTTGTGTAGACCATTTTGGCGTTATTGACACAGCATATCTGTCAAAAATGATATTCTTCAAAGACAGGCAATTCATCCTTCCTGGCCCCACAGGTGAGAGCAATAATCTGAAATTAAATCCTCGAGGAATTATTCTTTGTGATGGTGGGGCTCCTCTAGAAAGTCTCTGCCAGCATCTCCTGAAATCCCTGGCAACGGGTAACGCCGTGATCCTGCTCTCCCCAGATCCGGAACACCAACGCACACTAGACAAATTGATAGTCAAGTTAACTGCCGTCACGGGGCAGAGAAACCTTATTTATCTCGTGAACGGTATACCTTTCAATCCTGAAAACATACTTCACCTCGGAGCGGTTCTGACGACTCGTGAACGCATCAATATCTGGGCAAAATGGGCGTTATCCATGGACGGACAACTGGTTCCCATACTGACATCAGATGATGAGATTGAGAGATTTTTTATTGAACGTACCCTTACAGTCAACACTACGGCTGCGGGGGGCAATGCAACATTGCTGGCCATGTAATCAAGGAGGTGAACATGACCTATGAAGGAAAAGACCTGAAACTACGCAAGTGGATAATGGCTGCCTGTTCGAAGCCAACCTATCTTACTGATACTAAAAACCCTTTTTCCGGTAATTGCGTAATCACAGTCATAAATGATCTTCAAAAGATATTGGTAGGAAGCTCAGAATCGGAAATGATGTCTTTCTTCAAAGGCGTCAGATCAGAGCTGATAGCAATCAACATTGAAAACAATGAAGACAATGATGATCCCGATGATCATATTGCAAAACTTCAATGGCCAAATGAAACGGACTAATAAGGGTCTGGC
>CAZSKN010000034.1:4565-22947 GCA_964607445.1 uncultured Caulobacterales bacterium
GGTCTGGCTTAGCAGGAATGAAGGATAACTGTCTTTTGGGACGACAGTCACTAAGAAGCGCATGTGTCTTTTAATTCAAACGCTTCTAAACTCTGGATATAGAAATATCTATATACAGATTTACATTCACTGCTAAGCCATCCTGCTCAGGAGAGAGCCTCTTGCACGAATGCAAAAGGATCTCAGTCCTTTGAGGAATTGTTGAGGTGTCCAAAATTGGACACCTCATTTATAGCTGATATCTAATTTAAAATTACCCACATACGTAAATTTAGATATATAAGCTATAAATTGGGATTAACCATTATCTCGTGTGGGTGTTAGGCGTATGGCCTGATAAAGGCCGATAGAAAGTCATGCTCATAAATATTGCGCTCCGTTAATATGACGCCAAATTACTGACCGTTTCCAACATCACAATAGCCCAATTAGGCTATTTTTTTAAATTAGTTTCTATTATACGTGATTCATTCTGTATTTGTGGGACTAGAATGCGCGATCTAGATGCGATTGAAGATGACATTATACGTCTGGCTTATGCAGTAGCCGTTGACCCGTCTCGATATATGGATTTGACAGATGCTATCATTGAGCACCAAGCCCTGTCATATAATGATCATGATGAGCGCAATCATTTTGGCGACAGGGAAGCGGGTTCCTTGATTGCCAAAAGGGAGGACACATTAAGGCGGCACCTGTCAAATGCTATCCGCCTGCTACAGGATCATTGCGGAACTATCGTGAACGATCAAAGTCTTGAATCCTTAATTTCAATGAACCGTCAGCCAACGTTTTTAATCGATGAGAATTTACATGTTCAATTTACCAATGAAAGTGGCATCACACTTTTAGGTATTAAAAAAGGCAAACGCCTTCGCAAGGGAAATTTTGAAGATGATGGCTTAAATGTCCTGAAAGGATTATTCCAGCCCAGAGACGAAAAAAACTCATTATTCTCTATTGTTAAAATAGTGCGCTTTTTAATATCAGACGAGGTCCCGCCTATACGCTTGGCTTTAACGCTTGAAACAAATGAGTTTAGTCAAACCCTAGTGGAAGCTACAACAATCGATGTTGTATGGGATGATGTCATTGGAGAAAAATTCAAAACGTCTTTCGGTCTTACGCATGCAGAATATCTTATTTTGCGCGGTATAATACTGGGCTATTCAACGCCAGATATTGCTAGAAACCGCAACCGTTCTGTCGCTACAATTCGTAATCAACTCAAAAAACTCAATCAAAAACTTGGGATACATTCGCAAGTTGAACTCGTCAGCCTATATTCCGGTTTTGCCCGTTTGAGCTTTTCCAAAAATTTGGGGCGAGTTGAATTTTATGCCAGTCCCGCCAGTACAGTCTCCATTGAGAGCTCACAAGATATTCAATTCTGGACCCCGCCGCAGTCAAAGCGTGAAACCGCGTATAAAGTCAGGCAATATGAAATCCGGTCTTTTGGCCCCGAAGATGGCTATCCGGTTTTAAACTTTCCGGGTCTGTTATTATGTGGCCAACTTACGACAGAGATGAAAACAGCTATTTCCCGCCATAATGTACGGTTTATAACAATAATGCGTCCCGGGTTTGGCATGTCAACTTATACAGAAAAAGCAGAAAACCTGCCACCGATTTGGGAATTTCCGGAACATTTTGCAAAAGATATGCAGGCCTTATTAGATAGGCTGAACATTGAGGGGTGTACAATTGCGGGCCAGCTCTCCGGGTCTATTTACGCTTATGCATGCGCGCGTTTAATGCAAAAGCGCATCCATCATATTGTCACTTTTGCGGGCGTGTTGCCTTATTCCAGCCCGGCGAGTTTGGAAACCATGCGACCCTGGCAGAAGGCCGGCGTGCGTTTAATGATCTCAAACCCCCGCTTTTTTGAATTTATGATCGAAAATGCGGTACGTTTCCTTATCACAGGGAGACAGGACAAATTTTTAGAACGCCATTTTCGACATTCACCTTCCGATTTAAGGTTATTAAAGAAAACTGAAAATCGAAAAATCCTACATAACGCCGCCGCGGATATATTGAAAGAAGGCGGTCAGACCATGTTTCGGGAGTTCCAATTAATCATGAATGATTGGTCACGATATTTACCGCCTGACACGGTTCCGGTCACATGGTTTCAGGGGGTGGAAGACTCTTCATTTGCGGCGCAAACCGTTGAAAAATTTTGTGCTAATCTGCCCCACATCACGCTCATCTCATTACTTAAAACAGGCCAGCTTATACAACTCACCCACGCCGAGGAAATATTGTCCGCCGTCGCCAGTTTTAAAAGAAAATAACGTCAGGTTCGGACGCTATTACATATCCGTGGACGGCGCTTACAGTTTGATACGACTTTGCGCTTTGCCAATTGCGTTCGAGTTAGAGCTCTCCATCAAGATTTATGCGTATAAAATGACCTTTATTCAGCCGTCTTTGATTATTAATCACTCATTATCCGCGCTATGTGGCGATTTGGGAAGACGCAGGCATTTGGCCTGAAAACGCGTGATGATTTTGTTGTATGCGTAGCGCTGAATTTTTTGCTCTTCGAAGTTTGTAAAATTTTCTTGTTTTAACTTTTTTCAAAAGCTGAAGCTGAATTGAGGCGACCGTATTCAGGGTTACACCTTTGGAAATATCGATATTATTGTCGGCAATAGATTGCGCGGTTAAACCATCGCTTAGACTTTTCAAAATAGCGTCCTCCAAAGCCGATTGATCTAGCGCTTTAAAGTTAAAGCCGCGCAGCCCTTCTCTCTGTGTGACGTCTATAAAATCTCCCATCATAGGATAGGCCGCAGGGGTTCCGTAAATGGCGGCTTGGTGTAAAACGCCGGAACTTCCTGTTGTGCTATCATAGTCGAAAATAGCGAGCTTGGCCTGCGTAAAGAAGTCCGAGACCTTGTCTTCGGCAACATAGCCATGAAAAATAATATTCTTGTCAGATCTGTGCTTTGCGGCAAGCGCCTGTAAATATCCAGGGGCAGCCGGATGATCGCTCCCACCAATAATGAGATTAAGTTTTTGACTATCGGCTAAGTTCATATTCAAATTTTGGATCGCGCCAATTGTCCGTTCTAGCCGTTTATAGGTTCCGAATTTTCCCATGGTGACGATTATACGGCTGCGATCTTCAAGAGGGGTGAGGCTTTCTTCACAGCCTGTCGGGAAAGAGCCGTGAGGCACCATGAAGGCATTTTTTGCTTTGTATTTTTCCTCTAGAATATCCCAAAAACTGTCGAGCGTTACGGTCATAAATCCAGACATTAGCATCGTCTTTGTCACAAAATAACTTGCGGCATTCACAAGCTTCTGGCGAAGAGGGCTTGCGGCAAGGTTCGTTTTACTCAGGTCGACGGCTTCAATCAAATTATGCATGATAACGCCCGAAGGGACCCCGAATTTTTGCGACAGGGCAGGGGTGAGCAGACCTAAAGCGGCTGGAATTTCACTGTTGCCAAATGAAGCGGTTTGCAGATTATAAAGCGCGCCCTCGGCCTTAGACGCTTTTAAGGCTCTTAGGATATGAAGTCCCGCGAATGGGCTGTTAAAGCGCCATACCCGTCTCACCTCGACCTTGGGCCCAAGGTCGAGTTCAGGTCTCATGTCGTCATATTTATCTGCAATCACAATAATTCTTTCAATATCTGTCCGGGCTGCGAAAGCCTTTACAAGGTGAAAGCCGTATTCATTTAGTGATCCGGCACTTGGGGGGAAAGCCGTAACAATTGCGAGGGTTTTCATAATGGTCTCCTAAAAGATCGTTTTTGTGTTGATTGAAAATTTTTGACCTCGGCGCCTGCATTCGCGGAGCGCTCACCAAAGGTTTTTAAGACGTGCGCTGCGGGACGGAGTGTGTCGTCGCTTCGCAAAAGACCGAAATGTTTTTGCTGTGTTTGACGCCACGGCAAGGGGCCGACAACCGCTTTGCCGACATGGTCAAAATCATGCAGTGTCCAGACAAAGACGCCCTGTGCCCGACCCGCTTGATCAAGTTGGCTTTCTAACCGCTTCGCCTGAGCAGATTCCCCGAGGCGTTTGATAAATGGAGGGCGCCAAATTGTAGACCCTAACTCTGTTATCATAACAGGTTTTTCGCCTATTGCTGCAATAATTGAATTTAGGCGGTCTTCGAAGTTCTTGGGGTTTTCGTATTCGTGATAGGTAATCACATCGAATACATCCTTTAGCCGGACCGCATTCTCTGCTTTTGACCAACCTGTTGTAACGGCCAGATTTGGATATTTCATTTGAATGTGGCGCGCCATGACTGTCAACCAAGCCTCGACTGTGCCGTGTCCCCAATTTTCAAAATCCAAATCCGGTTGGTTTTTTACATCAATCGCGAGAACCGCATTGTGGTTTGGGATGTGTGAGAGAATACTATCGATGTGGATAATGTCCGACGCCCAATTTGAAAATGTATAATTCGGGCGTAGATCAAACAATGTGACTAAAACTTTGATGTCCTTGCGTTCACACATGTCAAGAAATCTCTTGAGCTTTGAAAGCGCGTCTTTGCGCGTATCCGCATTATCGAAATAATCATGGGTCAGAAAAATACGAAGGGAATTTACATTTAGAGCCCGAGCTTTTTCAAGATCAGCGTTGATCTCTGAAACCGGGTACTCTTTCCAAAAGTCAGCCCATGAGGCAGATGCAGGATAATAATTTAGGCCGGTAAAACGCTTATTGAAACTTTGTTCAAATTTGCCCTCACGGTCAGAAAAGGACGGTATTTCACGCTTTAGACTCTCAGATGCATTTTGCATCCAAGCGGATTGCGTTTGATAGAACCTTAATATCCGCGTTTCTTTGGAAATATTTAATAGTGTGACATCTGTCGTTTCACCCTGAGTCTCTAAATTTACCCGTAGGCTTTTGTCTTGAATATTGGCGACCCGAAAATCATTATTCATATCTGCGACTGACAAGGTGCGATTGACTCTCAGCGCAACCGTGCAGCTCTTATTTTCAGGCAAACACATATGCTTTAGAGCGGCGTCCAAAGCCTGACCTGTTAAACCGTTTTTCAGATCAGAGGCAGAGCGCGCACTTTCGGACTGAGCAATAATTCTGGCGATTTTCAATCTATCTTGCTGAGGGACATCAAAACTTGTCGGTTCCCATTTAACCACGGATTTTACCGCCGCCGCGCTCAAATGCGCATGTAAATAGTTATGCTCACCCTGAGGGGATTCAATAATGCTGGCCACTAATCCCGCGAAAGCCACACCCGCTAACAGCACTAAAGCGGTAAGTGGTGAGTGTTTTTTCTTATGACGTATAAGTTCGGTCATGTTCTACCCTTGCCCGGCATCACAATAGAAAGACACGTCATTTGATATATAGTCTATCGTGTTCACAGCGGCCCGGATTTTAAGCGGGGTCGTAAAATTATCTGGGCACGGAGTTGTGAGAATGATACGGCCCTTGAATAATTGAACGCTCTGGCGGCCCCCCAGCCCCTTTTCTTCGATCCAGTCGATAGTCACCAGAGATAAATCCGAAACTGGATTACCGTAATAATCTGTAATCACATCAGACGTTAACTTAAGGGTTTCTGCGTGTTCACCGGCCTCAATCTCAAGTGAAAACGCTTGCGGCTGTGCGGCCGTGACCGTCACCAAGGCGTCTTTTGAACGTTCGCCCTGAGTGTTGGCAGAAAACTTCATAAGACCCGTAGTATCCTGAGCGGGGACTTCGAACGACACCAAACCGTGTCTGGGTGTTCCTGATATGGTTTTAATACTGCCGTCACTTACGTATGACAGATTGATCTTCCCGTCATGGATATTGTTTTTACGCCTATCCGAAACTTCTACGGTCACATGTATAATTTCGCGCGGTGACACAGATTGTGGTCCTACATAAACAATAAGGCCTGGTACGGTATCGGCACGCACATCTGGCGAAATTATGTCGGCCAATAAGCCCATCGCTATAACGCAGCGCAGTAATGTGTATCGTCGGATCATAGTCATTTTCTTTGCATGGTTGCCCCTAGAGTGTTGCAATCCATATGCCGATAAAAACCCGCTGACTTGCGGGAAAAACCTGTCCATTTGCGAAAAATTATTTGCGAAATGCAAATTCATTTTTTGATTTGCAAAGAAACAGGCCCGAAAACCCCGTAAAATCGCGGCCTGTCTTTTGCGTAGTTAAGTCCAAGAAATTGGAGTTGAAAATGACAAATATGAACACAAACCGATTAGATATCTCTGCGTCTATTTACCAACATGATAGAACGACAATTATTATACCTTGTTATAATGAGGCGAACCGTCTGCACCTTGAGGTGTTCTTGAATTTTGCACGACTGAACCCGAAAATATCATTTGTCTTTGTCGATGACGGTTCGAAAGATTTGACTATCAGCTTATTATGCGGCGCCATGGCTGCATTGCCCAAGCAGGTCGATGTCTTAATGATGGCCCGCAATGCCGGTAAAGCCGAGGCGGTAAGGCATGGCCTGAAATTCGCGGCGCAGCGAGGTGATAAATACGTCGCCTTTCTTGATGCTGATTTGGCTACGCCTCTAGATGCGATTAATGATTTTATTTCTGTCGCGGAGCGGCTTGACGATATTGACGTTGTCTTTGGTTCACGCGCAGGGGGTCTGGGGCGACGCGTTTGCCGTGATCTTCACCGCAAAATGATTTCTCTGGTTTGCGCATCTATGGGCCGGCTCGCGACCGGTCTGGCTTTAAAAGATACACAATGCGGCGCGAAACTGTTTCGTAATACGCCCCATCTCAAGGCTTGTCTTGACACACCGTTCACCGCCGGCTGGCTTTTTGATGTGGAATTATTCTTGAGGATTTCCAACCCTGATCGCCAAGAACGCAAGAATTTCTTTGAATATCCGGTGCTTGAATGGACGGAAATTCCAAATTCAAATATAAAATTCTCCGACGTGATTAAAGGGGGGTTGAAAATGATGTCCCTCATTTTGAACCAATGGAAAATTCGCGCGCAATTTCAGGATAGAAGAAAACCGCAAGGGGCGCTATCGAGCCAGCTCTTGCGCTCAGGTAAAAACCTTAGCGTCCAGAGTATAAAATCCATGCAAGCCATTATTTGTGACGACAAAGAGGCCATTATCTTGGACTTTTCTAACGTCACAAATTTGGGCCCATCTGTTTTTACAACCTTGACAGAAGTATGTGAGAAATTACGAAATGAAGGCAAGGAGACCTACGTTCATCTGCCAGACAATGAGGCTATCTTGTCTGCCGCTTACCGTTCATCTTTTACAGCTTTATTTGATTGCACAATTCAAAACAGCAAACCCAAGCCTTTTAAAAACAATCAGCGTTTTTCTGTTGTGGAGGCTTAAATGACCCTGACCGTAAAGCGCCCATTAGGACTTATTCGTGGTCATCCCATAATAGGGCCTGCCGCAATCTTATTCGTTTCAGCGAATATTGCGAATGCTGCAAACTTGCTATTTAATATGATATTTGCCCGGTTAATGGGCCCAGCACTTTTTGCCGACCTTACTTTGCTTTTAACGCTCAAATTGGGTGTGCTATCCTTTCTAGGCGCCCTGCAATTTGCGGTTTCCGAACACACAGCGACGCAGGGAAATAGGAAAGCCAGCAAAGTCAAAGCTTATGCCTTATCATGGCGGAGTTTGAAGGTTTCCGTTCCCCTCATGTTTGGTGTGATGGCTTCGGCAAATTTCTTGTCTGCAGCCCTGAATTTTTCATCTCCGCTGGCGCTGTCTTTACTGGCCTTGGCCATTCCGTTTTTCTTGCCCATGGTCATTTATCGTGGGTTAACCCAAGGCCTCATTGATGTTCCAAGAATTGTTTTGTCTATTCAAGCAGAATGGATAATTCGGCTTTTAGGAAGTCTTTTGCTCTGGAAAATGGGGGTTGGACTTGCGGGTATCGCGGTCGCCGTCGGGCTTTCAATTGTCGCCGGGTTTGTTTTTTCGATTAATAAAGAGGATTTAAATGCCCGTAAAACCGCGATAAAAACGCCGACCACTGTGCAGACAAAGGCCCTCTCGGCCTTGGCCTTGCCATATTTAATATTACAGGCCGCGCAAGTTTTAGTCTTGGACAGTGATATCATCATCGCAAAAGCCCTCTTTTCAGCTGAAACAGCCGGGCTTGTTGCGGGGCTTCTTTTGATCCAGCGGATCTTCTTTTTTGCCTTCTTATCTTGTTCTACTATCCTTCAGCCTTATGTCGCTAAAAAGAAAAGCGAGCAGAAGGCCCTCAGAGAGCTCTTTACATTACTTACAGGCATTGGCTTGATAACTGCGCTGGCTCTTATAGCTATAGTCCCGAATTCAGAACGCGTCGTAAAAATCATATTAGGCCATGAATATTCTCAATTGACGTCCATTGTCTGGATAAGTGCGTTGACGGGTGCGGTCTTCATCGTCAGCCACCTTTGCGCGATTTATAAAATCGCGAAAGGGCAGAAATTTGCAGCTATTCTGGTATTCGGTTTTGGCATTGTGCAATTAATCTTCTTGTCTACGGTTAATCACTTATTTCCAGAGATGGGTCTATATTCCTATTTCAGTATTAAGCTAGCCATTCAAACAGTCTGCGCGGCCTGCTTATTAGGAACAGTTATGTTGACACGCGAAAAGACATCAACCGAATAAATGACGCCCCGCTCGTGGACATATCTGGCAATTTTATTAGGTCTCGTGTTTCACGGGGCCCTTTTGCCGTTCACCTATGGTCAAACCTATGATGCCTATATTCACATGTTCTTCGGGAACCATTATCTGGAATCGTGGTTCGATCCATGGGAAACACGTTGGTATACGGGTTTCACAGTTACAGCTTATCCACCTGGCAGCCATCAAGCTTTAGCGTTATTGATGCGCTTTATCGATATGCGCATCGCCTTCATATTGCTGCAATTATTGTCTGTCAGCGTGCTGGTTATCGGTGTTTTCCGGTTTAGTCGCCTTTGGGTCAATGATAAAGCCGCGTCTTATGCCGCAATGTTATGCGTCTTTTCGACAAGCCTATCAGAAACTCTGCACATTTTTGGGCAATTGCCGACTATGCTTTCTATTGCGTTATTTCTAAATGCGATCCCGCATATTTCGGGATGGATAGAACAGGGTAAAAGGTCTGACTTACTCTTAGGTATAGCGCTGACGGCTGCGACGACGGCGGTACATCACGTTACCCCTCTTTTTGGTACAGTTTTTTTTGTTGCACCTGTTGGTCTCGCCGCTTGGTTATCGAACTTAAAAACCAGGCAAGATACCAAGCCGATAGGCCGGTTGGCTATCGTCAACTGGGCCGCACCCGCACTGCTACGCGGCATTTTTATGGGTCTATCTATGTTGTTGCTTATTGTAACGATCGTCTTTCCATATTGGCATTGGTCTGTCACTGACCCCATTACTCAAGTGAGCATATCCCACGGTAGCCGGGAGAACTTTATAGCCAACCCTAATCTTGGCTTGATGTTTTTTGTAATTCCATGGGGCTTGCTTATCTTTGCGGTTCCCTACGCCATCCTGAAATCTTTCAAGTCAGCGCTTTGGCCTTTAGCCCTAACCGTGCTGATTGCCTTATTCTTGGGAACGGGGGGCACAACTCCGTTTCCAAGGATGCTGTTAGGTCCGGCGTATGGGATTTTGACACTTGATAGATTTACGTTCTGGGCCTCAATTCTCGTTTTACCCTTTGCAGGGCTTCTGGTTCAATCGCTTTGGGAGGGACGGGGGCAATCTATTTTGAAACGCGCCTTTGGACCCTTTTTAACGCGTGCCGGACTTGTTCTGACCTTGGTTTGTTACGTTGGGTTAGCCGTCGGTACAGCTCTTTTGCCGACATTTAGACCGACGCAGCCTGATTTTATCGACCCTGCGCCTCTCGTTAAATTTATGGATGAAGATCGCCACTCGGATTGGCGCTATCTCACGCTTGGATTTGGAGATCAATTTGCCTATCATAGCGCATTGATAAACGCGGAGTCAGTAGATGGTAATTACCATTCTGCGCGTCGTCTTCCTAGCCTTATGAATTACGCCGTTGAACGCTTAGAAAACTCAAAATATGCGGGTGTTCCGGGACTGGCTTCGCTTAACCAGTTTTTGACGAATGCTGAAAAATTCCACCTAAAATATATCTTCTCCAACGATGAGTTTTATGATCCGGTTTTGCACTACACAGGCTGGAATCTCGTTACTCGCTTAAATAACGGTATCAATGTTTGGGAAAAACCAGACATATCTCCATTAGCGGAGATTAGGCCGAGACGCGAATTACCACCTTATCAAAGACTGATGTGGGGAACTCTTCCTATTGGTGCTCTTGGGCTCGGCCTGCTAACCCTATTGGGGCTTGCACTCACTCAGAACCTAATTTCCTCCAACTCCCGTCCCTTCTCGCAAGAAAGGGTTAAGGCAAATGACAATTTGGTACTGGCGAGACAGGTTCTCGTCACTCGTGCTATACCTCTTATTGTGGCGCTAGCATTTTTTCTATTGGCTAACCTCGTTCTATCCGATAGGCAGAAAGTTGTTGCACCTGAAAATGTCGTCAAACAGTTCTACCAACATTTAGATTTCCGCGAGACAGGCAAAGCTTTTGCCCTGCTCAAACCCAGCGCTGATATAGATTACGGGCAGTTCCTTCGCATTCAGAAACTTACGGGCGGCTTAGTGCCTTCATATGGTAAGCTAACCTCTGTCACCGCACAAGAAATCAAGTTCACGGACGAGGCCACCGTTCAAGTGACTTCTAAGCTGACCTATTTAACCGCCGTTGGGATAAGGACTGTTACAACGGTCCAAACCCTTAATGAGAGGGCCAATGGGACGTGGTTAATCAAATATAGCCCGCCGCAAAAGGCCTTTGCGCAAACCCTAACGACAGCAGATAATACCCCAAAATTCCGTGACATAACGGGACAACGTCTTTTGAAACCCACGGACCCTGTGCAACGATTAGCGAGGCCAAAGGTCGAGCTTGTGACCGCCGAATTTGTTGAATATGGTGGCAGGATGTATGTTGTAGGGCGATTAAGGAATTTATCGCAATTCCCGGCCTGCACCAAGATCATGGCAAAGACGTCGTCACAAAACTCGCCAATCGTACTTGAACAATATGCGGGGAGAATTGGCGCCCATCGTCTTTTACCTGGTGAAGATTCCGCATTTCGAATTGACTTTGAGGGTTATCTTAAGATTCAAGATCAGGCTTTTAATGCCGCCTATGACCCGGAACACTTTAGCGTTACAGAACTCGACACTCTACCGTCCGGTGTCTCTCTGGCCCTATCTACAACGGTGTGTGCTCCAGGCTATTATAAATCTTTGAAGTTTACGAATATCAACATCTCGGAAGATGATAATGGGCCTGCGCTCAATTTTAAATTATCCAATTCTGGAACTGAAATTGTCAGCACATTGCAAGTCAAGCTATCTTATTTGAATATTGATGGCCGCTTGGCTTGGGTTGAACCCTATTACTTACAAAACAATCTTATTCCGGGAGAAGAACGTCTTGTAAAAATCCCATTAATTGCATTGCCAAAACCGTCAAGGGTTTCAACTGACCACATATCTATAAATGGCAAAGATATCGCAATTGCCAATACATCCCTTTGGCCCACTGGAATCAAATTACCCGATGAAAGCGGACAGATCATCATTGATTATGACGCTATGATCTATCGTCCCCTAGACTGATCTGGACGAGTTGTTTTTGTAATTTATCAAGCGTGTTTGCATTTTGCAAAGAGTGCGATGCATATTGCAATAGAAACTCCATTTTTACCCTAAATTAACCCTCTAAGTTGTTGAATTTATTAGACCCCTAACTGGTCTATGGATTGCAATAGCTATTTCGAAAACGGAGTAGTTTAATGACATTCAAATTTAATAAAGCTGGATTGAAATCTATCCTTTGGTCGGGTTGGCTTATTGCCACTCTTGCTGTCTCGGGATGTGCGACACCTGCGGTTCAATACAAGACGGGCAATATGGGTGAGAGGGCTGACAGCACGCTTCGCCCTCAAGCGGCACCGCTTGACATTGCCGGGCCATTAGATATCGATCAAGTCCGTACTCGAACTTTGATGCACAATACTGAATACCGACGTGCGCAATCCCAATTTGTGGAAACAGTCCGCAAAGCTGGTCAGCGCGGTAAAGATCTTTTACCCCAAGTCTATGCCAGTAGCTATGGCACATGGCGGAATAATACCAGCGCATCCGTTGGTATAAAAGTCGATGATGAAACCGGTTCAATGCCCGACGATTTTTATACGGCCCAAGATCAGGCCATTGCTATATCCAACTTCACGGCGAGCTGGGATTTGCTAGAAATCGGTCTGAGCGGGTTTAAAGCCAATCGCCGTGCGGTGAATGCTTTTTCCCAAGGTGAGCAGAATCAATATCTTTGTAACAAACTCATTGTTGACGTCGAAAATGCCTATTGGCGCGCTGTGGCCTTTGAGCAGGCCGAGAAAAAATCCGAGTGGCTAAAGAGCCGTGTAAACTATGCGCTCACTCTCTCCCAACAGCGCGCAGAAGAAAATCCAAAGACAAAACTTCAGGAGTTGATGTTCCAGCGTGAACTTATCGACATCAATAGATGGTATCAGTCCCTGCACAGATCATTGGTCTATGCAAAACCAGAGCTGGCGCGTTTGATGAACCTACCGGCCGATACTGAGTTTAACCTAAAGTCTAAGCGGCTTCCCTCCGATCTGGGAACGCTCGGCAAGCAGGACGCCGTTAGCCTCATTGCGGCGGCATATAAAAACCGTCCGGAAATTCGCCAGTCTCTCTATAAAACAGATTTAACCAAACTTAAAAATGAAGAAGACCTATGGCGTCACTTGCCTGCCATGCGTTTCTTTATCGGTGGGAACAGTAATTCCAACAGCTTTGTTTTAAACTCGAACTTCGCCTCGATCGGTGCCAGCTTAAGCTGGGATTTGCTCCGTCTGAGCCAAATTGGCGAAACCAAACGCACTGGGAATATTGCCTTAGCCGAAGCGTATCGCCAAACGGAAATCTTAGCGAGTGCGATTATGGCGCAAGTTATGATTGCCCATGAACAAATGCATAAATTGGATTACGATCTCACTCTGGCATGGAAAGCTTTGTCCGTTCAGGGGGAAATCACGGATGATCTAAACGCGGATGTCGCATCAGGTAAAAAGCCTGAAACTTACCTCATAAAAGAAGAATTGATGCGTGAGCTATCATTCATTCGTGAGCAAATAGCGCGTGCCGAATTACACACAGCCAAGGCGCGTTTGCAACAAAGTGTTGGCCGCGTTCCAACATGCCAAACCCCCGTATAAATGAGATCAAAGGACAGATAAGATGCTTTTTACAGATCCCGTTTTCCTGACCAAGTTCCTACCCCTCGTTCTGCTGGGCTTTTACGCCACACTTTTTTCTAAATCGCGCTGGCATAGTCAAATTGTTTTGATCGGCGCCAGCCTGATTTTTTATAGCTGGTTCAAGTCGGAATATTTGATGCTTTTAATGGGGTCGATGATAGGCAATTATGTGCTTGCAAAATATATCTTGGCACGACCCCGAACAGCGTGGTCTAAACGTATTTTGGTTTTTGGTATCGTGGCCAACTTATTCTTGCTCGGTATTTACAAATATCTTGGATTTCTAACCCTCAACATAAATGCCGTGTTTGATATCGGGCTTGCTGATCCGGCGTTGCTGTTACCTTTGGCCATATCATTCTTTACCTTTCAGCAGATATCCTACCTGTGTGATAGTCATGCCGGGAAAATGGAGGCGTCATCGCACACGCCTCTTGAATATGCTTTATTTGTTACCTTCTTCCCGCAACTCATCGCAGGGCCTATTGTTCACCACGCAGAAATGATGCCGCAATTTCGCAAAGTTATTTCGCCGGGTACGCGTGCTATCATGTTTTGCGAAGGCTTATGTCTTTTCGCTCTGGGCCTATTCAAGAAACTGGCCATTGCTGACTCTCTTGCTCCTCACGCCAATCTCGTCTTTGCGTCTGTAGATGGGGGGATGACCGTTACGACGATGACGGCCTGGGGCGGCGCCTTAGCCTATACATTTCAGATATATTTTGACTTCTCCGGATATTCGGACATGGCCATTGGCCTTGGGTTGCTATTCGCTATCAGATTACCTTGGAACTTTAATTCACCTTATAAATCCGAAAACATGTCAGAGTTTTGGCGCCGTTGGCACATGACCTTAAGTCGCTGGTTACGGGATTACCTATATATCCCTCTTGGCGGAAATCGTCATGGTAAATGGCGTCAATATATCAACAACTTTGCGACAATGGTGCTGGGGGGCCTCTGGCATGGCGCGCATTGGAACTTCATTATCTGGGGCATGTTGCATGGCGTATATTTGATCGCCAACCAGTGTGTCCGCGCCATAGCCAAATTCTTTGGCGTCCTAGATGTGGTCGAAACAGCAAAATCTATTCGTTTCACATCATGGGCTATAACGTTTCTCGCAGTGGTTGTCGCTTGGGTGTTCTTTAGAGCCACCACGACAATTGGGGCCATGTCTATGGTGCAGAGCCTGTTTGGTTTTACGGCCGAGACCGCTCTGAACCTTCCTGCAAGCTCCCAAACCACGCTTTGGATTGCGTTAGCGGCGTTCTTGGCATTCTTACTGCCCAATACAAAAGATATATCCGAAATCTTCCAGCAAGACCTCCTCAAGCGGCCGTCAGTGGCGCTCTATGGTTTGGGGAGTGTTTGCGGCATTGCGGCGGCGTTTTCCTTCTTCGCGTCGTTGAGCCTCACGCAATCGCCATTTCTCTACTTCAACTTTTAACGCCCAAAGATTGAGACCAAGATCATGACACATAGATTAGAAAATCAAGCTAAGACCGCAATGGATAGGTCGTCTAAAAACCTTGTAAAACAGTTGAGTAAGTTTGTGGCCTGTTTGGTGGGAACAATGGCAATGTGCTTGAGTGCTTACACGCTTACCGTAAATAGCCTGATACAAAACGTGACAATTCCAGCAAGCTATAAATGGTTTTTGCTCAAGGAAGTACCCGGTCCACGTATCATATTTGAATCCGGATCAAATTCTCATCATGCGATTGATACTAACGCTGTTGGTGAAGCGCTTGGCATGACCGCTATCAATATTGCGGATAATGGTGGCTATGCGATTGAAGATAAGATTACACGCCTTGAGACCTATGCGCGCCCCGGAGATATTATTGTACTTCCGCTCGAATGGACTTTCTATCACAGGGAAAAATTGACGGATAATTATGTTGAAACTCTCTTCACAGATAATCGTGACTATTACCAATCCATGCCTGTGATGAAACGCGTACAAAGAGCGCTGAGCCTGCCTCCAGAAAAAGTAATTAAAGAGTTTCGCAAAAAGAAATCTAGACCCGCCAGCCCGACCGAGTCACCGGCAAAAAATCTCTTTCTTGCGGCCTTAACGCAATCGACAGGGCATGAATCTCGTCAAGAGTCTATTGGCCCGGGCTTAGGGGTCGCCGAGCAAAGTTGTGATGATTATATATTGGGCAAAGCCACTCAAAGAAAAAACCTAAAGCTTGGTGCTAACCTTAAACCTGCCTTAAAACGTCTGTGGAAGCTTAAGGCCAAAGGGATCAATGTGCATTTCGCATGGCCAGTCCTCGTGGGGGATGGCTGTATGAGTGACCCAGCTTACGTCACGGGATTTCGCAATGAAATAGAACACGTCGTAAATCGCGCAGGCTTTGAATATTTTGGAACGCCTAGCCAAAGTTTATATGGGCAGCATGTTCAAGATGACTCGCCCTATCATATTCTCACCCAAGGTGCGAATATCCATACCCGAAAAATGATAGGGTTTTTGCGCGCACAAGGTTACGGGAAATCAGGTTCGCCGCTAAATATTGAAACATTTGCGCGGCACCGCTTGCTAGAAATGGAATTGGCATCGGTTAAGCCATTAGAGCAGCCTGCCTTGCCTGTTGGGCAATCGATTGCCATGGATGACCCTGAGATGCGCCAGTTTATCGAGTTTAGCGCCGGGTGGTGGGCCTTCGAGCCTTTTGGCCGTTGGATGCGGGATAATCGCGCCATGTTCCGCGTGACCTTACCAACAGACATGCCCCCAAATTCTGTCTTGAAAATTCAAGGCAGATCCAAATCCGGACAGGTCCAACAGGTCAACATATCTGTAAATGGTAAGTTGATAAGTTCCGGTACGTTCGGGGAGGGCGTTCCTCTTTTGGTCCCGGTGAGCAACTTGCCTCTAGGCGAGGCGCTCTGCGTTTTTCTGAGTTTGCCAGACGCCGGACCCCCTGAGAGCCCGCTTGATCGCGGGGAAAATCAAGACGTCCGTTCAATGACAATTCATGTTCAAAATGTCGAGCTCACGAATGTTGCAGCGCAGGACAATCTAGCTATGGTCGATTTGATCGAGGCTCCGGCCACAACCCGTCCCAGCACTGAATCTTATATGCCTGACAATCCATCACTGGATTATGGTCAAGTTTCAGTGGTCGATACCACGTTGAATGGCTTACCAGCTGACGGGACGCATGCTCAGAAACCCGCAACAGTTTCCTTTTCTAAAGGCTGGTGGGCAGAGGAAAGCTATGGCCGCTGGATGAAAGACCAGCGGGCAAGTTTAAAGATGGTTATTCCTGAAAATCGTCAAGGAAAATATACGGGCCGTTATGTTCTGAGACTAGAGGGAGATTTCTTCATGAACCGCTCCCAAACGGTTTCAGCCATCATTGATGGAACGGAAAGGGCGACATTTACACGTGCTAAGGACGGGGCGCTCATGACCGCGTTTGAGAACCCTGCAAAGGCCGAGAGTGTTAATGTAATTATAGAATTGTCCGGACAGACGACTCAAAGCCCAAAGGCGCTGGGCGTGTCTCAAGACGATAGAACTTTGACTTATTTTCTAAAGTCGGCTCAATTAATCCCGGCTTAGGCGGAAAGGTTAACCGGCAATTGGCCATTTTCTTCGCTTTGCAACCAGGCCTCACGTTTGCGGTAGATAGTTGACGGGCTGAGTTCGAGAATTTGGGAAGCCTTAGGAATACTGCCATTACAAGAGGAGATGACGGCTTCAATGATATCGCGTTCAATGGTTGCCATCGGTTGATGGATATCGAGCGTAAATGTCGTTTTTAGCGATTCATTTGGCGTAATTACCGTTTGTGAATTTGCCAAAGCTATGAGTTCATAGGCCTTGTTTTCAGGGCCGGATTTTGAGGCCGTTAGAGAAATCATATGCGGTTCAAGCTCAATACCATCATGCACAACTGCGGCCTTGCGTATAATATTCTGGAGTTGGCGAATATTTCCGGGCCAATGATAATTCAGCATCATATCTTGTGTTTCGGGCGAAATAGACTTGAACTGCTTACCTTCTTCGGCTGCAAATGTTTTTAGAAAACTCTCACCCAATAAAATCACATCTTTTCCGCGATGTGAAAGCGGCGGCAGTTCAATTGATAAAACGTCAAGTCGGTAGAATAAATCCTCACGGAAACGTTTCTCGGCAATCTCAACCATCGGGTTGCGGTTAGTCGCGCACACAATTCGCACGTCAACATCTTCGGACCAATCACTGCCCACACGCTTAATTTGACCTGTTTGCAAAAACCGCAGTAATTTTGCTTGAAGACCAATGTCCATCTCACAAATTTCATCAAGAAACAGCGTGCCGCCACTCGCTTGACTCGCTGCCCCTTTCCGGGTTTCTTGCGCTCCGGTGAACGCCCCCTTTACGTGGCCAAATATTTCGGATTCGATGAGATTTTCTGGAAGCGCGGCACAGTTGAGTGCGATAAATGGGCCGTCCCTGCGCTGTCCCACCTTGTGGATAGCTTGCGCCGTGACTTCTTTACCGGTTCCGGACTCGCCAGTGATGAATACCGCGGCGTTGGAATCGGCAATATTTTCAATCATCTTGTAAACGGCGAGCATTGGCGCTGACTCGCCGATGAAGCCGGGGATGGGTGTTGTGCTCAAACCTTTTTTCAATACTTTAACCGTTGTCGTAAGCTCAATTCTTTCCAAAGCGTTTTTAACGGTCGTCAATAATTTTTCGGTCGGAAAGGGTTTGATTAAAAAATCATAAGCGCCAGCCCGCATGGCGTCCACGGCGGTATTTACAGACCCATTAGCCGTAATAACGATAAAGGTAATATTATGATTAGTCCCATCCATTTCGTCGATGATGTCAAGACCGCTCATGTCAGGAAGCTGTAGGTCAAGCAGGACGGTCGTAACATTACCTTTGCGCAGTTCGATCAGCGCATGATTGCCGGATTGGCATATTTCGGAGCTAATCCCGGCTTTCTTCAGATGCTGTTGATACATTAACGCCATGGATAATGTATCTTCAATAATCAACACATCTGGTGTTGTATCCGCTCCA
>CAZSKN010000035.1:0-22945 GCA_964607445.1 uncultured Caulobacterales bacterium
TCACCTTGGCAAGGTGATGCTCTACCACTGAGCTACGCCCGCTCAAAAGACGTAATCCAAGACTCTCAAGTCTTGCGGTCGAAGAGGCGCTATATGACGCAAAGGTTAGGAAAGATCAAGCCCGTAAGCTAAAAAAAATCAACTCTATTTGTGTTTTAGAAGCGTGAGTCTCATGTCTGTTTTATCCCTTGAACTGAGCGAGAGCCGGGCGGAGCTGTCCGTGCGCGTGTCGTCATATGGACGGCCTCGCGAGAACCTGCCAAGAGGTGAGAAATCAGCTATATTTAAAAAATTTAAGGGATGAGTAGGGCGTTTCGTTCCAGCGGGTAACTATTCACCCGGTACGGCCCAGACGATATTGCAGCTATCCGTGTGAATAGGGACGGGCGGGGGCTATAATCTATGGCCATACCCACCCGGGTTCACCGCAGCTCTTGGCGCCGCATCTAAAGGGGGGCTATGCGAGACCGGACGGTCGTATGTAGGGGGTTCTGAGGTGATAAGTTTCAGGCAGTACGACCTATAAAGGGTTTGCGCCGGACTTATTAGCGGGTACCTTGGCACCACAACATATTGCATTGAAAGAGAGTAATTATGACATCTTCGTCTTCACCCGGCCCGTCACCAGAGATATCAACGGTTACGACCCCCGCCCCGGGTGAGAAAACCCCGATAAGTCAGGATGATCTTTACGAGTTTTTCAAAGCCCATGATATCGCTTACAAGACGGTTGAGCATGAGCCTGTATTTACAGTCGAAGAGAGTTCAAAGATAAAAGCGGATATGGTCGGCGGACATACAAAAAATCTGTTTTTAAAGGATAAAACGGGACGGATGTTTCTGATTTGCGCGCAATCTGATACGCTTATAAAGGTCAATAAATTACATTCTGTCCTTGGGTGTAAACGCCTCTCATTTGGTAATCCGGACCGTCTGTTGCAATATCTGGGCGTGACGCCCGGTTCCGTGACTTTATTTGCGATCTTAAATGATGTTTCACAGGCCGTCACGCTCATTATTGATAAACGCCTTACCCGTCATGATATTGTTAATTTTCATCCGTTAAAAAATGAGGCTACCACGGCCATTTCAACACAGGATATGCTGAAATTTGCCAAAGCTACGGGGCATGATCCGCAGATAATAGATTTCGCGGCATTAGCGGGGCCTGAATAAGATATTATTGGGTCTTGAAAAAGACGCGTGCGCGACACATCTAGGGGCTGTAGACACTAAAGTTTAAGGATATGTCATGACAGAGACGGCAATAGAGGTAATCACGAATGGCTCGGATATGAGCTTCATGGCCGATGTTATCGAGACCTCGCAAAACACGCCTGTTATTGTTGACTTTTGGGCACCGTGGTGTGGCCCCTGCAAGCAATTAATTCCGGCATTGGAACGGGTCGTGAAAGCCGAAAATGGAAAAGTCAAACTTGTCAAAATCAATATTGATGAGAACCCCGGCATTGCGGGACAGCTTGGCGTGCAATCTATTCCGGCCGTATTTGCGTTTAAAGACGGACAAGCTGTCGACGGATTTATGGGCGGACAACCCGAAAGCGAACTCAAGAAATTCGTATCCAGATTAACGGGTGAGTCCGACCCTGCCGAAGACGCAAAAATTCTGGTGGATCGGGCCAGAGACAGCTTGGCGGCCGGTGATCCTGGCGGGGCCGCGCAGGATTTCGCGCAAGCCTTGCAATTGGATGCCGATAATGCCGCGGCTATGGCGGGATTAGCCCGCGTATATATGGAAAGCGGCAATGAGGAGGGCGCGGCAGAATTGATTGCGCGCGCGCCAGAACCCCTCCAAAATCATCCTGAAATTTCCGCTGTAAGAGCGGCTTTAAACCTAAAGGAGACGGCCCCGGAACCCGATGAAACCACGGCTCTCCAACAGGCTGTTTCACAAAACCCTGATGATCTTGATGCCCGGTTAGAGCTTGCCAAAGCGCTGGCAGGTCTTGGGGATAATGCCGGGGCCGTCGAGCATTTATTATATTCCATAGGCAAGAACCGCCAATATAAAGACGAGGCTGCGCGCTTGTTTCTTCTGACGATATTTGAGGCCGAAGGCAATGAATCACCGATCTCGATTGAAGGACGGCGGGCCTTGTCGTCCATCTTATTTGCCTAGTTGATACTCGATGAGCGTACACTATAAATCCCTGACGCGCCGTACCAATCCGGACACGATCCCCGTTTTTCCGTTAAGCGGAACCGTGCTGTTACCGGGATGTGATCTACCGCTCAATATTTTTGAACCGCGCTATCTGAATATGATTGATGATGCTTTAAAATCTGACCGCCTGATAGGAATGATACAATTGGCCAAAACCGTGGACTTAGACACATCGGATGCTGTGACGACTGACACGGTTACACCTCTTGCAAAAATTGGCGGGCTGGGCCGGATTACCCAATTTTCCGAAACGGATGATGGACGATATTTAATTGTGCTAAAAGGTTTAAAACGCTTTCGCTATCTGGAAGATAAGACCATAAAAACCCCATATAAATGCGCCAAGGTCAGCTTTGATGAATTTCAATCCGATGCCGAAATGCATGTTGGCAAGGATGTACCCAATGCTCTGTCCGGCGGATCAAATGGAGACCGGGCGGCTTTAACAATTGCTATGAAAAGCTTTGCTAAAACACTGGGTGTGAAAGTAGATTGGAACAGTTTGGCGGAAATTCCTCTGGCTAATCTTGTGGACCAAGCGGCAATGATCAGCCCGTTTAAACCGGATGACAAACAATCCTTATTAGAAGCTCCGGATACGGATGCCCGACGGCGATTATTAATTGGGCTTATGCATTTATATGCCAATACCGGAGGGGATGGGGATAGTGCGACGCCGCCACCCTTACAATAATCCAAGGTCAGAGGTTCGCGTATATTTCAAAGGTTGTTGAGATGACATCAAAAAATACACATCAGGATGATGCTAAAAAACCGATTATGGATATTGACCCCAAAGTTTTAAATATTCTGGTGTGCCCGAAATCCCGTGCCCCGCTTACATATGATCGAGAGGCCGGGGAGCTGATTTCAAAAAAAGCTAAACTCGCCTATCCGGTACGCGAAGGCGTGCCCATAATGCTGGTCGAAGAAGCCCGCAAATTATAGCCCTGACCCCGTGTGAAACCTGTTCCAAAGGCAAAATATTATGACCCAACCTCCGCAAACAGACTTATCTCCGCCGAACAATCTAAGCGTATCTGAGCAGGATAAATTAGACGCGGCTACCTTCCGTCGCCTGCTTAAACATTTGGATGAAAATAAAGATGTGCAAAATATTGATCTGATGATCTTGTCGGGATTTTGTCGGAACTGCTTGTCAAAATGGTATAAAACTGCGGCGTCAGAGGCCGGACTTGACGTGGATATAGATATGGCGCGAAACCGGATTTACGGCATGGCCTATGGCCCCTGGAAAGCGGCTTACCAACCCCCGGCCACGGCGGAACAAATCGCGGCCTTTGAAGCGCGTAGCAAATGCTAGCCGGCGTAAAATAATTTATAGACTTGATCTGAGGCCGAAGCTTCCCATGTTTGACAGAGAACGGAGTGTATATGATCTCGCAATATGATTACGCTGATGCGCGACACTGGCGCGGAACCACTATATTGACAGTGCGTAAAAACGGCAAAGTTGTCGTCATTGGAGACGGACAAGTCAGTGCAGGAAATACGGTGATGAAGGCCAATGCGCGCAAAGTCCGTCGCTTGGCCGGAGGCAAGGTGATTACCGGATTTGCCGGGGCCACTGCCGATGCTTTTGCTTTGCTTGAGCGCCTTGAGGCCAAGCTTGAACAATATCCGACACAGCTTGCGCGGGCCTGTGTGGAATTGGCAAAGGATTGGCGAACCGATAAATATTTGCGGCAGTTACAGGCCATGATGATCGTGGCGGATAAATCTGAAACCTATGTCCTGACCGGCAATGGGGATGTCGTGGAGCCTGACGGCGGAATTACGGCCATTGGCTCGGGTGGAAATTACGCTCTGTCCGCGGCTTTGGCAATGACGGAATATGAAGATGACGCCGAAGTTCTAGCGCGTAAAGCCATGGCGATAGCTGATAAAATATGCGTATTTACCAATGGAAACTTAACGGTTGAAGTGCTTGAGACGTCTTAGTCCAGATCATATTCCATAATTTGCAGAGGTCTTACTGAGGTCTTATAGAGGGTTGAAATCAAATATATTGCCCGTATCATTTTGTGTGACATAAATCGGACTATTTAAAACATCGTCATCATTTATAAACCGGGTTAATATTTCTGGTGCATTTGTGGCGTGACGGGCATAAAATCGCGCGCCGTTGGATATGAGGCTAGCGATTATAATGATTAATACCGGCTGCCCACGCATGTGTAAGACTATGTAGCTCTTGATACTGGCCTTGCCGCGGGGTTTGGTCGCCAGACGGGGCACAGGGCGGTCATTTAACAGCGCTTGCGTTGGAGAACTGTCGCACGGCTCCCAGTCACCGGCTTTGGGGCGGGCGGCATAAATTCCGACGGAATGTTTGGACATCCAGCCGCCATTCCCCAAGACCAATCCGTAATCTTGGCGATTGTCGCGTAGGGTTTCAACCATGCTGGCGATACCGTGTAATGTGTAGTTATTCCCCGGCCCACCAAAAAAGGGCAATCCACCTGTTAGCGTGAGTGGACGCGGATCGGTATTGGACATGCCCAAGGATTTTTGGGCATTATATAAGACAATAGGAAAGCAGCTATAAATGTCAAAAAATGCGATCTGTGATGCGGTTAAATTAGCGTATGTTAAAGCCTGAGTGATCGCCTGTTCCAAGGCGTCGGAGTGTTCAAGCTCTGGCCGTTTCAGCGTCACCCGATCTTCAAGATCTACGTAGGCATGTAGGTAAATCCATTTGTCCGCAGGTATACCAAGGGCCTTGGCATGCCCTGTTGTCGTCAGAATCACGGCGGCGCCTTGATTAATACTGTCCTTCGCCACAAGATTTTTAAGATAGGGCGTGGTTTGTACGCGGTTTTCCGCAGAGGGTGTGATAAGGGCCTCTGCGGTAAAGGCCTTGGGAAACATACTATAGGGGTTACGGGCGGCAATCTCTGAAAATGGGGCTAATAATTGCCCCATCTCTGCTCTATAAGCGTCGAGAGTTAGGCCTAATTTAGCCCGCCGTGCCGTTTCCATCATAGCGTAATACATCATGGGTTGCAGCATGCCGTGTCGAATTTCGTCCGGCGAAATCAACGCATCCTGATCGCCAAACCCGCGATCTTCAAGTGAGCCCTCATCCTCTTCAGTCCAATCCGGCGATAGGCCAGCGCGCTGACAGGCTTTCGCATTCGCCAAAGCTTCACCGCCGGCAATAAGGACAGATTTATGTTGGCCTTGATGTAGGGCTTTGGAAAATTCACCGATAAGTTTTTGAGGTGATTGGCCGCCTATCACGTCATAAACGGCGCGCGTGGGCCGAGCGCCGATACGTCGGGCGACGGCGCGCGGAAAATTTTTCGCCCGGCCAAAAGAAGACCGGTGGCTGGGCGAGCTATCAGAAAAAATCCGAACACAGGCGACGACGTCAATATGGGGTATGATGTCAATGCCGGTGTCTTTTACGGCGCGCATAGCAGCAAATCCTGCTAGATCCGCCGCGCTGGATATTTGTGTCAAATCTTGCGGAACGTCTTGCTGGGACTGCCCGACGCCCACGAGAATAGGTGTATTTAAATTTGTCATATATGCGTCATAGAGACCTTGCCGCGGATTACAATCCTGTTAAACTCCCATTATGACGGATATGACACCCGCCCAGATTAAAGCCGCACGAGATGCAGGAATTATCTCGGACGCACAAGCCAAAGAAATGCAGTTAAAACATGCAAGGGTTTCTGACCCGACAGATATTGATAGCGTGATCAAGGCTGAAGGTGCGATGATTGGCAATGAAGAAGATTTGCGATTTGTGCGCGGGTTTTCTGATGTATTTATTGCCATTGGCATGATCATGTTGGCCTTTGGCCTATCGGCATTTGCGTTTCTTCTGGGGGGTAGAATAGCCTTTATCGGGGCCGCCCTTGTGATGGCTTTATTTGCCGAATATTTTGGTCGCCGTAAACGCGCTCATTTGCCGACATTAATCTCGGCTCTGGCTTTTCTTATATTTGTTCAACGCGGCGTCGGGGCGCTGGTTGCAGAGTGGGCTCTGGGCGGGGGTATTACCACGGCTCTGATTACTTTAGGGGCTATGATGGCATTTTACCTGAGGGTGAAATTACCGTTCTGTATGGCGCTTATTGCAGTCTCTTTACTATATTTGTTTTACAGTCTTTTATTTCGGGCAACCCCTGATTTAGCGACGAGCCATTTGGGGTGGGTATTATGTTTCGGCGGGATGCTGACATTTGTCGCAGCGCTATATTATGACAGCAAGGATCTACACCGCACGACGCGGTTCTCCGATAATGCCTTTTGGTTACATTTCGCGGCCGCGCCCTTGCTGATTCATGGATTAGCTTTGGAAACTGTACGGCTAAATGCGGATCTGTTGCTGGGTCTCATCCCTATTATGACTTTAAAAGAAACAGATGCGGCTATCATTCTTGTCATCATTGGTATTATCACCGTGGTGGCTTTAGCGATAAACCGGCGGGCCCTGATTGTCTCGTCATTGGGATATGCGGCCTTTGCTTTGGCTTTTCTGATTAAAAACACAGGCTTAAGCCTTGGCAATATTGTTACCCTCACATTGATTATGCTGGGTGGCAGTATTGTGTTTCTCGGGGCAGGTTGGCATAGAGGCCGCAATATGCTGTTAAAAGTTTTGCCAAAATGGCGCGTGTTTCCTCCGCCTTTTGATCCGAATTTTAAATCTTAGATATCGGGCATATCTGTGCGGAAATACCGAGAATAAACCTTGATCTTTATATTGGATTTCCTACTTACACAGCATGACAGATTTTTCGCCCCGTGAAATAGTTTCCGAGTTAGACCGCCATATTGTGGCGCAATCCGATGCCAAGCGCGCCGTGGCTATTGCCTTGCGCAATCGGTGGCGCCGACGCCGGGTGTCGGAAGATTTGCGTCATGAAGTCACCCCTAAAAATATATTGATGATCGGGCCTACAGGGGTTGGTAAAACCGAAATTTCCCGACGATTGGCGAAATTAGCCCAAGCCCCCTTCATTAAAGTCGAAGCGACAAAATTTACCGAAGTCGGCTATGTCGGTCGGGACGTAGAACAAATTATACGAGACCTTATCGAAGCCGCTATTTTGATGTTGCGCGATAGCAAGCGCGAACAGGTCAAAGCACAAGCTGAAATCGCCGCCGAAAAGCGTATTTTGGACGCACTTGTGGGCGAAAATGCGGGTGAAGCCACGCGCCAAAAGTTTCGCGAGAAATTAATCGCGGGCGAGCTTGATGATCGCGAAGTTGATCTGGAGCTTTCCGACACGGCCTCACCATTTCAAGGGTTTGAAATCCCCGGACAACCCGGTGCCAGCATGGGGATGATGGATCTCGGGGCTTTGTTTAAAGGTCAAAACCGAACAAAAAAGGTCACATTTAAAATTGGCGATGCGCATGGGCCTTTACTGTCTGAAGAAGCGGATAAATTAATTGATGATGATAGTATTATTCGCGAGGCGGTAGATAAGGCTGAAAATGACGGTATTGTATTTTTGGATGAAATCGACAAAATTTCAGCCCGTTCCGATGCGCGCGGTGGGGATGTCTCCCGTGAAGGGGTACAGCGCGATTTATTACCTCTTATCGAAGGCACGACGGTTGCGACGAAATACGGGCCTGTTAAAACGGACCATATTCTATTTATAGCTTCAGGCGCATTTCATGTCGCCAAGCCGTCTGACATGTTGCCTGAATTGCAGGGGCGTTTGCCAATACGTGTTGAACTCCGGGCCTTAACAGAAGCCGATTTTGTCCGGATATTGACAGAGCCTGAAGCCAGTCTCATCAAGCAATATAAGGCGCTTTTAGCCACAGAAAATGTCACGCTGGAATTTACGCCCGAGGGTATAGCGTCCATTGCCAAAATAGCGGCTGATGTTAATGCTTCGGTTGAAAATATCGGGGCACGGCGATTGCATACGGTGATGGAACGCCTATTGGATGATATAAGCTTCACGGCGACGGATAAAGGGGGGCAAAGCGTTGAAATTAATGCTGATTATGTGCAAACCCATGTCGGTAAGCTGGCTAGTGATCAAGACCTGAGTAAATTTATTTTATAATATCCCGTCAGGAGCGCTATGGCCTCGCAATATATTGCGTCAACTCTAGTGGGCGCCCGTTTTTTACCTCAATAGCCCTATTTGGTATTGAAATTGCATGCTGGCCTTGATAGGTTTAGGCGGGGCAAAAGGGCGCACTTTACTCATCTTTTGCAAAGTCCAAAACGAACGAGGTTTGGATGATTGAAGATATATGGCAAAGCCTGAGTTTCAGGTTCAGACAAAAATACATTAATTTTATGACGAAAATACCCGTCATGAATATGATCATCTGTGTGATTTTATGCGGTGCAGCCTCAACTGCGAGTGCGCAAATAGGCGGGAATATACAAAATCCATCTCCTGCTACATCCCAATATACAACCGATGCGGCTTCCAGATCGCTACAAAGTGTCAAAACCTATTCGCGACAAATATCAGCCAGCGAAGTTTATGCGAACCCTGACGATCATGATCTCAATCTTGAATTTGCGAAACAACAAGTCCGTAAGGGTGAAATGCTCACAGCGGCTGCGGCTTTGGAAAGAATGTTATATGCCAATCCGAATTGGCACTCGGCACGGCTCTTTTATGCCGCAATTCTCTATCGTTTAGACGACCAGAAGGCGGCGATACGGGAATTAGACCTTTTAAAAGGCCGTAATCTGAATACATATCAAAAAGAGACGTTAACGCGCTATAAAACCAGCTTTAAAACGCCCCCCCCTCGGTTAACAGGGGCCTATAATAATGGGCAAACCTATGTTCATAACCCCGAAGATCCGATTAGAGCTCAGGTGACAATAGGTTTTGGGGCTGATAATAACGCTGGAAATGCACTTACAGATGCAAATTTTGGCTTTAACAACTTGGGTGATGTGTCGGCATCGGCGTCAGGACGGGTGAGAGCCACATACCGGCTCTCTAAAACCAATGATATTATATTGAAAAGCGAAGTTTCAGGGCAGTTGCGCCGTTTTGAAACCTTTAGCGAGGCGGATCACGCATTGGTAGATGTCCGGGTCGGGGTTTCGGGGAAAAGCAGTCCGACCAGCCGATTGGCTTTCGATATGAATGCCCGACGCTTGAATATTAGTGGCGAAAAATATTTATCGCAAATTGGCCCGCAAATTACCGTCACCGAGAAAATTTCCGAAACGATCAGAGGCTCTGTCAGTCTTTCCGGGGCGTATCAGGATTATTCCAATTTACAGGCGGCCCCGCTTGAAAATGAACGTGATGGGGTAAAGCTTAAGGCTGATGTCGGGTTTTTGCAAAAATTAAGCGACCGGCACCGCCTTAAAGTGTCTGCAGGTTATGACTTGAAAACGGCAGAAATTGACGCCTTTGCTTATCATGGGCCCAAAGCATCTGTTGAAATTGTCAATGCTTTTGACAAAAACTGGCAGTTCAAAGGCCAATTATCTGTACGACATCTGAATTATGATGGGCGTCTAAGCGGCATAGGCCCAGATCGTAAAGATAATCGCGTATCTGCGCGTCTTGCGATGGCGCATAATTTCAAGTCGGGGTTTTCGGGCTTTAAACGAGACATAGGCATTGAAGCGGGTGTGAATTATAATAAGCGGGCGTCCAATGTAGACGTAAATGATTATGAAAATGTCGGGGTGGATGTGCGTCTGATTTTAGACTTTTAACGCCGATAAATAGAGTGCTGATTAACGTAGGATATCATATTAAAAAACTGGGGCCATTATGAAAAAAACATTCGCTATTTTAACACTCGCAAGCGCGAGTCTGCTTCAATTGGGATCCGGAGTTTCCGCTTATGCCGAGGTAAAATCCTCTGAAGTCGGACGCAATTCTGCCGTGAAGGGCCAAGTGAGCATTAAAAGCATAACCGATGAAATTGAACGCCAAGCTGTTGTAAAAGAACCGGTTTTTTTAGGTGATAGGGTGAATTCTCGTATCGGAGCCAGCCTGCAAGTCTTGCTAAAAGACAATAGTACGTTCACGGTGGGCCCGCAATGCGACATGGTTATTGATGAATTTGTATATGACCCGAATAAGAAAACAAATTCCCTTTCTGCTAAGGTCAAAAAGGGGATGTTTCGGTTTACCTCTGGCAATATTTCCAAAAGTAATCCTGATCAGATAAATGTTACGACTCCGACGGCGACAATGGGTATTCGGGGTACAATGGTAGAGGTTTTAGTGGGGCCAGAGGCCTTTTTATGCGCAGAAAAAGAAGGCTTGCTCTCGAATGATATTTTCATGGACCATGCAGGCGCTACGCTCGTAATTTTACGCGGTCCAGGCGAAAATAATACCTCATTGAACCGTAAAGGCGAAGTCGAGATCAGTTCCGGCGGAAAAGTCGTAAAATTAAGCCAAAGTGGCACAGGTGTTTTGGTTTCAAATGAAAATCAACAGCCTTCTGAACCTTTTGTAGTGTCGGATACGCTTTTTAATTATTTTTCGCGCCGATTACGCACGAAACCGATCGGAAAAGGAAATTTCAAACCCTTTGTCATTGATGAAACCCTGTTTACACCGCTTCCAAAGGAAGAAGAACTTGAATTGCTGTCGCCTTTCGATAGCATTGATGACACGGATTGGCCATCGCAAGGCATTGGTGGTTTGAACGGGTTTAATCCTTAAGATTCGACACCGGGGTCGAGCTGAGCGTATTGCAATTTAGGGGGTATTTTGGCGCTGAAGACACATTCGCGCAAATGGGTAGCCGTTTCTCTCATCGGGTTTATTATTACTCTATTGTTTTTCTTGGCCTATGTTTTTAAGCCAAAATCTATTGAACAGATCAGCGATCTCTATTTTGACCTGTTGCAACGGCAATATTCACGCGAATATTCGCCCGATATCCCTGTCCGTATTATCGATATTGATGATGAAAGTATAAAGCGCATTGGACAATGGCCGTGGCCGCGTACCCGTATGGCAGACTTAAATCGCCGCCTTGGTAACGCCGGTGCGGCTGTTGTGGCCTATGATATTGTATTCTCCGAGACAGACCGGACGTCGCCGGAAAACATGATAGATGTTTTAAAGAATAATCCGGCGGCTCATGGTGAGTTTGAGAATGTCTCGATCTTACGATCACATGATCAGATATTCGCCGATAGTTTTAAATATACCAATATCGTTACGGGGTTTTTTCTTGTAAATAAACCGACTGACAGTCTGCCGATGACATCACACGGCTTTGCGTTTAGCGGGGCGACCCCTCAAGCGCGGGTTGATAATTATGGCGGGGCCTTACATGCTTTGGAGATATTGGAATCCGAGGCCGCAGGGGTCGGACATGCCAGCTTCGTGCCGGACCGTGACGGGGTTATTCGTAAAGCGCCGCTTTTAGGGCGTATCGGGAATAGATTGTTTCCGTCCCTGTCTATGGAGGCTTTACGTGTGGCGCAGGGCGCTAACAATTTCATTGTCAAGAGTGCGAATGCGTCGGGTGAACTGGCATCGCAAAATTTGAAAAACCCTGAAATGGCAAGCTTGAAGGTCGGCTCCTTTGAAATTCCGACCACGCCGAGCGGAGAAATGCTGATGCATTACACCCAGCCCCATGCGGAACGCTATATTCCGGCGTGGAAAATATTTTCAGACAGGCCTGAAGATCAGGATTGGCAAGACCGTATCTCCGGCCATATTGTATTTATCGGAACGGGGGCCGAGGGGTTAAAGGATTTGCGCGCCACCCCTATTCGGGGGGGTGAACCCGGTGTGCTCGTGCATGCACAAGCTGTTGAACAAGTGTTGGGGGATCAATTCTTATATCGTCCCTATTGGGCGCGAACCATAGAAATGTTGGGCATTGTCGGACTGGGCCTGATTTTGGCTGTACTTTTACCGCGCTTATCAGCCGCGCGCGGGGTTATTCTTATTCTCGTCATGGTGAATATAGTTGGCATTTCATCAATAGTCGCCTTTACGCGCTATAGCTATTTGCTTGACCCTGTCTATCCGCTCTTTGCGGTTATGACCTCTTATATTGTGTGTACATTGACGTCATTTTATATGACCGAAACGGATAGGTCTCGTATCCGGAATGCATTTTCAATGTATTTGTCTCCGACCATGGTGAAACGGGTGAGTGAAGATCCTGATCTGTTGAGCTTGGGCGGCGAAGAGCGGGAATTGACTGTAATGTTTGTCGATATCCGGAGTTTTTCAAAAATATCTGAAACCATGCGTCCGCAGGATATTACAACGTTTTTGAATAAATTTTTGACACCTATGACCGATATTATACAGGACTTAAACGGTACAATTGATAAATATATTGGCGATGCCATTGTGGCTTTTTGGAATGCCCCGGTCGATGATGCTGAACATGAACGAAACGCGGCTCGTAGTCTCCTGAAAATGCAAACCAGCCTGGCCGATCTGAATGCCAAATACCGTCAGCAAAATGATTTTAAATGGCCTGACAATGTGCAGATGGGGATTGGTATAAATACGGGAATTTGTTGTGTAGGAAATTTAGGGTCTGAACAAAGGTTTTCCTATTCCATGATTGGTGACGCGGCCAATCTCGCGGCCCGTATTGAGGGTTTAACCAAGCAATATGGGCTGGGTAATCTAACCGGACACTCGACGGTTCAAAATCTTGCGAATTATGCCTATCTGGAAGTGGATCATGTCGAAGTTGTCGGACGTCTTGCCTCTGAACGTATTTACACTCTTATCGGGGATTCTTATTTGGCTGAAACCACAGCATTTATTAGTTTGCGCACATTACATAATACGTTTTTAGGCGCATATCGTGACCAAGACTGGGACCGTGCAGGCACGTTAGCAAAAGCATTGGAAACGCAGGGTTTGTCCCATGACTTACACCATTATTACAAAATCATGGGCGCGCGCATTGAGAGATTTTCTGTGTCCCCGCCCCCCTCGGATTGGGGCGGAATTTATAAAGCGACAGAAAAATAGTATAGACACAAGCCTTAATATAATGCGCCGTCATCTGGCGTTAATGGCAGAGGTAAATCTGACTCTTGTAGGGCATAGGAGCGTAAGTCTATTTCCAAATTTCGGCTCAGGAAATTTGTCGGCACAACATTTCGATTATTGGCCCAAGGATAGTCCATATAATCACCAATGCCTTCAATCATGGAAAATATCCACCCGATCAACACGACAAGCGGTATAGCGTAATAGCCCGAACTTTCGTCTGCTGGTAAGGATAAGGATAATAAGATGATCAAAAGCCAGACAAAGACATCAGTGAAATAGGTATAATGTGTCGGAAAAGGCGTGTTTTTCAAGCCCTCGCAAGCGGTTTGAATGCGTGTGAATTCCCGCATAATCGCGACAACCTCAAAATGCTCGCCGTCCAAAAACTGCCCTTCACTCGCGGCTCTACGAAAGTCTTTTTCCTGTTTAAACAAGAGACGCAACGCTGGATTATGGGCGGTTTTCAAATCTTCAATATCTTGCGGCGTGAGTAAGGAATCGATACTTTCAATGGTGAGCGGATCGAGATCTTTAAGCTGATATCCTAACATCCATGTATAGGCGATTGTACGCCGGATCATCCGTGGCATAATCTCTTGGGCGATCGATGACTCAGCCCCTGTGTCACGGTTTTGATAGCGTTCATGCACGCGGGCCAGAATAAGACCAAAATTCCGGCCATTGGCGATTAAATCTCCGAAAAGAACCCGGCCTGAAAACCAACGATCATAGGCTGAATTGGTTCGAAACCCTAGAAAAATGGCTATGGCGGTACCTAATACAAGCGGTGTCGTCATGCCAATGGTTAATTGTTTGAGGTCAAAAAATAGTATAGGAATGACAATCGCACTCGAAAGTGCCGTCATTTTTAAAATTCGCTTCCAGATGATTAAAATCACCCGGCTAAATTTAATATGTCTCTCAACAATCATTTTACGCCCAAATTCTAAGACGTTGTAAAAGGATTATACGGGGCTGTCAAAGTCGTAAATAAGCCAGTATACTACCAGTAAGAAAGGTCAGGATTGAATATCCATGGTCAATTTCACGACATAGGCATGTTTATCATCATATCGAATAATCGGGCGCCCTTCCGGCGACATGCCATGATGTGTCGTCAGGCCGTCTTCGTCCCATTCAAATAAGCAAAACCCCGCATCAGCTTCGACAATCAAAATACGGTCATCAGCTGTATCGGGGTCAATAGGGGCCAAATCTAATTTAACCTGCGGGGCGACGGCGCGAGAGACAGATACTGTGGTGCCGGCGAATTTTCTTGAGAGTGACCGGTGCACATGACCGCTGATAATTTGTATAACATTATCAAAATCGGAAATGACATTCGACAATCGTTGCACCCACGCGTCGTCAAGTGACGCGGTCATCCATCCAATCCCCGTTTTAATAGGCGGGTGATGCAAAGCAATAAGTGTGGGGCGATCCGGTTGTTCTTTGAGGCGGGCGCGTAACCATTTGGCGCGTGTGTCACAAAAGGCGCCGCCGTGCTTTCCGGCCCCTAGAGTATCCAGCATGATTATGCGTAGAGGCCTGTCTTCAATGGTATATTGCAAAAACCCGTCATGAAAATTTTCATCGGAAAATATACTGGCAAAGGCCTCGCGATTATCATGATTGCCAAAGCCAAAATAGTAGGGAATTTTGACATGACTTAGCGTGGCCTTAAGCTTCTCATAAGCCCAATTTTCGCCGCTTTCGACCAAATCTCCGGTGATTAAAATAATGTCTGGCTGTCGTTGCATTTGCGACAGTTCATTGAGAACACCCTTTAAGCGCTCTGTATTTTTGCAGGGCGCATCGGTACCATCAAAGCCGATATGCAGATCTGTAATTTGTGCAATAAGCATGGCGTGCCCCATAATGTATCATTGTCTTTACACGTAAATGATGTGAAATGAAAAACAGTTTTTACTGCTTTGGTCTGAGTATTAAGATTTATTATTAGGCCGAACAGGAGGCGCCGCCGAGTACGCAAAATTTTGCACAATGAGGATGGTTAAGTTTTACTGGCCCTAGTGCGTCTTTTAAGGTTTTCCCCATTTCAAATTGTGGGTCATCCCACAGGAGTGTGCACGCCAGAACGCTGGCGCGCTCATCTCCTTTACGTCGCACAACCATGCGCGAGCTTGAACACATCATACTATCAGGATGGACGTCTAGAATACCCCAACAGGCGATTGTAATTTCAGGCACATCGATATTTTCGTCCATTTCGGGAAACAGGATTGTTACGGCCGGGTCATGGGCATCAATGTTCCAGCCCTTTTGTTTAATCAGGGTGGCATAGCCGTCGCGCGCGGCAGTCTCGGACTCGGAAAACATAGACCGTCCGGCAATATTGAGGGTAAAGCCGTGTTCAGTAAGCCAGTCCAGACCCTTTAAGGCAATATCAAAACTTCCAGCCCCACGTTCTTGGTCATGACCGTCTTGTGTAAAATGATCAAGGCTGACGCGAAGGGTCAATTTATCACCAAAACGGGTTTGTAAATCGAGTAAGCCCTTTTGGACGCGCGGGCGCATCATCGGCTTCATGGCATTGGTCAGCATGAGTAAATTATGACCGCGTTCCAGCGCCATTTCGCTCATTTTGATCATATAGGGGTTGAGATAAGGCTCACCGCCGGTAAAGGCAATTTCAATTGCGCCCAGACCCATTTCGTCAATCTCGTCAAGATAAGGCGCCATATCGTCAGGGGTTAGATAGACGAAATGATCGGCCGTCGGGCTGCTTTTAATATAGCAATTTTCACATTCAATATTGCACTGGCTGCCTGAGCAGAACCACAGCGTGGTCAGTTTTTTGAAAAAGACCGAGGCCCGCTTTTCGCCTTTAGCGGTGATGCGGGGGTCTTGGAATTTCTTAGGGTCAATAGGTGCGTTCATGGTGGCGCTTTTACCAAGATTTTTAGGCCTGTCATATGATGATTTACACACATTTGCGTGAAAGCGCTTAAAATGGAAAGCACGCTTGACATGTAAAGTGAGCTTGTCTATGTAAAGTTAACTTTACTAAAAGGAGATAAAATGCCGAAAGAAAAAAATACAATCTGTCCAACATGCCAAACTATATTGTCGCGTGAACAAGATGATTTAGTTTTAGCTAAACATCGTCGCGGCCGACTTATTGGTGGCGGACTTGGTGTTTTGGGTGGAATATTAGGGGCCTGTATCGGAATATATTTTGCCATAGCCGCAAGCTAGCTCCGTGATTTTAGATATATTTTTATAAACAGACCCAGTAGGAAAAATAATGGCACAAATAACCACATTCACGCCCAAGCAGGCTTTGCGGCGCTATTTAAAAATTTTTATACCGTCTATGATTGCCTATCTGGTTCTTATCTTTCTTGCAGTGCGTTTGATTAAATCGGAAACAGTCACAGGCATGGTCGTTTTTTCCGTCGCTATATTGCCCGGTCTGGCGGCTTTATGTTTCCTTTACGGATTTTTCCGGTTCATCAAGGAAACAGATGAGGTCTTAAGGCGTATCCAGACAGATGCTATATTAGTAGGTGTCGGAGCTATCTTAACCCTAACATTGACATGGGGGATTTTAGAACTTTTGATCGAGACCTTACCGCGTCTTTCTATCTTCTATATCTTTCCGATTTTCTTTATGGTGCAGGGCTTGGCCAGTTGGCGGTTTTCAAAAAAATACGGCACCGGCTTTTGTCTGCCATAGGGGTATGAGTGGATATGTATTTAAGACATGTTATGAACAGAACAGGGTCGGGATTTATAGGAAATCTTGTCATCAGATTGGGGCATATTGCCTATGATTAACCGTTTAAAGCTGCTTCGCTCGGAACGTGGCTGGTCACAGGCCGTTCTCGGAGATAAGCTCGAAATCTCGCGCCAATCTGTTAATGCCATAGAGACAGGACGGTATGATCCGTCTTTGCCTCTCGCATTTAAAATTGCCCGCTTGTTTGAATGTCCTATCGAAGATGTTTTTGATGACGGGTATTACGCGAAAAAGGCGGCTGAATAGATAGGCTATGGTCTATCGGGTCGCCCTATGGATTGCGCGCAGGCCTATAGGTGCGTCGACCCCAAGGCGCCGTAGCTGATTTTGCCGCAAAGACGGCCTGCGAAGCTGGCCACCTCGAAGGCAACCACTATTATAGAATTTACGGGATAGCTAGTCTCGCAGCGGCAGGCGTTTTCAAAAACCGGGACAGTGATGGGTCTACACGATCAACCGAAGTCCGTTGGGCGGCACAGGGCCGTTACGTCCCATGCGGTCGGGAATTTTGTAAATACTCGCTTTCCAAATCTGCCGGTCATCCCGATATGCTAACAGTGCACACTTCCGTCGGGACAACACATGTTCAATATAGCGGCTAGGGGCAAGGTGTGGATAAGATTTCGTCAAAAGGCTTAGTCCTGACCTAAATTGGCTGTGTCGCCTTTTACAGGCGGCGCCGTCCTTTATCGGCGGCACCGCCCCCATACGGGGGCACTGCCATTATGATATGGGGTGTTTCCCTGTTTGATTACGCAGTGCCCTCCTCCGGAGGGATGAAATATGCGATGATAAACGCGCGGAAAAAGAACGGGATAATAATAGATATGGCGTGTCTTTATTCTACACGGGCTTTACTAACGAACCGCGAGGAAGATATTGGAACCGTCGCGTTCGACCGAAAGTGCGAAAGGCCCGTTTTTACCTTCAATAGCGCTCTCGAAGTCTGCAAGATTGCTGATTTTCTTGCGGTTGACCGCGCGAATAACATCATCCTTACGCAGGCCGGCCCGGAAGGCTTTGGATCCGGATTTAACGCGTGAGACGAAAACACCTGCATCGCCGCCGCGCAGGTTAAGCGTGTCGGGGATAGCCGTTAGTTCTGCACCGGAAAAACTTTCCATGGCCGGAATATCATCTTTGGCACTATCGTCCAAAACGGCGCGTTCTTCTTCGAACTCTTCTACTAATATTCGCGTTGTACGTTTTTTACCCTCTCTGAGATAGGTAATATCAGTACGGGTTCCCGGTTCGACCAAGCCTACAGCATTGCGAATATCAGACGCGTCAAGAATATTATCACCGTTAAATCCGACAATAATATCGCCTGCTTTCAGGCCGGCTTTATCGGCGGCACTATCTTCTGTGACATTGCTGACCAAAGCCCCGTCACTTGTAGACAGGTTGAGGGCTTCTTTAAGGTCGCTTGGAATATTTTGAATGCCCACGCCAATACGTCCGCGCTTGACTTCACCGTAAGCTATGAGTTGTTTCATCACCCCGTCAATCATTTTCACCGGTACGGCAAAGCCAATACCCTGATTGCCGCCAGAGCGTGAAATAATGGCTGTGTTCATACCAATGAGCTGGCCTTTGGAATTGACAAGTGCACCCCCGGAATTCCCCGGATTAATCGAGGCATCTGTCTGGATGAAATCCGCGTAATTTCCTCCGCGTGCCGTATCGCGCCCCAAGGCGCTGATAATGCCCGATGTCACCGTCGAGCTAAGCCCAAAGGGATTACCCACAGCGATTACATAATCTCCAACTTTGGCATTACCGTTCTTGGCAAAATCAAGATCAGAGAGCCCGCCGGCTTTAATTTTCAGCACGGCGACATCTGTTTTCTCGTCACTGCCAACAAGTTCGGCCTCGATTTCGCGACGGTCTTCGAGCGTCACAAATATTTCGTCGGCATTATTAATGACGTGGTGATTGGTAATAATATAGCCCTTCGCTGCATCCACAATAACACCGGAACCAATCCCGCGCCGTGTACGGTCTTGTTGTTGGGGGATGCGTCCACCAAAGAACCGTTCTAACAGTTCAGATTGTTCTTGCGTCCGGTCATTACTGGATTTGGAGGTCGCCGCGATTTCTATACTCACCACAGCAGGCGTTACTTTTTCCAAGAGGGGCGCCATGGTGAGAACGCCGCGGTTATCAATTGTCAAGACTTGGGATTGACCGATGGGGGAAAATCTGGATTGCGCATCCACGGAAATGGCGGGCATAAGTGGGGATAATAATATCGCCGCGCAAGCCGTTCCCAGTAATAGGGGGTGTTTAAAATATGAGTGAAGACGATGGGGTCGACGCATGAAGGCTCCTAAAGTGAGGCTTAAAAAACTCTATAAGCTTCATGTATTTCATCTTTGCCGGCTTTCAAGGGTACAATTCAGAATCTGTCGTATATTTAATTCTCCCGGTACAGCACGGACGCTGCTCTGTGGAATGGGGGACCGCTTATAGTGGGGCTTAAAAATCGGTTTCACGCAGTAAAACCCGTATAATATTTCGCCAAACAGCCATCGCCGGACTTTCCGGCGCTATTTCTATAATCGCTATACCCCGGTGTATATGATGAATGGCTGTGTCTGAGGTTAGACGGGCTTCAAGTTTTAGCACAGGGTTTTGCGGGCTAAGTATACCCTCTGGATTTGGAACCACGGCCAGACGGCCACCATGATGCGAAGATATTATTTTATCCGTTATCTCGGACAGGGATGTCGGGGCTATCGTCTGGATAACGCCTGTAAGTTTTGGCCATAAAGGTCGATCAGAAATAAAACGCACCTGGGTCGACGTTTTAAGGCGGTGGGATAGATTTTCATCGGGAAATGCCAGAATCTCAAAATTCGAAGTATCGATCACCCGTGTTAACCGGGTCGTGCCGGTGACATAACGCCCTATATGCAAATGTGGCATAAGTTCAGAGATCTGTCCGTCATGCGGGGCATAGATAATCAGATCGGATATCAAAGCCGTGATACCATCATAAACGGCTTGTTCGGCCTGTCTGTCAGCGTCGAGCAAATATCCATCACGGCGATCGATCAGACTGGCATTGCGCCTGTTGAGTTGTGCGTCGATTAAGGCAAGGCGGCGTGCGCTTTGGGCGCGTTCATGGGTGAGGGTTTTTGATGAGAGGGTAAATAAGGGCGCACCGGCTTTGACATGATCCCCGTTTTGCACATGGATATGGTCTATACGCGCGGCTGTACCGGGATATATTTCCGTTTGTACGACCGGCCGGATGAATGCGGGTGCCTTTAGGCGGTTTTGCCAAGGCATAAAAAACAGGGCTATTAACACGGCGCTCCATAATAAGGTCATACGTCCGCGACTTGTTGTGATTATCGTCATACGAAAACTCCACCAATTTTTCATTTCTCGCCAGATGGGCAAGCCAATGAACCATAAAATTTCTACCGAAAACAAAATTATACCTATGGCCTTAGGGAAGAGGTGGTGCACGAAAAGCGCAATGCCGATAAACAAGAAAAACTTGTAAACCCATGTAAGATAAGCATAGCTGTTTAACCCACGTTCGCGTGCAGGCGAGGTCATAACCGGCTTGGGATGACCCAGACCGAATAAGGTCTCCCTTAGGGTCCAGCGCCCCATATCAAACCCTTGTTTTTGTAAGTTTTGAACTTTGAAAAAATCACCTAATAGGTAATACCCATCAAATCGCATACAGGGGTTTAAGTTTACCATTAAGCTCAGTGTCCAACTGGTCGTGGCTGCGAAAAAGGCAATGCTACGGGCAAGGCCATCCGGTAAAAAACTCCATAGAAATATAGCCAGACAGGCAATGCCCAGTTCGACTATTATGCCGCCAGCATCAATATATAAGCGCGACCGCCTGTTGGTCAGTCGCCAGGCATCTGTTGTATCTGTGTATAAAACCGGAAACATCACCAGAAAGGCAATTCCGATGATCGGGACGCGGACGCCGTAATAATGGGCGGTAAAAGCGTGGCCGAGTTCATGAAGCGCCTTGAGGATAATGAGGGTTATGCCGTAAAAGAACAAACCTTCCAGCGTAAAAAAATGCCAGAATGTTGTGATAAATTGATCCCATTGCCGGGATGTAAAATACAAACCGATTACGCCCAGAGCTGCGATAAACACCCACATGGACGGGAAGAAAAACATGCTGACCTTGGGGGCATGGCGGCGCAAAAAGACATCAGGTTTAAACACAGGGAGTCTGAAATATAGATATTTATGTAAAATATATTCATGCAGAGAGGGCCGCAAAGCAGCTTCCATACGGGCAAAGCTTTCCGTTTCACCTGATGGGGGATTCACACATAATTTATGTGTGAGCAGAAATTGGGTCATCTCGTCTATATCGCGTTCCGTGCCTGTAAAATTAGCGTGGTGCGTGCGGGCGTTCGATAAGACGGTTTGGGGTGTACAGCCTGTTGGGGTATTGGGGCGCGCCCAGTGGGTCAGGAGTTTCACAGCCGTTTCATTTAATTGGTGAAACGCATTTTGTACCGGATCATGCAACATCCAAGAGGGGGTGCCATCATGCGTTGGCATTCCGGGTAAAAGTTCAAGTTCTTGACGTAAAAACGGCAAATTAGTTTGGGTCATTGCGGATCAAAATTCATGAACCGGCCGCTCAAAGGCCGATAAATTGGCGTAAAATTGTGATCGGGCGTCGAAATATCCAAAAGCCGAAAGGCGCGGTGCCGCCGTAAATTTTAGCCACGCCTCGCGCGCCGATACGAGGCAGGGGCGTTTCATCGCCAAAGCGCGCATAGGCCGTATAGGCCATATGGCCGCCTGTTTGTTCGCGCGCATAAAAGCTTGCGCTTTCTAGACGGGCTTCTAAAGGGTTTGCCGGATCGGCATCTAAGAATAACCGCACACGCGTACCGCTCCGCAATCTCTCGCCAGAAGCGAGCGGGGCATGGATTCGAAGCAATACGCGCGAGGGTTCAGCAATCTCGATGATTGCTTCTCCTGTCGAGACAGGCCGGCCTGTCCAGTCTTTAGGGTCAGAGTAAATTGCCAATCCGGCTCGTGGACTTGTCAGTGTTGTGTGCGAAAGCCTGTCTTTGGCATAGTTTTCACGGGCATGGGCCAGAGCTTTTTGAGCTTTGGAAATGGCAATGTCTTTTTTGGCGTCAATATCGGTAAAAGCGGAGAGCGCAGCTTGGCGCATACGGGCTTCTGCGAGCGCGCGTTCTTCTCCGGCCATAATATATTCATTGCGATAGCTGATATCATTTAACCGTGCGAGGACCGTACCCGCGTCTACAAGCGTATTGGGGGGCACCAGAATTTCATCTATAACCCCGTCAAAGGGGGCTGTAATTATAAAGGGCTTATCGGCAACAATTTCAGCCGGGGCGAGTTCTGTCATGGGCACAGGTATGCAGGCGATAAGGGCGAATATCGCGATAATACCAATTTTGAGAGAGCTATTTCCAGCCCGCCTTTTGCCGTGTAATTTGCGTGAACGTGCCGCCCAATTTGCGCCAAAGCTTTGCCCTAAGCGGGTCAGGATAATGATCTCGGAGTCGGTAAAGGCCGTATCTCGTGTAAACAATAATCCGCCGGCATGTGTATGGGGAGCAAAGGGGGCGTAAAAGGCATGGGAAAACGGATATTCAAAATCTAGGTTTCCAGATATATTGTGCCCCCGCGCGTGATGTTTATCAGAAACTCCGCTGGGGAGGTCCTGGAACGAGAACCTATGGGCTGTGTCCAGCTTTTTCGCCTTTATAAGGTTTTGCAGCACATGGGTTATCCATTGTGCAAAGGGTGTGGTTTTATCAAATGTAGACTGGCTGGATATCGCAGCGATAGATATTTTAAAACCGTGTCGATTGATCCATAAAATATGCCCCATGGCCATAAGGCTTCGCGGTTTGTTAACGGCAATATGTTTGAGCGCCAACCGGTCGATTGCGTTTAGGGCGTCGCTTTCTATGGCCAAGAGATGTTGCAATGCAGACGGTTTTTTCACACGGGTCTGCATGGGGGGGG
>CAZSKN010000036.1:0-22237 GCA_964607445.1 uncultured Caulobacterales bacterium
TAAATTATCCGCAATTGTCCGCAAACATGTGATTGCGCGCATTGGAGAGGCAGGGCTTAAAAGTGTCGATACGCGCCTGGTCGATTTGGGCGCCTCGTCCCTTAATTACATGGTCATGGTGACTGTTGGACCGGCATGTGGAAAACACTGGGGCGCTTTAAAATCGGATATTTCTAACGCGGCCGTTGAAGCCAGCTTGACCTATAATTGGGATATTCCGTTTCCACAACTCGTGCTCCACAAAGCCGAGACGCAATCGACATAACCCGTGGTCAAGCCTGTATTCACTACGGGGTTTGCCTCTTAGGCAAATTGCGACGCGGGATTAAATTGCCATGCTCCGTAATCGTGAAGCGATAGACATTTTAACTTCATCTCCGCAAGAAACGGATAATTCACGCGTTCAAGTTCGGGGCTGTCATCCAACATATCGGCACAATGAGAATGATTATAAATCAAGGTCATTTTACGCGGACGCAATTTGAGATCCTGAACGAGATTATCAAGAAACTCTTTAAAAACGGGCGGATCAAACGGGTTAAACAAATAAATGACCATATCCGTTTTCGGATAATTTAAGGTTCGCGCATCTTTGGCAATGATTTCCCAATCGGCCTTGATTTGTTCTCGATCTTGAAAGGTAGATATATTTTCGCGCCCCGCTTGCGCGAGTGCAGGTACAAATTCAACGCCGCATAAGTTTTTAAACCCCGCCTCCATAGCCTGCATCATCATGCGGGCCTTACCCGCCCCAATATCAATATATGTAATTTGTTCACGGTCCTTGGCGTCAATAAGCTCATGCAATGCGTCGAATAAAAGCACAGGTGTCCCGCTATATAACTCATCAATATCATAATTTTGAAACAATGGCTTTTGTGTCTTGATTTGCGAAATATTGACATTCTCGCAGGTCTCTACATTATGTTTTCGATCAAATCGCTTATCAAAATATACGTGAGCGCGGCCAACCAGCCTTTTATATAGTCGGTTGAAAGTTATTTCTTTTGTCATTCTAATTCCACGCTGATGGTTTATACAACCCGCATTATTCCGAGAGTGAAGCAATCTTTATGCCAAGAGGTGTTATAAAGACGATTTAAATGCCCTTTTCAACTTACGGGCCAAAGTTGACATCTCCGGCCTTCGTTATCGCGGACTTTTCAAGCCCAGACCCCGAAATTTATATCTCTGAAAATTCAGTCCAGCCTCGCCTGACGTCAAAAGACTAAGACAGATTATCGGCGTCCATCGCGGCCAATTTACTCGCTTGATCTTCAGCGATTAAGGCATTGACGACATCTTCCAACTCGTCACCCGCAACGATTTTTTCAAGCTTATATAATGTCAGATTGATACGGTGGTCCGTGACGCGCCCTTGAGGATAATTATAGGTCCGAATGCGCTCTGAACGATCCCCGGAACCAATCTGTCCTTTGCGCGTATCAGCACGCTCGCTATCAAGACGCTGCTTTTCCATGTCATAGAGCTTCATCTTTAAAAGACGCTCTGCATTAGCCCTGTTCATATGTTGGGATTTAGCATCGCAAACAACAACAACACCCGTGGGCACATGTGTCATCCGCACAGCTGAGTCTGTTTTATTGACATGCTGCCCCCCTGCCCCCGAGGCGCGCATGGTATCAACCCGGACATCATTCATAGAAAATCCCGTTTCAATATCTTCAGGTTCAGGTAAAACCGCAACCGTCGCCGCAGAGGTATGGATACGGCCCTGTGTTTCTGTCACGGGTACGCGCTGTACACGGTGGACACCGGATTCAAATTTTAACTTCCCGTAAACACCCGCGCCAGAAATGGACGCGGTGATTTCCTTGAATCCTCCCATATCGGCCTCAGATTCATTTTCGATCTCGACCTTCCACCCCTGTAAAGACGCATAACGATTATACATGGAAAAGAGATCACCAGCAAAAATAGCCGCCTCATCTCCGCCTGTGCCGGCCCTGATTTCTAATACAATAGAGGCATTATCGTCTTTATCTTTGGGCAAGAGTAAAAGGGACACATCATGTTCAAGTCCGGGTAAGCTCTCCTTTAAACCTTGCCACTCTTCTTTGGCCAATGCGCCCATTTCCGGATCATTTAGCATAACTTCTAAATCAGCCATTTCTGCGCGCACGGACTGCAATCGTCGGACACCTTCAACGACAGGCTTTAACTCGGCATAATCTTTGCCTAATTTTACGATTTCTTCGCCATCTGTCGTTGCGCCCATACGGGCCTCGATTAATTCAAACCTATCAACGACATGTGCAAGTTTACTATCAGATATATTCATAGGCGTGAACTAGAGCCTTAAAACCCCGACGACAACCCAAAAAAGACAGTCCGTGGTCGTCCGGGGAAAAACCGTTCGTTCCCGAAGGCAAAATCCGCCCTATCTGCGTAGCGCGTATCAAAAATATTATCGACACGTCCAAACAGGCTAAACTGGTCATTAAGTTGATAATGTCCACGCAAGACGAATATGTCATGGCCGGGATAACGATTTGTATTCCCCGGGTTTGTAAAATAATTGCCAATATGGCGCCATTCAATTTCGCCGCGTAAATTCTCAACGGGCGTCACTGTCGCGCGAAGCTGCGCCGTTGTATCCGGCGCCGTATCCACACGATTACCATCGATAATATTATTTGCCGGAGAGCCTTCATCCAATGAAAAATCATATGTGTGACGCGCCAATGTGCCATCGCCGGATATAGCCAACCATGGTAAAATCTGCCCCGTAAAGGACAATTCTACGCCCTCATGGCGCGTTTTGCCATTTACGACATTAAATCCATTGGCATTTCGAAAGAAAAAATTATCTTTCCATTGTGTGAAAGCGGCTATATCCACCTGCCAATTATCCCCGAAATATTTCAATCCAGCTTCCAGATTATCCAAGGTTTCAATATCAGCTTCACCTGCGACTTGATTGAGCTGAACCGAATATAGATCCGTAACTTGCGGGGCGCGCGAGCCGCGTGCCGCTCGTGCATAGATTACGGTCTCGGGATTAATATCATGGGTCAGGCTGAGTTTTGGTGTCAGGGTGAAAAAATCATCCTTGCGATCGGCGACGCGAATAAACCGCCCCGAGCGCCCAACATCTGCTTGATTATCATAGCTATAATGCGTGTATTCAGCGCGCACGCCAACATCCAAAATAGTTCGCGGTGATAACTTAAAATCCTTTTGACCATAGCCTGCGGCAACAATAGCCTCGACTTCGTAATCATAATGCAGCCCTTGCACAAAAGAAAACCGGTTCGGATTATCTTGAAATTCGAACAAAAACCCATTGGAATATTCAAGATCAACCCCGAAATTATATCCATCATCATAAAGCGCACTCTGTAGACCCACGGAACTATGGCCGTTTTTTTCAAGCGCTTGTCCCGGAACAAAATGCCGTAAAAAGCGCAATTCCGCCCGCCGCGCATAAGGGGTTAACGCCAATGTCCCATACTGCGTATCTCGCTCGAACCGGGCTTGCGTTCGGTAGCTTTTACCATCGCGAAAAGCTTCGGGATTTGGATTGGTAAAGCGGATATTATCATCAAGATAGGCATCGTCGCCCTGAATAAATCCGGCTGTCTCCTGATTCAAATTACTGAAACTTGAAAGCCAATCCACCGACCAAGGCCCAAAATCATTTTGGTATTTTAACTGAAATTTTTGTTGATCAAATCCACTATCGTCACGAAATCCATTGTCATGAACAAGAGACAGAGACGCTCGCAAATTTGACGATAACCGGTAAGCCCCCTGCACAGATGCAAATCCGCGAGAGCTTCCTAAAAGACGTATGCGGTGCGGAGCATCAACGGGTTGCGAATTGATAGCTATGAGTCCATGGACGGCATTAGAGCCATAAAAGGCCGGCCCCGGCCCTTTAAACACCTCAACGCCGCCGGCAAATTCTGTCCCTGCCTCAAACAATCCATTAACATTGGCAAAGCCAGCCGCGCGCAGTGGAACCCCGTCTTCTAGATATAGAAAGCTCCCGGCTCCGGCTCCACCTGTTAAAACGGGTGAGCGAATGGCGCTAAGATGTTCTTGGCCACTCCCACGCTGAATATTGACACCGGCGACACCGTTTAATGCTTCAGACGGATGTACAAAAGCAATATTCTCAAGGTCAGATGATGACAATGTCCGGATCGCCGCACCAATATCCCGCGTCGATGTCTCAGAGTCGTATACGCCCGTTACGATAAGATTATCGTCAAATGTTGGACCCGGCGGCCTATCTAAACGCTCTTGTCCATAAGCCGTAGATGACAGCAAAAACAAAGCCGTAAAACCCAGACTTCGAAATAAAGTGAAAGTCGATAACAATGAAGAAGAGGTCATAAGACCTCATGCAAAAATTTTTGGAAAAGGTCAAAGGAGAAACGGCTTTATTACCGCCATGCGACCCTATGCCGTATACTTTATGATCTTATGAATTTTTCCGCTCCCAATCATTAGACTAAAAGAAAGGCTTTACGCCCCTCCTATCTCATGGGCTCTTGTTGTATTGGGCTAACATCGTATTTGGCGAGACCCCGAGGTTAAAATAACCGGACCCAGACCGCCTGTGTCACGCCGCGTTAACGCAGGGTCCACCCTATCACGGGCGTGGATTGGGATTGTATTATCCAATTTTGTTTAAGTTTTTCTAAGTTTCGGTTTTGCCGGTTTTGTTTTCTTACTAGCTGTTTTCAGAGGCGGGAGTTTTTGCATTTTATCGGCCTTGAAATCTGGAGCAAACACACCCGGTTGGGCAACTATATTTAAATCCCGTTGCGGGAACGGAATGGAGATACCCGCACGGTTCAACGCCTTGTTCAAATCCATATGTAACGCATGACGCACCGGCCAGCGCTCTTCAAAACTTTTAAGAAAAATGCGAAGCTCAAAATCCAGAGAACTATCCCCGAAACCGACAAAAAGAACTTGCGGAGCCGGCACGGTTAACACATTGGGATTATCGGTTAACACTGAAAGCATAATATCGCGCGCCATATCTGTATCAGACCCGTAAGCGATCCCGAGCGGGATTATCAGGCGGGTTGTCGCATTGGATAATGTCCAATTCATCACCCGACCGGTAATAAGTTCTTTATTGGGAATCAGAATTTCGCGATTATCCAAATCCGTTAGCGTTGTCGCCCGAATTTGGATGCGCCCGACCGTACCGCTCTGGTCTCCGATAGATATATAATCGCCCACACGCACGGGACGTTCGAATAATATGATGAGGCCTGAGATGAAATTGGCGATGATTTCTTGGAGACCAAACCCGATGCCCACACCCAAGGCCGCGACAATCCATTGTAATTGCGACCATTTCGTTCCTAATTGGTCAAATGCCAACAGCATGCCCAATACGACAATGACATAGCCCAGTATCGTGCGAATTGCATATTTAGTACCGGTTTCTAACGATGTCCGATTTAACAAGAATATTTCTAAAAACCCCGGAAGGTTTTTCCCGGCAATGACAGTAAAAATCAAAATAATCGCCCATTGCATTAAATCCCATAGGGTAACATTAACATCGTCTTGACCCCAGATCTTGACTTCGTCAAACACACCCAGTGCCGGCAATAAGTCCCGCCACACAACCCACATAAGGACGGAAAACCCGATCACGACAAGCGTTAAGAGCAATTGCGTTGTCTGTCGACTCAGCGTTTCAACGTCGATTTGCTCATAATCAATCTGCGGCAAGGGTTGCTGGCCCTGACCTTCCGCATCGACCCGGTCTTTACGTGCTCGCACCAATTTCTCTCGTCGTTCTATAGCTTGTCGAAGCGATACACGGCGTTGCAATATATTTACAGTTCGTCGGATAAGACCATATGAGATATACGCCAGAACTCCCAATTGACTGGACAAGAACATGCGTTCCATCAATTCCGTTGCTGTATCAAAATACCCAAAACTTGCTAAGATAATACCTAATATTGGCAAGCCAATTAACAGGGCAAATATCGGATTGTCATAACGCCGGACAAAACTGTCCTTTGGCAGGACTTTTGCAAAAATATCTTTGTGCTGCCATAATGCCTTATAGAAAAAAATTGTTAGCAACGTCCCCAGAATGATAAAGCTGAAGACACCTACACCCCCGTAAATATTTTCAGAACGACTGTCGCGTGCCAAAATAATCAGACCTATGGTTACGGCCATTGATGGTTCCAGCCATTTTAAATTCTTATTCAGAGACTGCCTTATACTTTGCGGCAAATTGAAATGCGCATCGAACAATGACGCATCTCGATTGCATTCCCGCAGAAAATTGAAAAATAGAACAAATAAAGCCAGATAAAGAAACGCATCCCTGAGCGATTCTATGAACGGGTTTGTATTTGTCCCCAAGGCCATCAAGATAAACACTAACATAATCATGAGGGGTACGGGCAAAGCCCGAAGACCACAGACCAGAATTGTCATCGGTGTATGCCAAAAATTATCCTGTTTGACTTTACCGATTTTTTGGGCCCGTATTTTCACATCCTCAAACATGCGTTCACGCATGAAACCTATCAGGGCAATCCCGCTGAGGCCCAATAAAATCAGGAAAAAATAATCCTTAATTTGAAGAGCTAGGTAGCGCCTGACCGCGGTTAAATTTTCAAGACTAAACACTTGCCCAAAGCCACGCCAGACTTTCAACGGCCAGTGGCGGGAAATCGGATCCACACTCGGCAACCACAAAAGATTACGGTCGAGTGTCTCCGTGAGGGTCTGGGTTTTTGACACTAATTCAGATTGCAAGGTTTGCAAACTCGCAGCGCTGGTCGCACTAATAGATGCGGCTTCCGACAATTCCGTCAATAAGGCTCTTTGTTGGTCATGCAGGCTATTGAGAGCAACAATATCCGTTGAAGACAAAGGCGATTTCTCGGGGTTTTGCGATTGCCACTTCGTATAGCGTTCTTGAACGTCTAAAGGCCCGAGCGGAAATGTACGTAATTTATCTTGCAATAAAAGACGGGATTGTATGGCCGCATTCACATTTTGCTGGATTTTTTTAAACTCGGTCCGCAAAATTCCCAAAGACGGTGTTTGTCGTCGCACCCGACGTAAAGTCGCGCTTGATTGCCGCCCCAGATTACCAAGGTCGATTAACTCCTGAGCGGTCGCCAAGCCCGCCTCAATATCACTTAATTGTCGTCTTTTAGACGCCTCTTCTTTGGGAAAATTAGACCCCGTTAACGCCAAGGCTTCCAGGGCTTGAGTCAGTTGCAGATTTTCTTCGGCAGACGCCAATACAAGCGGATGCGCCCCAAGGAAAATTTGTAATGCCGATAAACTTTCCTGATTGCGCTTTTTGGCCTCTTTAACCCGGCGCTCACCCGTTTGGTTTTGCAAAGCGATCACCTCTTGCTCTACAGATTGTGCTTTTAACAGGGTCAAATCATTGCGGGCTGTTACGATTTGTTGCTGGGCAGACAGGCCGGGTAATTCTTGCTCTAAGGCTTCAATTTCCGACATTTTGGCATAGAGCTGGCTTTGCAATGAAACTTTCAACGCTGTCCCGACAATATTTCCACCGCCATTTGCAGGCAAGCTCGTGAGTTGATCTTGCAATTGATTGCGATCTTCTTGGGCGAGGGCCAGTTCTTCTCGCGCCGCGACCGGGCGAGTAATCAATGTTTGGAGTTCAGCTTCGAACCGTGCACTGTCAGAGCGCAAGTTTCGCAATTCACTTTCTTTTGAAATCAGATCTCGTTGAATTTCAAACAGGCGCGTATGCGTCATCCCTATATCCGAATCTTTTGCACTTATGGGTTGGGACCGGATATCTTCCAACTCTTGTGTCAATCTTTCTAATGTAACCTCTGCACTAGAAAAACCGATTTTAAAACTTTCGGCCGCCTCATAAAACATGGCGGCACGGCTTAAGCTTTGTAAAGCTTGACCATAATATGTTTGGGTCTTCTGCTTATCAGATTCTGATAGAGTACTATCGGTTTCAATTGTGGCCAGACGGGACTCAATCTGCTCCGGTGTGACATCAGGGCTGATAAAAGACGAGGTTGGCAGGCTTTGCGCCCAGACAAGTGAGGCCATGAACGACAAAGCCACAAAGGCTAAAATAAAGCCCATAGCCCGCGACACGCCATATCCTATCCCGTGGTCTTTCAGTGTTCTTAGCCACACAATCCGTCGTCTCCTTCGCCGCCACAGTCCGATTTATCCTGACTGGCCCTCTCTTATCTTCGTCTTTGTTAATTTTGACAACAGCTTAATTTTGTATTCCCTGTTGCAATCCTGCAATCGGAAAGTTAGTCACCAGCCCATGAATTTAGAGACTTTCCATATACAGGGCCCGGTCCTGATAACGCCGACGGTTCACAAAGATGAGCGTGGGTTTTTCATGGAAAGCTTTAATGCAGAAAGATTTTCTACATTGACAGGTGTGACGCTGGCATTTGTTCAAGATAATCACTGCTTGTCGCACAAGACGGGCACGGTTCGCGGATTACACTATCAAGCCCCGCCATATGATCAGGGAAAGCTTGTACGCTGTATTCGCGGATCCGTGCGGGACGTCATTGTTGACATACGCCGAAACTCGCCAAGTTATGGCGATAAAATCAGTGTCGATCTCACCGAAACCAATCGCAATATATTCTGGGTGCCTCCGGGATTTTTACACGGCTATGCGACCTTGGAACCAAATACCGAATTTCTTTACAAAGTTACAGCCGGATATAATAAAGCCAGCGAAGGCGCCGTATTGTGGAACGATCCTGACCTCGCGATAGAGTGGGGATTAGGTGATAATGCTCCAGCCATATCTGACAAAGATGCTCTGGCGCCTTTATTTGCAGATTTCACCTCCCCCTTTGAGACCGCACCATGACATTACTCGTAACAGGTGGAGCAGGTTTTATCGGCTCGGCTGTCATCCGCCAAGCGGTTAAACAAGGCCGTAAAATCGTCAATATTGACAGTCTCACCTATGCTGCAAATTTGGACAATTTAACCGACATTGCCCTAGACCCGTCCTATAGGTTCGAAGCCGTCGACATCTGCAATATTACCGCCGTGGACGAAATTTTCAAAACCTATCAACCCGATGCCATTATGCATCTTGCCGCCGAATCACATGTTGACCGGTCGATTGATGGCCCGTCAGATTTCATCCAGACCAATATCATCGGCACATTTAACCTATTATCCGTGGCTAAAACCTATTGGATGGGGACAGGAAAGTCTCAAAATTTCCGGTTCCACCATGTCTCAACCGATGAAGTTTACGGCGATTTAGATGTTAAAGACCCGGCCTTTAGTGAAACGACACCTTATGCACCTAGCTCCCCCTACTCCGCCTCCAAGGCTGCGAGTGACCATCTTGTACGGGCGTGGCATCACACTTACGGCCTGCCCGTGATCATAACCAATTGTTCAAATAATTACGGCCCGTACCAATTTCCAGAAAAGCTTATTCCTGTGGTCATATTAAAATGCCTCGCGGGGAAACCCATTCCTGTTTATGGTCAGGGTGAAAATATTCGCGACTGGCTTTATGTTGATGATCATGCCGAAGCTTTGCTCACCGTTTTGGACGCCGGCACCATAGGGGAGACCTATAATATCGGCGGCAATAATGAACGTAAAAATATTGACCTTGTCCGTACCCTCTGTGAGATTATGGACAGGCTGGCCCCCCGTTCCGATAGCACGTCACACAAGGAAAGCATTCGCTTTGTCACAGATCGTCCGGGACATGACCGACGCTATGCCATCAATGCCGATAAGATCAAAGCGGAATTGGGGTGGGAGCCGCGTATCGGGTTTGACGAAGGGTTTGAGGCCACGGTGAAATGGTATATTGATAATAAAGACTGGTGGCAGCCTTTGTTAGGCCGTGAAAAAGTAGGTTCACGCCTTGGCTTAAAGACCAACACACCGTAATCACAGCTATGTCCAAAATTTTGATTATTGGCCGTAACGGACAGCTCTCGAGAGCTTTGCAAAAAGCCTGTGTTCAGAAGTCAATACATTTTGAGCTTATCGGCTCTGCGGATATCAATTTAGCAAAAACACCTCAATCTATTGCAGAAATTATACAAAAAAGCTCCGGGCGCGCGGTTATAAATGCCAGTGCCTATACGCAGGTTGATACGGCGGAAACCGAAATAGACCTTGCTCAGAACCTCAATACATACGCCCCGAATTTTATGGCTCAAGCCTGCAAATCGCGCGATATTCCTTTTATTCACCTCTCTACGGATTATGTTTTTAATGGCATGGCCGACACCCCTTATAAACCATGTGATAAATGTGACCCGGTGAACAGATATGGGCACACGAAAGCTGAGGGCGAACGGGCCTTATTTGAAACCGGCGGGAACACCACAATAATACGGACGTCATGGGTCTATGACGAAAAGGGCAAAAACTTTCTAACGACCATGTTGAAACTGGGAACAGAGCGCGACACTCTGACTGTGGTTGACGATCAGATTGGACGCCCCACCTATGCCGGCCATTTAGCCGAGGCCTGTTTACAGGTTTTACGCCCAGAGCCAAATGAGCCTCTGGATTTGAGGACGCATAACACGAACCCGCGGATTTTTCATGTCACCAATAGCGGCGACCCGATTAGCTGGTACACCTTTGCGCGCGCTATATTCGCATATGCTGGTATTGACTGCACTGTAACGCCTATTCCCACACGGGATTACCCCACGCCCGCCCAAAGGCCGGCCTATTCGGTTTTAGATTTATCCGATTTCGAAACGGCATTTTCTTACCGCCTTCCCACATGGCAAGACGGATTGCGGACAGCGCTTCAAGCACGCCCAACCCCCAAGGCTTTATGAGATACCGTCTAATATGAGCCCTCCCCCTCTCCTCACCCTTACAGATATTCACCTTACCTTTGGCAGTACACCCTTACTGGAAGGGGCGGATTTAAAAGTCATGCCGCGTGATCGTTTATGTCTGGTGGGTCGTAACGGGTCCGGTAAATCCACCTTATTGAAAATTGCGGCAGGTCATGTGGAACAGGATAGCGGGGAGCGTTTTTTAAAGCCGGGGACGACCCTGCGTTATTTACCCCAAGAACCAGACCTCACCGCCTATGCCACCATTGCGGACTATGTCGAAGCCGGGCTGGAGGGCGCAGACCAAGCCTATCGCGTCCCCTATCTTTTAGACGCATTGGGTATAGAAGGCCATAACGTTACAACCCACCTATCGGGTGGGGAAGCCCGTCGCGCGGCGCTGGCGCGCACCTTGGCACCTGAACCTGATATCTTACTGCTGGACGAGCCTACCAACCATCTCGACCTGCCGGTCATCGAATGGCTAGAAGACGAATTAACCCCGATGTCAACCGCATTGATCCTGATATCGCATGACAGACGTTTTCTCGAAAAACTCTCGAAGAATACAGTTTGGATAGACCGTGGTAAAACGCATTTGATCGAGAAAAACTTTTCATATTTCGAAGACTGGCGTGATGAATTTTTCGAACATGAAACCCGCGAGCGTCATAAACTCGACCGTAAAATTCACCGCGAACAACACTGGGTCGTGCATGGCGTGTCCGGACGACGCAAACGTAATGTTAGACGCCTTAAGGACTTAGCGGGCTTACGCCAACAAGTTAAAGATCAACGTCAACAGAGCGGAGCCGTGAGTTTTACGACAACAGAGGCGACGAAATCGGGAAAATCTGTAGCCAAGCTGGAATCGGTATCGAAAAGTTTTGGCGAACGTATGATCATTGATGATTTTTCTATCAAAATTTCACGCGGCGAACGTATCGGGATTGTCGGACCAAATGGCTCTGGCAAAACAACCTTATTAAAATTAATCATGGGGGATATGACCCCAGACTCAGGATCTATTGAATTGGGCGTTAATCTTCAACCGCTTGTTATTGATCAAAAACGTGAAACCCTTAATCCTGAATGGAGCCTGTCCGAAGCCCTTACGGACGGAGGCGGAGATAAGGTGATCGTCGGCGATAAATCTTTGCATGTGATCCGATATATGAAGGATTTCCTCTTCGCCCCGGAACAGGCCCGCACCTCTATCCAAGCCTTGTCAGGCGGAGAAAGAGGACGCTTACAACTCGCGCGCGGACTCCGCCTCCCGTCAAACTTTCTCGTACTTGATGAACCCACAAATGATCTGGACCTCGAAACTCTGGATTTATTACAAGAAGTAGTGGCCGATTATCCGGGTACAGTCATAGTCGTCAGCCATGACCGCGATTTTCTTGATCGTACGGTCACGCGCATTATCGGCTATGAGGGAAAAGCTAAATGGCAAATCTACGCCGGGGGCTATCAGGATATGGTCAACCAGCGCGGCTTTGGCGTAAAAGCCCGCGCGTCAGATAACAAACAAAGCGATAGTTCCTCTCCTGATAAAACCAGACCTCTAGGCTCGAAAAAATCATCGGCAAAATTAAGTTACAAGCACAAACATCGTCTGGAAAAATTACCGGCTGAAATATCCGCTTGTGAAACAAAGATTACCGCACTTGAAACCAAGCTATCTGATCCCACATTTTTTTCAAATAACCCAACAGAGTTCAATGAGGTCATAGCGGCACTCGAACAAGAAAAAGCAAGCTTGGAAAGCTATGAAAGCGAGTGGCTAGACTTGGAAATGCTTAAAGAAAGCTTGGAGTAAGCCTTAACGCGTGGCGGCAATTTTAACATCAACGTCCACATTAAGGCTCACCCACTCATCTGTCGCCCATGCGCCTTGACCCACGCCGAAGTCTCCCCGGTTTAAAGTGATTTTTCCGGTCATATCGGCGCGATCATCCCGAATAGACAAGACGAATGGCAAGACCAGAGGCTTGGATATGCCACGCAGTTCCAATTGACCACGTGCTTCATATGCATCTTGACCACGGGCGGTAAAATTATCCGAGGTAAACACGGCTGTCGCAAATTTCTTAATGTAAAACCAGTCTTTACCCGGCAAGGCTCCATTGCGGTCACTATTACCCGCATCAAAAGACGACATATCTATTTCGGCACGCACAAAGGCCTGCGCAAGAGCGTCCGGATCGAATATGATATCAACAAAAAAGTTTGAAAACTCACCTGTAAATGAGTCACCTGTCTGTTTAGCGCTAAATTTTATATAGCTCTCGGAAGGTAAGATATTCCACCTACCAGCATGGGGGACCACTGTTTCAGCGGATGAGGGTTCCACTGCCGGTGTCGAAGCTTGTGTTTGCGATTGCGTTTGAGAAGTGTCTGCCAGCGTCGTCGCACTGGGACCTGAATTTGAACACGTCGAAAAGACAAGGCAAGACAATATAAGGACAGGTTTCATCATGATAATTTCGCTTTCACGTCAATATAAGACAAATCTACGGGAATACGAATAAGTTTTTCGTGAAGCCTGTATCAAACCCGCATATCGCGCCAGTAGCCGAGTTGTCTGCCCTATGGCATAGCCTCATATGATGCGGCCAGACTTTTCAAACACCCCTTAGGCCCGGTAAAACCCTATCGTAATCGCGTACAAGAAAAACTTCGGACTTTTCTTTTAGCTTATGAACCGTCAAGATGACGCCTATGCAAACTCTAGATGACATGCATTTTAAGGCGCTCTTGAAAAATGACGCCCGCACGCGCTGTGTTCAACACCGCCATCTGGCAATTTACAGAATTGAGCGCTGTCGTTATTTTCGTCTTCATCCTATTAGAGAGCCACATTAGAGACCCATTAAAGATTGACTTGGCCGATCTGTTTTAACCCTCTGTTTTAACCCTTGGAAAATAATTATGACAAATGCCTTTCTTGTAACACCCCGAAGTAGCTTTAATCTCTCTGAATGCGCCACGCGCGTCGATATATATGATGATAAAAAAGCCGCACGGGCCGTCACAAAGACAAATGCCAAGGCCATTGCTCCTCTTGCCCACAAACTTTACGGCGAGGCCGAGCGTAGCTTGCTGATTGTATTACAAGGCATGGATACATCAGGCAAAGACGGGACAACGGCAGCGATTTTCCACCGAACCCCCCCGTTGAATGTCAATGTCGCGGCCTTCAAAGCGCCCAGCAAAATTGAACGCGCCCATGATTATCTTTGGCGTATACATCAAAACTGCCCGTCTAAGGGCCAAATCACCGTGTTCAACCGATCACATTACGAAGATGTTCTGGTGGTTAAGGTTAGAAATTATGCCCCTAAAGATGCCATTGACCAGCGCTATGACCAGATCAATCAGTTTGAAAAACATCTGACGGAAAATGGAACACATATTCTGAAATTCATGCTTCATATTTCCAAAGAAACCCAAGGCGAACGTTTAAGAGACCGCCTCGTAAATCCTGACAAACGCTGGAAGTTCAATCCGGGGGATTTGGACGACCGCGCCTTATGGCCGGACTTTATGGACGCTTATCAGACCATGGTAGCGCGCACCTCAACAGAGCATGCACCCTGGCATGTGATACCCTCTGACAGTCGGTCAACACGCGGCGCGATCATCAGCGGTATTGTTAAAGACACACTGCAAAAAATGGATCCACAATATCCAGACCCAGCTTATCGTCCGGACGATTTTGACATTGTTTAAAGTACCGCCAAAATAGCTTCGGCGAGTCTTGGAATATTCGTCATATTCGCGCCAGCAATATTCATGCGTCCAGAGTTTAAAATATAAATCGAATATTCAGAGCGCAAGCGTTCGGCCTGCGCTTGAGTAAGCGGTAGGGTTGAGAACATTCCGTTCTGATCTTTTATCGCTCGTGCGATGGCCTCGCCACCCTGCACATTTAAAGCGTCGGATAACAAAGCCCGTAAATCCCGCATACGGTTTCGCATGATATCCAGTTCTGCTATCCAGTCCGCCCGTAACGCTTCATCCCCTAAAATACGGGCAACTAAGGCCGCACCGTGATCAGGCGGCATAGAGATTATTTTACGTTGAATAGCCCCGAGTTGGCTTTGCGTGATTTTAGCCGTGGCGGCATTTTTTGTGATCACGGCAATTAAGCCTACGCGCTCGCGGTAGAGCGCAAAATTCTTGGAACATGAGGCTGCCAAAAGCACTTCCGGGCACATATCGACGATCTTGCGAATGCCGTATGTATCCGCCTCCATGCCGCGACCCAAGCCAAAATAGGCTAAATCAACAAATGGAATTAGGCCTTTTTCGATTATTAGATCTGATAAACGGTCCCATTCCTGCGGCGCAAGATCAGCGCCCGTAGGATTATGACAACAGCCATGCACCAAAACCACATCTCCAGACGTGGCATGGTTTGACAAATGTGCCAGCATATCGTCGAAATCGACACCTAAGGTTTCCCGGTTATAATAAGGATAGGTTTGTAGGTTCAATCCGGCAGATGAAATCAAAGGGATATGATTAGCCCATGTCGGTGTGCTAACCCATACCGTTGGATTGGCACCTGTCGCCATTAGGACTTCTGCTCCTAATCGCAGCGCGCCAGACCCACCTGCCGCTTGCGCACTGGCAATCCGGCTTTCTTTGATAGCGGCATTATCCGTACCTAATATCATCTCGAGCATAAGCCGCCGAAATTCAGTGTTACCGACCGTCGAGACATAGGTTTTGCTCTGTTCTTCTTGCCACCATAGTTTTTCAGCCGCTTTGACTGAATTTAAAATAGTAGTATGCCCGGCTTCGTCCTTATAGACACCGACACCCAGATCAATTTTATCGGGATGAGGGTCGGCCTTACACATTTCCATTAAGGCCATAATTGCATCCGGAGGGCGGGCTTGCAGAGCTTCAAACATGAATCATTCCTGTCAATAAGAGCTGGATTGCCCTATACTACTACACGGGGTTTGAAAAGTGTAGAATTCAGGTTTTTACCTTGGCGAACTGGCTAACACGCCTTAAGGTGCGCCCCGAACTCATAATCATAACAATCTTCATGGGGATGTGGTATGACCACCAATTTAATCAACATTGCGCACGCGCAATTTAAACTCGTTTTACAAGCAGAATCCTTCCCGGCATGGGAGGCCTTCAAAAACGGAATTTCTAGTTTTAGTGACTTTTTATGGTCAGGCCCTTTAACTCTTTTGCTATTAGGAACAGGTCTATTTCTAACCATCATTACGGCAGGGATATGCTTACGGCGGATACCCTCATCTTTCAAAATGATGTTTGCAAAACCCGATAGTAATGAAGGTGAAATTACGCCTTTCCAAGCGCTCGCGACCGCATTAGCGGCAACCGTGGGTACGGGAAATATTGTCGGTGTGGCAACCGCTATCGGTATAGGCGGTCCGGGGGCTGTGTTCTGGATGTGGGTGGTCGCCATATTAGGTATAACGACTAAATATTCGGAAAGCTTGCTGGCGGTTCATTTTCGTACCAAAAACAAATTAGGCGCTTATGTCGGCGGACCTATGTACTATATTGAACAGGGTATGGGGCCAAAATGGAAATGGCTGGCGATCCTGTTTGCCTGTGGTGCTTTGTTTGCCGCCTTTGTCACGGGTAATATGATACAAGCCAATGCTGTAGCGGGCGCCGTGAGCAGTGCCACGAATGACTTATCCCTCTTTAAAGGCAGCGGCATGCCAACAGTATTCACCGGATTTTTGCTAGCTTCCATTACCTTTGCAGTCATCATTGGCGGCATTAAAGGCATTGGTAAAGTGGCCGAAAAGCTTATTCCGACCATGGCTGTCATTTATATTATTCTGGCCGGTTTTATCATTATTGCCAATTATAAAGCTGTACCGGGAGCCTTTGGGGATATTTTTGGTTATGCCTTTAATGGTAAAGCCGCCACGGGTGGATTTGTCGGGGCCATGGTCATTGCCGCTATTCGCGCTGGCGTGGCGCGCGGGCTGTTTTCCAATGAAGCCGGCCAAGGCTCTGCACCTATGGCCCATGCTGCGGCCACCATAAAAGACCCGGTTACACAAGCCCGTATCGGCATGCTGGGTACCGTTATCGATACGCTCATCATTTGTACCATGACGGCTTTGGTTATCTTAACCCTCCCCGGTCTGGAGTTTACCTCTGTGGCGGCCCTTGGTGACGGTACATTTGCAGGCTTTCAAGATAGCTCTCAAAAGCTTTCTCTCGCCGTACTCGACGGCGAAGCCCTATCCAAAGGCGATGTGTCGCGACTTACCTCCATTGCTTTTACACAAGCCCTGCCGGGCGGCGCATGGATCATTGCGATTTCCATGGTCGTCTTTGCCTTCACAACAATATTAGGCTGGTCTTATTACGGCGAACGCGCTCTGGGCTATCTTACAGGGGCCACGAATTTCATGGTATTCCGTATCTTATGGTGCGCGGCCGTCTGGTTTGGAGCCGTGCAGGAAGTCGATTTTGTATGGCGACTTGGCGACGTTGCCTCTGCGGCGATGACAGCTCCCAACCTTATCGGGCTCATTGCTTTATCAGGCGTCGTTGTTAAAATTACAAAAGACTATGAAACGGCGACAAAAGCAGCTGTTAAAGACGGCTAATATCGAGCTTTATAAGCGCCAGTGAATGGATATTCATCTCGCCACTTTAAATGATGTTTCTGATCTGGCCGCCTTTGCTGCGGCCAGTTTTATTAACACCTTCGGTCATATGTATACGCCGGACAATCTGGCTTTATTCTTACAAAAAACACGCTCGGAAACCGGGTATGCCGAGGCTATCACCTCGCCCCATCATAAAATCTGGCTTATCAGGGATAAGCACGACGAAACACATCCTATTATTGCCTATTGCAAGGCCGGAAAAAACAGTCTCCCAAGCCAGCCCCTTTATCCCAAAGCCCTAGAAATCAGCCAGCTATATGTCGCGCAAACCTTTCACGGACATGGTTATGGCCAAGCGCTACTATTGCACAGCATCCAATATGCGCGCGAACAGAAATTTCCCGAAATGATATTAGGAGTTTATTTCGAAAATACCGGGGCACAGCGGCTTTATCAAAAGCACGGCTTTAGGAAAATCGATGAATATGACTTCCCCGTTGGCACACATATTGACCGCGAATTTATCTATCTTAAACCCCTATAGCCAGCACAAAATAAGCCTATACCCCTTAAACAAAAGGCCGCCCAAGGCCGCCTTTTATATTTTAATCTCTCCGTAAGTGCGTTGGCATAACGCTGTGGATTACCAATCGCGTTTCACACGCTTGGGCCCCCGCAGGCGTCCGTCTTCATAAGCTTGAAGGTTATCCGACGTAATCTTGGGATAGCCAGAACCGTAAGAACCACTTCCAATTGTACGACTATGCGGGTCTGTTACAGACGGAGTTGTATAGCTCACTGAGGGTTTGGAATAGTTAACCGAAGGGTTTGAATAACTCACAGAAGGCTGACTAGAGCCATAAACTTTCGGGCTCGACTGTGTATAGCCGGAGGTTGAATGGACGCCGCTGGTCCCATGGCTGCGGGTAGAATGTGCAGAAGCGCCGGAATAGCTATGGCCAGAGTGTGAACTGCTTGAATGTGAAGACCCAGAAGACACATTATGCGACGTCGAGCTGGCATGAGTTGCGCCGGAGCTATACCCGCTACGAATTGACCCTGTTCCGGGCTTACAAATCACTTCGCGCCATTCATAACGTGACGGGCTCACCAGGACTTTCTTGGCCACATCACCATATTTTGGCGGGATTACCGTACTGGTTTCACCACCGGGAGTGACAAGGTCTTCTACCGTAATCGTGCGATATTGAGCCGGCACAGGCACTTCTTGAACGCCGCCCGGGTCCGACACGACTTGTTTATGGATAGTTTGGTAACGCGCAGGTACGGTTGTGCGGTTAACCCGTCCCGGAGACGCCAAGACCCGACGGTTATATTTCGTCGTCTCGCCGGGCGCTTCAACCAAACACCAGATTTCACATGTATCTCCACACTGTGTTCCGCCGATCTGACCGAATTGCGTCGTCGAACTATATCCACGTCCGCCAACACCGGCATCGGCTGTTGAATGGATGGTATACCCCTGCGCACGTAGCCGTCCGGGGTTCCCACGTTTCCATACAAGGCGGGGCGCTGATGTTTGAACCGTTTCTGTAATCGTTTTAAATTGAGGCGGGGATACCGATAATTTGTCATAGGCGGGTCGCGTCATGACGCGTTCAGTCACGGATTTATAGCTGGGCTGACGCACTTTGAAGCGGGTACTCGCTTCTTTAATAAGTACTTTTTCCTGACGCGGAGCCAATACAGCTTGCGTAATATCTACGCGCGTTACAGCTTCCTCAACCACCACTTGTTCAGATGTTGTGCTATATTGTGCCGGCACTTCTACGCGCGCATAGCATTTGCCTGAACTTGGGTTTGGCGGCAATAAATCCGGCGTATATCCCGTATAGGATCCACCACTACTGGCGAATGCGTGCGAGGCGAAAGCCACGCTGGCCAATATTGTTGAAACACTGACAAGAGACCGTTTAGATATCGTCATCACCTTTACCTTTCAAAACACACAGCTTTGCGCTGCGATACATTATGTCCAGATCGGGGTGCAAAAAACACGCCAACTCCGGAGACTCTTTAAAAACCTCAAAAGTATTTTTAAAACTAAATATTTCAGGTCAAAAACCTGAAATATTTGACCCGTTTTTAGAATTTAAAAACAGAGCGGCAACCAAAGCCCAAGCTCCGCACATCATCCCGGCCCCGATCGTATTGGCCACAATATCCAATACCGACCCTTCACGGCCAAATGGCATTACCATTTGTAAAATTTCAATCATAAGACCCCACACCACAGCCCCTATAAATATTTTTTTCAAGGATAATTTCGGCCAAGCCGCTCCGGCGAGTCCGGCGACCCCGGCATAGGCCACAAGATGTAACAGCTTATCGGATAATGCCGGCGCCAGGCTCTCTGACGACGGTACAAGCGATTGTACCGTAATAAATAAAAGCGCGAGGCCTAACCCGATCTTTGCCAAGAGGGATAGACGCCGCGAAACGGGTCGGGCGGCCCCGAAATCACATTGTAAAAGCTGTAATTTAGCGTACCATTGCAAGAAGTTATTGGACAAAACAAGGGTCCCCATAATATTTCCTTCTTATAGCCTGAAAATAGCGTAACCCAACAGTTCTCTGAATTTAAACTGCACTTAACCTTCTAACCTTACTGTCATATTAGATGAGCAAATGTGGTCATAATACGGCGGTTTTGTGTCCAGAATATGTCCTTTACATATCGTCATATGCCAGACTATCGCTCGCCATTAAATTCAACATACTGTAAGCTGGGTCAGAAAATTATTAAAGGCCCTGTCATTTCAAGACATTATGGTATGACGGAGCACCCTAATATTCGAGAACATAAATATTGCGAGATCATATGACATTATTAAACCCAAAAGACGTAGCCCGGGACCTATCTGGATGGACCGGCGGGGATGATTTCATCACTAAGGTTTTTAAATTTGAGGATTTCGCCGCCGCCTTCGGGTTTATGACACAAATTGCCATTATTGCGGACAAGATGGATCACCATCCCGAATGGTATAATGTCTATAATCGCGTCGATGTCACCTTAACCACACATGATGCGGGCGGCGTAACGCAAAAGGATGTGATATTAGCTGCGGCCATGGAAAAAGCCGCATCCTAGCCGTTCACGTCCCTCACCTCGTCAAAGATTGAAATTATGACAAATACACCCTTGAAATCAGGCCCAACCAATAGCCTCATTGATATCGAAGGTATCCGGCTTGGTCACGCACATGATGTGAATGTCAAAACCGGCGTCACGGTTATATTGCCGGACACACCGACCCGTTGCGCTGTGGATATCCGCGGTGGTGGGCCTGGCACGCGCGAAACCGATACATTGCAGGACGGCGGCCTCATCGAACATGTGCATGCAATATGTTTATCAGGCGGCTCGGTATATGGTCTGGCCGCCGCTGACGGCGTTTGCGCCTATCTCGGCGCCCGTAGACAAGGCTATGCCCCCGGTCCGGCTCCGATACCCGTCAGCCCGATCGTCCCCAGCGCTATTTTATTTGATAATGCAAATGGTGGCGATAAATCGTGGGGGCTAACCCCGCCCTTTCACGCCCTTGGCATAGAAGCCTGTAAAACCGCAAATACACACTGCCCTATAGGGGCCGTGGGGGCAGGATTTGGTGCAACAGCGGGGCTTTACGCCGGCGGACTTGGCACGGCCTCTGAAATTATGGGTACGCATATTATAAGCGCTCTGATTGCGGCCAATCCGGTTGGATCCCCCTATATGCCCGGCACTCACTGTCCATGGGCGTGGCCATATGAAATAAACGGCGAATTTGGCGGTCAACGCCCACCGCAAAATTACAATCTGATAGCCCCGACAGATACCAAGCTCTCGGTCTTGAAATCTTTGCAAAATCAATCTGCGCAATCCACTGTTATCGGGGCCGTCATCACAAATGCAGATTTATCACAAAAACAGCTCAAGCGCATTGCCATGATGGCGCAAGACGGTATCGCCATGGCCGTTCAACCCGCGCATACGCCTTTAGACGGCGATACAATCTTTGCCCTCTCTACAGAAGGGGGCGCCTGTGAAACGCCCGTGGAGTTAGCCGATCTCGGTGCCGCGGCGGCGCGGTGTGTTGCGCGAGCCCTTATGCGGGGCGTGCATGCGGCTCAAATCTAGCCCCTTGTCCCGACCGCGAAACCTGCCAATGACCTGCTCCCGCCAATGACCAAAACCCCGCCGCTGATAGCTCCCATACTGAATTCCCACCGTGCCAATATCCTGCGTCTAAATCAGGAATTTGTACATTGGTTATCGCCGCTTGATGCGAACGCTCTGGACTTTGTACTCGATCGCAGTCTCTATCGAAAACAAATCAATGGGGCTGAGGGTGTGTTATGGGGGTATGACCATACTGTTGATTACCCGGACCACTGGAACCTAGGCTGGCTATCGCAAAAGTTCAGCCGCTATTTTTATATAGACCGTGTTATCATTGCCCCTAACGCACACCGTCAAGGCTATGCCCGCGCGCTTTATGAAGACGTCACACGTTTTGCCAAAGCCAATGGCTATCCCCGCTTGGTGTGTGATGTTTTCACGCAACCTGACAACCCGGTCTCGCATGCATTTCATACCGATATGGGATTTATATCCTGCGGCGAGGCTATGCATCCACATGACCCAGCCCGGGCCACACGTTATTATGAAAAACAACTCTTCCCATCGTCATGACATAACATATCCCGAGTGGCGGGGCTCGATAAGATAAACTTTTGCGCAGAACAGCCTGCGCCTCCGACACG